>NZ_CAKMMW010000003.1:0-621370 GCF_927798215.1 Paenibacillus allorhizoplanae
CCACTGTCGCTGTTAAATTATCTGTATTGGTTGTGTTGGCCGGCAAACTTCCTAATGTTGCCGTAAAGGTATAGCTACCTGCTACAGATGCGTTGTAGCTGTCCGTATCTTCCCAACCTGTTACTGGCACCGTGATCGTGCCGCCGTCTGCCGTTACAGTCGCATGACTTGTTAATAACGCTGCCGATACTTCACCAGCATTTGCATAACTTGCTGCTCCCGCCGTCCCTGCCGAAATACTCCCAATAGCATCAAATGCTCTGATGTTTGTAATCACTGGCGCTACGACAACTTCTACCGTCGCCGTTAAGTTGTCCGTATTCGTTGTATTTGCCGGCAAACTTCCTAACGTTGCCGTAAATGTATAGCTACCCGCTACTGCCGGGTTATAACTGTCCGTATCCACCCATCCCGTTACCGGCACCGTGATCGTCCCGCCATCAGCCGTTACACTCGCATGACTCGCTAACAATACTGTTGTCACTTCACCTGCATTTGCATAAGTTGCTGCTCCCGCCGTCCCTGCCGAAATATCTCCAATGGCATCAAATGCACTGATGTTTGTAGCCGCAGGCGCTACAGTTGTTGTTGCTGCTGCACTTACGGTCTCTCCTGCTGACTGAGCGGTTACGCTGATCGTATCGCCTGAGGCCAGTGTCAGACCGGGAACAATCCAGTTACCGCCTGTTGCGGTTGTCGGCGTCGCCGGTATTCCGTTCACGCTAAGAATGATACTCGCTTCGGCGGCTGCCGTACCCGTTACGCTCGTATCTCCTGTACGTACCGTGCCAGTTATCACAGGTGTTGCTGTTATGATCGTCCACTTCGCATGAAGCGTCAAATCCGCATTAACGGGTGATGCAAAATTGTATGCTGTGTCCAATCCGCTGTCGCTGTACCAGCCCGCAAACGTATATCCGGCCTTCGTTGGCGGAAGCGTCGGTTCGGTTGCTATATCTCCGTAAACCACACTCTGGCTGCTCACGGGCGAACCTCCATTGCTGTTAAAAGTGATCGTAGCAGCATCACCCCATTTTGCTATAAGGTTAGCCGAGTTGCCGCCTGCTGTAGTGAAAGCTCCGCCAACATATAAGGAGCTTCCCGATACGGTTATTGCATTAACATTGTTGTTAAAACCCGCACCCAGGCTCGACCAGCTGCTGCCATCCCATTTCGCGATGCGATTTGCCGAACTGCCACCTGCTGTGGTGAATCCTCCACCTGCATATACGGTGTTTCCCGATACGGTTATTGCACTAACTGTGTTGTCAAAACCCGAGCCAAGGCCAGACCAACTGCTTCCATCCCATTTCGCTATACGATTAGCCGAAGTGCCGCCCGCCATGCTGAAAATGCCGCCTGCGTATACGTTGCTGCCCGATACAGCTATCGCATACACATCACCGTTCAGGCCTGTGCCAAGATTAGACCAACTGTTCCCGTTCCATTTCGCTATACGAGCTGCCGGCGTGCCGCCCGCTGTACTGAAACTACCGGCTGCGTAAACATCCGTACCTGACACCGCTAGCGCATACACAGCATTGAGAAAGCCCGTGCCCAAGCTCGACCAGCTAGTCCCGTTCCATTTCGCTATACTATTTACAGTAATACCGCCAAATGTAGTGAAACTCCCAGCTACATATACATCCGTTCCCGACACTGCTATCGCATATACAGTACCGTTAGTACCCGTACCGAGACTCGACCAACTGTTCCCGTTCCACTTCGCTATACTATTTGCCGAGTTGCCGCCCGCTGTGCTAAAAATTCCACCTGCATATACATCAGATCCCGATGCAGCTACCGCAAAGACATAGCTATTAAGGCCGGTACCAAGGTTGGACCACTGACTTCCGTTCCATTTCGCTATATTAGTTGCCGGATTACCGCCCGCTGTGGTGAAATTCCCAACTGCATATACGTCTGTACCTGATACTGCAATCGAGCGTACATATGAGCCGCTAAGTCCCGTACCCAGGCTCGACCACATACTCCCCGCTTGCGCCGATTGATTGCCCGTAAAGCCAAACAACTGCACGATTATCGCAATTACCAGAATGCTTTTCAAAAATATACCATATACACCTTTGTTCCGATTGTGCTTTATCCTTTGCATCATCTAACCCATCTCCCCTATACCGTAACAATCTCCTAATCTATTCGAAAAAGAATATCTGAAACCTAATTCACAGCCTTACTAGCGGGTTAATCACCAGTAAGCTCCAAACATTCTATCAAACCGACCGTTACGCTATCATTAATCTGGGAGAGCGAGCATCGCACAACGAAAAACCCCCGATTTCACATGTGAAATCGAGGGCTACTGTCTTGTTTCTGTTCGGATACAGCTTATATAAATCGTTCAACGAATTTCATATACCTCTCCGACTGCCGCAAATCATTATTTTGCCGATAGTATTCCGCGGTCCAGCGAGCAAGTTCCTCCAGTTTATGTTCCACCTTCTCAACATGTGCAAGCAGCCAATTGTCGAAGATACCCATGGCGAACGGGTACGCTGTTTTTTCGAGAATTTCCCGACTAAGCAGCGCTTTCCGCTCCCTATCAGGTTCGTCTACGGTCGTTTGCAGTTTTTCCAGCAGATCCAGCAAATCACACTTGATATTGCCGCGTAAATAGACGTACTCTCGGTCTGCAACAAGGAGAGGGTTAGCGTCATCCACATGCTTGTCCAACATGCTTTTCAAATAGCTGAGCGAG
This sequence comes from Paenibacillus allorhizoplanae, assembly GCF_927798215.1. Classification (NCBI taxonomy): domain Bacteria; kingdom Bacillati; phylum Bacillota; class Bacilli; order Caryophanales; family Paenibacillaceae; genus Paenibacillus; species Paenibacillus allorhizoplanae. Next base: position 2,720 of record NZ_CAKMMW010000003.1, read on the forward strand.
ACGCGAAGCCTGTTTTTCGCGTTGGACAGTTCCGCTTCCGGCCACAAGGCGTCACATAGCTGCTCTCGCGTGACGGAAGGGTGGAACAGCAAATAGACGAGCAGTCTTTTGGCGTATCGCTGATTCCACTCCCCTAAAACGACCTGTCGGTTGACGGTTACACGAAATGTGCCCATGACTTCAACTTCCAAAGCAGTGGACGATTCATGCTGCTGGCGAACCTGTTCCACGAAATCCTTGATTTGATTCTGCATATGTGCGGACAGCTTGTCTACCACACGAACGTCAGGAGAATCGCCTGCTTTCTGGATATGCTCATCAATCCATTTCGCCACGACAGTCGGCTGATCCAGTTGAACCGCGTTTGCAGCGTCGGATACGACTAAAAAACGGTAGTTTTGCAGCAAAATCGTCCCTAGCGCGAGCACGCTCGGTGGGAAAAGCCTGTCGTATTCACCGCCCAAAAACAGCACAGGAATATCGACACCTCTAATCTGTTGAGCGGAGATATAGGCTGTAATCAGATCTCTAATTTGAATATAGTGGTGGAAGGAAACATGGCTATACGCTTCATATAATAACTCTTGTTTGCTCGGTGTAACATGATGGCAAGCTGCACTCAGCAAGCGTTCAGCGACCGGCATGATCGAGTTAGTCTCTCGAATAACTTGCTGCCGATCTCCTGATAAAATCGGCATTACCTTAACCGGATAATAAAGCGGTACGGAAAGTAAACATAGCGATAACACCCTAGCCGGATATTCCCGCACGAATTCCAGTCCGATGTAACCGCCCATCCCATGACCGACGAGATGAAATCGATCAATTTGATTATAAGCAAGAAGGCCGACCAAGTCGTCGCAAAGCAATCGCCATGTGACGACTTCATCGTAGGTCTGTCGGCTTCTGCCGTGGCCTCTAACATCATAAACGAGAATATCGTAGCGGGATTGAAGATAAGGTATTGTCCAGTTCCAAATACTCAGATTCGTTCCCAGGCTGTGGATCATAACTATGGTTTCTACCGGCTGATCGCTGCGGTTCACTTGATGGAATTCATAATACAATGTATCTTGATCAGTCGGTACGAATGGCACTCCCGTTCACCTCTTAGCTGAGAATTCAATGTGTAGCTAAATTCGACAAATTTAGCTTACACTCCTTCCGCCTTGATGTAAAATGAAGCACATTCGTTTTATCTCATCTTCTAACCAAGTTAGCCAAGCAGATTCCGCAATCGCGCTGGATAATCGGTAATAATCCCCGTAACACCAGCAACAATCAACCTTTTATAATCCGCAACATCATTTGCCGTATAAGGATAAACAGCCAGTCCCGAAGCTTTAGCCGCGACAACATCCTCCTTGTTAATACAGTGGTGATACGGATGCAAGGAAAACACATCTACCCCCAATTGCTCAGCATAGGCTGCATGGTCAATTAAATTGGCTGCATAAAGCAATCCCACTTTCGCATTAGGCTGCGCTTGTTTGATCCTGTGAATCAGCTTGTGATCAAAGGAAGAGATCACGATATCTTCCCATCTATCCATTTCGTCCAAAAATGCCAACAACGCCTTCTCCATTCTTCCCTCATATGCGTGTTTTACTTCCACATTGATGAGATGTCCCCGTGGTACAAGCTCGAATACTTGACGCAGATGAGGAATTCTCTCTCCCGTGAATGCTTCAGAGAACCAGAGGCCAGCATCTAAGGCATTCAACTCTTCCCAATTATGCTCACAAATAAGTCCAGATCCGTTTGTGGTCCGATCCAGCGTTAAATCATGACAGACGACAATCTCGCCATCTTTCGTTATTTGTACATCAAGTTCAATTCCTTCAGCACCTTGCTCAAAAGCTAGTTCGAAAGCGGCTAATGTGTTTTCAGGCGCCTCACCAGATGCTCCGCGATGTCCAATTACGATCGGTTGCTGCATGTTCAAATTCACTCTCCTATTCAGATAAACTACCTAAATATGTTCAAATTATAGTTGAATGAACCTAATTCTGCCCAGTAAGAAATTCTATTGTTTTTGTAAATTCATCTGAAAATATACAAAACCTTCACTTGAATTTGACATTGGTCAAATAAACAAGCGTTAGTCTAGTAACGAGGCGTACATGTTGAATAATGTTCATGGAGGAGCTTGAAATGAATGCAATAGAAAGAGATTTACCTCATGCAAGAAAATCAAAAACGACGGTACAAGCAGCGCATCCGCGCAAGGCAGCAATTAGCCAGAAATGGGCGGAGACATTCCTTGGTTATGTTTTCTTAGCTCCCTCACTCTTGTTGTTCGCTGTCTTTTTGTTCTATCCCTTGATACAAACCTTCTATCTCAGTTTACACGAAACTGATCCTCGTGGCCGAGTGGCCTCCTATGTCGGTTTCGATAATTTCACAGCTATTTTTACTTCAGAACGATTTTATCAGAGTCTCGGCGTTACTGGCCTGTTTACTCTACTAACGGTTCCTACTGTGATCATCATCGCGCTGATGCTCGCTGCGCTAACGCATAATCAACTCAAAGGTATGCGAATCTTTCAATTCATATTCTCATTGCCTGTTGTCCTATCCGTAGGTACTTCTGCTGTGATCTGGATGATGCTGTTTCACCCGAGTGTTGGCATGTTGAATTATTTGCTTCAACAAGTTGGCTTAGAACCTGTGGCATGGCTGACTGACCCGCGATGGGCACTGCTTTCTGTTTCTATGATGACGGTTTGGATGAATCTTGGCTTCACCTACATTGTCTTGTTAAGCGGTTTACAAGGCGTTCCTGATGAAATCTATGACAGCGCCAAAATCGATGGATCTGGCCCCATTCGCACCTTTGTGCAAATCGTCCTTCCATTATTGTCACCAACCGTGTTCTTCGTCACGATCGTGTCAATCATCGGTGCTTTTCAGTCCTTCGGACAAATTCATATTCTGACCAAAGGTGGACCCGTCAACTCCACAGATGTCCTTGTCTACACCTTATATCAGGATGCCTTTATCAACTTCCGGTTCGGAACTGGCAGCGCGCAAGCACTTGTCCTCTTCACCATTATCCTTATTTTCACAATCATTCAGTTTAAAGTATTTGAAAAGAAGGTGCACTATCAATGATGACCCGTTTGCAACATGCGTTCGTCTACACCCTATTGATCATCTGTGCCGCACTTGTTCTTTATCCCATTTTCTATACATTCTCATCTGCATTGATGACACCAGAGGAAGCATCCGCCTATCCCCCTCACTTCTTGCCAAGCAGCTTTTATCTGGGGAGTATCATCGACGTATTCAAACTTGTGCCCATCGCCAAATTTGTTACCAATAGTCTCATTGTATCTATCGTGATTACTCTGGGACAGCTGATTACATCCAGCATGGCCGCTTATGCCTTTACCAATATTCGGTTCATGGGTAAAGCCTTCATCTTTGCGCTCTTCATGGCTACCATGATGATTCCCTGGGAGGTCACCATTATTCCCAACTATTTGACGGTTAAAAAATGGGACTGGCTCGATAGCATGCAGGGGCTAACCGTTCCATTCTTGGCTACGGCTTTCGGAACCTTCCTTCTGCGGCAATTCTTCTTACAGCTGCCCAAAGAGCTGTTCGAAGCGGCACGAATCGATGGTTGCGGACATTTTCGCATGTTTCTTCGAATCGTGCTTCCGCTCGGGCGTCCAGCCTTAGCAACGTTAGCTGTGTATGCCTTTTTAAATGCATGGAACATGTATCTATGGCCACTGCTCATAACGAACAGCGAAGCCATGAGAACCGTGCAAATTGGCATCGCGATGCTGCAATTCGAAGAGTTGACCGTATGGAATTTGGTTCTGGCAGGTGTAACCATCGTATTACTGCCGTCCCTCTTATTGCTCATTCTCGGTTTAAAACAGCTCGTTCGCGGACTTACCGCTGGTGCTGTGAAAGGTTAATCCATCCTCTGATGGCCACTCTGTTCAGCTACCATGCCGAAGCAGATTTCCATATATTTTAGATTAGAGATAAGGGAGAGAAATAGACAATGAAATCATTGAAAACAAGAAGCTCCATCCTTGCTATGACCGCAATTATGGTGCTGTTAACTAGTGCATGCGGCAAAGCAGAAACAACGACTTCAGGCAGTACGACAGAAAGTAAACCTGCAACAAGTACGGCAGCGGCGGATGTCAAAAAACCAACTGAACCCGTTAAAGTGATCTGGTGGCATTCGATGAGTGGAGAGCTTGGCAAAGCCGTCGATAAATTAGTGGCAGATTTCAATGGCTCGCAGAAGAATGTACAAGTTGAGGCAGTATTCCAAGGTACCTACGATGAGAGCATCAACAAAATGAAAGCATCGATGGATACCAAAAGCGGCCCCTCCCTCATTCAAGTTTACGAAATCGGCTCCCGCTTTATGATCGATTCTAAAGCCATTACACCTGTTCAAAAATTTGTTGATGCCGATAAATTTGATCTTTCTCAGCTCGAAGAGAACATTCTGAATTATTATAAAGTCGATGGCAAACTAAATTCCATGCCATTCAATACGTCGAACCCTATCTTGTATTACAACAAAGACATGTTCAAAGCTGCCGGTCTTGATCCAGAGAAACCACCAACCACGTATGAAGAAATTGCGAATGCTTCTAAAGCACTAAGTAAAGATGGAAAATCCGGTTCTTCTTTTGCGATCTATGGCTGGTTTATGGAGCAATTCTTCGCTAACCAAGGTGTTGAATTCCTTAATAACGGGAATGGCCGTACCGCTGCTGCAACAGAAGCCTTGGTTAACAATGACGCTGGTGTCAAAACGCTAACCTGGTGGAAAGAGATGGTCGACAGCAAAACGTCCGCTAATCTTGGACGTAAAACAGATGATACGAAAAAAGCTTTCCTAGCTGGCCAAATCGCCATGACACTAGATTCCACAGCATCCCTCCGTGGTATTGTCAGCGGCGCTGAAGGCAAATTCCAAGTAGGTACAGGCCCGCTTCCGAAGCCATCGGATGCCAAAGAAGGCGGCGTAGTTGTAGGGGGAGCGAGTCTTTACATCTTGAACAATAAGTCGGAAGCTGAGCAACAAGGCGCATGGGAATTTATTAAATTCCTAACGAATCCGCAAACACAAGCATGGTGGAACGTAAACACAGGCTACTTCCCAATTACGAAAAAAGCCTATGATGAACAAATTATCAAAGATAATCTTACGAAATACCCGCAATTCCAAACTGCCATCGATCAATTGCACAAAACAAAAGCCAACACAGCAACGCAAGGCGCGGTTATGGGGGTATTCCCAGAAGCTCGTCAAATCGTCGAAACAGCCATCGAAGAGGCTTTGACTGGAAAAAAAGCTCCCAAAGAAGCGCTGGATAACGCAGCTAAGAGTATTACAGAGAAAATTGGTGCTTATAATAAGACTGTGAAATAAAGCAAAAACCGATGCGCCCCAATCATGGGGACATCGGTTTTCTGATTTTCAACTGCCTACGACTAAGGTGACTCCTCAGCGTTTCAGAATATAATCCTGAAATCTAACCGCAAGACTTGCCAGATGAGCTCGCTGCAGGTCAGCATGCGGGGCCATGGTTCCATCGCCATTGCCTGTAAAGATCCCCAGCTTAACCGTGATAGCTAGATCGACACGCTCTGACGTCGTCAGCCCCGGCAGATCGGTGAAGTCTTTCAGCAACAATTCATCCGCCTCCTGAAGTGACATCGTGGGATTCATGTTCAATGCCTTCAGAGCGTTGACAATCAATGTCGCTGTCTCAATGCGAGTCATGGGGCTGTCAGGTTCAACGTTATTTTCGGTTATGTCAATCAGCTTATTATCAGCTGCTGTATTGACATTAACAGCATACCATTTGTTCTGATCTACTCCGTTCACGGCAGAAGCAGATTTATTGGCCGGGATGCCAAGTGCCCGTAGGAATATCGTACTGGCTTCCGCAACAGTGACCGACTCTGATGGGGCGAATCTGCTGTTACCCACGCCGACGATCAGCATCAACGCCGCCGCCCTGTTAATTTCATCACTTGCGTAATGCCCGATCGCATCGATGAAGTTGGACTTGACGTTCACTGGCACCAGCGTGACATCGTCGCGGACGATGACGGTTACCGTACCATCACTATTCAATTTGGTAGGTACCGGGGTCAATGTGCCGTCGGCATTTACGATTGCCATCGTAGTGAATTCCGCTTTGTCCTCGTCGGGTTGCATATTCACGGTTACAGCATAAGGTTTGTTGACATCTCCTGATGTTTTCACAATCACTGGGGGTGCAACTGCCACAATGGTCACACTTGTGTTTGCGTTGTTCGCCGCAGTTGCCGCTACTGCGTCTTCAGCTGCTTTCGCTTGCTCCGATGTGCTTTCGATGGTGGTGGTTGCATCCGTATCTTCCTCAACCTGTAGGATCCAATCATTTTCGGCTGGTTTCGGAGTAGGAGTCGGGACAGGTGTCGGGACTGGCTGAGAAGGAGTCTCGGAACTGGTGTCCCCAGAACCGCTGCCTTCAGAACCGTTGTCTGTCTGCGGAGCGCTGGCACGGGTCACTGCTAGGGTATAGGTCCTCTGCGTACCATCCTCAGCAATAACACCTACATCAAATGTATTCAGCCCTACATTTAGAGATTTTACGCCTGCCCCGTTAACCGTCGCAGCGCTGTGGTTATTTGTGGCAGTAATCGTAATACTGCTGACACTGTTATCCACATTTACTGCGTAGCTCGTAATGTCCGAGCTAAATTCTGGGGACAGTACGCCTGTGCTAACAGTCAGATTAGAAAGCGTTGCGTCATTGGAGGCGTCTTTCCCAGCACGGTTCACAGCTACCGTATAGGTTTTCTGTGCACCATTTTCGGCAGTAACAACTACCTCAAATGTATTCAGCCCTACGCTCAGAGATTTTACGCCCGCTCCGTTGACCGTCGCGGCGTTGTGGTTATTTGTGGCAGTAATTGTAATACTGCTGACATTGTTATCCACATTTACTGCGTAGCTCGTAGTGTCCGAGCTAAATTCTGGAGACAGTACGCCTGCGCTAACCGTAAGGTTAGAAAGCGTTGCGTCTCCCGAGACAACCTCGCCCACTTCCACGATTAGCAGATTGTCGATGATAAAAGGGTTAGGGTTATCGCTCGGCGTCGGTGAGTCATTGTTCCGTAAGATACCGAACCAAGTCTGGTCGGATGTGCTCACGAACTCGTACTCATAATACCCTTTCCAGTTCGGCACTGCTTTCTTAATGTCGATGTTGCGGTAAGTGCCATTGGCTGCCCAACCTTCGGGCATCGCGGTTATTGGCACGCCGCCGTCCGACCGGTTCGAATTCACATTGTTAAAATACGGGCCCATCGTGCCTTGCAGATAATCATGGTGTTGAAGCCCTGTAAATTCCACGGTTGTCGAAGAAACTCTCTGACTTAGTGTCCCTTTCATACCATTCCCTAGCACAAAGGCGAAGATGCCATTTAGGCCGGTTTGGTAGTCAAAGCTGATACGGTATACCTTGCCCTCTTCAAACCGGAGGCTCTGAGGTGTAGTCTGGTACATAATGCCCCCACTGCCGGTGATGTTAGAGAATGAGGTTTTGCCGTCCACAACCAGATCAACCGGGATGGTCGTAGTATCCCACCATTGGCCAGTAACCGTATTTCCCGCTTGATCTTTCGTTGGCTGCACAAAGTTTCTTACACTTTCGGGAGCGTTACTACTCCAAACGGGTACAGTATTGTTTTGCGTATAGGGATCATGTCTGCGCTGTATGATCGTTCTGGCTTCGCGAAACCCTCCGCCGTTACCAAGATTAAAGGGCAAGAAGCCCTCAAAAGTAGGTTTGTTGATGGACGTACCCGCTTCAGTTGTTCCATCCGGCGCGGATTCGAAATCCTGATACAGGATGATTTTCCCGTCGGTCACCGGAGTCTTCGGTGTTGGTGTGGTAGTCCTGTACATACGCACGTTGTCAAATCGCACCTCGCCTTCGCCCGCCACTGCTTGCAACCGTATTGTTGCTGTAGGTGCGTCCGCGGTGAATACGACGCGCATACGGAGCATACCGGTTTTTTCTTTGGAGTCGTAGCGGTCATAGTTGAGCAAGACGGAGGAATCTGTGTAACTAGAGCGCCTAGCTCCATCTGTATCCACGATGAGCGACGCCTTGCGCGTTTTTCCACGTTGAACCTCCACCATAACCGATACGGCGTACTCGTCGCCTGGATTCAGGCCGGTGATTGTCTGGCTGACCTCCGTTTCGTTACCATCCTTAACCGCCAGCTCCCAATTGCGGCTTCTAGCATGGTTGTCGGCATTCGAGTTAGGTTGCGCTACGGCACCGTCAGTGGTGAAGAGTGGCATCGTTGTGTTGTCGTTACGTACTACTTCGGGATTCCCATTTACAGTTTTCCAACCTTTGAGGGTGTTACCTGTGCTGAAGCCGGGGTTATTCACATATTGTCCCTCGCCAAAGTCGACGTCCACATCCATATCCTGCTGTTCTTTGTACACCACGTACGGGGTTCTTGCATCCGTATGGATAGTAATTTTTCCATTTACTACTGTCAGAACCTGTTCAGAAGACTTGCCCAGGTCGGACAACTTATACACGTAGACGGTCTCGAGGCCCGACCAACTGTCGGGGAGTTCCCAGGTCGTACTGCCGCCGTCATCGTTCCAATGGTATAGTTTGATCTCCTTTTGTTCTTGCTCATCAAGCTTTTGCATGTCGCCCTCGTTCCACGGTATCAGGTACTTGGTTGAACCTTGATCTGTACCGATGGCGTTAACCTGCTCGTAAATCTTCTTTCCGTCTTTTTCTATGATGCGTTTGCTATTTCTTGTTTCGTTATTGAGGTTCTCATAACCCTCTGCATAAACCTTCACTTCTCCGTTATTAAACTCGATGTAGTCCGCCCAGCCATCTTTATCCTTTTCCATGCGCGTAACGGGGAAGTGCTGCATGTACTTGGTTGGGATGTTGTTGCGATAGATTTTCTCAACAATCGAGTCATATTCGTTGATACCATTGTGCACCCAGCCCTCGTAGGAGGTCGTATCGGCGCCCATCAGCAGGAAGGCGCTGTTCGGTACGCGGGTTTTCTCAATGTCGGCCTTCCAGTTGTCGGTCGTGTAGTTATCCCAGCGGTCTTTGGAGTCGTTGAAGATAAACCGGGCAATATCGCTAGAATATCCCTTGAGCGACGCGGGGCTATAGCTCTTTTCCACGGACCAGTGCGCCCACGCAGCGGAGTCCTCTGAGACGTACGGCCACTCCACAAAGTATGCAAGGCCATTATCCTCGTAATCCCGCGCCAAGGCGTTTCCGCGCCAGCCGTTGTGGGAGTACACATCGCTGTAAATGAAGCCCAAAGCCGGGATGTCGGTTTTAAAACGATTCATGCGCTCATAACGGCTTTTCTCTTGGCTTGCCTCATTATCATTATCTCGGGTTAACGCATCCAACTGGTCGTCGATCACATAGGCTTGGTGCAGGTAGTAACCGAACGCCACATAACCTTTGCTTCGCGGGGTGATTCCGTCGGCTTGCATTTCGACGTTCTCATAGCTGAACTGGTCAACTTTTGCGAAATACTCCGTAAAGTTAGTGTGGACACCGACAAAGCTGTTGTACTGGTTGGTCGTAATGTCGGTAAACTTCCGGAACTCGTCCAAGCCGCCCAGTTGGTCATCGTAGACGCTGAAGTCGCCCCAGTTGCCTGCGTTGTGGTATTTTTGCAGGATGATTTGTCCCAAGCCGTCCGTATGCAGCCAGATACGCTTAGTTTCATCCACTGATGCCAGATACGGGTAGTTGGATTCGTTTCCCTGTGACATAATCAGCCGTTGTACGACCGCGTCGGCAATTTTGTCCGAGCCGACCGCCACTTTAGCGACGCTGCGGTACTCATTAGCCGCATCCTGCCAGTTAACGATGCCATCGTTATTGTTTTCTTCAGCCAGCACGACCCAGACATGCGGCATATCCCTTTCGTAGGGTTCATCTGTATACGTTCTGGTTATTAAGGCTTCCTCTTCTCCGTATCTACCCTCATTGTCAATAAATTTCTTGGTAGCATCAGGGAATCGCCATACCCAAGATCCGCTGAGCAGACTCGTTGTAACCAACGAATCGTTTCTCTTCGTGTCAGCAAAAACGCGTCTTGCCACGCTGCCGTCCGTCAATCCGAAGGCGTTACTCTGAATGCTGGCGGCTACTCTGCCGTTGGATACAAAGGCGTAGTTATAAAAATCAGAGCCCGTCATCATATCTTTAATATTGTAAAAGCTATCGCCGCTTCTTCCGATGTTGCTTTCCATTTTGGAACCGGCAAATGAGGAGCCAGTAGTAAAATTGCTGACAGTTACCGGATTATGATTTGGTATTTCAATGATGAAAATACGGTTGGCGGGATCCTCCTTAATCTCTATAAAATCAAACTTGAGTACCATTCCCTCGACCGTTGCTTTCATTTTTATTTCCGCGTTCAACTCGGTCACTTGCAGGGTATAAATCACATGCTGGCTGCCGTCTGCGTTCTGGATTGGCTCACTGGACGTAACGACGGGCTTGTAGTTCTTAACCGTTGAACCTGTCAACCCCTGTGACGTATTTAAGCTATATGTCATGCCAGTGGTTAATCTAAGCGTGTCAAGCTTGCTACGGTTGCCGTCGATCTTCGCACCGCTGTCCTTCATCTCATACTGAATCGCGCGAGGGAAGTCCTTATCCAGATAGACCTTTACTTTATTGCTTTCGATGCTGAAAACGCTGCTGTTTACTGCAACAGTCACTGTACCGGTTGACTTAATCTCTGGATTATAGATAGAAGTCGCTGTAACCGTTGTCTCACCAACATTTTCTCCGACCACTAGGTTGCCGTACACGGACACGATGTCGGTGTTGGCGGCAGTCCAGACAAAGGCTGGCGTGGCGTTCGCTGGGACCGTTGTATAATTCAGCGTTGTCTGGTCTTGATGATTCACACTAGTAGTAGTGGACAGTGTAACAGATGAAGGCGGAATCACCACGTTCTCGGTGACCGTCAAACTGTTAAAGCGTCCAACGGCGTCCTTCGGATTGACGATTGTCCGAATGCCGATTGTATCGCCGGGTTTCAAATACACCGTTACGATGTTCGACTGTTCCGTACTGGTGAGGCTGGCCGTTGTCCTCGTATATAAGGTGCCTGCAAGCTGGCCGTTCACTAGGAGCCCCAATTGGCCGCTTGCCTGAGAACTGCCTTTCGCATAGTTCAGGGTGATGTCATACATACCGGGCTTTTTCACGACGGCATCGGGAGCGTCGATTTCAATCGACGAGCCGACCGGGACGTAGTCCATCGTATCTACAAACCCGTTGCCTACCCTGATCCCGCCGCTAAGGCCGGTTAACGCAATCGGGATGTTCTCCGGGACTTCACTGGCATTGCTATTCCGTACTGCAGCCGGTGGATCGAACACATTGTTTGCTGTATCCCACAGCGAGACTTGGGCGGTTTTCAACCTAATATCGCTTTCGTTATTCTTTATATACAGATTGTACTTAAACGTACCGCCGGTACCAGTGGACGTAATAACGACGTCCCCAGCCTTAATTGTTTGAATCCTTCCAGTCACAGGATCCACAGTCGCAATCTCCGGGTCACTGCTGCTCCAAGTGAGTGGGAAATTCACAGGCTCCGGAATCATGATCTCATTGCCTGCCAGGAGGTAAAAGTTGCGGTTGAAGGAGTCGTAAGTGTAGGACTCCTCTACCTCCCAGACGGAGATATAGTCGATATTGACAAGACCCTTGTCTGGATAGTCCACTACGTCAAGACTTGAAGTGTCGAGCACCAGAGAGATCGTGTCGCCCTCTTTCAGTTCCATTTCCCAAATGTCGGACTCAACAAATACAAGCTCACTGTCCTTGCCTGCAAGGGAAATACGGTAATTACCAGGCGTTTTCGGAGAGCCGTTTTCATTTTTTTCAACCTGGTCGTAATTGACATACACGCTGATATAGTCCTCAATTTCGTAATTGACGCGGGAGAACTTCAACATGAATCCGTATTTACCATCTTTATGAATTGTAAAAGGGAATGTAACGCCGGCACCTGGCTTCGCCCTATAGGTTTGGGGGTCGCTGCCTGTGTATAAGCCGCCCAGAACAGATCGGTCGTTAGGTTGACCAGCCGGAGGCGACGAGTAGCTGCCATTCGGATACGTCGCACCGTTGCTAGTGTTGCCAATGTTGGTGCGAACTACGGTGCCGCCGAACTTATCCGCATACGCAGCCTTGTAGATGCCGTTGGCACGCGGGATAAGCGCAAGAGCTTCATACGCGTTGCTCAGATTGCTCGTTGCGGTATTGAGTGTTTCCGCCGTCGCTGTATGGTCGAGAAGCAAGTTTTTCGCCCCAGCCAGCGCGGTGGCAAACGGCCCCCATGTAGCTGACGTATAGCGGTCCTCTTTAAGACCACGCCCCTCCATAGTTGTGATAATATCTTGAAGCGCTTTCCTCGCCCTGCTCTCGTCAGTGCCCAGATCAACCGTCGCACTGCCTCCCCCGTTGGTGATCGTGAGCTTTATGTTAGAATTAGCGCCATTGACATAAATGTCATATATGTCATCGTTCAACGTCTCGTTAAAGACAACCTTATTGCCATTCTTGACGCCGGTAGCCTTGACGACGCCGTCTTGCATCAGTACGAACTCCATTTTGCTAATGTCAGGATGCGGTGCTCCATCAAGAAGAACCGTCAGCTCAGGTTTCTTGGAAACGGTTATATTCTCAATCCACATTTGCTTTGTAATGCCGTTATTGCCTGAGGTCCTTGTATCAAGCACCCGGAGCTCGCCAATGTTTGTGGGATTTTTTGCCCTAAACACAAAGTCTGTGGCAATTTGCGTCTCCGAGCCGCCCTCCGGCGTTACCCAGGCACTGTATGTTTTAGTAGTCATATTAATCGCAATTTTTACATGATACACCTTATTTGCCACTAAAGGAGAGATGACATCAGCCCCCCACCCTGTGCCGTTATATGCGCCAATACCCGTATTAAACCGCACAAGGGCGTTCATTTTATCGACATCCGCATTCACAGCGGTTCCATTTTGAACCAAGGAGACAGCCGTGTTCGGACTGGTTGCCGTAGTGACATAGTCGAACTTAACCGTCATTAGTCCACTCGTCAAAACCTCTGGCAGCGTATAGTATGCTTTAGCAGCATTGGCGCTGTTTCTGCCCGCAGCGTACAACCTCAGACTTCCCTTCACGCTGCAGAGCACATCAATCTTCCTGTTCAGATTGTTAATTGTGAGCGTGTCGGTGGTTTGATCGTTTGCCCCTTCACCGCTCCATTTGTACGAATACCCGGCTTCGAGCGCGTTCGGGGGCGATGACATCGCACCCCGGCCTTCGGCGGTAATCACCAGTGTTTTGCCACCGAGAACCACAGCCCCGCTGGCAATGAAGTTGTCGTTGTATTTAGCGATGATCGCTGAGCCATTGGACGCACCTGCATCCTCGGCCTTGAATTCAACCGTGTAGTAGTTGAGCGTTTTGGCAGCAGTTCCAGAGACGATAATCGTTTCGCCAGTGTCGTCGCTGCCGTCAAAAATGTTATATGTACCGTCGTAAACGTCAAATGTAACCGTGCCGCCAATGGCGGAACCATTATCAATGATTTCCCCATTCTGCCGCAGGGTGAACGTTTTGCCGTGCTCGTCAAACGACTGGCCGTCTTTGTTGATGGTAACCGCTACGTTGTAAGCGCTTGCAGTTGATTGCTGTGTTACGGTTAAATCAGCCTCGGCTCCATCTGGGGCGGCCGCAAATACTGTCAACGGCGTAAGGTTGGCGCCGATTAGCGATAGTATCATGGCCAAAACCACTACCATGCTCAGAAGCCTGCGTTTCATTTTGCTCAAAGTTATTCCCTCCTTAAACATATATCAGATTGTCAACTTTCAACTAAAGAACCCTCAAACCATAACGGAAAGCTAAAAGAATACATCCTATTTTATCGTCGAGTCATGATCACTCCCTATCAGTTAAGCTTTCTATACATAAGTGTATTTCTTGTTGAAGGTCAGCACGCTGGCCCTCCCACCTGCTTCCAAGTATGCTTCACTAGCCAGAGCCTGAATACAGCCTAGTTCTCATTTCCGTTGTATTAAAGTAAGAATGACAGGCATTAAGAGAATACATCAGTCCATCTTAGAAATCGTCAATAGTCAATCGTAATGTTAAGGAAGACCTGAGGCTCTGCCTCAGATCCTTGGTATAAACCCAATCTGATGTGTGTAGGTGAAGGGTTGTCAATGTATCTAGATAAACAGGCGAGCAAACTTCCAAACCTAAAGAGTATTGCGAAAAGAGGTTGCTTGCTTTTCTAACAGACGTAACGGCCGTGGCGTCCGTTAGCATTTGGACTCCCTGCTTTTCTGTTCTTTTGTGTCTGAATCTGCTCGGTAGTGCATAACAAAAACCGATGCTCCCCAACCTAGGGGACATCGGTTTTATGATTTTCAGGCTATATGGATATGAAAAAGCTCCTCTAACTCCATCTCCAGCACTTCGCTTAATCGCTTAGCGGTTGATGGGCCCACTGATTTAATCGACCGTTCAAGTAAACTTATGTACGCGTGGCTCAGGCCAGAATGCCGTGCCAGTTCTCGTTGCGAATAGCCTTTCATGACCCTTGCTTTAATGAATGCATCTGTTTTCGCTTTAATTTGAATATGCATCGGCGTTAAATGTCAGTCCCCCATCCTCACTTCGTCCTATCTGAAGTATACCGCACATTCACTAATGTAACAATATAAGTTTACATTAGTAATCGAATATATGGGTATACATTCATTTATTATTAGGATCGAAACTCACCGTTGTAATTACTATAGTAAACTGATAGTATTATAACGTTTACTAATGTTTACTTTACGGAATGAGGATGAGCAGGCATGTACTTTTACGATAAATTACGAGATATGCGCAAAATGAAAGGCTTCACAATCCGCGAACTAGCTGATCGCTCCGGTGTGTCCGCGGCATACATCTCTCAACTTGAGAATGGTAACCGCGGAATTCCTTCTCCCGATGTTTTGATGAAATTATCTGAGGGGCTCAACACGTCTTACTCGGAGCTGATGGATATTGCTGGTTATCTCGAGTCCTCTCAAGCGAACCAACAGTTTGAAAGCAATCCTGTTAATCTGCGGCGTTTTCTTCGTGAAAATGAGCTCATGTTTGATGGTATTATCCTTACACCTGAAGATAAGGAATGGGTAGAGCGCATGCTTACCGTCCTATTCTGGAAAGAGCGTCAATCCAGCAAAAGCACCGAGAGTGAACCCTCATCATAATGGCTCCATTCACTCGATTACAGCGTTATTTGTTGCCCCGGTGCCATCACTAAGCCTTTGATGCCTTTTTCTTCCAGGCTTGCAACAAAAGCGTTCGGATCCTGTTCAATCACTGGGAACGTATTATAGTGCATAGGCACAACAGTGTCCGCTTTCAAATATCCCGCAGCGATCACGGCATCTTCCGGTCCCATCGTGTAGTTATCCCCGATCGGCAGAAAGGCCAGATCAATATTGTTCATTTTGCCAATCAGCTTCATATCTTTAAATAACCCCGTGTCCCCTGCGTGATAGATGGTTTTCCCTTCTACTTTAAGCAAGAATCCACTCGCCATGCCTGTATAGATGTTTTCTTTGGTGCCTGGCGGATTATAGGAAGAATCGTGTAAGGCTAGGGTCAGTTTTACTTTACCAAAAGGAAACTCATAAGCCCCGCCGATTCCCATCCCGTGTGTTTTTGCACCCTCAAAGCCCAAATATCTGGCCAAATCGTTAGGAGCAATAACAGTAGCATCGTTGCGCTCTGCAATAGATAACGTGTCTCCAACATGATCTCCATGTCCATGGGTAACAAGGATGTAGTCTGCCTTGATATCTTCCGCTTTGACCGTTGCTTGCGGATTACCAGTAAGGAAAGGGTCTATAATCAAGGTGTGTTGCTTCAATCTAATTTCGACACAGCTTTGTCCATGGAAAATAATGTTCACTCGTTTCAGCTCCTTTGGGTTAATAGGTTCATTTTATCATAGGTACCTTTGCGAATTAAAATTCTTCCAGACGTTACAAATATCCCCTCCCGGAAAGTTCCGCAATGGGACATTATACAGCCTAGTTAGCCAACACACTATTCATTTTTTTCTCTAGCTGCACGAGCCCTTCCTCGGGATCCATGCCTCCCATTACGATACTTTGGAGCTCTTCGGACAATGTTGTAAACATCGTTGCATAGTTATCCGTTTGTGGCGCAAATTTAACTTGATGCTGCGCTTCGATAAAAAGCTTCCGATAAGGCAATTGCTTATAGGCTTGGCTTTGAAGAACAGCTCGATTGGCGGGCACATGCCCGGCTTGGCCCCATAGCATAGAACCTACCTTGGAGAAATAAGACATGAATGCCATGGCAGCACGTTGTTTATCCTTCGTTACATAACTGGGAATCACGAGAGTATGTGAACTCCCCCACTGCATCGAAGAGCCGAATAGAGTTGGAAGCGGCATGATCCCCGCGGGAAGGGAAGACTCACTTAAATGATAGCCTGCTTCCCATACACCTCCCATCCATAACGCAGCTTTGCCATTATGAAAGGTGTCCCACGGGGTCTTATCGTTCACATCGGAGAGCTTGCTTGCATAGATCTGTTGATAAAACTTCAACACACGAAGCGATTTGTCATTATGGATCGTTACTTTCGCCTTGCTAACATCCAATAATTCTCCGCCTGCTTGATAATACATATTAAGGAATGGCTCTTGGAAATACGGCGTATTTACTGCAAATGGTTCAACATTCGGTACTGTTACTTGAATCTGCTGCAGCATTTGAATGAAGGCTTCCGGCGTTGACATAGCCAACTTAGGCGTTTCATCGTCATTCAATAAGCCTGCTTTTTTCATAATAGCTTTATTGTAATATAACATGTGAAAATGCGTGTCTAATGGCAGCGCGTACGGCTTGCTCATGAAACTCACACTTCGAACATTGCTCTCCTCTAAGTCCTTGAAATCAAATCCAACCTCACTCGCTAATTCGTCCAATGGCATAATTTGCTTCGCCTTTACGAATGGTGACATTCGGTCAACATGAGCAACAGCTACATCCGGACCTTTCCCTGAAGAAAGCGCCGTGCTCAGCTTCACATAATATTCGTTCGATTCCAGGCGAAGCTGCTTCACGTAGACATCCTTCTGTGAAGTATTGAAATCTTGAACAATACGCTCCACGAACTCCCCTTCACCACCGCCGAATGGATTCCAGAACGAAATTTCCACTGCCGCTGCTGGGCTCGCCACGATTTTCTTGTTCTCAGCTACTTTTTTAGGATTATTGGACAGAATAGAGCATCCCGTAAGCACGAATGTGAGCGACCATATACATCCGATTCCGACGACCCGTTTAATCTTTTTTTTATCTAACAATTTATCTAACAATCCGATCCCCCCTTTCCCCACATGCCTACTAATTAACAGTTCCTCGGTAAGCGTTTGCAATCAAGTTTAAGAAGACTACGATGACTTGTCTTCTTTGGCCCGAGTACGATATTCCGACGGGGATAGACCTGTTATTTTCTTAAATACTTTCGAGAAATATTTCGGGTCTGGAATGCCTACCAAATGGCCAATATCTGCTGTCTTAAGCTCACTTGTTAATAAGGTCATGGCTTTCTCGATGCGAATCCGCGTCAAATACTCCAGAAAGCTTTCACCCATTTCTTTTTTGAACAGATTAGCAAAATAGTTTTTACTTAAGTGCACCAAACTGCTGATCGATTGCAGCGAAATCTCTTGTTGGTAGTACTGCCCGATATACTGCGCTGCCTTAATAATGCCGTTGCGATCACTATTATACACACCAATCATATGTCGAACGAGTTCCTCAAATGCTTGCAGAAACCAAGCTTTACTCATCTGAATCGTCTCTAATTTGGATAATTGCTCATAGTACTGTTTCTTTAATTGGAGAATGCTTTGCTGATCACTTGCCACCTCTGACCATAGCGTCGTAAGTAGAATTAGCAGCTCCAGGGAAATAATTTCTACGAGATCATAGTTTTTACGTGCTGTAAGCTGTTCGAAAATATCTTCCAAATATGCTTGCAGCTCTTTCGTTTGAAAAGCATAGACCATCGCATGAATATGCGTTGTGCTCACTTTAATATTCTCCGCCAATTGACTTGGTAGAGGCACATAATCAACACCATACAGAATCGCTCGTTCAGGTCCAATGAACATTTTATATTTCGCTGCGGCTTTCGCTTGCTCGTAGGCCTGATGCAGCCCTGACCAACTAGACGTACTCATACTAACGCCTAGAGTACAGGACATGGCACAGTGGTCCTTGAGATAGAGAACGACGGACTGTGCCCATGTCTTGATCTCAGACAAACCCGCAGCCGTCATTTTCCTTGCAAAAAGAAGTACGTTCATTTCCCCTTGCCGATCTGGAAAAGCTTCATAGGCATCCTCTGAGAAAGTCATCATCACTTCAGCAATCGCCTTCCGTATCAAAGCTTGCCCCTCCTCAACACTCTGCGCCCACTCATTCTTCACGATATGAAGCACATATAAGGGTAGCATAACGTCGGAGAGTCTTAAGCTTTCTACGATTTGTTGGCTGCGATCGGAGTCCATTTCTTCAAGGAGCTCTAGCATCCGTTTTTCTTTGAAGAGGGGCTCTATGTCACTCACTGAATGCTTCTGCTCACTTGCTGGTGACGCCGCTAGGATCGATTCCTTAACTCGCAGCAGCGTTTCCTCCAGGTCCCGAGGCATCATATCTGATTTAATCATATATTCGGAAACCCCATTGCGAATCGCTTCTTTCGCATATTGGAAATCTTCCAAATTGCTAAGGATGACTATTTTCATATGCGGATAACTTTTACGTACTTCCGTAATTAGTGTGATGCCATCCATAACGGGCATTTTGATATCTGTGATGAGGATATCCGGCGGGCTCTCGCGAATCAACGCCAACGCTTCTTGCCCATTCGCTGCTTCACCGCTCACCGTTAAACCAAGCTTATCCCATTCAATCATCGAGCGAATACCGAACCTTACAATATATTCATCTTCCACAATCACAACTCGAAACATGCTCTTCACCTACTTCATTTCTGGAAGTCTGATACGAATATGTGTACCCGCTCCAAGTTCACTTTGAATGTCTAAACCATAGGACTTCCCACAAATGAGTTTAATTCGTTCATCTACATTCGCTAAGCCAATTCCACTTACTTTATCAACGGAAGGAACTTCATACCGATTCAGACTTTGTACAAGACTTGCGTCCATGCCTCGCCCATTATCCACGACCTCAAATCGAATTCCACCTTCCGGATGGATGCCGCACCGAATATGAATTTCACCTGTTTCTCTATCCGTAAAAGCGTGTAGAATCGCATTCTCTACAATGGGTTGTAGGATCAACTTAGGCGTACGATACGTACGTACTTCTTCGTCCAGATGAACGAACGTCTCGATATTAAAGTTGAATCGGAACTTTTGAATACCCAGATAGCACTGTACATGCTCGATTTCTTCTTCGATGGTTACTGTCTCTTCACCTTTACCTAAGCTAATCCGCAATAATCGGGATAAAAGACTGACCATTTCAGCCGCATGATTAGCTTTCTGCAGGAGCGCCGTCCATTTAATAATATCTAGTGTATTATATAGGAAATGCGGATTAATTTGCGCTTGTAAAGCCTTCAATTCCGCTACACGCTTATGATTCTGTTCCTCATAAACCGTTTCCAATAGACCATCGATCCGTGTAACCATATAGTTAAAGTTTTCGCCCAAAATATCGAATTCATCATTGCGGCGCTTGGCTTTGAAACGGACGGTCAAGTCACCTGACATGACTTGTCGCATCAATCGGATCATCTTCAGAATCGGCTTGGAGATCGAATTGGCCAGTAAAATTGCCGTCAAGATGGAGAATAAGATACAAATGAAAGCGATCACCAAAATAATTTGCAGCAGACGATTCGAATCTTTGTACAGGGAAGCCTCCGAAATGACATTAACGACGATCCAGTCGTTTGTGTGCAACTTTTTATAATTCACAATCAATCTTTCGCCCTGATATTTCAGTGGAAATACGGATTCATCTGTCGTGGAACGAAACATTTCTGAATAACCATCTTCGCCGAGCACTTCTTTCACACTCTTTCCCAATACGCGACTGTCTGGGTACGAGATGATGTGTCCTGAACCATCAATAACGAAGCTTTCAATATCCATATTACTCTTGGTCGTTCGAGCACCGATTTCTTTCAGCACATCCTCGCGGATGTCTAGTACGGCAATAATCCCAACAGGACTATCGTCCGACATTTTGTATATTTGCTTGGCTAGTGAGAAGACGTGAACATTTTGCGTGTTTAGACTATCGACATACGTTCCTAATCGCGTAGAAAACCACCGAAAATTGCTCCCATCCTCCAAGGTTTGCAGGAATGGGGATACCTTGTCTAAAGACCGATCGTTCCATCTGTATATCCCTTTGATAAAATGCTGCGGTGAAAGAAACGAAATCGACTGTATATCCTGATTAATCGCAATAATCGTCGATAACTTCGTAGTCAGGGATAGACTATCTAGATCGTATTGTGCAGGATCTGTGCGATCCAAAGTCCGCAGCATCGTGACAATGTCATTGTTATTGACAACCTGCATCATCATATCTTTGTAAATGCCAAGTCTCGTGTCAATGTTCTCCGCCGTCTGCTTCAAGAGCTGTTCCGAGTATTCCGTAACTTTATTGTTGATCGTTGATTTCGATATCGAATATGAAATAAACCCCAGAGCAAGCAGGGGAGTTAGCGAAAAAAGGAACAACAACAGCATCCACTTATAGCGAATGCTGCTCGTCCATGTATACATCCATGAAGGAATTCGTTTGTGGCGTTGTCGCGTCGCAACTTCTGATGCTTGGGTCATCGTTGTAGCAACCCTTTCTGGGAAGAGAATCTGATTGGTAGATAGTAGCTTATTAACCTTTAATACCAGACATGGCCACTCCTTGAACAATTTGACGCTGCAGGACAGCAAACACCAGAATCGTTGGAATTGCCGCAATTGCACTTGCTGCCATGATCAGATTTAAGGACATCGTATTATTCGACAAAAATGTCGGTAGTCCTGCTGATAAGATCATGTTCTCTTGCGAGGTAATGGAAAGATACGGCCACAAGAAATTGTTCCACGATAAAATAAAGTAGAAAATCCCGACAGAGAACATAGCAGATCTAGTAAGCGGGAGACATATCCGATACCATAAACCGAAATTTCTACACCCGTCGATTTGTGCTGCTTCGATATAATCCTTCGGAACACCGTCCATGAATTGCTTCAAGAGCAGGATGCCAATTGGATTCGTGAGCCCTGGTAGAATAATCGCCCACATGTTATCAATCAGTTTTAGATGAAGCGTCGTTTCGTAAAGTGGGATTAGAATCGCTTCTGTAGGAATTAACAAGCCTGAAACGATGACCAGATAGAACAAACCTCTGGACTTGAAAGGCAGCTTTGAAAAGGAGAACGCCGCTAAGGAACTGAAGATGAGTGAAATCACAGTTGTCAAAACTCCGATAACAGCGCTGTTCCACGTCCATCTTAGGATCTGCGAATCTTTGATCACCTTCGTATAATTATGCAGATGTAAATCCGAGAGATTCACCCAGTCACTTAAAGCGGAGACATTTACGCCATCCGGTTTCAGCGATACAATGAGCATCCAAATCAATGGAAACATAAATAAGAGAGCTAGGATTACGGCGATGATGTTAATTGCGATTCCTTTCATGTTCAACCTCCGTCAATCTTTTCTGTCTGTTAATTTGAACTGTACAACGGCGAGGAGCAGCATGATGACGCAGAATACGATGGACTGAGCCGAAGCAAGCCCGAACATATCCTTTTTGAACCCCGTGACATAAATGTAGCGAATCATGGTATTCGTGGAGTCCCCTGGACCTCCGCCGGTCATAATCTGTACTTGCCCAAATAGCTTTAAACACGAGATAATTTGATAAAAAACTTGTATTTGCATGACTCTCGACAAACCCGGGAGCGTAATATGAATGAATTGCTTCCAAGCGCCAGCGCCATCTATTTTCGCAGCTTCATAATGATCCGTAGGAATTTCTTGCAAGCCAGCTAGGAATAGTACCATCACGAAACCTACTGACCACCAATCGGTTGTTAGGGTAATGGCCCACCAAGCAAAATGTTTATCCGTCAGCCAGTGAATGTCACCAGGTAAACCAATGAGTTTCAAGAACGCGTTAATCGGGCCATACTTCGAGTCGAAAAGTCGTAACCATATGAAACTGATGACCGAGACGGACAGTACATAAGGCAGGAAAAACATGGAACGGATGAGCGTTCGAAAGCGAAGATTCTGATTAATCAGCAAGGCTAAAATAAGGCCGAGGACGATAATTGTCGGTGTACAGATGATGACAAAGTAAATCGAGTGCCACACATACAGATAGAAATTCGAATCACTGAAAATCTTTTTATAATTCGCTAAGCCAACATACTTCTGCATCCCCTGAATGCCCCAAACGTGCAAGCTCATCCAAGCGCCTCGCCCAACAGGCCACAGATAGAAAATGGCAAAAGGGATCAGAAATGGCAGTAGATACACCATTGCCTTCAATTCCAAAGCTATTCGTAACGGTTTACGTTCGCGGAGGACCCATGTCCGATCACGCTCACTTACTTTTGTCTCCATTGGCTCTTCTCCTTGTTTCTTTCTATATAAGTTCGGGTGGAGCCCCGTTAGTTTTCACGAGAGCTTCACCCGATTCAAGCGGACGATTAATTGGTCAAAATATCATTGATTTGCTTATCCATACTTTTCAAGCCGTCTTCCGGGGATTGTTTACCGAATAGGATGTTCTGTAAGGACTCTGAAACCGTCGTAATAATCGTTGTGTATTTATCTGTTTTCGGTGCGAATTTTACTGTTTTCTGAGCTTCGATAAATAAATTACGGTATGGCAGCTTTTTGTACTCATCGCTTGTTGTTACTGCGCTGTTAGCAGGTACGTGTCCGGCTTGCCCCCACGTTTTGCCACCTACCTCTGAGAAGTACTTCATGAATTTCGCGGATGCTTCTTGCTTCTCTGTTGTTACATAAGAAGGTACGACGAGTAAATGGGAGCTTCCCCAGTGCGTTTGGCTACCGAAAATCGCAGGCAGCGGCATCGCACCAATGTTCAAAGCTTTATCGTTAAGCAAGAGTCCTGCTTCCCACACGCCT
The DNA here is from genome assembly GCF_927798215.1 of Paenibacillus allorhizoplanae. NCBI lineage: Bacteria > Bacillati > Bacillota > Bacilli > Caryophanales > Paenibacillaceae > Paenibacillus > Paenibacillus allorhizoplanae. Next base: position 26,050 of record NZ_CAKMMW010000003.1, read on the forward strand.
CCGAACCATAAGGCTGCTTTCCCGCTGTGGAAGGAATCCCAAGGCGTTTTATCATTGAGATCGCTGTATTTGTTTTTGTACAAATCCATGTAAAACTTAAGGACATTCAATGCTTTCTCATTGTTAATCGCGGATTTCGTCATATCCCCATTCAAGATATCGCCGCCTGCTTCATAGTACAAATTCAGGAATGGTTCTTGAAAATATGGTGTATTCACGGCTAACGCTTGCACGCCAGGTACTTTCGCTTGAATTTGCGCTAATGTTTTCTTAAAGGCATCCGGCGTCAAATCTCCCAGCTTTGGCGTGCCATCATCGTTCAGCAACTCAGCTTTCTTAAGCAGATCCTTGTTGTAATAGAACATATGGAAATGTGTATCTAACGGTACGGCGTAAGGCTTTCCGTCATAGGATACGCTTTTGATATTGGAATCAGAGACTTGTTTCAGATCAAAACCAACCTTGCTGGCAAGACCATCAAGAGGTAGAATTTGCTTGGCTTTGACGAAGGGAGATATCCGATCCACGTGAGCGACCGCAACATCAGGCCCTTTGGAGGATGAAAGCGCCGTGCTTAGCTTCGCATAGTACTCATTGGATTCTAAGCGCAGCTGTTTCACGATGACTTCCTTTTGGGAATCGTTATAGCCTTTGACAATCTGATCTACGAAATCGCCCTCGCCACCGCCGAACATATTCCAAAAGGTGATCTCTACCGGATTTGCTGCTTTGGTTGTCTCTACGGCTTTCGTTGTCTCCGCAGCTGTTGTCGTTGTGGTTTTGGTATCGCTTTCTTTTGTACTCGAGCAGCCTGTCGCTACCATAGCAAGCGCAATACTTGCGGTAAGTAAACTGGTTAATTTCTTTTTCATTGTGATGAACAACCCTCTCTCATTCGGTTTATGTTAGTTGCGGAAAGCCCTTTCATTCAGATGTAAGGGCTTTCCTTGGTTCTAACTTTACAGGGAATCGCTCTGCGTCTAAACCGATAAAACCGTCAACTTTAGGGAACAAACGTAAGAAATCATCCGGATGTGTTACCGGTACAAGGTGACGATATTACGATTGGAGGGGTGAATCGTACGTTTTAATATATTAATCCGATAAGTTTAGCTATAATATAACAGACTGCATAAAGACTACTTTGACTGTCATAACATCTTTTGTTCAAATAAGGAAAAAAAGTGCCTAGTCGGAAGCGTAAGACGCCATTCCAATAAACACGTTATCCCAGCACTTTCTATTCAATAAAGAAACTCAAGGAGGAATACTCATGTCGACCAAGCCCAAAATACTCGTTACCCACAAATTACCGGAAACCGTTCAAGATTATTTAAATCTCCATGGTGATTGTACGTTCTGGAATCAGGAAGGCAGTATGCCTCGGAGTGTCATTTTGGATAAAGTCTCGGATGCCGAGGGAATCTTGGGGGGAACAATTGACGAGGAACTGTTAAGCTGCGCACCACGGTTACGTGTAGCGAGTACCTCTTCAGTCGGGTACAATCATTTTGATCTTGATGCAATGAGATCCCATGGTGTAATTGGTACTCATACTCCATATGTACTTGATAGCACCGTAGCTGATCTCGTTCTCGCCTTAATGTTAAGTGCAGGGCGAAGAATCGCAGAACTAGACGCATATGTGAAACAGGGGAAATGGCAAAAGGGTACGAGCGGTACCGAATTATTCGGTGTGGATGTTCATCATTCGACACTCGGAATCATTGGTATGGGACGGATTGGCGAAGCGATTGCTAAGCGGGCTGTATTTGGCTTCGATATGAACCTGCTCTATCACAGTCGCCGTCCTAAAAAAGAAGTAGACGAGCGCTTCCATGCCCGCTTCTGCGAACTGGATGAGTTACTATGTGAATCCGACTACATCGTTGTGATGACTCCTTTAACTCCAGAGACGAAACATTTGATCGGCGAGGAGCAGTTTAACTTGATGAAATCATCAGCCATCTTCATCAATGCCTCCCGAGGAGCAACTGTAGACGAGCAAGCGCTGATCAAGGCGCTTCAGCAAGGAAAAATTCGCGGAGCCGGTCTGGATGTCTTCGATATCGAGCCAACCCCTGTGGATAATCCGTTGTTATCCATGCCGAATGTGGTCACTTTACCTCATATCGGTTCGGCGACTGCAAGAACTCGTAATGACATGGCTGAGCTTGCAGCTAGGAATCTTGTAGAAGCGCTGAATGGCGGTCAGGCCTATATAGTGCAGGAACTAAAGGATTTGGTTCCGAACTAACGAATAGTATCCCTTCCCTTCGAGACTATCACACTAAACGGCTACGTCTTCCTTCTGGGACGGGAGCGTTTAGTGATACTTGAAACATATTATAAGAAGGACCTGAGGCTCTGCCTCAGGTCCTTGGTATACACTCAATCTGATGTGTATAGGGAGGGTTGGGTTGTCCATGTTTCTACGTAAACAGGCGTGCAAATTCCCAAACCTAGAGAGTATCGCGAAAAGAGGTTGGTTGATTTTCCTAACGGACATGACAGCCTCTATGATCTGAAAATGAGGCAGTTTTGATTTTTAATGGACACCAGAGACGTTATTGACTGATTTGCATGCCAACATGTGGGGTAAGGAACTGAATAACGGCCGTAGCGTCCGTTAGCATTTAGACGCCCTGCTTTTCTCATCTAATAACGGCTCACCTGTCCGTAAAGCAGTAAAAATCAAAGCTATCCTTGCATCACAATTAGTTCCTCTTCTGTTCTTATCCCAAAAGCAAAGGTTAACATAGGTGAAATCTTCAAAAGATTATTTACGAGCTGGCTAGTTAACAGAAATATTGTCAAAACTCACACTATTCCCGAATCCACCACGGACCCCGATCGTCCCACTTACAAATGTTGTATCGGTAAAGTTAATTTTTGGAGTGGCCATATCGCCTACGTACACCTTCATATTCCCTTCATTGACTACAACCTTCATGTGATACCACGTGTTCGTGCTGATCGTTGTACTGACAAGACCAAGCTGCGTCCAGTTATTGTTAAAACGACCTAGCCACACTTGCCCCGCAGAATCAATGCCTGCAGCATACCCTTTCAAACTGTCCGTCCCCGTTGCTGGATTCGTCACATTAAAAATAAGACTGCCCTGCCCCGCATTGTTAAGCTTGATATCTCCTTCAAGGGTATAATTTCGCTTGGATGGATAAGGGGTAAGTATGGATTTATCCCCGCTTGCTGAAGTTAGATTGTAAGTACCTCCACTAATTGTCCAAGTTCCGCCATAACGAGCCCAACCTGTATCATTGGAGGCAAAATCATTCGAATACGTGTTCGTCAACGTGCCAAACTTCACCTGCACATTATGTCCACCACCCGTTCGGTTAACCGAATCGATGAAAGCAATTTCGTTTGAAGCCGTTTGATACATCGCGGACCAGAACGAGTTGCCAAAAGCGGTGGTATCATTCGTATACCAGGAATTCCCGTAATCATTGGAGATGGAAAGGACATTGGCATTCGACGTCAGTAGAATTCTGCCATCCGTGAGCGAAAGCAGATAAGGTCCACCTTGTTGACTTGGTACTTGCGTACCAATACCACTTGCCCATGTTTTGCCATCACTGCTTTTCTTCGTGAACACATTGCAGCTTTGCGTACCGCACACCTCGAAAGTTACGAGATACTGGCCGTTGTTCATTTTTTGCCAAACTGGCATACCTGGCCGTGCTGCTGCATTGCTCGGGTCCCAAGCCACATAAATCTCACTTCCCCAGCTTGCGCCTCCATTCGTCGAAAGCTTCTCCGAAATAATTTGACTATACGATGGACTCTCCGTCACATGCTTTTCGTTCGCATACATGACAGCTAGCGTGCCATCGCTCAATATTTGCATATGCGGCTCATACACGCCCTTATCAGGGTTACCTAATGTACCTGGAGCACCTGTTTTCTCATCGATCGTGCTTAGATAGCTCCAATTTGAACCGCCGTTCGTGCTTTTGTACACTTTTAACTGATAAGACTCTTGCCAACGCACCGATCGCATCGCTAGCAAAATATCGCCATTCGCTAGTTGCGCGAATTGACCATTATCGAGATCACGTCCATCTTCCCAAAGTGTCGCTGCTAAAGACCACGTACGGCAATTATCTGTGCTGAGGAATACTTGTAATCGCGTACCGCCCCAGGATACTTTCGTATAGCCGTTATTATCATAAATGGCTGCAACCGCGAGCCAGTTACCATTGGCCAGCTTAATCATACGCGGATATTCCGAGCCAAACGTACCTGGACTAATGCCACGTGCGTCCGTTCCCGCATCTGTAAACGTATTGATATTCGTTATTGTGACTGAGGATCCCCATGTAATCGGCCCATTCGCAGCGAATGCTGGGAGTATGCCGAATATCATTATGATGCAGGCCAGACTGAGTATCCATACTAAACTCTTTTTGAACATATCAAATTCCCTCCAATAGTATATAAAATAGCGACCTTTTGATTACCAGGCGGTCTTTGCAAAGTGTCCCTCCTCCTGACCATGTGATCCTCAATAAAATGTAAGGGCTTACTTTTTGAAGTATACCGATTCTTCACGGTCATCAACACCTACAATCTGACGGACTAAGGTGACAAATGTTACGATTTTTCACCTCGTGGAGTACAAAGTTACGATTGTGGAAATTCAACAAATAGCGCACTGACGTTCCGCTTCGCCAAATTAAGCAGAACAACAGTGCGCTATTAATGTCACTTTAGGTAGAGCAGTTCGCTATCCCTCTCGTAATACCGCAGCCAACCGCTCAAACGTCAACTTCAGCCTGTCCTTCGGAATTTGCGCGAATGCATCGCCTATACTTATTTCGAAGGAACAAATTCCTTCGCTTGATTCACGCAGATAGTGAATCAACCCTACACTTGTCTCAGCGTACAACTCGAGTAGAATTGGCTCAAGCTTCTCTTTCGGCATCGCGATATGAACGTGGAACATATTCGTTACGGGTACCCGCGGCAAGGTAGTCACATGCTGACAGCTATTAAACAGCACAGCAAGCTCCACCGCTTCTTCGAAGTATTGCCCCATCTTCGGCTCACGCTGCTTGAAATAGTAGCTCGCGCTAAGGTAATACGGATACAGGCTGATCAAATCGCCGCCATACCGCCTTTTCCACACCTTCGATTTCGCCGTAAACGCCTCATCACCAGCCAGAATCGCACCTGCAATGCCGCCGATTCCTTTGTAGAAGGAGATGTACACACTATCGAAAAGTGTACACAATTCTGCCGCAGTTTTCTGATAATACGGCAGCACCTCATACAATCTGGCCCCGTCCAGATGCAGCATGATCCCCTTGGCACGGCAATGAGCCGAAATCGCAACGAGCTCCTCGAAAAGCGGCAGATCACCACCAATTTCACGCTGTGGCAGCTCAATCAAGAGACATGCGATGTCATCTTTGAGTTCAATAATCTCATCTAATCGAATCAAGCGATCCTTCTCGCCAAGCAAAATCGATTCAATCTGGTGCAGCTCCTTCAAGCCATCCTCTTCATGGATTTCCAAATGACTTAACGGATGATACGCAACCTTGCGGCTTCCCTTCTCATCACACCAAATTCGTAAGGCAATCTGCTGCGCCATCGTCCCGCTAGGGAAGAACACAGCCTTCTCTTTGCCAAGATAAGCGGCCATTTCCGCCTGAAAGCTCTCTATACTTTCGCCAGTTCCATAAATATCACTCTCAAGTTTGCCATCCAGTCCATCTAAGGCCTCTTTTAAAATTTGAATATTTCTGCGGCCGTGGCCACCTACTGGATAGGAGGTTTGGCGAAAGGCTGCTGCTAATGAAGATAATGTACTCATGTGGATCGTGCTCCTTTGTTTTTGCCATCTGCTTAGAGATCTTTGATGTCGTTTGGATTATAATGATAGTAACGAAGATATCCCCTTCTGAAAAGGAGCATCCCCATGAATGAAATCCTGATTGGTTCTAAGGAACAGTTTACTGCAAACCCGTCCGAAGTGAAAGTGAATGGCAAGCGATTTTTCCTTACGGAAGCGGATGGTGTCTACACGCTGCTTTCCAGTCGATGCCCTCACGCCGGTTATGCGGTCGAACTTGAAAATGGCGAATTAGAGTGTCCACTGCATGGCTGGACCTTTGAAGTGCACACTGGCCGTTGCCACAATGTCCCAAATGCAAAGCTTCAACCCTTTGACGTCATCGAAAAAGAAGGTCTTCTATTCGCACTGATGGACCTGTCTTAACTGTATATTTTACCAATGGACAAGCTATACTATGGGCTGTTGTTATCCATTTCTCATAAACAGCTTAGGAGGCGGCATGTCCACAAAAGCAAATCCAACGAAGAACAGCACAATGGCGTGGTGGCAGCTATCCCTGCTCGGCGTTGCTTGCACGCTCGGAACTGGCTACTTTCTAGGCGTCGGTATCGGCCTAACGATGGGCGGCGCCTCTATGCTCTTCTTGTTCATTTTAGCTGCAGCAGGCACTTATTTCGTTCTTGACGCTTTGCTACAAATGACAGGAGAGCATCCCCAACAAGGCTCATTCCGCTCCTATGCCAAATTAGCTTATGGACACTGGGCTGGATTTAGCAGCGGCTGGATTTACTGGGGCTCCCAGCTGATGATTATGGGGAGTCAATTAGCGGCGCTTTCCCTGTTTACGCAGTTCTGGTTTCCCACGGTACCGATGTGGTTGTTTGCCTTCTTCTATGCCAGTCTCGGCGTAGGTGTCATCTTGCTCGGTGCCCAAGCCTTCGAGCGTTCGGAGCATATTTTCGCACTCATCAAAGTTTCAGCGCTGCTGATATTTCTCCTCCTTGCCGGTGCTGCGGTACTCGGATGGATCAGAGGAGGTCTCCATCCGCTTTCATTCCCTATTTCAAAAGACACCTTTCTGCCCTCAGGGCTCAAGGGCTCTTGGTCATCCTTCATCTATTCGTTCTACGCCTTCGGCGGCACGGAAATGATGGGGCTTTTCGCCATGCGTCTAAAGAAATCGAGCGAAGCTCAACAAGCAGGCTCCATCATGATCCTCCTTTTAGCTATCCTCTACATCGTCTCGCTCTTCTTAGTCTTAACCCTCTTACCCTTGCACGCGCTTCATGAGCAAAAAAGCCCCTTCCAAGTCAGCTTGGAAAGCTACCCATTGCCTTATGTCCCGCATGTATTCAATGCGATCCTCATTATTGCTGCTTTCTCAACGATGGTGGCTTCCTTATTCGCCGTTACCTCCATACTCGTTGCCCTTGCGAAGGATCATGATGCGCCATTCATGTTCACTCGTACGACAAGTGGAAGGAGACAGATTCCATACCCTGCTCTTGCCTTAACTTCCGGTGGAATGGCTGCCGCTGTTATTCTTTCCTTGCTTTTACCCGATGAACTTTACACGGTTATGTCAACGGCAGCAGGTCTCACCTTGCTTTTCATCTGGTTATTGATTTTGCTGTCCTCCGGACGACTATTAGTCCATACGCCTGCTAAAATGTTCAAACGCTGGGTGGGCTTGCTTCTTATTCTGATTGCCATTTCTGGGGCTGCTTTTCACCCTACCACGCGTCCTGGCTTCTTCGTTAGTCTATTATTCATCGTGCTGATTGGATTCATCACCTTCGTCGTTCACTTCAACTGGACTCACAAGATAAAAAAAAGGACTTGACATTCACGCTACGTAAACCTTTACAGTTAAGTTGTCAGGAGGTGAGCAGATGGAATACACGGTACAGCACTTGGGGAAGTTGGCTGGAATCAGCACCCGTACACTTCGCTACTATGATGAGATTGAACTTCTTATGCCGGCAAGAATCAACTCATCAGGATATCGCATTTATGGGCAAAATGAGGTGGATCGACTGCAGCAGATTTTATTTTATCGGGAGCTGGGCATTCCTCTGGAGCAAATTAAAGACATCATGTCGTCCCCTACTTATGACGGAACCCGTGCACTGATGGACCATCGAGAGCAGCTTCTCGACAAGCGGAGACAATTGGATATTCTCATTGCCAACGTCGAGCAAACCATTGCTTCCAAAGAAGGGAGACTTACCATGTCGAATAAAGAGAAATTTGAAGGCTTCAAACAAAAGCTAATTGATGACAACGAGAAAAAATATGGAAAAGAGATTCGTGAGAAATACGGCGATGACAAAGTGAATAAGAGCAATCAGAAACTACAAAATATGACGCAAGAGCAGCACGACGCGGTGACTCGATTGGCGGAGGAAGTAGCCGAAACCTTGGCTGAAGCTTTCAAGCTAGGTGACCCTGGAAGTGAGCTTGCACAAAAAGCGGCTGATTTGCACAAACAATGGCTCATGTCCTATTGGAGTGAGTACAGTAAGGAAGCGCATGCTGGGCTTGCCCAAATGTATGTGGATGATGAACGATTCAAAGCCTATTATGATGTAAAACAACCAGGTACGGCAGCGTTTCTAAGAGATGCAATCCACATCTATACAGGGGTACACTAGCACGTTTTCTATGATTTCCTACAAACATCCAATTCTTTTACAAGAAACTGAATATAGTATAATTACCAGCCGCCAGCCACAACCCTCTTGTCATCTTTTTCATAATACGAAAGAAGCCTAGAACTCTCTCATCAAGAGTTTTAGGCTTCTTCATTTACCATTAAGCCGAATGAGCCATGACCTCGCCGCTTGGTTTAACCAATGACTTACTTTGCCATACACGGCTTCGCCAACGCAGATACATCAACAAGCCTCTCACCCACTCATCAACTGTAAAAGCAATCCAGACACCCAGTAAGCCCATCTCTAAATGAATCCCGAGATAGTAAGCTAATGGAACAGCAATCCCCCACATCGAGACAACTCCCATCATTACCGGGAATCTAGCATCGCCAGCAGCGCGTAAGGAATTAATGACAACCAAGTTAAACGTTCTACCGGGTTCTAAAATGATAGAAAGAAGTAGAATTGTCGATCCCATAGCAATGATATCGGGATTATCGGTAAATAGTCCGAGTAGTTCTTTACGGAAAATCGACGTAATGCCCACGATGACGAATGTCAGAACAAACGTAATCTTCAAGCTTCGTATCAATTTATGATAAGCCGCTTGGAAAGCCCCTGCACCAACCATGTGCCCAATAATAATTTCCGTCCCCATGCCAATCGCCATACCCAGGGCCATGAAATAATTGGTCACATTCATCACGTACACATGCGCACTCAGCGCGGTGGCCCCGATAATATTAATAAAGCTGAAAATCATCAGATATTGAGACTGCCATGAAACATGCTCTCCAGCAGAAGGTAATCCAATACTAAGAATTTGCTTCACAATCTTCGACTTGAAGCTCACATAATGCTTAAGAAGAATAGGAACCTGTAAGCGGCGATATAAAATGACAACAAGCACAATGAGTCCGAGAAGTCGACTTACAACTGTCGAAACAGCCGCCCCAGTAACCCCCCATTCAGGGAATCCCAGATTCCCGAAAATCAGGAGACTGTTACCCACAATGTGAATCACATTAACCCCCAACGTAACGAACATCACGTCTCGGGTCTGACCATTGGAGCGCAATACCGACGAAATCGCATACGACAGCGCTTCAATCCAAATAAATGCGGAGATGATCGTTAAGTATTTCTTGGCGATCGCAATTTGCTGAGGATCCAAATGCATCAGATGCATTAACGGCTCACCAAACACAACTAACGCGATACTCACGAGTATGCCGAAAATCAAATTAATCGTAATAGCGGTGGCAGAAATCCGACTCGCTTCTTTCACTTTACCGGCTCCCAGATGCTGAGCAACAGCAACACTGGTCCCGATACCCACAAAACCAAACATCAAAATACAGAACACGATGATCTCATTCGCTAAACCAACGGCTCCCGTTACTTCATCCGAAATTCGGCTTAACATGAAGACATCCGCAGTACCTAACATCATACGTAATACAGAGTCAATAAAAATCGGCCAAGTGACTGCGAATAGACGGAGTTTTTGCCACGATGCTGTTGAATCTATGTCTTTCATTCGTCTTCACCTCTAGTTATTGCAAATGCAATTAGCATAGAATACGAAAGCGATTGCAGTCAAATGAAAATAATTAACACGTGAAGGAGTTAGTCGATTTCTTCGACTTACTCCTTCACGCGGAGCGCTTCCTGCGCGAGTTAGTCGATTTCTTCGAGCTGGTTCAACCCTGCACCTTCTACATTACCAATACGGCCAATCAACTCGTATAAGTTTCTTTGGCAGAAACTCGGTTTTTTCTCTAGTTCATCGCGACTATACGGAAAGTAAGTGTACCCCAGTATCGCAACTGAACGTGCTCGCGCCCTCTCAAAAGAAAACCGGTCTCTCGTGATTTTCTCGGCGTGAGTGACGAAGCTATCTTCCTCGAACACGATCCGCAGCAAGGGGTGACACATGTCACCATATATTTTCGCACCTGACAAACTCAACATCTCATATTCAAGCTCCAGACCTTTGAGTGTCCCCAATACAGGTAACAGCACACCCTCCAGTAGTTTCTTCGTTCCAGTCAAATCCCTACCCAACATCTCAAGCCGCTGTCCGCTTGCACTGTGAACCTGATCCTTCCAAAAGATTGAATACTCAGCCTCAAACACTTAATCCCCTCCTAAAAAATAAAAACGCCGCTAGCTCCAAAAAAGAGAGCTAGCGGCGTGTGCTTCACGCGTAAAATCATTTATACTTTAACGATATCAAAATTGTTGTCACTTTGCAAAATAAATATCACTTGTTATTACTATTTCAATTCTACCCAAGCCCCTTGCTTGTCAGCCGATGCCATCTCAGCCACAGCAATTTCAATCGTTTCCCGTGTACTAGCCGGCGTTGCGGTTGTGACCGCTTCCCCTGCGAGAAGCGTCTCAATGAAATATTTCAGTTCCAAGTAATAGCCCATCTCTGGTGATAGCTCTGGGTTGAAACCAGGCGCATCATTCGGGTTTACTTTCAGGCCGCTTGCGCCAAAAATAATGTTCGCTTTCTCGAAATTGACACGGTACTGCATATCAAAGCCATAATCACCTTCGAGAGTCCAGTCGGCTTGTGCGTTAATAACTTTGCCATCCCCGTACAAATAATTCGTAGACACGACATCATAGCCGCTGCCTGGAACTACATTTCGTGCCAAGCAGGAAACGGATTCAGGTTTTCCGAACAGCCAATTGACCATATCAATATCATGAACATGCATATCGAGCAAAGCCCCGCCGCTCTTCTCTTTATCGATTAACCATGGTCCCCAAGTTGGGGTAGCGCCGCCGCGGTAGAAATAACCACTAGTTACGTCACCGTAAGTCCCCTTTTCTACAGCCTCTTTCAAGTATACGTAGGCAGGCCAGAAGCGCAGACACTGTCCAATCATCAATTGCTTACCATTCGCCTGAGCAGCATCAATCATCTCTGCACACTCTTGCGGATTCGAAGCCATTGGCTTCTCACACAGCACATGTAGACCTTTATTGAGACATTCTATCGTAATATCACGGTGCAGATATGTCGGGAGAGCTAGATCCACGTAATCCAATTGTTCTTTCTCAATCATCTCGGACACACTTGTATACTTCGCATAGAGGTTGAAATCGATCGCCGAATCACCTGTAGCAATATTTCCAGCAACCGTGTTGCCTTCTAGTTTCACCGGATCAATATCACATAATGCCACGACTTTAATCGCAACACCTTCTGCTTCCAAGCGTACATAATTCTCCAAATGTGTTCTTCCCATGAAGCCTAGTCCTACTAGTCCGATTCTTAGCATGATTATTTCCTCCCCAGAATAGCATCCATAGCGCCTGATGTGTTATAAACAATTTGCTCACCGTGATGCGTATAGCCAGGAATCATTTCAGCGATCACATAATCTTCATAACCGATGTTTTGAAGGGCTTTCATTACTTCCGGATAATTCACATCGCCTGCAAGCAGGTCAACGAAACCATGCAGACCGCCAGCTGCGCGGCGATAGTCTTTGAAATGTACTTTTTTGATACGATGGCTCAAAATAGAAATCCAATGCTCCGGGTACCCTGAGAAGATGACATTCCCTACATCGAAATAGGCACCTACATAAGGTGAATTAACTTTATCAATGAAATCCCGCATTTCCAGCGGTGATAGTAGAAATTTATTCCACACATTTTCAATCCCAATCGAGACCTTCAAGGACTCAGCAACCTTCGAAAGTTCTTGAATTGCTTCAAGGGAGTAGTCATAGGCTTGATCATACGGAACCACTTCAGAATCAGGAATGAAATCAACACCTACCGCACCAGGTACGACCAAAATCGTATCAACACCAAGTGCCGCGGCGTGCTCGAGCTGCTTCTTCACAATGTCTTTCGCTTTCTGACGCGTTTGCGGGGCACTGCTTGTCAAAGAATAGGACCAGAATAAGCCTGTTGCTAAGCTGCTTACCTCAATCCCTGTTTCGTCAGCATGCTGGCGATACGCACGAACTTCACTTTCCGTACTTTCCAGACTAAGCTCACCTGTTTCGTTCAAAGCTAACTCAATGCCGTCGAATCCGGCTTTTTTCGCAGTCGTAATGCAATCTTTCACGCTCATGGAGCCTGGAAATGACCAAATATTAATCCCTTTTTTCATTGATAATCGCCTCCGCTTCTTTCCTTTATTATAAAAGAGTGATGTCCCATTGGATTTATCTATTAAGCCGAATTATTTGCACTTTAGCTAAATTGATTGTGGTAAAATGGCTGTAATCGGGAAGAAAATCCCCTAGAGAGGACGGACACCATGGATTTCCCAAGGATTTATTTACAGGAATCACTTTCGATCGAAGCGCTCATTTCCTTTCACTATTTTGAATATGCCAAAGGCTTTGTATTCGACGGTGAACAGCATGACTTCTGGGAAATTCTCTACGTGGACAAGGGGGAAGTCGAGGTTCGTGCCGACGATGTCATCCATACCCTCCAGCAGGGGAATATGATTTTCCACAAGCCTGAGGAGTTCCATACCGTTCATGTCAGACATGCGCATAAGCCGCCGAATCTCATCGTCATTGCCTTCGTCTGCCATTCTGAGGCTATGTCTCAACTAGCTAATAAAGTCGTATCGTTAGGCGATCGCGAACGAAATATGCTTTCAATCATCACACAAGAGGGATTTCATGCGTTCCTCCCTCCCTTCGATTCTCCTTCCGTTCATTTGTTAGAAAGAAACGAAGAGGCGTCGTTTGCTAGTGAGCAGCTCATCAAAGCTTATTTAGAAATCCTCCTTATCACCCTCATCCGTAAACAAGAAGCTCGGGGAAACGTTCAGGAAGCTCAAAAATTGAAACAATCCTCGTTGCAAAAGGAGAAAGCTGAGGTTGGGCTCGTCGGTCAGATTATGACCTATTTGAGTGATCATCTGGCAGACTCGTTTACCCTTGATGACCTCTGCCAAACCTTTCACCTGGGCAAAAGTCGAATGAAGGAGCTTTTTCAATCCCAGAAGGGCATGGGGATCATGGAAGCCTTCAAATTACTCAAAATCGAGCAAGCCAAAACCTATATGCGCGAAGGACCTTATAACATAACAGAAATTGCTAGTTTGCTTGGCTATACAAGTATTCATTATTTTTCAAGGGATTTTAAGAAAACCGTCGGGATGTCTCCATCGGATTATGCGAAATCCGTGAAGGCTAGAGTGCAGCGGTAACCAGAATACTTACACAAGAAAACAGCCTGCCAGTAGATAGCTCTACTAGCAGGCTGTTTTTTTCTGTACAACGTATAGGCAATTATTTCATTACTTTGATTAAACGTTTCGCGACTCCCGTTGGTGTATCAATGGCTTCATAGACATTAATCGTGAATGGGGAGCTAAATTGATCCAAATTGGCACCTGTTGCATCAATGATTTGACTGCCACTAATTAACTTATTAGGCCCATTAAAAGAGGCGTCTTTAGAACCTACAACACGTCCTAAGCTATCAACGATCTCAAATCTTAATTTGGAGAAATTGTTATCAACTACGACATTTGGAGCCTGTGAAATACTTAGATCCAATTTCACCTTATAGCTGTATGTCCCCAGTGCATATTGCATACTGACGGATATGTCTTTGAACGTCACATCAATTGGGTACAATGAAATAATATTATCCGTAGTTTCCTTCTGGACATCCGTTTGCAACGCAGCAATCGTCGTCGTATATGGTGCTGCAGCCTGTGCATCTAATATTTTCAAAGCAAAGCTTTCACTATCTTCGGATTGTGGAACAATATACGAATAGCTGACCACATAGCTCAATCCAGGATTTAGCATGGTCGTAACATTCGTTTGACGAACACCTTGGTATGAGGCACCTAGCTTACTTGTTAACTCCGTCAAAAATGCTGGTGTTGCTACTGGCGTTGTGCTTGTGTTCGTTAATTTGAACTTCGCTACAGCTGTCTTATAGCCCTCACCTGGATTCTCATGCAAATGCAGCTCCATTAAGGATACTTCCGTCGATTTATCAATCACTTTGGCTTGTGCATTGAAAGTGATCGGTTTACCGATCGTATACGCGGCTGCTGTTGTGCTCGCCCCATCTACTGGCCAGTTGATAGCCAGCTTAGCTGTTGCCAATTCTGAAGGCTGTCCTCCGTCTTTCGGGACAAACGTATCTGTCGATAGCACGACGACATTCGTTAGAGTCACATCGCTTTCCACTGGGATCGCGTAGTGGATGTAGGTTGTTTCTCCAGCTGCCAAGACAACTGGGGCCACTTCTGTACGTTTTCCTTCATAATTCTTCGACTCTGATTGGGCATCAACACGGAAAGCGGGTACCGTTTCACGACCTGCTCCCGGATTGTTTACAAGGACGGTCACAACGGCTACACGACCTGTTGCGGTGTTCTGTAGGGAAGATTCCACCGTCTTATACGTAAGTCCTGAATTCACTCCAGATATCGTGAACTCTTGTCCCCACCCCGCACTAGCTATGCTTTCAAGCGCTGCACTGCCCGTACCGCCATACCATACTTGATTGGTTGGCATTGAAAGCAGCGTAGTCTCTACCTTAGGATAAGCATACAAGTCGACGTTCACGAACGAAAGGCTTTCAATCTTCCCGATTTCTTTCGAATCAATGGCTGCGAAATAAACTAGCTCGGCAATTTCCTTCGGTTGCAGGGAAGCTTTATTGCTTGCACTTGGTTTCAGCGTGTAAGAGATCCCGTTCGAGGTTTGCACGCGAAGTTCATGCTCTGGCACGCGATTTTGTGTTGTGCCGCCATTGTATAAGCGAACCGTCACAGCAAGCTGTGAACCCGTCGCTGTCGGTGTTTTACCGACACTTTTGATAGCAGCGCGAATATCTTTCGTTAAACCATAATTCACAGTTGGTGCGACAACGGTTGGCGTGGAAGGCTCCGCAGCCCACGCAGCGGTACCTCCTTGAACGATCATTGCTCCCAGCATAATGGCTGTTAGACTGGATTTCCATGGTCTTTTTTTCATCTATAACGTCTCCCTTAATATGAATTTCAATGATGCTATTTGGCTGCTGGTGAAGCAGTCGGTTGTGCGGATGCTGCTGGGCTTGTCACCTTTTGACCGTCTTTCAATGTGTTCTGTCCAGTGACGACCAGTTGCTCGCCTTCTTTCACACCTTCCAGCACTTCTTGGAATTCGCCGTTAATGCGTCCAAGCTTCACTTTCCGTTTCGTATATTGGTCTCCCTGTTGAACGAATACGAAGGTATCGGATTCTTCACGAATGATACTAAGTGTAGGCACGACAGCTACGTTCTCTTCCGTCTCCGTTGTCAATTGGACGAGATAGCGTCCACCTGGTTGAATCGTACGATCTGGATTCGGAATTTCCAATTCCAGCGTATAGGTTTTGGATGCAGCACTCATGATTGGCGCTAAGTAACTAATCTTAGCTGTCCCTTTCTTATCAGGTGTATTCGGGTTATAGTACACGAGCTCCTTCTTGTTTTTCACAAGCTGGTAGTTCGTTTCAGCTAGTTCTGTTTTGATTTTGATAGGATCGATCTGCTGAACTTGACCAACCTTGCCTGCTTGTGCAGATGCTGTTTGACCAACCACGACATTGAAATCTGTCAGAATACCGCTGCCAGGAGCTTTCACTTCATAATTATCCAAAGAGCGAGTAGCATCCTCTAATGTTAGACGTGCGGATTCTGCTTGTGTTTCAATGCTGGAGATAGAATCCGTATTATCGAAGGCGGATAGCTTACTTTGCGCAGCATCTACACTCATTTGAGCATTATCCAATGCTTGTTTAACTTGATCTACTTGGCGCTGAACCGCACTACCTGCTTCAAAATCATTTCTGATTTTGTTGTAATCTTGCTGAGCGTTATTCAAAGCCGTTTGTGTACGAGCTACGTTATCAGCCAAATCTTTCCGGGTATTCACTTTATTATCTCTAGCTTGCTGTAAGGAATCCGCTGCACTCTTTACTTGAAGCTCACTCTTCCGTTTAGCAGATAGAGCATCTTTATTATCAATAACGAAAAGGACATCGCCCTTCGTCACATACTCGCCTCGTTTCTTCAGAACTTCCGTAACTTCACCATTCGCTTTCGCCATCACATCGAGCGTTGTTCCGGCTACAACATCTGCCACCTGTTCAATCGGATTACTTATTTTCTGAAGCTTGATCGCTTCCGTTTTGACCGCTTTAGGCGTTAACTGTACGGTTGCCGCATCCTTAGCCCCTGGTGCTGAGCAGGCCGTTGCCAACACCGTCGCTGCAGTTAATAGCGTGATGACCCCCATCCAGCGATATTTGCTATGCCCTCTTCGTGAACCTTCGTTAATCATCGATGTGCCTCCTTATACCTCTAACGAACTCGTTGTCATTTTTTCTTTGCCTTTTTTCCGATTAAACATGTTGCTAATGCGGTTTTTCATACTTTCAATCAACTCGTAAATAATAGGTACAACGACTAGCGTCAAGAGTGTCGAAGTAATCAATCCACCAATAACAACAACCCCAAGACCTTTACCGATCAATCCACCTTCTGCAGAGATCCCAAGCGCTAATGGCACTAACGCCATAATGGTTGCCCCGGCTGTCATGATAATCGGACGAAGTCTGATCTTCCCTGCTTCAATAAGCGCATGACGAACAGTATAACCTTCTTCGCGCAACTGTTGTGCACGGTCGATCAATACGATCGCATTCGTAACGACAATACCAATCAACATGAGGAACCCAATCATGGAAGTTACGGTTAATGGTTCTCTAGCAATGACGAGTCCTAAGAGCCCTCCAATAACAGCTAGAGGAAGTGAGAACAGAATTGCAAACGGTGCACTTGCATTCCCGAACGCCAATACCATGATTAAGTAGACAACGAAGATCGCAGCAGCCATGGCCACAAATAACTGAGTAAAGCTTTCGTTAACATCTTCGGATACACCTGTAATTTGCGGTGTAACTCCTTCTGGAAGCTCTAATTCTTTCAAAGCCGTACTTAACTTCGCACTTACAGCAGTCTTATTGTCTGAATTAATTTTGGCAGAAACTTTCACGAGCTGCGCCTGATTCTCTCTTGCAAGGGATGCAGCGCCTTTCGTTTCACTAATCTTAGCTACTTCCTTCAATAGAATGGTCGAGCCATTCTGAGCCGTTAACGGAATATTGCCCAGCTTCTCTAAGGAATCTTTGTCTATTTTTTCCAATGAAACTGTTGTTGTGTACACAATATTATCGAATTTCATATCGCCTAGATTTTGCTTTTGAATCCATGTACGTGCTGAATCCCTTACGGAAGCTGCGCTTAAGCCATAGGCTCTAGCTTTCTTCTGATCAACAGCAATTTCAATTTCTGTTTTGGCATCGCTCAAATTGTCTTCAACTTCAGCAAGCTCAGGGAAAGTGTTTAATTTCTCTTTCACCATTCTAGCTGCTTTCTCTAACTGAAGCTGATCGTTACCTTGGAGTGTGTAGGCGAAGTCTGTACTTGATACTCCGAAGTCACCTTCCATAGATTTAGGCTCAACTTCAGAACCATTCGGCAACTCCGATAAAATATAAGCTGTCGTTTGATCCTTCACTTGTTCAGGATCCACGTTCTCATTCACTTCAAGGAAAATTTGGGACGCATATGGGGTTTGCTCATCATCATTACCTGCGTATCCCACAAGTGCTTCAACAAATTTAAATACCGGTTCACCTTTTGAATCCTTCAGGTCTAATAAGACCGTTTCGATTTCTTTCGTTTTGCTATCTGTTGCATCAAAGGATGTTGAATAAGGCAATTTTAATTGGAAATACATGATGTGCGATGCACCTGATGCAGGTAAAAAGGCAACTGATAAGAACGGAATCGTTCCAGCCATCGTCCCAACGAGCATTACTAAAGCGACTAGCAATGTTTTAATTTTATTTTTCAAGCTCCACGTGAGCACTTTTTCATAAAACATTGTCAACTTCGTTGGCGCAGATTCATCATGCTGAACCTTACCTGGTTTACTACGCAGCACAAGTAATTTCGAAAGCATCGGAATAACCGTTAAAGCTACGATTAAGGATGAAAGAAGTGCACAAGCAATTGTTAAAGCGAAAGGTCGGAAGAAACCACCTACAACCCCCGTTACCAAAGCAAGTGGAGCAAATACCCCTACAGTAGCCAAGGTAGACGATGTAATCGCCATCGAAACTTGTTTCGTTGCTAAAGCAATAACGGATTCTTTACGCTCCTGCGCTTTTTCTAAGGAAGCATAAATGTTTTCAATAACAACAATCGAGTCATCGACAACCCGTCCAACAGCGATAAATATACCACCAAGTGTCATCGTGTTGAGCGTGAGGTCTAATTGCGACATTAATAATAATGTGATCAAAATGGAGAGCGGAATCGAGACGAGTACGATCAACGTCATTCGTACATTGCGTAAGAAGACCAGAATCATGAGTGAGGCAAGTACTGCACCGACAATCCCTTCACGGACAAGTCCGGAGATGGATTCTTTAATTTGATCGGCACTGTCAAAGGTACTTTTGAACGTAATGTTCGGTAAAGTAGTTCTCCACTCCGTAATGTTCTTCTGAATTTCATCGGAGAATTCAACCGCATTCGCACTGCCAGCTTTATATAAAATCATCCCAATCGCTGGCTTACCATCCAAACGTCCGTTGAAATCAGACTCCGTAATAGCTTTTACTTTGGATACTTGATCCAAGGTAACAATGGCACCCGTAGGAGTTGTTATCTCTACTTTTTGTAGATCAAACAGACTGGATAAATTGCCGGTAACCCGAGTCATTTTGCTATTCCCATCGATTTCAACGGAACCGATCGGAGTTTTCGTCGCGGCTGTATTAATGGCATTACTCACCATGCCTGGTGATAAACCATATACATCTAGCGCTGCTGCATCCAACTCGATATCGAGCGAGGTATCTCTGGCACCGATGATGTCCATATGGTCGATCCCTTTGATACCTTCAAGGCCTGGTTTAATCGTATCTTTGAACGTTTTATCAAGCTCTGTTTGGCTGACTCCCTCGTTCGCATATGCGACTAAATAGTTGGACGGGAAGGATGCTGCACCGAAGGTAGATGCTTTAGGAGCAGCTGCTGTAGCTGGTAAGGAAACCGTTGACAACGCATCCTGTACAGCTTGCTTCTTTTTGTCGATATCGACATTTTGCTTGAAGAAAACAATAACCATAGAGAAATTATCGCTTGAAGTGGACTGCATGGAATCTAGATCTTCCAGATTCGCCAGCTTCTTCTCAATGGGTACGGTAATTTCATCCATAACGTCTTTAGGCGCGCCTGTGTAGGTCGTTGTAACGGCCACAACTGGGAAGGAAACGTTTGGCATGTTCTCTTCCTTGAGCTGTGTTGCTGAATACAAGCCGCCTACAAAAAGCATGATCATGATGATGAATAACGCGGAAACGTTTTTCATCGAAAACTGTGTGAGTCGATTCATTCCTGTACTCCCCTCAACTAATGATTGTGAGATAAAGAATACAGGTTCAATATGAACTCAATATGAACAAAACAAAAAAACTTGGTGAACAATCCCAAGTTTCTTGTTCAACTCTTTTTAGTTGGTGAGTGCGTTGTCGGTAACACGATAAGAAATAACGTTCCTTTGCCTTCTTCACTTTGCACCTCAATCGATCCATCGTGCATATCGATGATCTTCCTCACAATAGCAAGTCCAAGACCACTGCCGCTATCACGCTGCCTGGATTGATCCACCTTATAGAAACGATCAAAAATACGACCTTGTTCGTCGATTGGAATACCAATCCCGTTATCCTGTATCCATATTTGAACCCGGTCACGCAGTGGAACAAGCTTGATATAAATATGTCCACCCGTAGCTGTGAATTTGATCGCATTACCAATCACATTCATCCACACTTGACTTAGTTGGTCGCTATCTGCAAAGATTTTCACACGAGGCAGAGCCAGGTCCATATCTAACTCTTTCATTGACCATTGAGGTTCATAGAAAACAACAATGCGACGCAATTGCTCGTCCAAATCATAGATCGTAGGATGAAACGGATGATGCTCGGATTCCAACGAAGCCAGCTTCAGTAAATTTTCGCTTAGTCGAGACAGGCGTTCACTCTCGCGTTCAATGATCTCCAAATACTTGATCCGATCGTTTTCAGCGATATCCGACTCTCTTAATGCTTTGGAAAAACCGCGAATCGAGGTCAATGGCGATTGAATCTCATGTGACACGTTTGAAACAAAATCCTGACGCATCTGTTCCAACTGCTTTAGCTCTCCAGCCATATGGTTGAAGCTCTCTGCGAGTTTGCCTAATTCGTCCTTATTATTCACACTCACATTGACGTTAAAATTACCTCGAGCCAGCTTCTCTGTCGCTAGGGTCAGCTTCTTCAAAGGATTCACCAGATAGCGCGAAGCGAAGAGAATTAGTATGCTCCCCACAAGGAGGACGATGGCAAGAACAGATACAATCAATGTCTGGAGTTGTCTTCGTGCAGCATCTGTGATGTTCGTATGTATGAATAACGCGTAGCTCTCATCACCAACGATCAGCGGCACACCGACTTTAATGCCGTTAATCCCGCTTAAGGGAGCACTGAAATCCAGGCTTTTATAAATATGACCCTTCAACACGTCAGCAACTTCAGACGATTGGATACGCGGCCTTCCTTTTACATCAACAGGAGTCTGACCTAATGAAGCGCCGCTGGAATCAAATAGAGTGAACAAATAATTTTCGTTCAGTCGATTGCTCCCTGCTACAAAGGAATACAGGTTCTTCGGCTGCACTTCATTGCTTAACGTGACAATTTGACGTCCAACGGCTAACATCTCGGATTGAAATTGCGTCGAAATCATATTGGTAAAAAAGTACATGGCCAAAGGAAAAGCGACAAGTACACTCGCCACTACAATCGCTAGAAAGGTTAAAACCACGCGCAAATAAAGCGATTTGATCATACCTTCACCTCAAGCCTATACCCTAATCCCCGTATCGTTGTAATTTGAAATCCTTCCTGGTAATGCTCAAAGCGTTCTCGCAAACGTTTAATGTGCACATCCACGGTGCGTTCATCGCCTTCATAATCCATTCCCCAAATCTGCTCAATCAGCTGGGTACGCGTAAAGATTTGGCCCGCATGACTTGCGAACTTATAGAGAAGCTCAAATTCCTTCAAAGGCAAAGTAAACCGCTGATCTTGATACCGTACTTCATACGTTGTACGATCGATGGTCACACCACCAATGAGAATGACTTGTGAGGAATGAATCCGGTATCGTTTTAACAACGCTTTGACTCTCATGACTAACTCTACGGGATCAAAAGGCTTTACTAAGTAATCATCGGTACCGAGCTGGAAGCCCTTCACCTTATGGACAGATTCACTCTTCGCGGTCACCATCAATAACGGAAGTTCTGGGTAATGCGATCGCAATTCGCGGCACAGCTCCCAACCATCCATCAAGGGCATCATGACATCTAGCACGACTAAGTCAGCAGGAACGGATTCCATAAGACTAAGCGCCTCTTGCCCATTGCTGGCTTGCACAACCGTTAGGCCTTCCCCTGCCAAATAAACGCGA
Source organism: Paenibacillus allorhizoplanae (assembly GCF_927798215.1). Classification (NCBI taxonomy): domain Bacteria; kingdom Bacillati; phylum Bacillota; class Bacilli; order Caryophanales; family Paenibacillaceae; genus Paenibacillus; species Paenibacillus allorhizoplanae. Next base: position 48,109 of record NZ_CAKMMW010000003.1, read on the forward strand.
ATCAACTCTCGGATATCAGCGTCATCATCAACAACCATAATACGAGTCATGCAGGCACCGCCTTTCTCCAACCATGCAGCTACGGTAAATAAGCGATCGGATCCTTAGAGCCTGCTTCTTCAAAGCCTTTCAAACGCAAACGACAGCTGTCACACTCGCCACAAGCTTCTGCTTTGCCATTGTAACAAGATGTTGTCAGCTCATAAGGAACACCGATTTTCAAACCTTCTTCTACGATCTTCGCTTTCGTCCAGGAAATCAGAGGTGTTTCAATCGTAATTCCCTTTCCTTCGACTCCAACCTTTGTAGCTAATGCTATAACTTCTTCTACTTTGTGGATGAATTCAGGTCGACAATCCGGGTAACCGCTGTAATCTAGCGCATTCACACCGATGTAGATCGCCTGAGAGCCTGTTACTTCTGCGTAAGAGGTTGCAATGGAAAGAAATAAAAGATTGCGTCCAGGTACATAAGTTACAGGGATTTCTTCAACTTCCGTCCCCTCCATCACATTCGGAACATCTATCGAATCATCCGTGAGTGCACTCCCCCCGAAATCACGAAGAAAATCCAACTTGATGATTTTGTGACGCGCTGCAACCCCGTAATGCTCAGCAACTTGCTTGGCATTCTCAATTTCAATCTTATGACGCTGTCCATAGTCAAAAGAAATCGGAAACAAGTCATAGCCCGCTTCCTTCGCTAATCCCATACATGTCGTACTATCTAAACCGCCGCTGAGAATAATGACGGCTCTTTTTGTGTTTTCACTCATCGTAAGCACCTCTTTCATATAAGTAGAAAATGGCACTGTACACTTGGTGTACAATGCCAACTGGCTAGACGCCTCGCATCGCTGGGTCCCAAATAATCTTATGCAACTGCATATTCAGCTTCACATTCGATAACCCTTCAGCTAGCATCAGATCTACCAGCTTGCGCGGCGGCATCGTTTCCCACACGGGACTGAACATCGGCAGTGCCTTCGTCGGATACTCCTTGAGTACGTTGACAGCTGTACGGAAGTCGAGATCGCTTCCGATGACGAACTTCAACTCATCTTGCTTGCGCAGCAGCTCGAAATTACTGTAAATCATCTGATCCATTTCACCAGAATTCGGCAGCTTGAAGTCCATCACGTAGCGCACCTTCGGTGATGCTACTTGTGAGATAAATGGCGCTAGGTCAATCGCACCGTTCGTCTCGATGTGCAGGTCGTCGACCTGCTCTAGCTCGGCGAGCGCCTCGATCAACGCGAGTGATTTGTTGCCGTACAGGAGCGGCTCGCCGCCTGTCAGGCAAATATGCCGGGAGCGGAACGTCTCGACCTTGCTGATAATTTCAGCAATGGTCATGACGTTCTCGGCTTCCGCCGGCGGGTAGCTGTACGTGGTGTCACACCATGTGCAGCGCAGGTTGCAACCAAAAAGACGGACGAAGATGGTTGGGAACCCCGCACGGGTTCCCTCCCCTTCAACCGTCTCGAAGATCTCGACCATGGGAATGCGGATATCTCGCATTACAGATCCTCCTCCATCATCGAGCGAGTGATGGCTGCATAGCTGGTCGGCGTTTCCCATAGGCGAATCTCGTCCAAAGAAATGGCTGGATACAGCTTCTCATCAAGCAATGCTTGATGAATTTCTTCATAAATCCAAACCACCATATTCTCAGCCGTCGTGTTCATCGGCGGCAATACGTCGTTCAGATAGCGATGATCTAATCGATCAATCACACGTTCTTTCGTAATTCTTTTGATATCTCCAAAATCAATTGCGATCCCTCGGCTATCCACTTTTCCCCGCATAATCACTTGCAGTTTATAAGTATGGCCATGTAGACTTTTACATTTTCCCTCATAACAATGCAGATGATGCGCACTGTCAAACGTAAATTCTTTGGAAATCAAAACGGATTTATGGTGATATTTCAATTGGTTCTCTTGGATGTCACGCCCCAACTCTTGCACATTTCTTGGGATTTCATAGCTCATTATTTATCACCTCATATTTTCAAAAAAAACAGTACTCTATATTATATCATAAATAGACTGAATGTCACCTTACTAGGATGGCATGGAAGAATTTCGCTCCTTCTTTTGCATCCAATCTAAGTGTCCGCGGATCTCTTGCATGCGTACATTCTCATCACGCAAGTCTGCTTCAATTAAAGCAGTCAGCTGCTCAATCTGACGGGCAACAGAATCAGGAAGTTCCACTTCTTCAAGTGATTTCACAATATAAAGCAAGCATTGCAGGGTTTCGTCCATAAGGCTCTTCTTTTTCCCCGTCAATACGACCTCACTCAAAAAAACAAGGTGATTCAACTCTTTTTGCGTTAATTTCAAGAGGAACAACCCCTTTCTTTTTCCATTATCCAACATTTTACGACAACGTGAAAGACTCTCTTGACAATCACAACTATAACATTTATGATTACAGTAAATTGTTACAAAGTTGTTTACAGTTCCTCGATCGACTACCAACGACTTACAGGCATGATTTTCGATGGATGAACAACAATATATAGAACTTATATTAATCCTTGGAGGGATCCGTAATGAGCACACAAGTACAAAATGAAGTTTTGAAAGTAATCGAAGACCGTCATTCCGTTAAGCAATACCAAGTTGGACACACAATACCTAAAGAAGATCTTGAACAAATTCTAACTTCTGCTTCCTTGGCTCCATCATCTTGGAACCTTCAACATTGGAAACTACTTGTTATCGACGATCAAGCACAGAAAGAGAAACTGCTTCCTATCGCTTACGGTCAAAAGCAAATCGTTGAAAGCTCCGTAGTTATCGCCGTTCTTGGTGATCTTGAAGCTAACAAAAATGCGCAAGCTGTTTTCGGTCCAGCTGTTGCTGGCGGGTTCCTTCCTCAAGCTGTGATGGATACGCTAGTTGCTCAAATCGAAGGTGCTTACCAATATCCGCAAGTTGCTCGCGATGAAGCGATTCGTAACGGTTCTTTGGCAGCAATGAACTTGATGCTTGCAGCAAAAGCACTTGGCTATGACACTTGCCCAATGGGCGGTTATGATGCTGGTAAATTCGTAGAAGCGTTTAACGTTCCTGCTCGTTATGTACCTGTTATGTTGATCAGCGTTGGATTGGCAGCTACTCCAGCACGTTCGGCTGGTCGCCTTTCATTAGATCAAATCACCGTTTCTAACTCTTTCTAATATAAGTTAATGTAGTAAAAGGCATGCCTCTCATGTTAGGATGAGAGATCATGCCTTTTTTGCGTTTGGATTAGTGAAATTGTTCGGTTTCAAACATAATTTCGTCGATTAGTTTATTCCGGTAGAGCATCGATAAATTGAAGGTTTCGTATTCTTTCTCTTTATCCAACTCATCTAACAGCAATGTGGCAATTAACTCTCGATCATCCGAATTTCCGGGCTCACGAAAATCAATAAATCCTGTTAGTTGCCGCGAGCTGATATCCACCGTTGCGGTTCCGATCGGTAATCCACCATAGGATTGTTGATAAATCTCATAAGATAACGTATCCAAATCGTCTCTAACCAAAACGATGGAATAGTCATCTCTTGTTGGTATCCACATATCATCTTCAGATTGAATGTCATCCACCAAATCCAGCATATCAATATGTGTTAATTCCACCGTATCTACGGTCTCTCCATTAAAGATCATATGGAACACGAACGAATCTGTTTGCTCTTCATTGAAATCTGCCACCATGAGTTCAGTGACAATATCCATCTCTTCATCAAACGGATCGAATTTCCACGAAATATCCCCGATTACTTCCGAACCATAGATATGCAGGATGGCTTCCGCAATTAACTCGGCGTCCTTATCATACACGTGATATTCGACACTGCTCCTGTTTTCGTTAACAATGACAAGTTCATATCCCTGTTCTTTCTTTCGTTCCTCAAGCATTTCCAGCTGTTCCGAAGACAGTTCCGACTCCTGATCATCCAAGCTAATATCTTCCCTGAGCCACGAGTAATCCAACCCATCATCATGCAGGAGATCTACACTCGAAATATAATCCTCTTGATACGTTGACGGCTCAATAGCATGTTCCGTCACAATGACAAAATCATAATCACTATAACTAACCGTAACCTCGCACTGGGCGATTCCAAGCGCATCAATCACATCCTGAATATAGGACTGAGCAAAATCATAGACCGCTTGCTTATTCACAATCGTGATGGATTGTTGCTCCAGATGAATCGCGCCTTTAAGACGATCCGATTCCCTGTAGACTAGCGTTAACGTACCGACAAACTCCCCATTGTACATAATATCGCAGACTTCGCCGCCTGCTGTTTTCAGGTCGGGTCTTAGCATAATATCGGCCACGACTTCGTCGCCTCCTCTACAGATCTTGTGTCATTCTTCTGTAGCATGCCCATTATCGACCAAAATATGAGTAATCAGGATATTCGTCTATACACTTCAGCCCCCACTTACATATCTTATCTTATAACACTCACCACGAAAGGGGGGAATGTCCATGTCAGCAGTAGGAACTTCATCAGCTGCAATTTTAGTACTTTTTATCCTTCTTGTTATCATCACTAGCGCATTCGTTATTTAATCATTAAGCTAAAAGCAAAAAGACGATCATCAGCCCACTGAGGCATGGTGATCGTCTTTATTTTTGGTGTTGCTGGTCGACTTGATTAAGCCGTTGCCGCTCTGTTTCAATGGCATTTAACTTAGCTGATAATATCTCTGTTGCACCTGGTTTATCCATGAGCTGGGAGAAAATCTGCTTTGCCCTCGCAAGCTTTCCTGAACGCATGGCTAACTCGCCAAGCGACGTCGCGGCCTTCCACTCTCCAATGTGATAATCAGCGCTAACGCTTCCGCGGTAGTTAGGCAGACTGGACAACGACTGCTTAATACTCGTTTCTGCTAATCGCAGCAGTTCATCTGCTTGTCTCATTCTCACTTGCGCGAGCAAATAATGCACATCAGGGAAATCAGGTGAATGCGCCAATGCTTTGTGGCAATAGGCTTCGGCTTCTGCGTAATTTTTGCGCTGCATCATGATTTGTATGAGAAGTCGGTAGATCTCAGGCATCCGCCCGAATAGGGGCGTTTGGATTCCTAAGCGCTCGGCTTCAAGGAGGGATGTTACCGCTTGCTCTTCTAGCCCGATTCCCAGCGATTCCCGACCGTAAAATAACCAGTGACCTGGATTCTCAGGCTCTTCTTCGATCATAAGCTTAAGCAAACGAAGGTTCCGCTCAAGCTTGCCCTTGCTTTGCATAACAGCTGGATCATACCCGTTATGATCTAGTCGGATTTTAACAGCTCTTCGATACGTATCGAGCTGATAGACCCCTTTGTCCGTAGCAATTTGCTCATGGATGCGACCATAGTACCGAAGTCCCCGTTGTGCAGGAAACATCCGCACTTGCGAGAAATCATGTTGAACGGTTCCGTTTATTCGATTCAAATGCCAGACATGTAAGGCTGGGGTGATGTTCGAATGGTCGTACACACTCGCGACCTCGCGAATGGCATGTACATCCTCGGAAATGAGTAACTCATCCGCATCAATCCAGATAACCCAATCTGTCGTCACATATTGAAGACCTATGTTACGCGCAGCACCGAAGTTGTCCTCCCACGCAATCGGGACAACCTTCACTTTCGGATATTGCAGAGCAATCCTACGGGTATCATCCGTCGATGAATCCACAAGCAGAATTTCATCGACAGCTCCTTGCAGAGCGACGATACACTTCGCGATGTTCGCAGCCTCATTGTGCGAAAGAATCGCCGCGGTCACCGAGACCTTGGGAACATATAAGAGATCCTCGATGTCTGGTCTCGGCTCGCCAAGCGGCAACTCCTGCATCGCCTCGTAGATGTGATTCACCCATTTGGCCTGTGGGTCCAGCAGCCACGCACGGTCGAAGACACGCTTCGCGGCGCCTGCTTGCTTCTGCAGGAGCAGCGTCTCACCGAGCATTACCCAAAGCTGCGCTTCAAGTGGCTTGTTGCGTATAGCTTGGAAGAGCTCGGTTTCGGCTTCATGGAGTTTGTTGGATTGGATTAGGGTGATGATGTGATTAATTTGGGTCATTATCTTTTTTGAAAAGGAACATAGAATACGCTCGCTCCATTGTATGGATCTATTTTCATGACCTCGGAAGTTCCTTGCGTAGCCCCACTACCATAGTGTGCGGTCAAAGCACCAGATACATATCCGAAATTTATGTAAGTCGGAGTATTAAGTGACACATACTCATTGATATGTCCATAGAACATATCCCAAGAAGATTGATAATCCGGATATAACCGAGTGATATGTATCGCTGGTCTAGAATAATAATCCATCGTTTGCTCGGCAGATACCAAATTAAAGTTAAAATCATCTAGATACAAACGTTCAGGTTTGGAATCATGCGCATAAACCTTCATTTTCGTTGTCCAATCAACTGAGCCATATCCAGCATCAAACTTCAGATAATGATCTTGATATACAGCAGCTGTAACCCTACTCTGTGCATAATTTTGAATGTCTGAATTATTTATTGTAACTGACGGGTCATTAAATCCTTTCGAGCTTCTGTAATCAAGAATATAACTACTCACTCCAACATCTTGAATTGATTGATATAAATTTAAAGATTGAGGAAAAGGATCCTTGTCTGTTCGTTCAATATCAACATTTAGAACCATTGGTTCCTCTAAAGTATTCTGCGAATTATAGGCACGAAGTTGCTTGATTTTTGTTACACCATATTGCAAATTCATAAGTGATTGCCAAGAAAACGCATTATTGGGAATGTCAATTTCTGTTTCGACTGTATTACCAGACGTATATTCTACAACCAACTTGTAATCGTATAAATTAGTTTCAGCATCGTAGAATATTTCTGTTAAATTAATCTCTGCATCATTCGATAAGTATAGAACGGGGTAGTTGAGTTCTGGTGAATTAAAATGTTTTGCAAGAACACTATTCGATTTATATTGTTGTTCAATATGAATAGGAATTTGCCCTTTCGTGAATCCACCTTTGTGATCCGTCACAACAACATCCAAATTTAGATCACCAAATTTCAAAGGGGTTATTGAGTAATCATATATTCGATCACCCTCAGAATCCGTGGAAACACTAAAATCTGCATTACTCTCGATTGAAACTAGAGATATACTATCATATATCCGTACTTCGTTACCCTCTTCATAATAATAATCTTTATCTTTAAAATAATTACTAACTCGCTCCTGAATATCCCCTGAATGAATCTGTTCTCCTTCTTTAACTGAAAAATAGGATGAGCTTGGATAGGCTTGAATAGGAGCTGTATTGACAATATTGTAGTCAAACGGATCTGAGATCTGTAATGACAATGGGCTAATATTTTCAAGTACATCTATTACTTGATCCTGAGTAAAATTCGATTGTTTCAATAAATCAACGGCATTAGTTATGTCGAATTTATAATCGTCCGGATCCTCAGAATTCTCAACGACAATGACATTAAAAGTATCAGTAATCGTGATATGTCCCACTTCTTCTATGTACCTTTCACCAGTTACAGTAAAAGTAGCTGTACCCACATCATTAGCCTTTATTTCATAAATCCAGTCATATTCATTACCTTCATAACCTTCATAACCTTGATTCTCTAATGTAAATATCCCTGAAACAGGCCGTTCCGTACTTTGTTCATCCTCAAATACAATATCAACATCAAAATAAGTTGCATCGTACAAAGCATTGAAATCAATATATTTCGAGCCATTCTTCGGTAAAACAATCGTATGTATTTTGTCTAGAGATACAGAAGGAAGTTCTCCTTCATCATAAGCATGACTGAACTGTGAAGGAGCTAGTACCAACGGAGCAGCTAAAGCTACTGTACTGGCAAGAGTCCCGATCAACTTCTTCTTCGAAATAAATCTTTTCTTCATTCTCACACCACCATTATCTATTAGTCTTTCTTTCATTCTATCATACGAAATATGCACTAAAAACCCCTAAAACGACAAAAAACCTCAAAAAACGAGGTTTTTGACCGATTTCTTATTTATAAACAGTACTTTCGAATCGCTTCATGCACGCCTTCATTATTATTGGAAGAAGTCACGGCATCCGCGGCCTCTTTCACATCATTCGGCGAGTTCTCTACTGCAATCCCCAAACCAGCAAAACTCATCATTTCCAGATCATTATAGTAGTTGCCAATCGCCATAATTTCAGGGGCTTCTATCTCTAACGTAGCTGCCAAGGCCTTCAATGCATTTCCCTTATTGGCCGTCGGATTCATCACATCAATGAACAAATCTCCACTGCGAATCATCCTCAAATTGCCATAAAGCTTCTGATCTTCCCACTCCAGTTGAACACGATCCAACACATCCGGTTGAGCAAAAAGCGTAAATTTAACGATCGGCACGCCGAGCTCAGAAACAGACGTAACAAGTTTAGGATTGATAAGAAATTTCTGATACATCATCCTCTCATACTCACCGACACGTTCGATATACATATTAAATGCTGTACACACATCGAAGTGAATCCCTTCTCGGCGTGCATAAGCCAACATACTTTCGATTTCGCTAATTTCAAAAGAAAACTCATTCACCAGTGACTGTCCTCGCTCATCAGCATGAACGGTTACCGCTCCATTATGCGTAATCATCGTTCCTTCCAAGCCTAATTGCTCAAGGATCGGCAACGTACTCGCTGGTGCTCTCCCCGTACATAACACAATATGACAGCCTTGATCATGAACCTCTTGTATAGTTTCAATCGTTTGATCCGTTAATTCGTGATGATCATTAAGCAGTGTTCCATCAACATCCAGTGCGATTAATCGATAGTTCAAGGTATTCTCCCTCGCTCTCTTCATATCGACTAATTGTACCATAGGTACAAATCTAGTTCATCGATTTTACAATAAAATCACCATCATCCATAACTCTACTCACCATTTATTGCACCCGATGAACACCGACCGATTGCTGAACATTCCCAATGATTTCGATAGGAATATCTTCCATTTTCACAACACCATTACTGTACCTGATCTGAAAATGAATCGTCTGTGCGCCTCGAGGCAGTCCCTCCGTTAGGGATTGGAATTGGTTATCAAATAATTCGCCACTAAACATCGTATTCTCATTTAACTGTGGCGTTAGCTTTTCAGAAGCATATAAGTTCTGTCCATCCAAACCAATCGTATCAATCCAGGCGATGACTTCGTCAACCGAGGTTTCTGCACTCTGACTTTTCACAACAAAAATCTCACCAGAATAAAATTGTTTTGGATTTACTTGTGTTTGATGGCCCTTCTGATTATGCAAAATCAGCCAATTGTCCGTGTACGTCACTACAGAACTTATGGTTAAAGGCATCGCGGTAATCGTTTTGAATATCGTCGATGTAAGATACCCATCCATAGCGGACAGTGTAACTAGGTAATTACCAGGCTCAGTGAACTTTTGCATGAAATTTGTAGTTGTAAAAGACTTCGTAACCCCATCTGGACCCTGAACGGTCCATTCGTATGAAAGCACATCGCCGTCAGGATCTGTCGAAGTATTGGTGCTCCGCACCTCATCCCCTTCCCAGACCGGCTTAGGATTCCAATCGAAATTAGATACTGGGGGTCTATTGATATACAACCAAGTTTGTGGTGAATAGTCTGACCAGATAACGCCATCAAACACTCTAACACGAACTCTTAATTTTTGACCAGCCGGTAGATCGGCATTTACTGTCCAGCTACCGGATGTTGAAGATGTGCCTTGATAATACTGACCTGAATCTACAATTATTGTATCGTTTGCTTCATTCGTGATTTGAACTTGAAAATACGTAAATGTTGTACCTGGATCCGGGTCTACTTGACTCCATTTCAGCGTTGGCCGCAAGTTACTAAATCTGGTTGGCGAAGCTTGTGTGCCATTGGGATCCAACATGGTTGCAGTTGGCGGACGGTTTGTAATAAGCCACCCTATGTTCGACCATGCCGACCAAGCAATTCCATCGAAAACCCTTACTTGAACTTGGTACTTTTGTCCTTGCGCTAGTAATTGTGTTGTTATCCATTCTTGTGTAGTTGCAGAAGTCCCTTGTGGTTTGATACCACTGTCAACGACGACATTTCCAACCTCATCTTTTAGCACTACTTGAAAAGCAGCAAAGGTTGTTCCAGCATCCGGATCGGTTTGATTCCATGTAATTGTAGGTTGCCGTGTATTCACATAACTAGGACTTGTTTGTGTACCATTTGGGAATGTAAGTACGGCTGCAGGCGGTTGATTTGGCAATGGAATCGTAATATTGATTGTTTGTTCTACCCAATCGGACCATGCTCCGTATTCGTCCGCGACGGCAGCCCTGACGGTATAGAGACCTGTTTCAGTAGGACGCGTAAGCTTTCCTAATTGGGTTACGCCACTTGGCGTTGTATAGCTGTATCTGTTATTAAAAATACCTCTTGTGATCTGATAATTTTTCCCAGTCACTTCAGTTGAATAGCTTGCCGCGCTTAGCCATCGATCCGGGTCGTAACCTGTTTCTGTCCATTGAATCGTATGATCTGGATTCTCAGCAATCGTAAATTGTTCTATTGGTCTTCTGTGAACTAAGATTGAGTGAGTGGCAGGGTCAGACATCTTCTGAAACATAGCAAAGACAGGCGATGGATATTTGAAACCAGCTGGTGCAGGGTCGTCCGGTTCTTGGAATTCAACTTTGAATACCCCCACCTTTGAAATACTTGGACTTGGCGATTGAATAACAATGCCATTATAGCTGTTAGTTCCTACAGGATCGGAAGCACCGTCCCCTGCATTTAGAAATTTATTAGGTTCCATATTAGTGAATTTCCATGTTGCTAGATTAGGAATAGCAGGATCGTTCTCAGGATCAAGATAACTAGTGCTATACGTAATTGGCATATTAACAATGGCTTGATTGGCAACTGCCGTATCACCACTCTCGTAAATCATAGCATTGAAACCTTGAAGCTCTACATACGGGGATTCCGAGTAAAGGCCATAAGATCCTGCAACCGCAAATGTATCATCATAAGCATCAATGATTGGAATTCCAGCTGCGTAGACAATAATGTGATTAGCCCTTACCTTGGCTTTGATCTCTGTGTATACTCCGAGCTTGGAATAATAATTTTTACTCATAATGGTAGATGAAATACCATTAACCATTTTGGTCAACTTGATGAGATTCGGTGTCATTTCTACTCTGTACATGTTCTTGTTATTTTGTACTCTAAATCCGAACCCTGCTGTGACGCTATCGCTATACGTATTAAAATTAAATTTGGTTCTCATACTGATATCGCCGTTATAAAAACTAGCATCATTGTTAGAGAGAAAACCATAACTACTATTTCCAATTGCGTTGTTTACATCTGTTTTCACAGATAATATCCATTCAAACCTACCCTGACTACTACCGTAATCTGAACTTCCTTGATACACAACTTTAATTGTGCCATCCTCTGTCAAGTTAATGCTTTTTATACCATAAGACTGACTTCCATTTCCTGAATCGGAGAAATTAGAAAAACTCAATCCTGTTGGTATATCCGCTTCTTTCAAACCTGTACTCATATCGTAGACCAATATGTTTGTTTCACCGTTACCTATAATCAATTTTCCGTCTGAGGATATTGTAGATTTTGGAATAGGACTTCTATATAGGGTATCGCCATCATCTGGCCAATATTGAATTAAATATCCATATGTTTTCACACGATCTATCGTCGTAGTTTGGCCCGTTCCTAGGTCGTAGTACATCAAATCCCAAAAGCCATTCTTACCAACAGTGGTGTAATAACCGCTCTCTACCGTCTGTTTGATATAAGCGATTCGATTATTAAAAACACCTAAGTAGTAAATTAAATTATTATGTGGATCGGAGGGATTCCCACCACCTACTAGATCTACCAAAACAGCACCCGTATATGCATTTAAAACCAATCTTACAGCGCCGTTTTTAATAACAATCTTAGACTCATTATCGGAGAAATATTCAATGCCAATACCATCCCCCCGAGTCCAAGAAGCAGGATTAGGATTGTATTCCCACAATACAGACCCACTGTTGTTATATTTTACCAACTTGCATGAATGGGCATATGGATCCCAACCATAATCACACACATTTTTGTAGATATTTCCGCTCGAATCTTTATTGTAGGCCGAGCTAAACTGGGTGGTATCACGATAATAAACACCGCCCTCACCATCTGAATTGTAATTCACCGAGTCCATGAGTACCCCGTCTATGACCTTGGGATTAGAACCAGTATACATTGCTGGGTACGTAGTAGGCACAGGAGGTGGGCACTTACCAGGAGAATCAGATCCAACAAATCCACATGTTACTTGTTTTGAAGCGTTGTAAGCTGGAGCTACCACTTGGTTCTGCCAATTCTTTGTGAAATTCAAAATATCACTAATTCTGGTTATGACCTCGTTGTAGTACCCATACTGACAACACGGAGAGTAATAGCTAGGCCCCTGCCTTTGCAATATCATATCAGAATTAAATTCTGTCATGTTAGGAGTGGAATACTGTATCTTAGGCATTACTTCCTCACCCCAACCACCTTGATTGGTAAATTGGGGTGCATTGGCGTGGTTTGATCCATAAACAATTGCAGGATTATCCTCGTTATAAAAAACTAACCCATCATTATTCTGTGCAGATTTCCAAAGATGTTTAGCAAGTCTGTTCTCTTTTACGAAAGTAGCATAATAACCATCTAAATCACCTGTGTTACCACAATCACCACAATAACCTTTGCTTGTGTAAAACCACTTTTGCACCACATTTGAACTGGTGATTGATTTGTATGGGGCATAATTGGTTACGTTTCTCGTGCTAATTGAGTTATCACTAGAATTATAATTATATAGTTTTGGTGCTGAAACGCTTATTGAAGATGAGGCTGTCCAAGTTGCCGAATTAACGATTGTATTAGCCGTTGGTGTAACAGTCTTTATGTCGGCGGGTTCAGGTTGAACACCAAATGCTGAGAAATCAACTTCGGGCATTTGGTTGACCACTTCAAATGGAAAATCTTTATCAGTTGACTTCTTTAGACCAAGACTTTCTTTTAGATGAATGTGAACATTACAAGTCTTCGCCACCTGAGTAGGTGTGTAAGTGAAGTTCCCTCCACCATCAGGGGTAATAGAAATCAATGTATCATCTTCTAAAGATCCATTATTATTGTTGTCGCAAGCTAAAGTAACTGTGTGCTCTGAAATTGGATCACTATCTGGGCTAAAGGACTTGTCTTGAAAAGACATGGAAACATTTCGTATCCCAATATCATTGTAATCAAGTCGTGCGACAGGTGGTAAGTCTTCTAATACGCTCAAAGTAGAATGCGCTGTATTAAGGGACCGCAATCCTGCGCTATCTGTGACGTCCAGTTGAATGTCGTAGTCACCGAAAGCTGGATATATAGGCAGCTTAGTTCCGTGCCAGTCACAGCTTGATATTGTCCTAGATTTATACGGACTGTAACTATTAGTACAGCTAATATCTGGTGTAAACGATCTGCCTTCAACCACCTTTGGCGGTAATGTAATGATAGGGACTGGGTTTGGAGGCACAACGCTCATCGTTGCCGAAGCTTGGGACTGATTACCACATTTATCCGTTGCTGTTACTTTGATACTGTGATTACCAAGAACGTTAGCATTGAAATTGTACGTCCATCCATTAGGTTCGTGATCCCATAAATCGTAATCAGTTTTGAGTTGTTTTACCCATGCACTAGAGCTACCATCGAAATCCCAAGATAAAAAGTATGGATCTCCGTCAGGGTCATACGGTTCATCGTGATCTCCTGGATTGATTGCAGGCTTTTGAATGACTCTTAACCAAACACGTTCATCTACAGCAAACATATTCTCAGGTGTAAAACTTGCGCCGTCATAGGCATGGAACCAGCCCACATGTACCACTGGCGGGTTATTAGAGCCTACGCAAGATGTTGGTGCAACAACTTGGAACGTTTTTGGACCAGCACTAGCCTCTCCACCACAAGTGGACGTGACTTTAAGTGAGACACTGACCGTTCCAATTGTCATCCAACCTGGATCTGGCGGTAGTCCGCCAACATTGAATGAAAAAGCACTCGTATTAGAATAGATCTTTGAGTTTCCATTTTGTGAAACCGTATAGGCGACCTGTTGAACTCCGCAACCACTGCCGCCAGTAACAGAAATACCTTCGGCTATAACACCGTTGTAACTCCCGAACTCAATTGAGGGTTTTTCGATTTTAAAATTGGCAGTAATGACTTCAGTTGAGGGGGATATGGAGCAAGTAGTTTGAGGCGTGATTGTAATGGATTTGGTATTGTCGGAGGTATTTGATTCACCTGGTATAGAGTCAATTACGATAGAGATTCCATAGGGGGATGTTCCTGTGAAGGACTTGGTGAATGTTTCTGTTTTTTGTTGACCAGCATTAAGTCCAGAATAATTAAATGTCTGGAAAGTTGAGCCATCGATTAAGACTTTCGCATTAAATGGAGTTGTTATTTCAGTACCACCTGTGTTGCTTATAGTGAATATGAAAGCAGTAGAGGTATTAACTTGTATGCAAGAAGGGCTACTAATGGAACCAGCTACTAGGTTTGCAGCCCCTTTTGGAGATTCGTACTCTACATCTACTGTTGAGTTATATTCATAGGTAGTTCCTCTAACATCTACAGTAAAAGCTGCAAACCAAACCCTTACCTTCGCTCCTGTAGGGGGAGATCCTAGCTCTTGTTCTGAATCATAAGGAAGTATAAAATCAGTAAACTTTTGATTATATATAACCCTAAACTTACTCGCATCTGAACTATCCGGTTGTACTGTTATATCAGTAATAGTTTCTGAACGAGGCTTACCAATTCCAAAGGGACCCATTATATTAGCGCCAGAGTTAACGACTGCGAATGCAACACCCGTATTTACGGCAGAATATGGAACTAAAGCTCCATCGAGAGAGTTCTTATAGGGTTTGTCTATGGATGAGTCCAGACCTAGTTTTTCCATATCCGAAAATACTCCCTCGCCTGAAGAACAAGAGGGGACAACTGGCATTGGATGTCCATTTATTGATTCTGTAACAGCACTATTAGTTTGAAAATGGATACCATCGGATGTACCAGCCGAAGGACCACAGTTTATCCTATGAGTGTCTCCGTCGCCACCAGTAACGTCCGCGAACCAGTTATATTTATGTGGGTCTGTGGGGATATACCTAAACCAAGCAAAATAGCCTTGGGCACCTTGTTTATTGTCTTCTGACACCACAGGTATAGGAGAACCTGTTGCATGAATATCGTTCAAAGCTTTGTTATAGTTATTTACCCCTATCGCAGAAGGAGGAGTAACATCCTCTCCATTGTGTAATATTCTCTTTATTACCTTTCCTTGGGGTACTGTAATGTTAACCTTGGCCCCTGATACATAATTATATTTAGAGTAATGTTTTCCGTTTTGATCAGCGCCTGTTCCGTTGTAATCTATGTTTGCGGTCATGGTGTCAGGAGCGGCTGCTAGAGCTTTTGTTAACAACTCACCGAAGTACTGGGATGGTAGATATTCAAATACCAAAATTGCAAACATTAAAATACTTAGAATCTTAGTCTTTTTCCTAAGTTTCGATAACTTCATACTTACCACATCCCTATTCGCTCTTAGCGGGAGCAGTTATGTCCACAATAGTTCTACCGTAATTTTGTTGTGGTGGTATTGCTGGAGCAGCTATCTCAATTTGAATACCAAACCCTGTATTAAAACCAGTTTTGGGCAAAACAAACATATTAACGTCCCCGATACTCTTAATATACACTTCGCCAAGTGTGTTTAAAGTTCCATTCTTTAATGCGTTTAAGTTTGTACTTTTGATGCCCGAAAAAGAAATTATAGGGATGTAATTCCCGTACAAAGAAGTGTCCTTATTAAATTCCAAATGCCCTTTAATTACAATCATATAGTAATTCTTTAGATCAGAAACCATGTATTGTGAACGAATACCCTCTGCAATCCATTTCATTTCACTAATATCACCAACTGCAGATCGATTGGAATCAGCTGGGTTGTCCATATCTACTACAATAATCTGATCGATTTGCCCCTTATACTTCCCATCAGGCGTCTCCATTAATAACTTAGCTGTATTGTACGGAGTTAAGCCAAAATGCTCATCGGTGTTTTGTTTACCACTAAATACCGGAATCACAGAAAATATATTTGTATGTTTTAATGTTAACTCAGCCTTCCCAATTGCCAGTTTATCTGTCTGTAAAGTACCACCGTTATTAACGGTCAGAATACGTTCAATAATTGTCACAGACTGAGCACGCGTTGTACTAGCATCGGGAGCCAATTCTCCACCAGACAAGCCTTGAATTAATCCCGTTTTAGCAGAGTTATACATGACTGAATCATTATCTATCTGAATCGCTTTGTTCTGTAAAGTCACATCAGTAGCCCGCAATGAAATACGCGACATTTCCAACCGGGAAATCGGTTCATTTAACTTATCTATCGAGAACTCCGATTCTCTAAGAATACCTTTGTTTATAGCAGCTTTTACATAAGGAGAAGACCAATCCGACCCTGATGATACACTTTTTACAGGTTCCTTTATCGCCGTTATGACCATTTTGATAAACTCAGCACGGGAAACATTATTTTCAGGCTTAAATGTGGAGTCATCATATCCGTCAACATAACCTTTTTTCACAGCGACTTCTATTTCAGACATTGCCCAGTGATCAGAAACGTCCTTTAATTTTATCGCAGTGACCAGGCTCGGAGTTGGAATTGGTGAATCTGCGGCTGAGGTCGAGGATTGACAAGCAGTGAATAAAAATACTGTTGAAAGCAGAATAAATGATTTTTTCAAATTAACTCCTCCTGTTTGTTTATACCCAATTATTGGTAGTATCTCATTTCATAATTGTAAATGTCTACCTATATTCGACATATTTCCACTAAAACAGTAAAACCGCCTAGCATTGCTAAAATCAGCAATAACTAGGCGGTTCTTCCGCACAAATAAATTTCACTATCAAGAAAATACCATAATTTAGTATTTTTGTATAGTTAATTTTGATTCTCGTTGGCATTTCGTAAAGCAGAGAGCTCTTCTACACTTAATTCTCTGACTTGACCTAGAGCCAACTCAGGATCTAATCCAAGCGGCCCCATTGACATTCTTTTCAGAAAGACCACTTGCTTCCCAACGGCTTGGAACATTCGTTTCACCTGATGGAACTTTCCTTCCATAATTGTTAGCTCGATTTCAGAAGGGATTCCAGCGGCTTCATCTCCGGTCTGTAAAATCTTCAAATCACCAGGTAACGTCTCATAGCCATCATCTAAGGTTACACCTTGGCTAAAAGCTTCACGATCCCCATCATTAACTTCCCACTCAACTTTGGCGTAGTAGGTTTTCGGAACGTGTTTCCGAGGTGAGAGCAGGTTATGGGCGAGTTTGCCATCGTTTGTGAGCAAAAGAAAGCCCTCTGTATCCTTGTCCAATCGGCCTACTGGGAACACCTCGAACGGAGCATATTCTTCGTCCAAAAGATCCACGACCGTGCGATCCCGATTATCTTCAGTTGCTGAGACCACCCCTTGAGGTTTGTTCATCATAAG
This sequence comes from Paenibacillus allorhizoplanae, assembly GCF_927798215.1. Classification (NCBI taxonomy): domain Bacteria; kingdom Bacillati; phylum Bacillota; class Bacilli; order Caryophanales; family Paenibacillaceae; genus Paenibacillus; species Paenibacillus allorhizoplanae. The sequence continues at coordinate 65,774 of NZ_CAKMMW010000003.1, forward strand.
ATAAACAAACTCGCGGTAAGTGATAACCTCTCCATTCACGGTAATGATGTCCTTTTCGGGATTCACTTGCATACCACTGTCTTTGACCTTCACGCCGTTGACGTAAATTGCGCCTTCTTTGGTGAGGCGCTTAAGTTCAGAACGGGTGCCAACGCCCACATGGGCGAGTATTTTATCTAGTCGTTGTGTTTGTTTCATGACCGTTTAGGTCCACCTCCAGCCGGGCGGATATTCGTTTTTCAGCATCCCGTCGAGCCATTTGCCCCAGCCGACGGGATGATCGTCAATGCAGACCAGGCAGTAGCCTTTGGCTGCCTTGGTCTCTTTCGGATCGCGGAGTATCTCGCTCTCCGCGACTTCGAGCGTCTCGCCCTTCAGGTACCGAAGGGCTCGCTCGTCGCTCGAAGCCAAGCTCAGCGCTCGCTTGGCCTCGCGCAAACGCAGTCCCATGGCTAGCGCATGGGACGGTTCAAATCGGCCGCGGTGCAGCGCGCCGATGTACCAGCCCGGCCGCACGACTTTCAGTCCGTGCAGCTCAGGCAAGCCCGGCGGCGACGCATACGCGTGCTCGCCGTAACAGACAAGCCGCCTCAGGGCGAAAGGCTCGCTGCGCAGCAGCTCACCGGAGAACGCCTCCAGCGGCTCCAAGCTCACCCCCGTGCTAGGCGGAGCCTCAGCACGGCCTTTCCCTCGTAGCGCGGGACGGCCGCTACGCTTCCCAGCTGCCGCCACAAAGTCGGCAGCCCCCGCACTTGGATCTGCTCCTACTCCTACTCCTACTCCTGCTCCTGCCCCAGCACCCGCACTTCCCCTCGTACTTGCACTCCCACTCGCCTCCGCACTTCCCCCATCTACACACCGCAACACCGCCAAAAAATGCCCCTCACCCCGCAACTTATGCGGCCACAACCTCGCCGTCCCTGCCACAGCATCCTTCGCCTTTGAACTATATCCATCAGCCTCGCACCACGGTTCTCTTAACCAATCCGGCCGCCCAGGACTGAATCCCTCAATAGGCACGACTTCAAACGCAGGATGTTTGTCCAGAAACTCCGCAATCTGCGCCTCATTTTCCTCCGGTGAGAACGTGCAAGTCGAGTACACGATCCTGCCTCCAGGAGCCAACATAACCGCAGCTTGCGCTAACAGTTCCCTCTGCATCGCAGCAAATTCCTGAACAGAATGACGCTCCCATTGTCCCATCATTTCTTCTTCCTTGCGGAACATTCCTTCACCTGAACAAGGTGCATCAATCAAAATTTTATCAAAATACCCCTGGAATGCAGTCAACATCCGCTCCGGTTTTTCATTCAAAACAACGGCATTCCGCACGCCGAGCAGCTCTAAATTTTTAACCAATGCTTTGACCCGATCTGAATGAATATCGTTAACAACTAGGACGCCTTCACCTTGCAGCTTCGCGGCGATTTGCGTCGATTTCCCACCTGGGGCTGCGCACAAATCCAGAACCCGCTCCCCTGGTTTTACCTCTAGCAGTTCTACGGGTGCCATCGCACTCGGCTCTTGGATATAGTAGAGTCCCGCATGGTAATAAGGATGCTTACCTGGACGTTCTCCTTCTTGATAATAAAAACCATCCGAAACCCAAGGTATAGGCGTCAAATGAAATGGACTCTTCTCCAAAAATTCAGCACGTGCCACCTTCCCCGTATTTATCCTTAATCCGAATACTCGTGGTTCCTCATAGGAAGCATAAAACTGCTCAAACTCCTCATTACCCAGTAAATCAATCATTTTCTCCCTAAAAAGGGGTGGTAGCTGCTTCGCCATTCGTCATCTTCACTTTCTATATAAAATCCCATATGATCCGACAATTTGTGTTTCCATGGTACAGTGTAACGGTATTATAGCTGAGTTGTCACGAAACAGCCAATATTTTTACGAAATCCTACAGGATATGCTATACTTTTTATAGAAGATAGTAGAAAGTAAACATATTAAAGAGGTGCATGCATGAAGAAGTTGCTTATTTATTTAGGCATAGTTGTAATTTTATTCGGTGGTTTATACTTCGTTAATCAGCAATCTACCAAATCTTCGGATAAAGCGAATGCTAGTAATCCCTATGGTGTTGCCGCATCCAAGCTCAATCCAGAGACTGTGAAACAGTTGAACGATCCGAACTACCAGAACTTGATTTTACCTGCAGATTTAGATGCAAGATTGAAGAACAAAGAGACATTCTTCCAGTACTATTATGCGTCAACTTGCCCTCATTGCAAAGTGACAACACCAGTTCTAGTGCCAATACAGAAAGAGCTTAATCTTGATGTTAAGCAATTCAATTTGGAAGAGTTCAAAGATGGATGGAACAAGTACAAGATTGAATCCACACCTACCTTAGTTTATTACAAAAATGGTGTAGAAGTAGATCGCATTGTTGGCGGGGTTCCTGAGGCTGGATCCACAGTCGGCAATACTCCTGAAGTATTCAAATCCTTTTTCCAGAAGTATAAAGGTTAATGCCATTAAATATCGGAACCTACAAAAGGACTTCTTCACCCATTGGTGAGAAGTCCTTTCTTTTCAATCATGTTCACTACCTACCGGTGGATCCAATTTCAAATCTTCCAGAAGATCCTCAAGCTCTTGATCCAAAATCTTAATATCCAAATCGTAGGGAAGAAACGGTTCCTCTTTTAATTTCAACAGCTTCCCCAGATAAACCTCACTATCTTTCACTAATAGACCTAGATCAATCCCGAGCGTATGAACAGGGTATGGTGCCAACTTGTCTAACCCCGCACTAAACAGTTTAATAGAACCGCTAGGATTTCCATTCAAATGATGATAAAGGCCTACTGCAATTTGCAGCAGACCTTGATATAGCGGATTTCGGCCTTCTTCCAACCAAAGCTCCTCCATCACTTCATGACATTCGAAATAATCCCGCTGATCGTTAAAATAGTACAGAAAAGCGACATACAATCGGTCATATTCGCTCATGGGTTAGCTATTATCTCCTTTTTTGGCTCGCGAGATGGCAGCTTCGATATCGGCAGATAGATCACTAAGTCCTTCTTCTGTTTCCCAAATCTCATTAAACCGCAATTGGAACTGAGCAGCTTCTCGTACGCGATGGTAGAAATACAACTCTTGAATATTATTCAGCACGCGATTGATTAAATTAGAGTTATCTTCAAACATCCTTTGGGAGGCAACAATTTCTCCGCGGATACTCGACATTTCTTGATCCAACTGATAGGCAGCTTCTGCAGCTTTACTTAAACGAGCCCGAACCTCAACTGGCAATTGCTCTTTATATTTATAATTCAAAGAATGCTCAATCGTCGCCCAGAAATTCATGGCTAGAGTTCTGATTTGCACCTCTGCCAAAATTTTCTTCATACCAAGTGCGGTTTGCACGGGATATTCAATAATAATATGAAAACTGCGATATCCGCTTGGCTTTTTATTCGTAATATAATCCTTCTCATAGACAACACTCATATCTTGTCTGCTGCGGATAAGCTCAGCCAGACTTTCCGTATCTTCTACGAATTGGCACATAATACGAATGCCCGCGATATCTTCAATTCCTGATTCTAACTGGTCCATCGGCACACTCAAACGCTTCGCTTTCTCCAGCACACTTGAAATTTTCTTAACGCGTCCCGTTACAAATTCGATCGGTGCGTACTCTTCACGACTTTTGAGTTCGCCACGTAATGTTTTGAACTTTACTTTCAATTCCTCTACCGCTTGTTCATAGGGCAGTAGGAATTTCTTCCAGTCTCGTCCATCCATCCATGTATCCTCCATTCTGAATGAAGTTAGTGCGAATCTACGCCTATTGCCTGGGAAATATGTGTGAAACCATCTTTCTTTAACAGTTCTTGAAGCCCTTTATTTATACGCCCAAGTAGACCTGGTCCCTCATAAATTAATGCGGTGTATACTTCAATAAGACTTGCTCCAGCTCGGATTTTGTCATATGCATCTTGTGCAGTGAAAATCCCGCCAGCCCCAATAATCGGCAGCTTACCATCTGTTAATTGATACACACGTCGAATAACATCTGTTGAGCGCTTCGTTAATGGCAATCCACTTAACCCGCCCGCTTGCTCGCGATTAGCATGTCGTAAGCCTTCTCTGCTCAGCGTGGTATTCGTTGCGATGATCCCAGATACTCCGCTTTCCTTAATGATCTGTACAGTTAGCACAAGCTCATCATCCGTTAGATCTGGCGCAATTTTGACAAGCACCGGTTTCGCGGCGCCACCATGCTTCTTATGCTGCACTTGCATTTCATCCCGCACCGTAGACAACAAGCGTTTCAAATCATCGCCATGTTGTAAATTACGCAAATCAGGTGTATTTGGTGAGCTTATGTTAACAACAAAGAAATCTCCATATGTATATAACGCTCCAATACAAGCACGATAATCTTCCTCGGCCTGCTCGTTTGGCGTTGATTTATTTTTCCCTATGTTTACGGCAACTGGAATTACACGCTTCCCTGTTTTCTCTAAGTTGTGTGCCATCTCAGCTGTACCTACATTGTTGAAACCCATCCGGTTAATCAGTGCTCTGTCTTCTGGAAGACGGAACAAACGAGGCTGCTCATTTCCAGGTTGTGGTTTAGGTGTAATCGTACCAACTTCCATAAATCCAAAACCCAATTGTGAAAATCCTTTGACCGCTTTTGCATTTTTATCTAGCCCTGCAGCAAGGCCGACTGGGTTACCGAAGTGTAATCCCCATAGGTCCTGTGTTAGTTGTGGTGATTCCGGGACCCCATACATGGATTTAAGCAACTGCTTGCCTCCTGGTAAATTTCCAACAACACTAAGACCGTCAATCGTTAAATGATGCGCTTTTTCCGGATCCATTCGGAACAAAACAGGTTTGGCTAATTTCTTATACAGCATGTCCTATGCACTCCGTTCTCTCTAAGTACTCTAACAGTCAGTTTAGCTGACAATGTAGAAATATGCAATCCACTTAAGACCTTAAACCTTGTATTCACACAAAAAATCCCTGCTCCACAAAGGTTGCAAGGGAATGCTCTAGCATATTTATTTTCACCTAAACCTCTGTACGTTGCAGCAAACGCTCCAAATGCATCGTTAAGTATCCAGTCTCATCGTCAGGCACTTCTAATTGAAGTGAATCACTTAACATTAAGGATAAAACCTTTGCCTTCACGTATGTGTCGCCGTATTCTTCTTTAATTTTGGAAAGGAGTGAGTTTTGAAGCGTTTTCTTTGATTTAACCCGTTCAATTACACCTTTTAAATGGGAGATAAAACGAAGTGTGGAGAACGAATCATCGAAATTAAAGCCAAGTTCCTTTGCAGATTCGATCGTTTGAGAGACCACTCTGACAACCGCAAGAGAATCAGATGCTTGCTCTTTCTTACGCGCACTGTTGAAATGCATCGTCAAGAAAGCAACCTCATCCTCAGGTAGTTTCACATCTAGATGTTCATTCAAGAATTCAACAGCTTTCTTAGCAACCTTATATTCCTCAGGATACATGTATCCAATTTCATAGGCAAATGGATTTGTAATGAAAATTCCACGCTTCTGCCGCTCCACCGCAAAGTTAATATGATCTACCAGTGATGCATGGATCGTTTCAGAGAAATCGCCTTCCAGCATGCTTTGTGCGTAAGCAATCACCTCTTCGGTGATCCCGATGATTTTCACATCGACGGCATTTAGAATTTGTTCATAGTTTTTCAGTACTTCTGATGTATGTAAAAGGAATTCTTGAGTAATTTCACCTTCACCAATCATCATACCTGGTGTTTTCTTAAATCCAATCCCCTTACCAAATGCAATGGAATTCTTCCCTGAGCTTAAATGCGCCATCACCACGTTATGGGATAGCACATGTATGATCGTCCGTTCAATCATAAGACACCTCCCAATTTATAGTTTCGGGGTCCCCGCAAAGTAACCGGAATAGACTTCGAAGGCATACGTCACTTTGTGGGGTATATTTAGGCTTGTCCTGATTATTTCTCATTTTGTACCTAGCAAAGGTTTAATGCTTTCTCGAATTTGTTCTGATTCTGTCCCAAAAACAACGTGAACGTTGCCTTTTCCTAACCGAATGACACCGATGGCACCTAATTCCTTAAGCTCGTTATCTTTTACAAGCACCTCTTCTTTAACGAGAAGGCGCAGTCGTGTAATACAAGCATCAATGGAAATAATGTTAGAAGCTCCGCCAATATGATTGAGAATACGTGTTGGGCGATCTAGCAGAGACGGTTTCTCATCAACGGCTTCTACCTCAACATATTGCTGGGCGTCATCCTTACTTGTAACTTTCATCGGAAAGAAATGGAGATAAGCTCGAAAGGTTATAAAATATAAAATGAAGTACACGGCTCCAATGAGTAATATCCAATATGGATTCGTCGCCAAGTGCCAGTTCAACATGAAATCAATAAAGCCTGCAGAGAAACCAAAACCCATTTTCACTTGAAGCATATTCATAATGAGCATTGAGAAACCTGTAAGAACTGCATGAATCACATAAAGACCAGGGGCTACGAACATAAACGCAAATTCAATTGGTTCTGTAATGCCTGTTAGGAAACTTGTCAGTGCAGCAGTTAACATGACTGGAGCTACAAATTTCCTTGTAGATGAAGAAGTGCTTCTCACGACAGCAAGCGCGGCTGCTGGTAAGCCAAACATAATAACTGGATAAAAACCAGTCATAAACATGCCGGCTGTAGGATCCCCTGCGAAAAAGCGTGAAATATCCCCATGTACCATTTTGCCTGCTGGTGTAACGAAATCCCCTATTTGAAACCAAGCGATATTATTAATGACATGATGCAGACCTGTAGGAATGAGTAAGCGATTCATGATGCCGTAAATGAATACCCCAATATTTCCGTTATCTACAATCCATAATCCTATTTCACTTATCCCTCGCTGTACGGGAGGCCAGATGAGCCCAACTACTACACCCAGGAAAACCATAACTAGGGATGTCACGAGTGGAACAAACCGTTTTCCGCCGAAGAATCCAAGCGACTTTGGCAAACGAATATGACTAAATCGATTGAAGAATGTAGCAGAAAGCATTCCCACCATCATCCCACCGAGCACGCCAGTATCCAATGGCTCTGAACTGCCTGAAACCATTTGAAAATGCTTAAGGACGTTATCAAAGACCAAATACCCTACCGCAGCCGCTAAAGCAGCAATGCCTTCCCCAGACGTTAATCCAATCGCAATTCCAATTGCGAAAATAAGAGGCAAATTATCAAAAATTGCGCTTCCACCTAGCTCGAAAATTTGAGCCACATGCACAAGGAAAGGATTATTAAAAGACATTTTACCAATTCGAAGAAGAATGGATGCTGCCGGCAGCACCGCAATAGGGATCATCAGCGATCTCCCCATCTTCTGAAATGCATACATTACACTCATCAGATTCACCTATAGCCCACAAGTTTGGCCGTTCCTTGTTTGCTTTTACCTATCCCCATTATAGTAGAAAGAACACCCCCCCGAAAGGATAAATTCCTCTAGGTTAAGGTGTTTTTTCTATGCATTGCCATATACCGTTATTTTACAGCTCCAGCCGTAATCCCACTTGCTATCTGGCGTTGATATATCATATATACGATCAAAGTCGGTAATGTAGTGATCAGCAATCCGGCAAATAATGGACCCCATTCTACACGATATTGCATCTCAGCTTGCATAACAGCCAAACCAATTGGAAGCGTGTACTTCGTAGGCTCGTTCGTAAGAACAACACCTAGGAAGTATTCATTCCAGTTATTCAACATGTTCGTAATCATCACCGTAATCAGACCTGGCTGTGACAATGGTAACATAACCCTGAAGAACGTGCCATAGTGAGAAGTTCCATCAATAATCGCAGCTTCTTCAATCTCTTTTGGAAGAGATTTGTAGAACCCAACAAGCAAGAAAATTCCGAATGGCAAGTTGAGTGCCGCGTAGACGAGGATAAGTCCCAGCCACGTATTAATAAGGTGCAAATCATTTAACAAGAAGAACAAGGGGATCAAAGCAAGTGCGAACGGAATCATCATCGAAGAGATATAGATCGTTAGGAGAACTTTGTTCCCTTTAAAATCGTATCTCGCCAAAATATAAGCCGTCATCGCTGCAAGGATCATACCCAGTAACGTACTTCCTACCGTTACCACAATGGAGTTCAGGAAGTATGTACTGAAGTTATATTTACTCCATACATACGAAAAGTTGGACCAGAGTAATGGGAATTTAGGCAATGCCCATGGGGCATTTAAGAAAAATTGTTCATTATTTTTGAGCGCATCGAGCAATGTCCACACTAGTGGATAGAGCACGGCTACACTCCATATGATCAGAATGATCCAAACTAACATTTTCGCTAATGGATTTTTGATAGCCATACGATGGTTCCCTCCCTCAGTATCTTTGTCTATGATGACTTTAGTGCATTTCGATGGTTTCTTGGCGCATGATACGTTGCAAGATCAGTGTTGTGATAAGTGACACGATCAGAATCATGACTCCAATGGCTGCTCCATAACCGAAATGATACTGTTGAAAAGCCATCCGATACAGATAAGAACCCATAACTTGCGTCGTATTATCGGGCTGCCCGCCATTGGTCATGAGCTGAACAATAACGAAAGATCCGTTGAGTGTAGTAATAACGATGTTAACGATGGAAACCTTAATCTGCTCCCAGATGAGCGGCATGGTGATATGGCGGAATTGCGCCCCTTGACCAGCTCCGTCTATATTAGCTGCCTCATAATAGGAAGCAGGAATATTCACGATTGCAGCAATCATTAGGATCATGTAGAAGCCGATACCTGCCCAAATTGTAGGGGGTAGAAGCATCCAGATCGTGTGCTGAGGAAATCCTAGCCAAGTAATATCAACTTTTTTCTCCGTAAAGAGAGACAAGAAAGCATTCAAGAAACCGATTTGCGGATTGTAAATGAAATTCCAAAGTACGCCGATGACAACGACTGAAATGACATTCGGGATAAAGAAGATGGCTCGGAAGAAACCGGAACCCTTCAGGTTAAATCTTGTTAACGCAACGGCGAAGAAAGTCGCCAGAATCATAATCCCAATCACTTTACCAACGACTAGGAAATAATCATTTCCAATGGCTCTAAGTACAATCGGATCTTTGAAAAGCTCAACGAAGTTATCAAAACCAATAAACTCACTATTTTCAGACATTCCTGACCAATCATAGAAAGACTTCTGTAAAGCCTGTATAACGGGATATATCGTAAATACGCAGAAGAATAGAAAAGTCGGAATGATGAATGAAGCGATGAATAAATTCCGTTTCAGCTTTTTCGCGTTGGTCTTCATTCTATCGTCACCGTCCTATCATTAAAATGGCGGAGAACGCCTTAGGCAGCTATGCCTTTGAAAGTTCTCCGCACTGCTTCATTCAGTTCCTATTTCTTTTGTTTTGCTACAACGTCAGATACACGAGTTACCCATTGTTCAGGCGTAATTGTTCCGATTGTCAAAGCAACAGTTGCATCTTGCATAGCTTTGTCTACGTCAGCAGCAAAGGAAACAGTTGGTACTACTACAGTATCAGGGGATGACAAGAATTTCGCAGCATCCTTAACGAAGTTAGGAGCTTTGGAAGAAGAAATGTCACCTTTAACGTTGGAAGGAGCACCACTTAGCTCAGCCCATTGGGAAGCTTGTGTTTTGGAGAATACGAATTGCATAAATGCTTTTGCAGCATCTTTGTTTTTCGCTTTTTTCGCGATACCGAAAGTAGCAGTAGACGTGTTAGCTACAACTTTTCCACCTTTATCTTGTGTGATGGATGGAATGAATCCGAAGTCAAAGCCGCCTGGAACGTCTTTCGCCATTTCGTTTGGTAACCATAGACCGTTCGGAATGAACGCGTCTTTGTGTTGTAGGAACAAGGATTGGGAATCCGTGTGGTTGATTTGTACTGATGCTTTGTCGATGTAGCCTTTATCACGCATTTGAACGATTTTGTTTAGACCTTTAATGATTGCAGGGTTTTTCCAAGCCTCAAGATTGTTTGTGGACATATCTTGCAGTAATTTGTAGTCATTGTTGTTCGCAGATACGATTGCTGGAAGCAATACGCCACCGTTGATGTAGTACGGATATTTACCCGTGTGAATGAATGGATTGATGCCCGCACCTTTTATTTTCTCACTTACAGCCAAGAACTCTTCGAAATCTTTCGGCTCAGCCCAACCTTTGTCTTTGAAAAGAGCTTTATCATAGAAAATACCCCATGAGCTCATTACAAAAGGAATGTTGTACGTTTTACCGTCAAATTGTTGTGGCTTTTGTGCAAGCAAATCGATGATTTTCTCGCCATCCACGTTTTTAGCATCTTTGATCCAGTCCGTCAAATCTTCCAGTTGTCCGTCTGTAACCATTTGGCGGTCGAACAACTCAGGTCCATCGATGTATACGAAATCAGGTGGGTTACCAGCGATCCAACGGGGTTTCATTTGCTCGTTGATTTTTGGTCCCGCACTTTCTTTAATTTTCAAGTCAGGGTTTTTCGCTTGGAAATCAGCAATAACTTTTTTCCACCATTTGTCGCCGTATCCGCCAACAAAGTATTGGATTTCAAAATCACCAGTAAGTTTAGTTGAAGCTGCTGCAGTAGGAGCTGCGGAAGCTGCCGTTGTTGGAGCCACAGATGCTGCTGGTTTTGTTGTTTCTGCTGGTGTGGATTTACCGCAACCTGCAGCTACGAGTGCCATTGACGTTGCCAAACCAATTGTTGACCATTTTTTCATGTTCATGTGATCATCTTCTCCCTTTTTTAATTCATCTAATAATTTATTGGTGAAGCGTGTACCCGATAGTTAGAATTTCGTCTTAGTTTGCACGATCAACCCCTTTCATGATTCATAATTGGCAAAATAAAAAGGGCATAGTTATAGAAGAAGACTTGCATTTCTTCTAATAACTAATGCCCTTGCGGTAACATGTTATTAAAACTGACATATTCTATTGTTTCAAGCGTTCCGTGTGACTAAATCTTACAATAAAATGACATGAACGTCAATATACATTTTTTAAAGAATTCATTCATTTTTAATTGTTCATTGAAAGCGCATTCTTATGATATGATAGAATCATCTCGTTTAATCCTAATGGAAAAGGTGATTCTTATGGCCAAACGCAAACCAGTAACCGCTTCGCGCAGACAGAAAAACGAAGTTAATTTGAAAGCGATTTACTGGACAGGATCGATTTTCTTAGTTGTTATAGTGCTAATGACTTTACTGCTCATTTTGAACAAATGATTTCATTAAAGTGATTGAAAACTTCACAATTCGAATTGTAATCGCTTTCCGAATGATTGTCAAGAAGAAAACTTGCAGCAACTACATACTAAAATTTATTGCGTGTTAACCCAAAAAGGAGAGGCAAGTTTCAAACTTGCACCTCCTTTTTTTTCAATCCAACCATTTATATACCTTACCTGGATTATTATCCTTCGTCTCCAAAGGCAAACTGAGCGCTTGCTGAGGTATTCCACCACCAGCGCCTATTCCTTCACCAGACTCAGAAAGAGGTAACACCCCCTTCCCAATCGTCACTTTTGTTTGCCCAGGAACCATGTTATACAGTTCTTCCACATCCTGCTGCAGCATACGAATACACCCATGAGACTCATCCTTGCCTATGCTCGTTGGTTTATTCGTCCCATGTATGGCATAAAGCGTATTAGACAACGTCATCCCGCGGCTCCCGAACTCGCCATTCGATCGCCCATTCGGGTTTCTTACTTTTTCACTAATTATAAACTCACCTTGTGGCGTCTTCACTCCACCAAGACCTACGGGATAACGCCTCAGGATGAAATCTCCACTCACAACTGCCAGCTGATGCTGTTCGGTATCGATGATAATCTTTAATGGCTCTGTAAACGGCTCTGGCGAGGCCACAGGTTGCGAACTGCTTGCCGCCAATACCTTCTCTTCATTCGATTGCGGAGATTGCCCTCCAGTAGCAGTCCCCGCTGTTAGATTAGGTGCCTGAGCTGCTTTCCCACTCGTAAGTTCAGCGACCTTTTGTAGGGCAACAGGAAAAGACTCCTTCATTTGCGGTGTAAGTCCTGGCAAAATATTATCTGGATACGGCCTCGTTAACTGTTGCGGCTTATCCGGTAAACCACCCGTCTTTTTTTGATAGGCCTGAATCGCGCTTTGCAAAATAATTGCTTCTTCACGATCATGCATCCAAGCTTGAATGACGGGCACTAGCTTTGAGCTGTCTACTACCTGGCAAGAGCAAATTTGTGCCTGATAATACTTTAACACCGCTTGATTTCCACCCGTTGCTGTATGTTCCACGCTAAGCAAGGGACTAACGGATCGATACCACTCTTTCCAATGTCCATCATTACTAGGGGGCGCATCCATAATCACAGATTCTCCCGCTCCTCTAACAGGGGGTTGTAAAATCTGTTGGAGCTTCTTCCCCCAATCCCCATCAGAGAAATATAACTTTAATCCCGGATTATCCACCTGAATGTCTGATAGTGTTGCAACCGCGCTACCCGCCTGAGTTTGCTCTGTTACATCGGCCACATGCTCCATCCCATCCGATTTAGCTAGATCCATCCCAGCCGGCAGCGCAAGTAAAACGAACATGACAAGATATGGCAGCCATTTCCGCCTACCACGTAATTGGACTTGACGATCTCCAGCTGCTGCACCTTCTTTGATTAGCTTCGATGCCGTCAAGTTGGGAGGTAACGGCTCTTCCAACACTATTTTTTGCTGCTCGAAAGCTTCATATATTTCTCCAGCCTGCGCAAAGCAGTATGCCGCTTTACCAGATTTCCCTTGAGCTGTATACTCTCTGCCTAGTAAATACCATGCCATTTTATGATCCGGATGCTCTTTGACATATTTCTTGAGATATTGCGTATCTTCGATCGGATTATGTTGGAAGAATTTCGTCAATTGATCGTTTCGATTATTCGACTTCAAGCTCTCATACCTCCAGTCCACTTTCCACTATTCTCCGTTTTTATCGGCAATCGAGGCACAAAGCTGAAGTCCAAATGAGAAAAAGGCTTGGTCAGGGAATCTCCCTTTCCAAACCTTTTCTGACTACAAGTCTATTTCGCAAATGTTTTCACTCTTAAAATGGCCGTTTGGACCGCTGCTTGCCACTGCACATCCAATCCAATCTGTTCAGCGAAGAAGCGAATTGGCACATAAGTACGATCTTGCTTCACATAAGGAGCAACATCTGTATCTATTTTCAAATCTGGCAGACCCGTTTGCTTACGAGTGATCCCCGTTTCGCCAATGGTTAACTCAACCGTCAAATCACCTTTGGAGAGCTGTACAATTGATTTACCAGCCCGTTCAGCATAAGTCACCTTATACCCAAACGTTTCACTAATCGCACGAACTGGCACCATGGTGCGCCCATCTTGAATTTCAGGTTGAGCATCAAAGGAAATGAGCTTGTTACCACTAACTACCTTCACTTGTCCATCATTTGAAACAATCTCTGGTAACTGATAAGGTGTAATTTTACGGATTTTGTTATTGGATGCGTCCGCCACAACCACATTACCTTGTGTTGTTACCAGTACATCGGAAGGATTATAGAAAGCTGCAGATTGCTCAACGCCGTCCGCTTCCCCCGTTTGAGGCGTACCAGTTACCGTAGTAACTTGTCCATTTAACAGATATCGAACCGAATGATTCAAGCTATCCGAGATGAGAAGCCCACCCTCCGAGGTCACAGACAGACCCTTCGGGAAGTCAAACTTCGCTTTCAAAGCTTCACCATCTGCATAATCACCAGCTGCATATAACTCATTCTTCCCATAGATCGTCGAAGCACCCACTGTTGGCGTAGATCCAGCGACTGTCGAGACATTTCCTGATGCAAAATCAACATAACGGATCCGCTGGTTCCCTGTATCACTAACATAAAGATTTCCTTTGCCATCCAACGCAAGTCCAGAAGGCTCATTAAAAGTCGCCGTAGAAAGGCTTCCGTCGTGATATTCTCCCGCGAAGGATGCTTCACCTGGACGAACCTGAATAACACGCGAGACAGGCGCAGAGAGCGTCGTAACGCGACCATCTGCTGCGATTTTACGAATGACATGATTAAGTGAGTCCGCCACATATAAGGTACCGTCAGCACTAATTGCAATATCACTCGGGTGATTGAAAGTAGCTTCCGAACCCTTACCGTCTTTATTTCCTGGCACGCCATTCCCTGCAACTGTGGTGACAATCCCATTAACGTCTATTTTACGAATGGCATGATTGCCGGCATCTGCCACAAAGACATTACCTTTAGCATCAAGCGCTAGTCCTGTCGGCTCATTAAAGAAAGCTTCTGAAGCTTTACCGTCAAGAAGACCTCCAGTCGGAAAGCCTTGCGCATTTTTCAGAACAGCAATCTCAGGACCAGCGAAAGTGGAAACTTGACCATCCTTCACTTTACGAATTACATGATTGCGTGTATCCGCGATAAGTAAGCTGCCATCTGCGAGCTGAAGTACGCTGCTTGGGGAACGAAATGCCGCCTGCATCGCATCCCCATCACGATTTTCAAAATCGCCGATTCCTGCAAGGGTCGATATATCCGATAGAATCTGACCTTCGCTAGATTTCAACGCATCAGTATTAAACGCCCAAGCCGATGAGCCGCCAAGCAAAGTAGCAACGATTATACTTGAAACAAATATCTGTTGTAATGGTTTCATGGGGATCTCCTTTTTTATCTAGCGAACTTTACTATTGCGGAATGATAGTTCCTTCGATGTTCACCGGTGCAATCGTCAGGTTATCTAGATTTAATTTCTCAATGGTTTGACCAGTTTTCTTAACGATCACAATTTTGCCAACACGGATTTGATCAGCATAAAGACTTGTCATCGGAATACTTACCAGTGATGTTTTCTGAATTGCAGACACACTAGAACCGTCCCCGAATTTGGTTACAGCATATACCAGCTCTTTCCCTGATTCCGATGTATATTCTCTGATATAGTCCGCACTCGTCGTATCATTTGCTTTGAAGAAAATATCTTTGTTCATAAGAGTGCCAGGTAGACTCGAAGTATGTGTACCGTAAAGCAAATGAACCTCTACAGCATAAATATCTTTAATTGCAGTAAAGTCGATGTTCAAATAATAAAAATTCGAAGGAACCGTAGCTGCACCTACATTCGGCACATCCGTAGCGGGTTGTCCTTCAGGATTAAAGGCCACTGTGCTCAAGGTAATTGCCGCTGGTGTTGGCTGCGGGTCAGGATTTGATGGATTTGATGGCCCAGATGGTTCCGATGGTACCGACGGCTTTGCAGGTTCTTCCTCAGGTTTTTTTCCGTTAGCCATTTCCTCTTTTGCGGTTTCGAACGCCTTTTTCTCTTGCTCAGTTAAAGTAGCCTTCAATTTCGCTTCCGCCTCAGCTTTCGCCTTCGCTTCAGCAGCTAACTTTTCTTCAGCAATCTTTTTCTTTTCGTCCTCTAGCTTCTTCAAAGCATCAGCAAGCTTTTGCTTAGCAGCAGCTTCCGCCTTTTCCTTTTCTAGCTTACTTTTCAACTTTGCTTCTTCAAGTTTCTTCAACTCTTCTTGCTTCTTTTTCTCTAGTTCCGGATCCACACCTGCCGTTTTATCCAACGGCTTAACTTTAGATAAATCCAACTTTTTGTCCGTTGAATCGATTTTTTTATTAACCTCAGCAATTATCGCGTCTACTGTTTTTTGATCTAGCTTCTTGTCAGCAATAGCTTGTTTAGCTACGTTACCGATTAGATTCTCTAAGTTTTGTTTCACTTTATCGAGATCAGACTGATTTTTAATACTCAAAGTATTTTTATCACTCGTAAACGTTCCATCTGCAATTTCCTTTTGCTTTTTCGCAATAAACTCATCGTTTTCTTTATCTATTTCTGCTTTGTTGAGGATTAATTCTTTAATAATTTCTGGTGAAGCATTTTTAATAAAATCCTCTAAATCGAAGAATTCCACTTTTAAATCTAGATCATTCGTTTCCTCTCTTGAATCCAAGGAAATTTCTTGAGTTGGGTTCACGTATGTAATCGTTGTAGTTTGTGTCTCATCCGAATTGGACGTTACCGTCGAAGCGGATACTCTTCCTGATCCAACAGCCATTTTGGTTTTACCAGAAACAGGATCAACGGAAACGTAGAATTGCGTTCCGCGTACCCCCATTACCGCCGTTGGTGTTTCAACTTCAAATTCATCATCTGCGCCGGCCAATGATTTAACTTTCACCCACATGGAACCCGCCCAAACTTTCAGTTTGGACTTCTTATTTCCATTCGCAGAGTTGAGGTCTGATACATTGAGTTCCGCATTGTCACCTAATGTAACATCAGCGTCTCCACTTGCTAAGTTAAGTGTTACTGAGGAGCTATCCCCTGTATAAACGGTATCGCCTTGGTTTAAGCTCATGCTCTCATACGCATCATACGTTTTGGAGCCGCCGCCTTTTTTAATCGTGACGTCTCCAGACAATGCTGAAATAATGGCAACCCGGACCGTTTTCGCATCCACTGGTTTCACCAGCAGCACAGAAACTAAACTAAACACTAAGCTAAAACTTAATAACACTGATACAAATGATTTCTTGGTCATTCCCACTCCGCATGCCTCCCAGCAATTCTATTTCAAATGCCCGATAACTTCATAAACAGCAACCGGTTTTTCTTTCCCTTTTACTTTAATTTCACCAATGGATTCGATCTCAAAAAGACCTTTGACGCGCTCATACGTCTGTTCACTAATTAAAATCTGCCCGGGCTTCGCATTAGATTCTAGTCGTGCTGATAAGTTAACTGTGTCTCCAATGGCCGTATAGTCCAACCTCAGATCTTCAGATCCGATGTTACCAACAACCGCAGGACCACTATTAATACCTAATCCGAATTTCACACCGATACCATAATTTTTAATCAATTTCTGCTCGAGAATATCGGCTTGTGACTTCATCTCAATCGCAGCACGTACGGCCATTTCAGGATGATTCTCATATTCAATCGGTGCACCAAACATCGCCATAACGCCATCACCAATGAATTTATCTAACGTACCATTGAACTTAAAGATTGCTTTCGTACAGACATCTAAATATTCATTTAACACTTGAATAACCTGCTCAGGCTCTAGTCGTTCCGACATCGGTGTAAATCCGCGAATATCCACGAATATCAATGAAATATCCTTACGGCTTCCGCCAAGCTTCACATCTTCACCTGACTGCAGAAGCTCATCCACAACGGTTTTTGAAACGAATCGACCGAAAATACCAGTAACCCGATTCCGTTCTTTTCGTTCTTCTAAATAATGGCTAACTAATGACCAAACATAGATCGTCACTAGTGCAAATTGAGGATAAACCAATGGTAAGAACATAGAACCAATACTATAGAATCCTAACCATACAAGACCATATACCACGAAGATGCCTAGGAAAATAAATAGTGCGGTCTTCCCGTTGAACTTTTCAAATAGAAATATAGCCAACAATGATATAAGTAGAATAATCGCGATACCAGCCGATTTCGAAGCATCTTTAAAGAACACACTTTCTAATAGGGTTTGAATCATATTGGCATGAATTTCAATCCCGAACATCTTGACCGAGGAGATCGGTGTTGGGTATTCATCCTGCATGGCCGTAACAAAAGGGCCCACAAGCACAATACTGCCCTTCAGCGGCAGTGCTTTTGCACTATTAAGTACATCCACAAAGGATAGCAACTCATAACCTGTCGTCGCATCAACCTTTTGTCTTGGTTGTGTGAAGAACTCTGTTGTTACTTGATTTCTATCGTTCGTTGGTACGACTTCATTTCCACGTTTCCATTCTCCGGTAGCTGAATCACGCTTTACCTTTTCATTTTCATCCAAAACTAAATTCGCAAGAGCGACACTGAATGCTGGTATGTAAGCACCTTTCTCATCAGGCAAACCGACAGGAAGTTTACGAGCTTTGCCATCCTTATCAACAAATACATTGATATGGGCCATTTGATCTCTTTTGGTAGTTAGGGTTGAGGAGGGATAATCAATTCGCTCAGGAACTAGTTCGCCTGCTGACTGTTGTTTGGAGGGATAATTAATTTGAACTGGCAAAATAATATTGGAATACTTCGCTAGCACGTCAGCTAATGCTTTATCGTCTGCTGGATTCTTCGATGGCTCAGCAAGTACAACGTCGATCCCAATAGCAGCTGCACCTGATTGTTCTAATTTCTCTATGACTTGCGCATATGTACTTCGATCCCACGGAAACTTCCCGATGGCAGAAAGGGATTTTTCATCAATTTTAACAATCTTAATTCGATCATCCGGCTGACGCTCATCCACCGACTTAGCACCACGCAAAATATCTTGGAGAGGACCCTCGACAAAATAAAATAAACCACTGGAGTTCACTGTGTAGAAATATGTCGAAAACACCATTAATAAGAGTCCTACTACTAAAGTCTTAATCCATTTCTTCTTACCCATATAATCCTCCCCGAGTTTACTAGTTTCATTGTAAGATGCTAGCTGTGAATTGGCAATAAATTGTTACAAATTTCACATTTATTCAACAAAAAAAGAGCCCGTTCCTTCTCAGGAAACGAGCTCTTTCGACATTCCGTGGTATTTCCACAAAAATGATTTTGTAATTATGATTAGCTAAAAGGTGAATCCGCAACTTTAATGGAGTCAGTTGGGCAGCCATCTTGAGCATCTTGTAGATCATCATATAGATCATCAGGAATCTCAGTAACCCCTTTGTTTCCATCACCTTCAAAAATCACTTCTGCCAAACCTTCATCATCGTAATCATAGATATCTGGAGCTGTAGCTCCGCAAGCGCCGCAAGCGATGCACGTATCTTTATCAACAAATGTATACTTAGCCATGTTTTCTACTCCTCCTCTAATTATCCTCATTGTAAAATATAATATAAATACGGACAAAGTTCAAACCTTAAAATTGACAATTCATGAAAAACTGCTCAATAAAGTCTGCAATTCCACGGATATCATTCAAATTGAAGTGTGGAAGCGTGAAATCACCTTCTAGAATTGTTAGGTCTGTCGCAACTGCAATCAGGCTTGGCGCCAATCCTTTTAGCAATTCTTTTTGTTCTATTGTACGATAAACCCCAATCTTTGGATGCTTTTCCCTCTTGAACCCTTCAATAAAAATATAATCAAGATGGGCGTACGCTACTAACTGCTCTTCCAAACTCGGTGATTCGTTCTTCTCATAAATGTGTACCCCATTTGGAGAAAGTGTAACCACAGCATCGGCACCTGTCTCAACAAAAACGGTGGAGTCAGCTCCTTGTGCTTCTTTATAATGTCCATGGGCATCGTGTTTCATTACCGCAATCCGATGGCCGCGTTGTTTCATTTCAACGATTAGCTTAGCTACTAATGTTGTTTTTCCACTATTGGAAAATCCCGCGAAGCCCAAACAATGAGCCATTCCCTCACTCTCCTATGTCTTTATGAAGAGGATTATTTCGCAAATGATCCATTTGCAAGGACGTCCCTCTAACCTTGTGATTTCGAATCAAAGCAGATGGGTCATCACTCATCATCCCTGCTGTGAGAATCACACCTTCCCCAAATTTATCACGCAGACCATCCATCACGCGATTCAGATTCTCCCTGCGAGGCTGCTTCTCATAATCAAATAAATCAAGTTGCACGTAGGATTCTTCCTTGGCAATCAGATTCTGCAAGGTGATTCCGAGGAGCCTTACAGGATTGCCGTCCTCCCATTGATGATCATACAATTGACAGGAGGTTCGATAAATATCATCCATATGTTCCGTCGGAGTTGGTAAGGTAAGTGATCTCGTAATCGTCCTCATATCAGGATCTCGGATCGTAATCTGAATTGTCGAAGTCATGAGCTCCTGCTTACGAAGCCTCCTCGCTACTTGATCGGCTAAATTAAGCAGAACACGATGAATTTCGGTACGATCCGTATAATCCCGCGGCAAAGTCGTCGTGTGTCCAATGGACTTGCTCTGCTCTTGCTCCGGATTGACAACCGAAGGATCAATCCCGTTGGCCGAGCGCTTCAAGTGCGCACCCATGACGCCAAAGTGCTTGCTTAACAGCGCATCATCCGCTATAGCCAATTGCCCTAACGTTAGGATGCCAAGCCTCGTAAGCTTCTCCGCAGTTTTTTTCCCAATTCCATATAAATACTGGCACGGCTTATCCCAGAAAACGGTCGGCACATCACGAAGCCGCAATACCGTAATCCCATTAGGCTTCTTCATATCAGATCCCATTTTGGCTAGCAGCTTATTCGGCGCGACACCAATCGAACATGGTAATTTCAACTCTTGCAGAATTCTTCCTTGAATACTATTTGCGATGTCTAGTGGTGTACCAAATTGTTTGGAACCAGTGATGTCTACAAAACATTCATCAATAGACATAGATTCTACCATCGGTGAATATCCATAGACTATCTGCATAAACCGCCTCGAGAAATTTCGATAGAGATCAAAGTCAGGTTTGATTAAAATGAGATCAGGACATATCTTCAACGCTTGCCTAACTTGCATGCCCGTCTTGATCCCTAGCTTGCGCGCTGCATAAGATGAAGTAACGACGATCCCCTTACGCAACTCTACACTCCCAGCAACAGCAAGAGGTTTTCCCTTATATAAGTCAGGCTCTACAGCTTCATGAACCGAACAATAGAATGCATTCATATCAATATGTAAAATGACTCTGCCTTGCTTGGGATAATGATGCTCAACGGACACCATATTCACTACCTCCCAGTATGATTGAATCAGATTTCAGAGCCGTCTACTCGAGTGAAACACAACCAACCTGAGATGTCAAAAAAATAATCATTCAAGCTGACGCGATTTTACGTTATGATGTCTTTAGCTGTACATTTATGTTATAATAGTAAATTATACATTAGCGCTTTAAAGCAAGCGAAACTACTCACATCAATTTCACCGAAGTCACTTTGCTAGCTTTTGAAGGAGGAACCCATGCCAACATCAGTCAAAATCTTCGATACCACTCTACGAGACGGAACCCAAGGAGAAGGTATCTCCCTATCCGTTGAGGATAAAATCAAAATTGCCCGTAAGCTCGATGAGCTCGGGGTTCATTATATTGAAGGCGGATGGCCGGGCAGCAACAGCAAAGATATTGAATTCTTTGAGCGGGCACGTACGATGACTTTTACAAATGCCAAAATTACTGCTTTTGGTAGCACAAGACGGAAAGATTCTCTTGCTGCAGATGACATTAACTTGAATAGACTCGTGGAATCCGGCGCGCAAGTCGCCACGATTTTCGGTAAGTCATGGGACTTTCATGTAACGACAGCTATTCAAACAACGCTTGAAGAGAATTTGAACATGATTTATGACTCCGTTCTCTTTTTGAAAAGCAGTGGGTTGGAAGTCATTTATGATGCCGAGCATTTCTTCGATGGTTACAAGAACAACCCAGAATATGCGCTGCAAACAATTAAGAAGGCACAGGACGCTGGAGCGGATTGGATTACGCTTTGTGATACGAATGGTGGATCCTTACCTAACGAAATTACAGCTATCGTGTCGACAGTTACGCAACATGTCTCCACACCAGTAGGCATACACGCTCACAATGATTGTGAATTAGGCGTCGCAAACTCGTTAGCTGCCGTACAAGCTGGCGCTAGACAAGTTCAAGGGACTATTAATGGCTACGGGGAACGTTGCGGAAACGCCAACCTAAGCTCGATTATCCCTAACTTACAATTGAAACTAGGTTATGATGTCATCTCTTCGGATCAATTGAAGTCACTTACATCCGTATCGAGATATATCAGTGAAATCGCCAACATGCACATGCCGGTTAACCAGCCTTATGTTGGTAACGCAGCATTCGCACATAAAGGTGGCATTCACGTTTCCGCCATTCTCAAGGATGCCAGCACGTATGAGCATACGAAACCTGAGTATGTAGGAAACAAACAACGCGTGCTTGTTTCCGAGCTTGCTGGTCAAAGCAACGTATTGGTCAAGGCCCAGGAGCTTAAATTAGATTTCAACAAAGAACACCAAAAAACCAAAGAGATCATCGAGAAAATTAAAGATATGGAACATCAAGGCTATCAATTCGAAGGTGCAGACGCTACACTTGAGCTTCTGTTGCGTGAAGCCTTTGAAGGTCTTGAAGAGATTTTCACCTTAGAATCATTTAAGATGCTCGTTGAGAAGACAGCCAATCATTCTGTTGTCTCAGAAGCTATCGTCAAAGTGAAAGTACATGGCGAAACCATCTATACCGCGGCTGAAGGTAATGGTCCTGTTAATGCACTTGATAACGCCTTGCGGAAAGCACTCATCCAATACTATCCGGACATCAAGAACGTTCATCTTTCGGATTATAAAGTTCGTGTATTGGATGAGAAAGATGCAACGGCTGGCAAGGTTCGCGTGCTTATGGAATCCACTGACTTTAACACGACATGGAACACACTCGGTGTTTCCAGCAACATTATAGAAGCTAGTTGGTATGCACTTGTTGACAGCTTACGTTATGCCCTCATCAGCAGAAAACGCGTGGAGCCAGCTAACAAAGAGCAACAAGAACGATTAGGTCTAGTCAACCATTGATCTTTATACGAAAAAGCTGCAAGAGCGGGAAGTGCTCTCTTGCAGCTTTTTTTGTCATTCTTCCTTCAGAAGACTCGCCATCTTCTTGTCGAGCTCCTTCGGTGAAAGCACATGGATGATTTCCCTAATGACACCATTTTTATCAATAAGAAAGCTTGTAGGAATAGCGATAACGTTATAGGTATCGGCATTCACCCCTTGTTTATCAAGCAGAACAGGAAACGGGTACTGATAGGTGTCCACGAATTTTTTAATATTGTCCATTTTATCCCCGGGCGTCACATTCACCGCATAAAGATCGAATTTCCCCTCATATTTCTTATACAAATTCACAAGATCAGGCGCTTCTTCCTCACAAGGACCACACCAGGATGCCCAGAAGTTGACAAACATTGGCTTTTCACGAGGCCCGCCTACCGAATAGTCCTTCCCATCCAACCCTTGCAAGGTAAATGAAGGGGCTAAGAAATTCACCTTTGCCGCTTGCTCACTTGGCATCAGGGTTTGTTTATCTTCATTGCGTACATTTTGATAAATCGCAAAGCCCGCCAATAGAACGACGAAAGCGATCACGATGAGATTCTTCTTCACAGCATCAACCTCCACTCCCTCTATATTATCTCCAAATTAGCGAAAATTCCAACATCACAATCCTGAAGTATGCTTTCACCCTATTAGGGAAAAGTAAACCTACTCTTTGCGATGAAAGGAACCGGTGAAATGAAACCAGCTGCCGTGAAAACAAGAGGTAAGAATCCGCTCAATAAAATGAGAATTTACGAGCATGAAGAAGAAGGCGCATCCAATAATAAAAAAACGAACACAAACGAGAAAGGAAGCGTTTGGCAGTACCTCGCACTTGCCTCCATCCCTTTGGTGCTTGTCCTTGGCAATTCCATGCTTGTTCCGATTCTGCCAGATTTGCAAGAGAAAATGAACATCTCACGCTTCCAAAGTTCACTCATTATCACTTTATTTTCACTGACAGCAGGACTTATCATTCCGATATCCGGTTATTTATCTGATCGCTTCACACGGAAGGCTGTTATCATTCCCTCGCTTATTGTGTACGGTGCTGCCGGGGTCCTAGCAGGGCTTGGCGCCGTCTGGAACTCTTATCCTATCCTTATAGCTTCCAGAACCATACAAGGCCTTGGAGCAGCGGGTACAGCCTCTATTGCCATGGCACTTGTTGCCGATATTTACAAGGGACCCAAGGCCAGCAAAGCCCTCGGACTCATCGAAGCTTCCAACGGAATCGGCAAAGTTGTGAGTCCTATTCTTGGTTCTCTTTTAGCGCTAATTATTTGGTTTGCACCTTTTTTTGCTTTTCCACTTTTTTGCTTACTCGCTCTGCTAGCTGTTATTTTCATGATCAAAGAGCCCGCCAAAGAGAAAGAAGCTGAAACACTTAAGCTCTATTTGAAGCAAATCAGAACCATTCTAAGAAGTAAAGGTCATTGGCTAATTCCCGCCTTTATTGCTGGTTCGATAACCTTATTCATATTATTCGGCGTGCTGTTCTACCTCTCACAGATTTTGGAAGAAAAACCCTACAACATTGAAGGCGTACGCAAAGGTCTTATCCTTGCAATCCCATTACTCTGCCTCGTCATCACCTCTTATACGACAGGTGCAAAAATCAAACAAAATGGCAAGCTCATGCGCTGGCTCATGAATATCGGACTTATAACCATGGTTGTATCCCTTGCCTTGGCTACATTCCTAAACGGAAACCTGTATGTCTTTATTAGCTTATTGTCGCTCAGCGGGATAGGGACAGGACTCCTGCTCCCATGCCTAAACACACTCATTACCGGATCGGTAGAGCGTGAGCAACGTGGGATGATTACTTCCCTCTATAATAGCTTACGATTTATTGGAGTCGCCTTCGGCCCTCCACTATTTGGTTGGCTCATGAGTATCTCTCATAAGACACTGTTTATCACAGTCGCCTCTTTATCACTTATTATGTTAGCTTTGGTGTTTTTCTTCATCAAGCCCAAAGCAGAATTACAGAAACAAACATGATATACTAACCTCATGTCCATGCCATGTGAGGGAGTGAACGCAAGTGAGCATACATTTATCTAAAAAAACATATGACGAAATGATCTCACACAGTATACGCTCGCTCCCCAACGAAGCATGTGGCATCCTTATACAGGAAGCTTCTTCCTCATCGACAGATGAGTTACATATCCACACATTTATCCCTCTTCCTAATCACGCGGCGCATCCAAAACAGCAATTCGTCATCCATCCCATCGACATGATTCCCTACCTAACAGATCAATGTCGTACGATTGTCGGGATTTTTCATTCCCACCCCACAGCCTCATCAACCCCCTCTGCCGAGGACCTCTTAACGCTCTGGCACACCATTCCAACCTACTGGGTCCTTTCCCTGCAACACGAAGAGAAACCTGACCTCAAGGTCTATTCCCTAAAAAAAACCACCACTACCGCATATCACAAACTTTCGTTTGTCATCGGTCAATGATGGCTTAACAAAGCATATAAATCACCTAATGTGTCTACATCTCTCGCTCTTATTTCTTCCATAAATCTGGACCATAATTGCGCTGTCATAAGGGCATCTTCCAGAGCATGATGTCTTACGGTAACCGGGATGTCGTAAGCATGCAGTAGAGAATCTAAACCCAGATTTTTTCGTTTGGGCATGAGCCATTTTGCAATCATCATAATATCTAAAACCCGATGGGATAAGCTAACTTTCGAGGTACGCCACAAGGCCGAGTTCAAAAAACTTTTATCATGTCCAATGGCATGGGCCACTAAGATTTTCTGCTGAACAAATTCTAAAAAATCACTTAAAACGCCGATTAAATCAGGTGCATCTCCAGCCATTTCGTTCGTAATACCCGTTAACTTTATGATTTCATCTGGAATTTTACGTTTAGGATTCACCATTTTATAGAATGTATCTTGCGTCTGCACTTCACCACCAATAACAGAGACAGCGCCGAACGAGATAATTTCGTCACCATTATATGGAGAGAAGCCTGTCGTTTCAAGATCAAACACCACGATCTCCATCGCGTGCAGAGGAATTTCAAACAAAGAATCTTTTCGTTGCTCTTTCAGCATCGACCGAATAAAGGCCATTTGTTGCGCACTTTGCGCATCAAACATCGAGGTTAAAGCTGGCGTTAAACCACCCATCTTATATAAATGCCACATACGACCTGCCGGACGCATATCCTTCAAGCGAGTCACCTCTCCCTGCCAATGAAACGTGATTTCCGATTCCGATAGTTCTAACCTTTTTCTCTCTCTATGTGTGATCCTATGGATTTACCGACATACTTCTGCAACTGTATTCCCGTTCGTAAACATTGCTTTAATTGCATGCGAATCTCTTTGTTAAGTTGATCTGCCGTAAGTTTACCTCTTGTCGTATATTTCTCTTCATCTAATTGGAAAGGCGTGCTATCTCTTAACTTTAAAGCAATAGAAAAAGCCATTTCCCATTCATTGGCTAGCTCTTCGGATACAATCCCCTTCACCTTTAACTGCCTAATTCGTTCAATCGTAGAAGTGGCCAAAATTCCTGCTTGAATAGCAAGCAGCCGAATCCCATTGACAATCGGAATATAAGCACCATATTTGATATCAAATCCGCCTGCATCTTCACCGTAACGTTCTGTAATTAAATGACTGAATATACCCAACGAAATTTTGTGATGCAACGTGTTCGACAACAAATATTTCAAAAGTCCCGGATGTTCCTGAACATAATCAAGAAACGATTGTTTCAACTTCATCACTAATAGCTCTGAACCATAGATACAACGCATATCCGCCAGAATGAGAAGATAGCGCACATTTTCCCAATCAGGTTCCTTAAACCAGCCGATCATCATATCCTTATATCCTTGCAGCGACTTACGCCATTGCGGATTACTGGATATGACATTCCCTTCACAAGGAGGATAACCCAAAACATCCAAACCGCGAATGATATATGAGGCAAGCATATCGAAATAAAGATCTAATTCATCTTGCGTATGCGTTTCACTCTCACCATAAATGAGTCCGTTGTCCTGATCACTCCACAGCGTCTGTTCTCTCCTGCCACCACTGCCTAATAAGATAAAAGCATACGCAACAGGCGGCTTACCGAATCCTTCATCCTCAAGCAAATGTTCGGCAATCTGAGTCGTTCTTTGAATCAACGCGTCATGCACTTGATTGATTTGCTGCCCCAATTCAGATGTATAGGGAAAAAGGAGATGCTCCCGAAACATCTCATGCACCTGATCTCTGGTTATTCGCATCTCTTCGAATTGCTCCGACTGATAAATGCGTTCCAGGATCCGTTCCATTGAGAGATGATTCATGTTGCATCCCCTTTGCTCTAGTAGAAAGTATATGTGTTGTTAAACGGACACGCCGTTTTGAGCTGCTTTTTTCATTTGTTCAGGATATCCGTATGAACCATGCTCGGAAAGATCCAGACCAATGATTTCTTCTTCTTCAGTAACACGAAGGCCAATTGTAGCTTTAAGAATACCAAGAATAATGAAGGAAAGAACAAGTACGAATGCCAAAGCTCCAGCAAGACCTAGTGCTTGAATTCCTAATTGGTGGAAACCACCGCCGTAGAATAAACCTGCACCACCGATACCAACTTTTGCAGAAAGCTCAGGCGTTGCGAACAAACCAGTGGAAAGTGTACCCCAGATACCAGCGATACCGTGCACAGAGAACGCATAGATCGGATCATCGATTCCAGCTCTTTCGAACCATTGTGCCGTGAAGAATGTTACGATACCCGCAACTGCACCAATTACGATTGCTGCCCAAGCGTCTACGAACGCACATGCTGCAGTGATGGCAACAAGCGCAGCCAGAACACCATTCAACATGCTAGGAATATCCGCTTTACCGAAGTACATCCAAGAGATAATCAATGCAGCTACAGCACCTGCCGCAGCAGCCATATTCGTTGTCAATGCGATATAACCGAAGAATCCGTCACCCATAGCACTTAGCGTACTACCTGGGTTGAAACCGAACCAACCGATCCATAGGATGATTACACCAAGAACAGACAATACTTGGTTATGACCTGGAATCAAATTAGGTGTTTTATCTTTATTATATTTGCCAATACGCGGTTTAAGCAAGATAGTTGCTACTAACGCTGCTGTTGCACCTTGTAAGTGAACGACCGTTGAACCCGCGAAATCTTGCATACCCAATTTGCTCAACCAGCCGCCGCCCCATACCCAGTGCGCTACGATTGGATAGATAATGACTGTGTAAAGAATTCCGAAAATAAAGTAAACCGGAAGTTTCGCTCTTTCCGCAAAACCGCCCCATGCGATAGCAAGGGATACACCAGCGAATGCTAGTTGGAACAAGAATTTGATACCGATTGGCACATCAGAGAAGGAAAGAGATCCGAATGCTGCTGCAGCTTGATCTTCTAAACCTGTTACGAAGAAGCCCGTTTCTCCGAAGAATGCATTTCCATCACCGAAGGCGAAACCAAATCCTACAGCCCAGAATGCAATGGCACATAATCCGAAAGTTAAAATCGTTTTACCGGCTACGTGACCGGCATTTTTCATTCTAGTTGACCCCGCTTCTAAAAGTGCAAAACCAGCTTGCATGAAGATGACTAAGATTGCTGCCAACATTACCCATACTGCATCAATTGCACTCTGTAGTTGTGGTGCTGTCGCCTCATCCGCTGCAAATGCGAGTGTAGGGAACAGTAATGACATAACGCCGAAAGCTAACAACAATTTCTTAACCATACGACCACTTCCTTTAATGTTAGATTAAGTAACATGTAATGAAACTCTTAATGTCATTATATACAGGATATTTGGGTTTGACAATAGGATTTTCGTTAAAATATTGAAAAAAGCGAAAAATAACCTGACATGAAACAGGCATAATTCGTGTTTCGGCTCATACGTGTTCACAAAATGCCTTATTTACACCAATATCCAATGTCAGCTTTCCGAAGCATCACGTTTGACTGTACGGTTTAACATCAGGTATCATGTTTATATAGAAGAAAGAAATTCAAACCATTGGAGTAGAGGTGAATTTAACATGGGGAATGAGAAGCTTTATAAAATCGGAGAGCTCGCCAAGCTTGCTGATGTCAGCCCTCGAACCATCGATTACTACACCAAGCTGAGCTTAATCGAACCTGAAAGAAGATCCGATACGAACTATCGTCTGTACAGTGATGAAACTTTGCACCGACTAAGGCGTATTGAAACAATGAAGAACGAGAAATATACCTTAGAGGAAATCAAAGTCAACTTACAGCAATGGAGTAAAGTGACCTCCGATGATACTGTGACAGATAAGCTTACATCCCTTCAGTTGCATCTCGAACAATTAATGAAGGAAGCCAAAGAACTCAGCCCACTTGTTCAGCAATTGAAGCCTAAGCAGTTGAAAAAGCTGTATCATATTCTGACACAACCGACCGCAGCCTGCATCGAAGCACTTATTGTCCTTTTAGGTAAAAATCCGTTCTCATAATTGAAATACGGAGGAATGCCCTATGTTTTTTCACCCTATGGATTTTCTAATTATTATTGCATTCGGCCTTTCTATGTGGGCTTCATTCCGAGTGCGAGGAACTTTTAACAAATGGTCGGGCGTACCTGTCTACTCACGCATGACTGGCGCCGAAGCCGCAAGAAGAATGTTAGATGCTAATGGCCTTTACGATGTACCCGTCGAAGCTGTACCTGGGACATTAACAGACCACTACGATCCAATGGCTCGAACTGTACGTCTGTCGGAGCCTGTTTACTTTCAGAGCTCAATCTCAGCTGTATCAGTCGCCTGTCACGAAGTAGGTCACGCTATTCAGCATCAAGTCCATTACCCTATGCTCGTCGCAAGACACAAGATGTTCCCAGTCGTTAATTTCGCCTCTGGCGTCGCTCCCATCCTGATCCTAGCGGGTTTCTTCTTTCAAAGTATCCCTTGGTTATTGGAAATCGGCATTATCTTCTTCGCGGTAGCCGTTGCTTTTCAATTAGTTACGTTACCTGTTGAATTTAACGCCAGTAACCGAGCACGTAATGAAATGGTGGCACAAGGCTTCATCTCTAATGAAGAAGAACGTGGCGTGGCTAAGGTTTTGAACGCTGCCGCACTTACTTATGTAGCCGCTGCATTGATCTCTGTACTCGAGCTTCTAAAGTACATTATGATTTTCAATGGTCGCAATAACGATGATTAATAAAAGAAAGCTCTCCCTTCAGGTTCTTCACGACCTGTTGGGAGAGCTTTTCTCATTTAAAATACTCATATAAGAAACGCCGAAACACTTCAGCCACCAGAGGCAGCTTCACATCCTTGCGACAAATCAAACCAACTGTCCTAGTAACTTGAGGATCTGTTACTCGTATTTTGACAGGCTGTGTTTGCCCACTTTCCAATAAGGCCATCGCCGGAAGTAAGCTTACCCCCATACCCGCGGCAACAAGCCCGCGAATCGTATCCGTCTCCTCACCTTCAAACTCAATCTTAGGCACAAAGCCTGCCTTCTGGCACGCATCCATCACGATCGTTCGAAGCGTATATTCTTCACTAAACATTACGAACGGTTCATTCTTCAACTGCTCAAGGCGAATTGACGTATAGTCTGCCAGAATATGATTAGAAGGAATGATAGCATACAACTCTTCTGTCAATAAAATTTCACCTGTCACGTGTTCGTGGGATTCCGGAAAGGGTGATATAAAAGCGAGATCAATCTCCCCTCTCGAAACATCACGAATTAATGATGTGTATGTACCTTGACGCAGTCTAAACTTCACATTCGGATGATTTTTTTTAAATGCCGCTACAACAGCAGGTAGTAAATTGATAACCAGACTATGTGGAAATCCAATACGAATCTCGCCAGCCTCTGGATCAAGAAACTCATGTATTTCTCCCACCGCACGTTCTAGATCCGTAAGAATACCTTCTACTCGACTTAAAAATAAATGCCCCACAGAGGTCAAATGTAAATTGCGCCCCTTTTGAACAAATAAATCAACGCCGAGTTCCTCTTCCAGCAAATGAATTTGCCGACTAACCGCAGACTGCGCTACATGCAGCTCTTCCGCCGCCTGTGTCACATGCTGCTTCCTAGCAACCTTAACAAAATATTGCAATTGTCTTAATTCCACGTGAGTAAATCCCCCGACTTAACTTCATGATGAAGAAACGAATCTCGTTCTTTGACTCCGATTATAGCTCGATAGTAACGATTGGACAACTTATCTGCAAAAAGCTTATAATAAATGAGTTGTTATTTAGCATGGATAATAAAGGAGGAAATCATTCAATGGCACAAGAACGTACTGGTGTAGCTACCCTGAAAAGCAATCCTATCACTTTGGTAGGACCCGAAATTAAAGTAGGTGACAAAGCACCTGATTTCAAAGTTAACAAAGATTTGATGACGCAAGTATCACTTGCCGATTACGCAGGTAAAGTGAAATTGATCTCCGTTGTTCCTTCCTTAGATACAGGCGTTTGTGATGCACAAACACGTCGTTTCAATGAAGAAGCAGCTGGCCTAGGCGACAATGTTGCTGTACTTACAATCAGCGTTGATCTTCCTTTCGCACAAGCTCGCTGGTGTGGCGCTGCAGGTATCGACAAAGTAATCACATTATCCGATTACAAAACAAAATCCTTTGGTGAAGCTTACGGCGTATTGATCAAAGAAATTCAATTGGATATGCGCGCTATTTTCGTAATCGACGCTAATGACACTGTTCAATACGTTGAGTACCTTGGCGAAATGACAGCTCACCCTAACTATGAAGCAGCTGTAGAAGCTGTTAAAAAATTAGTTTAATCCACACAAATAAAACAGCAAGGAGGCCAAGCTTCCCTGCTGTTTTTATTATCCATCAATTTTATATGAAGCAAGCTTACGATCTAATTGTTTATAAATATCTAATATCGTACGATAGTTGGATCCAAGATCCCCCATTGAACCACGTGAAGCCGAATAGATATCAACAGCCGTTTTCACAGGATTAATCGCGAATAAGGTTAATGTTACATCTTGGGTTCTTCCAGTAACCGTTTTGCGCTCAGCAAGGATTTCTCCTACGTTCGGGACCTCATGTAATAGCTTGTAACCTGGTGTTTTCTTTAAAACAGCGGTTACCTCTTCCCAAACTTGCTCCTTCGGCAGCTTAAAATATCTAGTTTTAAGTAAAGGATCTCTAGCTTTTTCCCCTGTCGTTTCATGACTACGTACTAATCCGATTAAAGTTCTCTTTAGCAAAAGCCCTTTCCCCCTTCAATGAAGTGCATGTAGACCACTTGCCATTTCAACACTATTCTCTATAATACCATTGTTTAGGCTTTAGAAAAAGAGGTAAATGAAAAATCGAGGGATTTCTCCCCCGATTTTAGCCAAGCATATATTCCTTTATCCAAAAAATGTCGTATATAGCAAATAAGCGTTTAATCCCGCGATTAAAATGGCCACAAACCAACTCAATACCGCCATCCATTTCGGAGTCACGAGCACACCCATCTTTTTACGATCTGAAGTAAAAGTCACGAGCGGGATTACAGCAAAAGATAATTGTAAGGACAAAATAACCTGACTGAGAATGAGTAAATCCGTTGCTCCGCTTTCTCCGTAGATACCAATCACGATGACCGCAGGTATAATGGCAATTAACCGAGTAATCAACCGGCGCAGCCAAGGTGTTAGACGAATATTTAGAAATCCTTCCATGACGATCTGACCCGCAAGTGTACCGGTAAGCGTTGAGTTCTGCCCAGATGCTAAGAGTGCAACGGCGAACAATATACTTGCTGCCCCTGTACCCAACATTGGTCCAAGGAGATGGTAAGCATCTTGAATTTCCGCAACTTCTTTCCCCGCTGAATGAAAAGCTGCCGCCGAAAGAATGAGAATCGCCGCGTTTACGAATAGCGCTAGCATCAGGGCAACTGTTGTATCTATGGTTGAAAATTTGATCGCTTCACGTTTAGCTTCAATCGTAGGTTCGATTTTACGCGTCTGAACGATGGATGAGTGCAAATACAAATTATGAGGCATGACCGTCGCACCTAGAATACCTAGAGCAATATATAACATGGCTGGATTCGTTACAATTTCAGTTGTTGGAATGAACCCTGCAGCTACAGCTGCAAATTCAGGTCGAGAGAAAATAAGTTCCATAATAAAACAAACCATAATAAGTGCAATTAAGCTAATAACCATCGCCTCAATATAGCGAAAGCCTTTCTTCTGTAGCATAAGCACCAAAATAACATCTAATGCCGTCAGAATCACACCATAAATGAGCGGCAACCCGAATAGTAACTGCAAAGCAATCGCGGCACCGATGACCTCAGCTAGATCACAAGCAGCGATCGCAAGCTCACATAGAAACCAAAGCACATAAGAAACGGGCTTACTATAATGATCACGACACGCTTGCGCCAAATCTCGACCCGTCACAATACCTAATCGACCAGATAAAGCCTGCAAAAGTATGGCCATAAGATTTGAAATTAAAATGACTGAAAGTAGTGTATATCCAAATTGGGAACCGCCGGCCAAGTCAGTTGCCCAGTTTCCAGGGTCCATATAACCGACTGCTACCAGATATCCTGGCCCCACGAAGGCTAGGAGCTTTCGGAAAAATCCAGCTTTTTTAGGGACTTTCATACTATGATGAACTTCAGGTAGACTTGGCGCAGAAGAATCTTTACGCCATCCATTCGGTTCCTGATCCGGTTTCTTGATTGCAAATTCCATAGCTTAACCCTTCTTTCGCAAGACCAATAATGTTGTTCTAGGGAAACTTTTATATGTAGTATACTACATAACCCCATCTTATGCTACAGGTAAACATTTATGTTCCACCGAAATTATTTTTCCCTAGGGAAAGTTTTGAGACAAGTTTTGCCACTTTTATAAGCGTGAGTAGAACCATTCTTTTAAAGCATACCCTGCTCAGCAAAAATTCATAGGAATAATCATCTGGAAAAGAAGGATATTTGAAAGCATGGGCGAATACATTGAATAAGTTATCTTTGTATATTCAATAAACAAACAAAGAATATCGAAGCAATGACCCTAATTCATTATAAAAAGGATGATCTCATCATGGCTTATTTTATGGGTTTAGATTTAGGTACTTCTGCCATTAAATGCATTCTAGTGGATGAAGCTGGTACGGTTATCGGCTCACATTCTGCCCAATATCCGCTGCAACAACCACATCCAGGTTGGGCTGAGCAGCATCCTGAAGATTGGTGGAATGCCACGATCGCAGGCATACAAGGGCTCTTGGCTAGCACGGGCGTGTCGAGCGATGCTGTAGCAGGTATTGGCTTCTCCGGCCAGATGCACGGGTCGGTCTTCCTCGATGAGGCGCAGCAGGTCATCCGGCCTGCGCTGCTCTGGTGCGATCAGCGCACCGCGGAGCAATGCACCTACATCGAGGCGACCGTCGGCGAAGCCGAGCTCGGCCGCCTCACAGGCAATCGGGCGCTGACCGGCTTCACGGCGCCCAAGCTCCTCTGGCTCAGGCAGCATGAACCGGAGCACTACGCCCGCGTTCGGCATCTGCTGCTGCCGAAGGACTACGTCAGGCTGCGCCTGACGGGTGCGTTCGGCATGGACATGGCCGACGCCAGCGGCACACTGCTGCTCGATGTAGCCAATCGCAGCTGGTCTCAAACCGTCGCTGAGCGGTTAGAGATCCCGCTCGAGTGGCTGCCGCCGCTCTATGAGTCCGGCGACATTGCAGGGCACCTGCTGCCTGAGGCAGCAGCGCTCACAGGCTTAGCCCCAGGCACGCCGATCGTTGTCGGCGGTGGCGACCAAGCTTGCGGCGCCGTTGGTGTTGGCGTCGTCCGCCAAGGCATCGCCTCGGTGGCGCTCGGCACTTCTGGTGTCGTCTTCGTCCATGACGACACCTACCAAGTGGATGAAGCCTACCGGCTTCATTCCTTCTGTCACGGCGTGCCGGGCAAGTGGCACCGCATGGGCGTTATGCTCGCGGCTGGCGGCTCATTCCAGTGGTGGCGCAATCACTTCGCCAGTGAAGAGCTTGCACGCGCTGAACAAGAAGGCATAGATGTGTACGAAATTCTGACAGCAGAAGCTGCTACAGCACCACTTGGTAGTGAAGGTTTGTTGTTCCTTCCTTATTTATCCGGGGAACGTACACCACATCCAGATCCGAAAGCACGCGGTGCCTTCATCGGGCTTAATCTAAGACACGAGAAAGCACATTTGACCCGCGCTGTACTTGAAGGTATCACCTTCGGACTTCGTGATTCTATGGAATTGATTCGTGAATCCGGGATCGAAGTTACGGAGCTTCGTGTAAACGGGGGCGGAGCTAGAAGTCCTTTCTGGCGACAAATGATCGCTGACATTTTCGGAATTCCCGTCGTGACGGTCAATTCAACAGATGGCCCTGCGTACGGCGCAGCAATCATGGCTGCATCTGGCGTACTTCAAGTTGATATTACGAAATTATGCGAAGATTGGATTGAAGTCACTGATCGTGTAGAACCTAATCCAGCTAACCAACTCAAATATGAAGCGTACTATAAAGTGTATCGCAGCCTTTACCCTACATT
This sequence comes from Paenibacillus allorhizoplanae, assembly GCF_927798215.1. NCBI lineage: Bacteria > Bacillati > Bacillota > Bacilli > Caryophanales > Paenibacillaceae > Paenibacillus > Paenibacillus allorhizoplanae. The sequence continues at coordinate 101,057 of NZ_CAKMMW010000003.1, forward strand.
ACAAAGCACGTTCCACCAATTGACTGATTTAGCAGATACAATCAACTAAGCCGCCATTCTTGAACGGAGTCGTTTAGCTGAGAACGAATATTAAAATGATGTTAGCAAATGGTTGCATCAATCAATCTTAATATCCAATTAACCACCCTCGGGTGGTCTTTTTTATGTGAATAGCGAGATATTTTCATGTCATCTCCTATGAAGCCGCTCTCTCTTGCTCCCCCATTGGATATATCCATTAAAACCTTCATATTCTGCACAAATTGGCTCCCTACATTGGATAAATCCAGTATAGCCGCTTGATTCTGGCCTAAAACATTGCATAAGCGAAGATTTGAATGGAATTATCCAATCAAATCGATAGTTTAACTTGTTTAACGGGCTTTTCATTGGATTTCTCCATTGGGCAGATGGGAGGTCGAGGTCGAGGTCAAGGTCGAGGTCGAGGTCAAGGTCGAGGTCAAGGTCAAGTTCAGGTTCGGCTCCAGATTCAGCGTTCCCCCTCCTCCCGAAACAATAAAAAAAAGGTTGAGCAGGCATGATTGCCTGTTCAACCTCTTTTTTATTCGAAGAAACCCGCCTATGCCGTCCGGTTTTGGTGCTTCAAACCCGCTCTCGCAGGTGGGTGTCCGCAGACGTGTATTTGAGGTCCCCTTTCGAGGGCATGTCAGCCACACTTCAATATAGGTCTCCCTAGAAACAGTCATTGGTTTAAAACAACTTAAAACCGTTACGAGCATCGCAGATTTCTTCTGTTTTCTTATTATAGATCCTACCTCGCTGATAATCAACTGGAAGGATTAATCTTTAGTCTTGTCATTCTCATCTTTTTTATGCAAGCTAATCGGAGATTCATTAACTTCGCTCTCACTCGCTTCATCATTGCCTTCTTCAGCTGCTTCGGCTTCAGCAAGTCGCTGCTGTTCCTTCTCTTCCAACTCCTGTTGTTTCGTCTGAAGCTTCGTAAAGCTTCGGTTAAACTGCCAGAAGGAGAACGTTGCAACAATCGCACCCATGAAGAACACGACTAAGAAGAAATTGAACTTCGTTAAGCAAATATAAACAATAACACCATTACAAATGAGCAATACAATCGAATTGATGGGATTGCCAATTGTAATTAAAATTGAATTTTTAACAATTTGAAAAATCTTCATGTGCAAATGAACGATAATGGAGAAGAAATTAAACAAAGCAATAATCATGATCACGGTGAAAGCAATAAAAAGAACGGCTAGTACTTTCAACGAGCTGCCTTGCTTCAAATAGAAGAAATAGTTCACAGCAATAATAACGAAGATTAGTACAAAGAATATACCGCCAAGCATACTTTGCAAATAGTTTTCTTTGTATCCACGGAAAAATGTTTTTAACAAAGGAACATCTTCTTCTCCAGTCACCCATTTCCTAGCCACCGCAAACATAGCTGTTGTCGCAGGAAATAAAGTAAACGGTGCCAAAACTGCAAGAATCGGCAGCGTAGCTTTCAAAGCGTCCGGCGTTTGACTCACTAACCCCATAAAGAGGAAAAAGAATACCGGAATCGAACAAAGCATCCAAAGTAAATTAATAACGGATAACCGCATAATCCACTCCGATATTCTGTACAGTCCTCCCATAACTCCCTTAAACTCCAAAACTGCTTCCTCCTTAGCGTTTCCTTCAGGAAACTTTCTACGTTGTTAACTGCTGACATGACGATAGCATGTCTTAATTGTATATATACTCAATTATAGCCTATTTTTCATCATATAGGTAGCCGTCTAGTCGTTATAGGTTCTGTTACATAATATAGTATTGTCTAATCGTACCACTAATCATTATTCAGGAGGTTGATACCATGTCTCATCCAGTTGGAACATCCGCAGGTGCTATTTTGGTGCTTTTCATTTTGTTAGTTATCATCACTAGCTCATTTGTTATTTAATCCATATACAACTTGAAAAAGGCGGAGATCCTTAGGATCTCCGCCTTTTTAGTGCTGTAACTTATTTATTTACAAGTGTATCTTCACTTTTGCGCGGCGCTCTGGAACGATCACGATTTCCGGAGTTGTTGCTTCCGTATTCGCGGTTTCTCGAAGTAGAGCTGCTTCCGCCTTCTCTGTTTGAACCGTAATCTCTGCTATCCTTACGCGGGTAACGTGAGCCACCGCTTGAGGAATTGCCTGATCCTGAACCTGATCCACCGTAACCGCCGCCACCTTGACGACGATCGCTTGAACCTGATCCTGAACCGTATCCACCGCCAACGCGTCTACCTGAGCTGCGAACATCGAATTTCTTCTTTCTTGCACGAATCGGATCTTCTGGTGTCAATTCAATATTCAGATCTTTCTTGTCTCCAGTAAGAAGCTTCATCGCTGCTGCAAGCAAGTTAACCGAATCGTATTGCTCAAGCATTTGAATAGCTAGGCCTTTAAATTCGGAATGCTCTTCTTTTTGAAGCATATCCAAAATACGCTCAGCTGTCATTTTTTGTTTACCTTCTACCGCTTCTGCAACGCTTGGCAAAGGCTTTTTGTTGATTTTATGGCGTGTAACCTTCTCAATAAAGTGAAGGTGATCGATTTCTCGTGGTGTCACGAAAGTCCAAGCAGTACCTTCTTTACCTGCACGACCTGTACGGCCGATACGGTGAACGTAGCTCTCTGGATCTTGTGGAAGGTCAAAGTTGATAACGTGAGTAACACCTGATACATCTAGTCCACGAGCAGCAACGTCAGTTGCTACTAGAACATCAATACTGCCATCACGGAATTTTCTCATAACATTATCACGTTGATTTTGGGACAAGTCACCATGAAGTCCTTCAGCAGCATAACCTCTTTTTTGAAGAGCTTCTGCCAACTCATCTACCCGACGCTTCGTGCGTCCGAAAATAATTGCTAGGTCTGGTGCTTCCATGTCGATCAAACGGCTAAGTGCTTCAAACTTTTGTTTCTCATGCAATTCAATGTAAGCTTGCTCGATCAAAGGAGCGCTCACTTGTTTCGGGATTACCGAAACGTGCTCTGGATTAGTAAGGAATTGTTGAGCCAATTTCTGAATGTTAGTCGGCATAGTTGCAGAGAACAACATTGTGTGACGTTCTGCTGGAACTAATTTAAGAATAGATTGGATATCATCCATGAAGCCCATATCAAGCATTTCATCCGCTTCATCCAAAATAACTGTTTGAACATCATCAAGCTTGATTGTTTTGCGGTTAATATGGTCAAGAAGACGTCCTGGTGTTCCGATAATGATTTGTGGTTTCTTTTTCAATGCGCGGATTTGTTTAACGATATCCTGTCCACCGTAAATTGGCAAAGAACGAATGCCTTTGAAACGACCGAGTTTTTCAATCTCTTCCGCAACCTGAATGGCAAGTTCCCGTGTTGGACACATGATTAGAGCCGAAATGCGCTCTTCTTTTACATTGATTTTGTTAACTAGCGGAATACCGAATGCTGCCGTTTTCCCAGTTCCTGTTTGTGCTTGCCCGATCAAATCACGGCCATCCATGGCCAATGGTATTGTTTTCTCTTGAATTGGTGTGGACTCTTCAAAGCCCATTTCCGTAATCGCACGTAGTACCGATGCGTCTAAACCAAACTCCTGAAATGTTTTCAAATAAATTCAATCTCCTTTTGTACAGGGCAGGCTAATGCCTTGTATCTTTTTTACCCTTAAGTACGACTTCCTATCCGTCTCTATAGTTTCTTGGTGGAATACACTTTCGATTCGTCATCTTCCATGATCCAACTGGCCGCCCTTAAGAACATCTAAAATATTATAGCACAGGTGATACACACATTGCCAGTGGCTACTTTTAACGACTCGAACGAAACCGAATGAATAAGCAACTCGTATTAAAGGGGAGAACAATAAAACGGAATCGTACAGAGGAGAGTTTCTATGTCCATATTTAAACGTGTCAGCAACATTCTTCGCAGTAACAAGGAGCAACCACCTACAGCCGGATCCGTCGGTAATCCGCTAGAAGTCGCGCGTGTTGGCGATATTGTCAATGTAGACTTAGAGGAATATGTCATCTCCGGTAAAGTCATATATTTTGACCGCGGCTTTGAGCCGCATCGCTATGCTTATTATCTACAAAGCGGTAAAAATATTCAGTGCTTGATTGTGGAAAAAGGCAGAACCTATGATTGTTTCTTATGTAGTTTTATTGAAGGAGCTCTAGATGATCCCAATGATGTGCCTACCCGATTAGAGTTGGACGGAGATGTCACTTTCGATCTGGAATTTCATCGCAACGACGTTTCACGGACAGAAGGAAACACTGATTTCCGCAGCGGTGATGATATCATCTTCTGGCGTTATTTCGGACCTGACCAGCGCTTTTTTTTCCTTCAATGGCAGGATGGTAAATTCGTTGCCCTAGAAGGCGAGCGCACACCAGGCAATCAAATTAAATTTTTGAGAAATTTTTGATATCGACACTGATGACGATAAAGCTATGTTATCATGGAAGCATGTTTCGGAAACACGCTGAAAGGAGGACTACCAGACGATGAAGAAGTGGACTTCATGGCTTTCCTTCATACTTATTATCGCTCTTCTTACCGCATGTGGCGCAGATGCCGGACGTTATATTAAGGATGAATATCCGTTAGTAAGCGTTGATGGCAAGGGAACCACGATGTCTAAGGTTTACTCAGTTGAAGGCAAGAATGTACCCACAGTTGCGAATGAACTGGCTGCCAAAGAAACCCCCAAAGAGAAGAGTAAGGAATCTGAGGATCAGATGTTCCTTGTGTATAAGGACAAGGTTATCAATATCCAGAAAGATCCAAGTGATAGTAAGAATACATTAGTCCAACTCGATAGCATTGAATATGCCAAGAGCCATTATGACTCCTCCTTCTTACAAGGCTATTTAACCGCCTCGCTGCTTCAATCTATATTTGGTGGCGGTTGGAATAACAATAGAGGATCTTCTTATGACTACCGCGGCTACACAAAGACGCCGAATTATAAGGCAACAACACCGACTACAGGTTCAACCAAGGAGACGAAGCCAACTACATCCGATCGGACGGGTGGTTTCACGAGTGGTGCAGCAAATCCAAGCTCTGGAAGCTCCTCAACGGCGCGTAAGAATGATGGTTCAACTCCTAATAAAGTAACGAAGCCAACAACTAGTAAACCGAGTACGAACAAGCCAAGTACGACCAAGAAAACAGGCTCCTTCAAGCGCCGATAAATTTCATTCACAAGCTGCTGTCCATCTTTTGGACACAGCTTTTTTTATGCAATTCGAATTAATTGTCCACTGTCTAAATAATGATTGCAGTTTTATAAGAATGAATTATACTTGCAATATGCTGCATACTATTTTAGAGGTGATTTGTTTTGAAAAAGGCGCTAGATGTTCTAATCATTCTAGTTGGCGCACTGCTTGTCGCGGTCGGCTTCAATATGTTTCTCATTCCCCATCAGCTGCTTAGCGGTGGCGTTTCAGGTATTGCCATGATTATTGGTTATTTTACAGATTACAATATCGGATTTCTTTACTTATTGTTTAACATGCCACTCATGATTTGGGGACTCGTCTCCATTGGTAAACGTTTCATCATGATCAGTGTTGCCTCTGTCGTCTTAACCACTTGGATAATGCAAATTATTCCTATGAACTTCGTAGCCAAAGATTCCATGTTAGGTGCTGTTTTTGGTGGCGTCCTCATTGGTATTGGCAGCGGAATCACGCTCCGCATTGGAGGATCCAGCGGCGGGTTTGACATTGTCGGTCTGATTTTAACACGGAAATACGACTTTCCTCTTGGCACCATTTTATCCTCGATGAACGGGATTGTTATCGTCGCTCTCGGCTATTTCAAAGATAATTGGGACCTTGCATTATTTTCAATGTTAGCAATATTCATTAGCGGGAAAACTGTTGATATGATACATATCCGCCATATTAAAGTAACCGCGTTCATTGTAACGAAGCATAAGGATGCCATAATTAATAAGCTGCTCATGATCCCGAGAGGGGTAACACTTATTAAAACGGAAGGTGCCTATACGAAGCAACAGCATGATATGTTGATGACGGTTACGACGCGATATGAACTCGTGGAGTTAAAGCGAATTATTAAAGAGATTGACCCGAAAGCGTTCGTAAATATCGTGGAAACCGTTGGTGTTGTTGGGGAATTTCGAAAGCCCAAATGAAAATAAGCCAACTGCCCCTTTATTCCATTTTGAATTGTGTTATAATGAATATAATTTCATATAGTTCTGGTTTTCATCGATGGTAGGTTCAGGCGTAGTTCTTATTCTAATCTTCTGATTGGAAGGGTGATGCTTGTGGAGACAGTCAAATTATCCAGGATTGTAATGAAATTAACGCCCGAGTTGTATCCCTCTTTGACCAGCAATGAGTTGGAATCCGAGATCGTGCTACGGTTCGGTATAGAGGCACTCGCAGCGGAAGATGTCATGGAAATTATTCAATTTAGCATTTCGGAACATCATAAGGACACCCTGTACCATTGAGGGTGTCTTTTTTTGGATCTCTACACCGTGTACTGTTATTAAAATTGTAATAAATAGGCTATATGGGTTATGATAAGTCCATGATATAATATAGCTAAGATAAATTTTACTGGAGGTGTCTGGAATGGGAGCTTTATCTCCTTGGCACATCATACTAGTTGCGATCGTTGCCCTGCTTTTATTTGGGCCTAATAAACTGCCTGAGCTTGGTCGAGGTTTTGGCAAAATGTTCCGTGAGTTTAAAGATGCAACAAATGGTAACGGCGGCAACTCATCAACGGATGATCAACCTACGATTGTACGGAAAGAAATTAACCCTGAAGTATCGAATAGTGAATCGAATAAGTAAGTCCAAGCACCTGGAGGCCAAGCTTCTAGGTGTTTTTGTTTTTTCCTACTTAAGACAGTGTACCTCATGTGCCAAATGACTCATACAAGCTTCTACAAAAGCCTACAAATTTCCTCTGTGCGTAGTTTCCCGCTTGGCTTATAATGAAAGCTAGAAACAAGGATTGGAGTGGACTTATACATCATGGAAATATTACTCGCCTCACTTGCCCTTATCTGGGGTAATGTTACGGCCGCAAACCCCGATGCAAGCTTTGAACAGCTTGTGCAAGCTTCGCTAGATGCGAAGAACGCTGTTGCTATCGTTCAACCCGTCACACCTGCAACACCAACGGAAGCAACGGATCCACTCGCACCTGTCAACAAGGTAGATCCACAGAAAGATGCCCCTGTCGTTAAAGGGATCTACTCTACTGCTCACAGTGCTGGCGGTTCACGACTCAATACGCTTGTAAAATTACTTGATGATACCGATCTGAATGCGATGGTTATCGATGTGAAAGATGACTGGGGCTACATTACTTGGGAAACTGGAAATGCTGAGCTCGAAGCAATGGGAACCACGCAGAAAATCATTGGCAATATGCCAGGTCTCATGACAACACTCCAAGAACATAACATTTATCCAATTGCACGTATTGTTGTCTTCAAAGACACGGTTCTTGCTAAAAAGAAACCTGAATTATCTTTCGTGAATCCTGATGGCACATTGTGGGGGAACGGTAAAAACCCTCCTGATAGCTTCGTGAATCCGTACAGTAAAGAGGTATGGGACTACAATATCGCTGTTGCTAAAGAAGCTGTCAAGGCAGGCTTCAAAGAAATTCAGTTTGATTACGTTCGCTTCCCAGAAGGCTTCGAGAAACGAGCAGACATCCTCAAATATACCAAAGATGAGCGTTCACGGATTGATGCGGTCTCTTCATTCGTGAAATATGCAAGAGAGCAATTATCTCCACTGGGTGTTCGCGTCTCTGTTGACATTTTCGGATATGCAGCGTCAGTTCCGGCAGCTGAAGGTATCGGTCAAGATTTCGAGAAAATCTCACAGAATGTCGATGTCATTGCTCCAATGATTTATCCTAGCCATTACAGTACTGGTTGGTTCGGCTCTAAAGTACCTGATGCTGCACCGTATGCCACAATTAATGGTGCTTCCAAGGATACCAATAAGAAGCTTGAAGCTATTGATAAGAAAGGCTGGAAGCCGGTTATCCGCCCATGGATACAAGACTTTACTGCTTCTTGGGTGCCAGGCTATATTAAATACGGCAAGCATGAATTAGATGAGCAGATTCGAGCCTTGAAGGATAACGGTGTTAATGAGTATCTACTATGGAATGCCAACAATAACTACACGGCTAACGTCAATTATTAATAGCCAACTATGTCAGGTACCCCGAGAGCTATGTATGCTCTCGGGGTATTTCTGCATACGGTCCGAGTTTACTTTCGGTTTCCATTTCATTTATCATGGTAGTATTCATTTCAAAAATCAAAAAGGATGTGATGATATGCTGAAAATAGTTGCTGTAACAGGCATGAATCTAACTTCTATGCAAGAGCAAATCCCCCATGACTTGAAAGAACGCATCCAGTTTCATTGGTTTTCCTCTTCCAAGGATGCTGGCGAAATGCTCCCTGATGCTGATGTGATCATCTCAGCAGGTCGATTACACCCTGACATCCTCAGTCGCGCCCCTAAGTTGAAGTGGGTGCAAACCTTATCCGCAGGCGTTGATAAACTGCCTCTTGCGGAGCTTGATCAACGTCAAGTGATTGTCACGAATGCTAGAGGTGTTCACACCATTCAAATGAGTGAATTCGCGCTGAGTCTCATGCTGCAATGGGTTCGGAAAGCTAATTTACTTCATGATAATCAGAATCAGCACGTTTGGGACAATCAAGTTCGCTTTGGTGAATTGCACGGTAAAACGATTGGGATTATCGGCGCTGGCGCCATCGGCGAGGCTGTTGCTCGCAAAGCCAAAGCGTTCGATATGTCGGTTATCGGCCTGAATCGTTCGGGGACACCTCAAGCCGCCTTCGATACAACCGTACATGGTGAAAATGGTCTTCAGCTGCTGCTATCACAAAGCGATTTCATTGTCGTTCTGCTTCCAAGTACAGTGAAAACGCGGGGCTTCTTGCAAAAAGAGCATCTAACGCTTATGAAGCCGAGCGCCTTTTTCATTAATTTAGCTCGCGGCGATGTACTGGATGAAAAAGCTTTGATTCAAGCCTTGCAGGAAGGCAAACTTGCTGGCGCAGCATTAGATGTTTTCGAGCAGGAGCCGTTACCTGCTGCTTCCCCCCTTTGGGATATGAAGAATGTCATCCTAACCCCACATATTGCTGGGTCATCTGAACATTATACGGATCGTGTTTCCACCATTTTCTATCACAATTTACGTGCGATGCTGGATGGCGGAGAGATGATCAATGTTGTGGACTTGGCAGAAGGCTATTAAGTTGTAAGGCGGTGGCACCTGCAAACTCTAACGGACACGATGATCGTTATTTCTACACACTAGGGAGTTTGTTGATCTAACGGACATGATCGACCGTATTGTGGCAATTCACTCAAAAAAAGTTCACATTTAGCTGAATAGCATCATCCGTGACCGTTAGAGTTTTAAAACGTCATAATTAGACCAAATAGCGTCACCTATGTCCGTTAACCTATAGGTTGGGGAGTTGGGAGTTGGGAGTTGGGGAACTTGGGAACTTGGGAACTTGGGAACTTGGGAACTTGGGAACTTGGGAACTTGGGAACTTGGGAACTTGGGAACTTAGGAGTTGGTGACCTCGGAAGCTCGAAAACTCCTAAGTCCCTAAATCACTAATCCTTCGCTTCTTAGTCAATTCCAAGACGCTGCTTCCAATAAAAAGCCCCTTATCCTATTGAAACACTTAGGATAAGGGGCTTTCTATGATTAAACGCGAATGGCTTCCAGCCCTCGCATATACGGTCGCAACGCAGGGGGGATGTAGATTGAGCCATCTGCCTGTTGATGATTTTCTAGCAATGGAATTAGGATCCGCGGCGATGCAACGGCCGTATTATTCAGTGTATAGCAATAACGCAACACACCTTCTTGATCCCGATAACGTAAATTACTGCGTCTAGCTTGGAAATCCAGCAGGCTTGACGACGAATGCGTCTCACCGTATGCCCCTCGGCTTGGCATCCATGTTTCAATATCGAATTGCTTGTAGTTTTTGGCCCCCATGTCCCCCGAACACACCGCTACAACGCGGTATGGCAGTTCTAGACATGCAAGTAAATCCTCGGCATTTTGTGTGATTAACTGCAGCATGCGATCTGCTTCATCCGCATTATTTTCACAGAGGATCACTTGCTCAACCTTCGCAAATTGATGGACACGATATAACCCACGTACATCTCTTCCCGCTGAGCCCGCTTCTTTCCGGAAGCAATTCGACACGGCCGCTAACTGAATCGGCCCCTCCGTTAAATCGACGATCTCCCCCGCATAATACGAAATCAACGGACCTTCCGAAGTACCAACTAACCATGTGTTATCCGCAGGAAGCTCATACGTTTGATCTTTACCTGCTGGGAAGAAAGCCGCATTGAGCAGTGTTTCCTCCCGTACCATAAGCGGTACATCCATGACGGTGAATCCACGATCCGTTAGCAAGTCAATGGCCAGCTGTTGAACAGCCCTGTGCAAATAAAGCCCCATTCCTTTGAGATAATAATTGCGGCTGCCCGCGATCTTCACGCCCCGACCAACATCAATCATGTTCAACGCTTCACCAAGTTGAAGATGATCTTTCATCTCGAAGTTAAAAATCGGCTTATCTCCAATGACCTTAATCTCTACATTCTCTTGATCGCTTTTACCTATGGGTGTATCAGGCGAAGCTAGATTCGGTATTTGCAGCATGAGCTCCTTGAACCTCAGTTCATACTCGTTCAATTCCGCTTCCAGTGCCGCGAGTCTTTGATTCCAGCCACGGACTTGCTCCTTCAAGCCTTCTGCTTCGGTGGTCTTCCTCTGCATCATTAGCGACGCGATTTGTTCCGAAACGCGATTACGATCTGCTCGCAGCAGATCGGCTTGGCCCAGCAATCCCCTTTTCTTCTCATCGACTACGAGCAGTTCCTCCACGTGGCATTCTACACCTTTTCGGAAAGCTGCTGCTTTCACTTGATCTTGGTTGTTTCGAATCCATTTGATATCCAGCATGTTCCGTCACCGCTTCCTCTTCTTATAGGTGAAAAAGACAAAAAACGCCCTCAGTCCGATTGGGACGAGGAGCGTTCTGCTCGCGGTGCCACCCAACTTGATGATGACATCAATGGTCATCATCCGCTTGGTTCCGCGATAACGGGCGGTGCCGGTTTATTTAGAGAAGGATCTTACGTCCTTCCGATCATGAACGTCTCCGAGTTGGATGCTCTTCATAGACATGATGTCGATTTATATATTGTTCGCTATTATAGCCGAAAAGCAAATGAAGATCAACACCTATTCACAAAATTAGGCTTATTGAGACAAACGGCTAGCCAATTCATAAAGCTCCATGTTAAAGGTACGTTTCGTGTTAACAACAAGATCGATATCCGTTGCCACAAGCTCACCTTTGATAATACCGCAAGCTTTGGAAGAATCACCCTCCATTAGTTTGCGAACAGCAAAATCGCCTAGACGGCTTGCCAGAATACGGTCATTATGTGTAGGCGCACCACCGCGTTGAATATGACCAAGAACCGTCACACGAGGTTCAATCCCGTTCGTTTCCGTAATCTGCTTCGCAATACCCTCACCAGTTCCTGCTCCTTCAGCTACAAGGATAATACTGTGACGTTTGCCATGGTTGAAGTTATCCTTCATCCGATTAGCAACCTCTGTAACATCCACATTCACCTCTGGCACAATAATGGTTTCAGCACCGCTGGCAAGTCCCGCATACAGGGCAATTTCACCACAATGACGGCCCATAACTTCGACAACCGATGAACGTTCATGAGAAGTCATCGTATCCCGCAGCTTATTAATGGCATCCACAACGATACTTACAGCTGTATCGAATCCAATTGTAAAATCAGTGAATGGGATGTCGTTGTCGATTGTCCCCGGAAGGCCCATCGTTTTGATACCCAATTTGCTAAGCTTGTTCGCTCCTTGATAGGAACCATCTCCACCAATAACAACTAGACCGTCAATTCCGCGTCTACGCAAGTTGTCTGCACCGATTTGCTGTCCTTCAGGTGTCATAAATTCTTTGCAACGAGCCGTTTGGAGAATCGTTCCTCCACGCTGAATGATGTCACCTACGCTACGCAAGTCCATTTTACGAATATCATCGTTAATAAGTCCTTGATATCCACGCTGAACGGCATACACTTCGAGCCCATGGTATAGTGCACTTCGAACAACCGCTCGAACCGCTGCATTCATACCTTGAGAATCTCCCCCACTGGTTAAAACGGCAATTGATTTTACTGCTGACATATTAAATTTCCTCCTTCATAATTCTTGTGAATGACATTCATGATGTCGTACGGATGTACATACTATTTATCCAGAAAAAAAGCCTGGTTAAAGGACTATTTTTCATCAGACGCTTTGAGATTTTTTTCACTTGGTGTTGACTGTTGACCTTAGGGTCAGATAAATAGAGAGCAAGCAAACCTTCGATTATCATACGATGAAATCTCGGATGTTCCAAGAACAAAATTTTACTTCTCGCCTCCTGGACAATGAAAGCGATTCGCTCTACGGTTGTATCTAACGAATCGTAGTAGGTACAGAAATTCAAGTCTCCACCTACAATATCTTCTTCCTGATCAATTAAATAATCAAGCAGAATATGAAGTCCACACACATAAGGAAAATAAGCTTCCCGGATGGATTCCACCTGCTTGTCCGTCAGATTTGGATCACACGCACCCAAAAATAGCATAAACATACCTAACGTTGATCCCGTTGCAGCAGCAAACTCATTCCAATCAATCTGGCGATATTTATGGTGATGATCTTCCCACCATTGATGCAGCTGTGGCTCGCGTAAATCCTTACGAATATGCTTGTACACCTGCAAATCACAGTATAAGCCTACAAACTCTTTGACCTGATCAGCCACTTTCAAATACGAAGGCATCTGGCTAATAGAAGTCTGGCATTGCTGAACAAGATCTCTTAAATAGCCGCCGTCTTCTTTCTCATCTCTGAACGCATAGTAATCATGCAGAGGCTTCGCAGGATCAACTGCATCTAGCATAGATTGATGTAATTGTCGAAAGTCCTTAGGATCCAGCGAGGTGCTTCGATCACATAAATTATCCAAGTAGTCACTGATTGACTGGAATGCGACGATGAGTGGAATAAGCACGTGGCGCATCGATAAATGAGCAGCTGCATACACAGCTCCTCCTTGACAATGAAATTGCTTCGTTGCAATGCTTGCTAGTGCTTGAGTACGAAGCTCTTCATCGGGAATACTCGCAGCTCTACTTTTCCAAAAGCTCAATTGTTCATTGACACCAGGTAAAATATAGCGATAAACACTAATCATTAATCGGATGGGCCCCTGCGGAACCTTCGCATGGATCCTTATTCTACTTTTGTCCAATTGCCTCAAGTAAACTTCCTCCACAACTTTGTTCATAGCAGAATTGAAGTAATAATTGCATTTCAGATCGCTGTATTTGGCGTAACCAACTATCAACTGTAGGATTCTGAACAAGCGATACCTGAATTTCAATCACATCAATAAATACGTATGGATTCCAAACTGGTGATGTTACAAGTACTTCAAGCTTATGTCGAAGTGCTTCATTTTCCAATTCCATGAAGTCTTTGAGCGATAGATTATCTCTTACAAATTGGATTAGATTAGAATAAATAGGATGATGACCAACGTCGTTAAACCAGTATTTCGCATTACTATAGTCGCCTTCCATCCGATGCATAAGAGCATGCCAGTAACTTCCGGTTGGATTCGTAATTTCCTGCGAGATATCGTGAGATTTATCTAGACTTTCATTTAGAAGAAACAAGCCTGCTTTAATAGCTAACCCATAGGGGAGCTGCTCAGGACTTCCTTCCGTAATCAATGATGTTGAGAGTCCTTCGATCCGTGCATCCATTGCGACGTCCCACTCTTCAATTGGATAAAGCGCAGGGAGATGCTCCAGAAGTGGTTTCGCTATCGTTCCTAGCCAGTTATTCCCATCCTTATTGCTATGCATGCAGTCATTCTCCCTTCATTGACAACCATTAATGGTGGGTTTTTGATTCCAAATCCTGATTAGTCCGGAACCAGAGATGAAGATCATTTATGATTGAAGCCAATTCAGCAATATCGGAATTCAAACGGCAGGAGGTTACAAAATCGTCTTCCTTATCGAGTTTATTTTGCTTTTCAATGATTTGTGCTTCCAATTTCATAATTCGATCCGGAATAACGCCTCGAATTTGTTCCCACTGTAATAACAGATTTATGCGAACAGCAGCATCATACATTTCCCACTCCAATTCCAAAACGGGAATCTCAATGCCGAGTCTTTCATCATACTGAAAATAGCTGTTCATTCATGTATACCTCCTTGCAGGCAAAACTGGCAGTCTTGTTCAAGAAACATTCTACCTTTAAATGTATCACTTCAAACCTTCGGTTTCCAGTTAAAATTGTATGTCATCCCGATTTCATTTTCTGATATACTTAAGAAATGTTTTGCAAAACGCGAAGGAGTGCGATTTGGATGAATGCTAAGACATTAAAGGAAACCATCACATGGAAACAGCTCATCTCCTTTTTCCTCCCCCTCGGACTTTCTGCAACGCTTGTAACCCTCTCGCATGTTATTATTAACAGCACCTTGGCTAGGGCTGATAATCCCGAGGTTGTCATCGCCAGCTATGCCATTCCCCTAAGTCTACTAGGACTGACCGAAAAACCCGTTGTATTGCTACGACAAGCCTGCTCGGCACTTGTCAGAGACAGGATCTCATTCCGTGCCATGGGCGTTGTCAGCTCATACGTTTTTGCCTGTATCATCCTGCTCGGCCTCATACTCTGTTACACACCGGTTGGAGAATGGGTGTTTCTTTATTTTTTCGGCGTAGAACGTGAATTACTTGCTGCTACATTAAGTGTTTACCGCATCCTTATGTATGTAAGCATCTTCTCTGGCCTGCGTTGTTTGTTTCATGGGATTATCATTTTCAATATGCGTACCAAATGGCTCACCATCGGCATGGGCGTACGGATTATCGCGATGTATTTCTTATCTTTATATTTCATTACAACGGATAATGTCTCCAGCGGTAAAGTAGGCGCCATTATTTTCCTTGTCGGTATGGTCATTGAAGCAACTGTTGCGATTTGGGAAGGGACAAGCTTACTCAAGCATGTGATTCCGGAGAAAGCACCCAATCATCCAATTGAGACGAAACAGCAAATTTTCAGCTTTTACAAACCGCTCTTATATTCATCTGTTATTGCTGTAATTATTGGACCGTCTATTAATGCGATGCTAGGCAAAACAACACATATCCATCTAGCCATCTCATCCTTTGCGATCGCTGGATCCTTAACACAGTTAGTGATGAGTTTCTTCTCCTACATACATCAAATCGTCTTAAACTTCTATCGTAAAGATGCTGTGAGAGTCAAAAAATTCATTCTCCTGCTTAGCTTCATTCCAGGAACTCTAATAGCCATACTGGCCTATACGCCGATTGGCCCTTGGTTTATGACACATGTCATGGGTGTAAATGCGGAACTGAGGCAAGCCAGTCTAAGTGCCATGCGTATTTTCATGATCATGACGATTGTATTCCCATGGCTTGATTATATGAATGGGATTATTATGCTGCGCGGCCAAACAAAAATCATGGTTTTCTCGCAATCTGCGAATGCTACTATTACGGTACTCACTTTATTCGTTGCCATTGCAACGGTTCCTAGCTGGAATGGAGTGATCGGCGCGCTAGCCCAATCGGTAGGCATGTTGGCAGAACTACTTGTCGTCATCTATGTGCTCAAACGAACGAATGATGTGCAACAACCTAGTCAGCCACAAGAAAATATGTAATGAAATGGTGATGATTACGCTTGTCAAATTCAAATGCGATTGATAGAAATGATCGATTGCTTAAAATGTTTACTTTTTCTTTTTTTATGACGATGGGGATTGTTGTGACTTTTTTCCCGCTCTATTTCGATTATAAAGGGTATTCTAAGATCCAAATCGGCTTACTCTACGCCATTGGACCGCTGATCGGCATTGCAACCAATCTATTATGGGGGTTCCTGAGCGATCGGTTTCAAACCGTCAAGAAAATCATGATTATTCTGATCCTCGGCCAGCTCGTCACAGCCATCTTGGTTTCTACCGCAGGCTGGTTTTCCCTGCTCTATGTCTGTTTGGCAGCGTTTTTCTTCTTCCAACAGCCAGTGAACTCTTTGAATGACAGTCAAGTCATGCTGCATATCCGATCGAGTGGGAAAAGCTATGCCTCCTTCCGCGTGTATGGCTCCATTGGCTTCGCAGTGTCAGCTGGCGGTTTCGGTTTAATCCTACGAGCATATGGAACGGGACTAACACCTCTCTTGCTTTTTATAACGATAGGCTGTACATTAATCATTCTTTTTCTGCTGAAAGATACGCGTCAAGGCGGCAAAAAAATGGCATTTGGCGGTATGGTAAACATTATCCGTTCCAAAAAATTCATTTGGTTCCTTGCGCTTGTGATCATCATGTCAGTATCACATCGGTTCAATGATGGCTTCTTAGCCCTGTATATGCGTCAGCTTGGTGCTTCTGATTCACTCATCGGATATGCGTGGATGACATCCGCACTCAGCGAGATTCCAGTCTTTTTCTATCTGAGCAAACACGGGCATCGCTTCAAGGAATTACCCTTACTTGCCTTTGCTGGTGTGATTTACGCCTTCCGTTTCGTCATGATGAGTTTCATCCAGGATCCCATTTGGGTTATCAGCATTCAGCTTCTACACAGCTTGACTTTTGGTGTTTTCCTCTTCACCGCGAATCGTTATTTGAGTCAAATTATTCCGGATGAGTACCGGTCCTCAGGTCAAGCCATTTTCGCTGTCGCTTGGTCTAGTATAGCTGGTTTGATAAGCGGAACCGCAGGTGGCTGGATCTATAATGAAGCTGGCGGAAGTACCGTTTATATGATTGCAGCGTGCTTATCGATAACATCAGCCATAGGCTTTCTGTGCACGTATCTGTTTCAAAGGAATGAGGATGCCCTTCCTAGTCGATGATAAGAGAATGCTTACTTCCTTATATCCTGAGCATATTGGGAGTAACAACAGTTGTACTCCTTGTAGATCTCCCCTATAATAAGGATATAGTCTTAGTACCAAGTAATAAACCAAGATGAATATTATGAGCAGCAAAGGTAGGTACACATTTATTATGATGTATGAAGATTTCAAAACCATCGTTCTTGAACGACGCAGCATTCGCAACTTTACCGAGCAAACAGTCGCAGTTGAAGATATTCGTGAAATCATCGATTGTGCTCGTTATGCTCCCAGCGATACGAACTCACAAACATGGAAATTTATCGCCATTCGAAATACAGAAAAAATCAAACATATCGAGCAATTGACTTGGGACCAGCTGCATCTCCGTGCCGCGGCTGCCGAGGAGAAAGGGTTATCCAGAGAAGCACGCATGCTGGTGAGATCCTTCGGTCCTTACGCAACAGCCTTCTCGGACGCGCCTGTTCTCATCATTTGTTTGGCGACACCTTATGAATCCAAATTCCGTGATCGCATCTTCGACCCCATTCAATTGGTCGATGATCATATTTGGGCCGAAGAAGGCATTAAGAGCTCTTGCCTAGCTTCACAGAACCTGATGCTTGCTGCGCATGCTAGAGGGCTAGCAACTTGCCCTATGACGGGCCCTGTGTTGTTAGCACAGGATCAAATCCGGGCTTACCTGGAGATTCCAGCAGAGTATCAAATTAACATGGTCATTTCCCTTGGCTATCCGAAGGATAAGCCTGGTAAAATGGCGCGTAAAGAAGTTGACGATATTCTTGAAATCATCGATTAATGAAAAGGAGCTGTCCGCGATTGCGGATAGCTCCTTTTTCTTTACTTAATTCTTAGAACCAGACGCGAGTGGCGCCCGCTTCACTTTACTTGGCCAGAACACCGCATCCCCAAGCAGCATCGTGATGGAAGGGACTAGGAACGGCCTAACGATGAAGGTATCTAAGATTACACCTACGGCACAAATGACACCGAACTGCACAAGCACTTGTATCGGCAGTGAAGCTAGAACCGCAAAGGTGCCTGCTAAAATCAAGCCTGCCGAAGTGATAACACTGCTCGTTGAGCTAACGCCTAATCGTATCGCATCCTTCAGTTTCAACCGATTTCTTTCCTGCCAAATGCTCGAAATCATGAAAATATTATAATCCTCGCCTAACGCTACAAGGAAGACGAAAGCATATAGCGGTATCAACCCTTGGATCGCTGCTGTATCCATGAAATAGTGCAAGATAAGCCACCCGGCACCTAACGCCGAGTAATAGGAAAGCAGTACCGTTGCAATCAGATAGACGGTTGCAACAATGGAACGTAAATATACGAGTAATAGGATCGCGATTACGGTTATAACAACTGGGATTACAATTTTCGTATCCCGCTCTACGACGGTTTTGGTGTCATATTGGGTGGCAGTCTCGCCACCAACCCAAACCTGCGGGTTAGCAATACCTGCCTCAGTTAGCTTTTGTTCCAAGGTGTTTCGAATCTCAGGAATCTGATTGATGACATCCAAATCGTAAGGATCTTGCTTAAAAATCAACTCAAACACTTTATAATTGGCGTCCTTCTTACTGTCCTCAGGTTTGCTCACCGATTCCACATAAGGCAGCTTAGCAAGCGCTCCTTGGACATCTGCCGTCTTCCCTTCCGTATTGACGACCACATTAACTGGTGCCAGTGATCCCGGTGAAACATGCTCGGATAACAAGCTAAATCCTTCACGCGACGGCATAGTGGAAGGGAACGACTCCAAAATATTATACGTAAACTTAATTTGCGGGGCGAAAGCTGCTAACGCAATAAGAATGATTAATGAAATTGCGAGCACGCTTTTGGGTCTTTCCGTGACCACTCGCCCAAGCGCAGCATTCATGGCACCAACAGGCTTTTGCTCGCGAATGCGTTTCCCTTTGCGCGCTTCTTTCTCTGCTCGCATTTCTGGTGTCAACGGAATGAATGGGTAGAAAGACACACGTCCAATAATGGCAAGAAGCGCTGGAACAAGTGTTAGACTCGCAACGGCCATAATGAAAATCGCTACGCTAAACGGAATCGCGAACCGATGATTGGAGCCATAGTGAGCAAATAGTAAGCCCAGTAATGAAACAATTACGGTGAGTCCACTCATCCCAATCGCACCTGTTGAACCACCGAATGAAACACGAAGTGCGGTATATTTGTCTTTCTCAGCCAATAGGGCTTGTCGATAGCGAGCCACGAAGAAGAGACAATAATCCGTTCCTGCACCAAACAATAGGACGGTCATAATGGAGATCGACTGCGCGTCAACGGTAATCCATCCCTGCTTTGCGAGGTAACCTAGAATAGGTGAAATGATGCCATAAGCAAAGCCGACGCCTACTAATGGAATAAAAGCCAGAATTGGTGAGCGATATAGTAGGATTAGAAGAACAAGGACCAGTAGCACCGTTGCCAAGAGTAAAGTGAAATCTGCTCCTTTGAATAGCGCTGTTGCATCCGTCTGAATGCCTACAGGGCCTGTAATTCGGGCATGCAAACCATCTTCCTCAATTTTAGCTTCAAAGGGGTCAATGCCTAATTGACTTACGGTCATCTCTTCTAGCTTCTTCATGCCATCTTGGAGAACTTCCGTTTCCGTCCCTTCGTTAAACGAAATCTGCAGAACGAGTATCTTGCCATCCTTGGATACCATGCCTTTAAGTGCAGGAGCAGGCATCTGATGCAAAGGGGGCAATCCCTTCTGAGCAGCTAACGGGGTATCCGTGAGTTGTTTCGTAACCTTTTGAACCGCAGCCAAATCTTGATCTGTCAGTCCAGATCCACGATACCAAACAACGAGCGCTGGCACACCCTCATTACTTGGGAATTGTTCGTTCATCAACGCTGCTGCTTCAAGTGACCAGGAATCGGTTGGCAGTTGCCTTGCAGCATTATTTTCTTGTGAATTGACGTTAGGTAGAAAGACAGATAAAATGCCTGTAAGTAAAATCCAAATGGCTAATGTTACCCATTTGCTGCGACGACCCGCGACAATACCGCCTATTTTACTAAAAAAAGGATTTTCATGCATGACGTAGCCTCTCTCCTAAAAAATGAAATAGTGTTATAATTAATCTCGTAACAGAATTAATTATATATACTATATAGTTAATTAATCAAGTTTTTATTTTAAATCCTCTCAGGAGTGACACTTATGGAAAAAAAATCAAAGCCTCTCGGCAGACCACGCGTCTCCCAGGGCGACATGCCTCTTAATCAGAAAATTTTAATGACGGCTATTCCTTTGTTCTTGTCCCGGGGCTTCGAGTCCGTCTCCATGGACGATATCGCCAAAGAATGCAAGGTAACGAAGGCATCTGTATATTACTATTTCCCTTCCAAAACCGACCTGCTTACAGCCTCCATGATCCAATTGATGGATAACGTAAGACGTGTAACCATTCAACGCTTAAGTGAGCCTACTCCGCTTCGCGACAGGCTTCTCGGCATTACAGAGGGCCATCTGAAAGCGGTCGATTTCGACTTGCATTCGTTCATGCGCAAGATGGAGGCCACACTTTCCGAAGAGCAAATGAAAGCCATGCGCAAATCCGAACAAGGCATATTGGATGCGCTCGAAACCGAATTCCAGAAGTCGATTGACTCCGGAGAAATCGGTCCAGTCAATCCACGTGTGATTGCACGCGCATATACCTCACTTCTCATGATGGGCCATGCGACAGACGGCGACGGGAATAAAATGTTTCCTCATGAAGGGGAAGCCGCTACGCAAATTATCGACATTCTATGGCACGGCTTATTCCCGCCACAATGATAAACCGATCAGGAAGCATCCTTTGTTGTGATATTCGAGCAAACAAAAAAGACAGCCCCGAGCGAACTCGAGAACTGTCTTTATTGCTTGTGCTATGACACTATTTATAAGTAGGGAATCCCAGAGTCTTATAATTTGGTGACGTTAGCTGCTTGAGGACCACGGTTACCTTGAGTAATATCAAACTCAACGGATTGGCCTTCTTCTAATGTTTTGAATCCTTCGCCCTGAATTGCGGAGAAGTGAACGAATACATCGTCGCCTCCATCAACAGAAATAAAACCGTACCCTTTTTCTGCGTTAAACCATTTCACTGTACCCTTCAAATGAACAACCTCCTAAAAATATCGCCATCTATGGCGAATAAGGAAATTATACCATTTGAGCCATCAAAAATCAACGAAAATTCCGAGGTGGATAAGCTGAAATTTGTTGATGTACCAAGGTTTTCCACTATGCAGAGGGCTACTTTTTTATGTTTAAAAATTGATGAGAATTCGGTAGAAAAGGTAGACTAGCTTCTCGCTTTTGAACGGTACATCCAGCCAGCACGAACTCGTTGATTAGATCAGGTAGACGCGAATATTCCTCTGTGCGGAAACTCATTAAGGGGTAGATCCTTACCTCGCCACCTGGCTTGCAAACACGAAGCAGCTCACGAACAGCCCCTACATGAAACGCATAATCGAACTGCTCTTCATACAGAAAAAGAAAATGACTGCACATCACGAGATCAAAGCTCTCCGATTCGAATGGTAAAGAAGGTAAAGCAGCCATATGATATCTGGCTGCTCCTTCCATGCTTGAGAAGTCCTCTATAAAACGTTGTAAGGCTTGAATACGTCCTGCCCGATGTTGCTGAACAGATCCGTAAAACGTCCAGTCGTATACATCAACTAATTTGGCCATCTTCATGGCGACAAGCTCAATCTCTTGCATGCCATGCTCTGAGATAGCACGTGGCGACTTCTCATACAACGGATCAACCGCCTCTGCGTAAATCCCAAGCTGCCTTGCTTCAGACGTAAACGAAGATGCGCCACCAGCGACGTCCAACACTCGTTTTCCAACCAAATCTACCTTCTGCAGCATAAACATTTTCTCGTATTCGACATACGATCTTGAGGTCATAGCGACCCCAGTTTGCTCATAAACACGCTTCTGTTCCATGCTCATCTCTCCTCGACTCGGCTCATAACCCCTTCCCTCTGGAAAGGATTAGGAGAATTCTATCACGAGAAATTCCCCTGCGCAACAAGAAAATAACGAAAAAATCGATCCCCCTGTTTGGAAATAGCGGCAATTTATGATACGATTGTTTACATCTATAAGCTTATTACAGAAACGAGGAAAAAAGCCATGTCGCATCAACCCTTCAAAAGACATACGATTTATAAAAAAGATAAATGGAACATGCTGAATGTCGAGGTTCAAGGCACCAAAATTGTTCTAACCGAAATCTCTGATCAATGGGGCGAAGAATGCCATACTTTTATTGGTCGACCTGCTATGCTCCACTGGGCTAACGAGCGCTTTACCAAAGAAAATTTCGATGGTACAGAAGAAGAATTGCAAGCTATTATGGATGCTTTTAAAAACGTGTAAAAAAAAGCGGACTATTTTGAAACGCATCGCATATACTAAACGTATAATCTCATAGTAACACTCCAAAGGGGAGTAGCTGATACAGTAAAGTCGTCAATTCGGATCCTCATCAGATCCCGGCTTTATTGGCAACGACAACGTTGTTAGCAAGACCTTTGCCATGTACATTGGTGAAGGTCTTTTTTGATGAATTAGAGCCTTCACCGGTCAAAAGGTGCTGGGCTCTTTTTTGCATCAAAAAAAACCTTGAAGGAGTGTGTTCGCGTATGGATTGGTTGTCAACGGGCTTTTTCGTCTCTCTGCTAAGTATTATTCTGATTGACCTGGTGCTTGCTGGTGATAACGCGATTGTAATTGGGATGGCGGCACGTAATTTGAAAAAGGAAACACAAAAGAAAGTCATTCTCTGGGGCACGGTTGGCGCGATTGTGATTCGAGCTTTGGCCACGCTTGTGGTCGTTACGTTGCTCAAAATACCTGGGCTGCTGTTAGTCGGCGGTATCTTGCTTCTATGGATTTCGTATAAGCTTCTCAGCGAAAAGAAAAGTCACGAGGATATGAAAGTGAAGGACACTATGTGGGCAGCCATCCGAACGATTATTATCGCTGATGCGGTCATGGGTTTAGATAATGTCATCGCAGTCGCTGGTGCTGCACATGGTAACTTCTTGCTCGTCATTATTGGTCTACTTGTCAGCGTTCCTATCGTGGTCTGGGGAAGCACCTTATTCATTAAATGGATCGAGAAGTATCCTTCGATTATTTATATCGGTGCAGGCGTACTGGCGCTTACTGCTGGCAAGATGATTACCGGAGAAAAGTTCCTAGCCCCCTTCTTCGAATCCAATCCGTTAGGCAAGTGGTTATTCATTGGATTACTCGTCGTCCTCGTACTTGGTGCAGGTAAATGGTCAAAGATGATTGGCTATCAAGTAAGTGTCGGGGATAGCGGACAATTAACACTTCCCAAAGAGCTTAGTGAAGAGGCACAAATTTCCCCTGAGGATCGTTTCACAGTTAAAATGGATTCTCGCGGCAAGTTTATTCTGGTGAAAGAGGAAGACGATGATTCGAACCAAGATTCCATGCAGCATGCCGGTTGAAAAAGGAGTTTGACCCTGCGTAGCGAAAATTAGTATGATATGGAACAAGTATCATACTCTATAGGAAAAAGGATGATTTTCGATGACCGATTCTGGATCTATACTCACATTTGTAATTGTATCCTTTTGCCTTGCGATCATTTTAATTATGAAAAAAGACAGCCTACCAGCACAAATGAAACGCTATCTGGCTCTGCTGGCGATTGTTATGGTTTCCATATCCTTCGTTCTGATCTTGCTAAGCTTCTTCCGAGCAGGAACTTGAATTTACTTCCTTCCAGCTTTTTCATATAATCATAATTGAATACGTAAACGGTCATACTAGGTGAAAACCATGGATTGGGATTTCAGTTAGAACATCCCTCATGGGAATATGCCGGGAGCGTGACCGCAATGCGCCTTCTTTATGTAACAGCTGTAATGGGAATTCTTCTTAGCTCCATCCCTATAGCTGATTTACACGCAAAGGATTCCAGCTTACCCCAATCTCAAAACAAGGACAGGAGGGCTCCGATGACTCAATTATTGGAACGCAAGCAAGTACCGGCCGAGCACCGTTGGCAATTGGAGGATTTATTTGCTAATCAGAAGGCTTGGGATCAAGAATTTCAAGAGGTAAAAAGCTCGCTTAGCAAAGTCAGTGCCTTCCAAGGAAAACTTAACGATGCGGCTTCCGTGAAGCAAATTTTCCAATTGGAAGATGAGCTTTCTGTGAAAATGGAAAGATTATATGTCTACGCCAACATGAAGCATCATGAAGATACAGCTGAACCTGTTTATCAGGCTTTATCCGAAAAAGCAAAAAAACTCAGTGTTGAAGTTGGGGAAGCAGCTTCCTTCATTTCCCCTGAAATTCTAAGCCTCTCGGACGAAAAGCTTCAGCAGCTTGTGAGCGATCCTTCCTTATCTTTTTATAAAGATACGCTTGAAGAAATGATTCGTCAGAAGCCACATACATTATCGAAAGAACAAGAAGCACTTCTTGCTCAAGCCGGCACAATGGCGGGGGCGCCAAGTACGATTTTCGGAATGCTGAACAATGCAGACTTGAAATTCCCGAAGGTGAAGAATGAAAAAGGCGAGGAAGTTGAGCTTACCCACGGAAGCTACATTCAGTTCCTAGAGAGCCGTGACCCTGAGGTTCGGAAGAATGCTTTCAAAGCGGTTTATGAAACGTACCGCAATAATCGGAATACGATTGGTGCGACACTAAGTGCGAATATCAACAAAAACATTTTCTACGCCAAAGCGCGTCATTACCCTTCTGTTCTTGAATCCACTCTATTTGGTGACAATATCAAAAAAGAAGTGTATACAAACTTAATTTCAACCATTCATGAATCCTTGCCACAGCTGCAACGCTATCTCAAACTCCGCAAAAAGCTGCTCAAGGTCGATGAGTTACATATGTATGACCTGTTTGCACCGCTCGTTGAAGAGTTCAAGATGGATATTACTTATCAGCAAGCCAAAGAAGAAATCAAGAAAAGCTTAGCACCACTAGGCGAAAATTACTTGAAAATTCTTCAAGACGGCTTCGACAACCACTGGATTGATGTATACGAGAACAAAAATAAACGCAATGGTGCTTATAGCTGGGGTGCTTACGGTACGCATCCTTACGTCCTGTTAAACCATAAAGACAACTTAAACAGCATGTTTACGTTAACACATGAGATGGGTCACGCGATTCATTCCTATTTGTCGGATGAGAACCAAGAGTATCGTTATGCGCAATACACCATTTTCTTAGCAGAGGTTGCTTCGACACTTAATGAGGCTCTTCTCATGGATTACTTGTTAAAACGTGTAACGGATCCGAAGGAAAAAATGTATTTGCTCACGTACTATGCAGATCAATTCCGGACGACAGTATTCCGCCAAACGATGTTTGCTGAGTTCGAAATGATCACGCATGAGAAGGCAGAAGAAGGCGAATCCCTGACACCACAAGAGTTCAGTGAAATCTACTATGGCTTGAATAAGCTGTACCATGGCAATGACATGGTTGTAGATCAAGATATCGAGATGGAATGGGCTCGGATTCCTCACTTCTATAACAGCTTCTATGTTTATAAATATGCGACAGGCTTCTCTGCTGCTACATCATTTGCGAAGCAGATTTTGGACGAAGGCCAGCCAGCGGTTGACCGCTATCTCGGCTTCCTGAAAAGCGGCGGCAGCGACTACTCGTTGAACATTCTTAAGAAGGCTGGGGTGGATATGTCTACACCTGAGCCGATTAAGCAAGCTATGAGCGTATTCAGCTCGTTGTTGGATCAGATGGAAGAGCTAACGAAGTAAACGATTCATCGATACATGGGAAGCCCTCTTCATACAGTTCGTGGGCTGATAGCAAACAAAGAAAAGGTTGAAAGCAGAGGCTTTCAACCTTTTTCACCACAATAGAAAGTATAAGTTTTCGGTTCCCGAAAACAGCTTTCTATTTGGCGATAAAACCTACCACTAAACGCGGTCGCTCATCATTGAATGGCTTCGATAGAGGTTTTCTCATAAACAAGAGAGGATGATGGCTACATGAAGATGCAATGGATTCTAATCAGTGCTTTAGTGTTTGCTCTTATAACCGCAGTTTTTGCTGTCGTCAATGTGGAGCCCGTACAAGTAAACTTCATGTTCGTCACGACGTCCACACCTTTGATTCTCGTCATTTTAACCTCAACCTTATTAGGCGGTCTAATTGTTGGCCTCTTCGGCATGGTACGTCAATATAAGCTGCAGCGTAAAGTTAAACAGTTAGAGAAACAGCTACACGAAGCGCTTCATCCAACAGCCGTATCCACCACGGTTTCCGACCTAGAACAGAATGAGCCAAGTGTATAGACTTATTGAGACTTACTGAAAAACAACCATCAGAGAGGTAAGGTGCTCAGATAGAAGCATATTACCCCTCCGATTAATGAGGAAGTTGCGTTTACCACATCATTACTCATCCATCTCAGACCTCGAATTTGCCTAGCTTTCTGAGTACAATGTTCCTGCTTCTCAATTGTTTTACCGCAAACTTCACAATGAAACATCACCTGCAGCGTCGCCCCGAGCCAAGAGTCCATGAGAGATCCACCTAAGCCCGCAATTGCACCAACCGCAACTATGAACATGATTGAATTACTTATCTCCTGTGTCTCCCCTAGTTGATTGAAAATGCCCCCCACAAGTCCGATAAACGCTCCGCCGAGCAAGGAAGCTACGATTCCTAAACTTGTAATTCCTCCTGAAGTACCTGCAGCCACCTGCTTCCCATTCACAATAGACCGAGGAATCGACTTACTCAAGCCGCCAATTTCTGTTGCCCACGTATCCGCATTCACAGTTGCCATAACACCTATATACATATACCACCAGACAGGATCAGATAAGATCGCATTTCCGATACAAAGCAGCAATCCAAGCCCTCCATTGGCGGTAACTTGACCTGCATCGCGTCGCCCTCCTTTGGCATAACCACTTTCTGCTGCGGCCTTACGCTGATGTTTGAGTTTCGAAAGCAAGCTAGAAGAGATGAAGAACGCGATTAGTGTTCCGAACCACGCTAGACTCCCACACGCAAACATCGTCGTTCCTAGCAGCACCGCTGCTATCAGACCAGTTATAGATAAGGATTTCTTCCAATAGGCAGCACCTGCAATTATTACGCTTCCTATGAATCCATAGACTACCGGCATAAACAACATAAATAGGACTCTCCCTTTCATTTAGTTTCTACGCTCAAATTAATTATGTATATTGTATCACATTCGACTTAGTCAATTTATTATTGCATTTTGTAAAATTAATTCGACATTTTTCGGTTATTTCTGCAAATTGTTGACCATAAATATCCTATTTTATGATACTATAAAAGTGATAAGCGATAGGAGGCTGACATGGAGCAAGATCACTTCACTACCAATTCCACTTTCAAAAAAGACCTAGAACCCGAAGACATGCTGCGTGTCATTTTCGACTATGCTTCCAAGATTGCGAACGAACGTCTTCTTGATAACGTACTAATGCTGATGGCAGATATGGGGCGTGAGATGATTGTCTCCGACCGTTGTACCGTCTGGCTGCTCGATACACAAAAGAATGAGCTATGGTCTAAAGTGGCTCATGGTCTTGATGAAATCCGGATCCCAAGCTCAGCTGGCCTTGTCGGCTATGCCGTGACGAATGATCAAGCTGTCTTCATTCATGATGCTTATACCAATGAGGAATACAAATCTTATTTACAAAATGGCGCCATCCGTACAGACCAACAAACGGGTTATCGCACAAAAGCCTTAATGGTCATCCCCTTCCGGAATAGTCAAGGTGAGATTATGGGAGCTTATCAAGCCATTAATAAGCTTACAGCGAGCGAGCAATTCTCCGACAAAGATATGGAATATTTAACTTTGGCCTCTTCTTACGCTGGAAAATCATTGGAATCTGCCCTCCTAACGATGGAAATAGAGGAGACACAGAAAGAAATTATTTTCCGAATGGGGGAAATTGGTGAAAGTCGTTCGAAGGAAACGGGCAATCACGTGAAGCGTGTTGCCGAGTATTCCTATTTGCTAGCGCTTGAATTGGGTATGACTCAAGAAGAAGCTGAGTTATTGAAAATTGCTTCACCCATGCATGATATCGGCAAGGTAGCCATCCCTGATGCGGTTCTCAATAAGCCGGGCAAGCTGACCGAGGACGAGTTCAAACTCATGCAAAATCATACACTGATCGGCTATAATCTGCTTCGAAATTCCACCCGGTATATCCTCAAAACCGCCGCGGTCGTTGCTTATGAGCATCACGAGAAATGGAATGGTCGAGGGTACCCTCGCGGTATTAAAGGTGAAGAAATCCATATTTACGGTCGCATAACAGCGTTAGCTGATGTTTTCGATGCCCTTGGCAGTGACCGTGTTTACAAGAAAGCTTGGGAGCTCGATCGTATTCTCCGATTGTTTCAGGAGGAACGTGGAGAGCACTTCGACCCTGATGTGGTTGATGCCTTCTTCAAGCAATTACCTGCTATTCTCCGTGTAAGAGAGCAATACTCGGATGCAGCTTTAGCTAATCCAATTGAAACGAATACATAGAAAGCCAATGAAAAGGGCAGTTCCCAGAGGTCAAGTGACCTTGGAGAACTGCCCTTTTATGCTATAAATGAATGGAAAAAGCCCCAAATAGCTCTTCTCCCCAGTGCAACTCTAATCGGTCGCCGTCTTGGACAGGGCCTACACCTTCCGGCGTCCCCGTGAAAATGATGTCACCAGGACCCAATCCATAATGCTTCGCGATGTAATCGATGATGGTTTGAAGATCGAAAATCATATTAGAAATGTTCCCGTCCTGAACAACTTGCCCATTCTGACGAAGCTGGAAGTTCGATTTCGTCAATTCGGACGCACCAGGAAACGGACGGAACGTTGTGATTGGAGCTGACTTCAAGAACCCTTTGGCAGGCAGCCATGGTTGCCCCTTTTTCTTAATCACGTTCTGCACATCACGAAGTGTAAAATCAATTCCCAGTGCATATTGATCGACGATCTCATCGACTTTTATGCCTTCCGAGTACGGCTTTGAAATATGTAAGACGAGTTCCGTTTCATAGTGAATCTCACCTTGATCATTTGGGAGAGACAATGTGCTACCCTCCATTTGCACTAACGCATGAGTAGGCTTTGTGAAAATCATCGGTTGATCAGGGACGTCGTTCCCAAGTTCTGCAGCATGTGCACGATAGTTCCGTCCAACGCAATATATATTTCGAATCGTTGCTGTCATGTTAGATGAACACCTCTTCTATTTCTTATTCACATTGCCTTGCGCATCCACCGTGGCACCTATTGAAATTTTGCTTAATCGTTGAAATAACTTCGCTCCATCTTCCTCATTCATTGGAGTAGGCAAGGCTAATTTCGTCAAAATCGGCACTAGATGAATATTGCAGGACTTGTCCTTTGTACAAGCCGCTTCCAAGATGACGGTTTCCCAAGTTTTGGGCGTGTCATTTGTCGTAAAGATGAAGTTCCCTAAACTATAGGCAATCCATTTGCCTTTGTATTGTTCAAAGCCTTGCAGGACATGCGGATGTCCGCCTATAACAAGATCTGCCCCTGCATCAATGTAACGATGTGCGAGCTCTTTCTGATTTTTATCCGGATTGTCATCGCGTTCTACACCCCAATGAGCCACAACTACAACAAGATCAGCTGTTGCTTTGGCTTTCTCGATGGCTTCAACTGGCGGCTTATAGTTATACGTTTCGGCAACGCCAGGATGACCTGGTGCAGCTTTCCAAGACGCTTCTGGAACAACACGGCTGAAACCAAAAACAGCAATCTTCATGCCATCTTTTTCCACTATGGTTGGTTGGTAGGCTTCGGAATTATCCTTGCCAGCTCCTACTCGCTTAATGCCCTCTTGATCCAGTGCTTTCATCGTATCTAATAAGCCTTCTGATCCGTAATCCATGATGTGGTTATTGGCTAGGTTAACAATGTCAACACCTGCTTGTTTAAGCGGGGGCAATGCCTCAGGCGCAGAACGATACACGTACTCTTTGCTCTGAACGCTGCCTCTAGTCGTTATTGGTGATTCCAAATTTGCAATTGTAAAATCAGCTTTGGTCAAGAAATCTTTTACATTCGTGTACGGGTAATCATAGCCTTTTTGCTTAAGAATATCTTCCACTTTGGAGGCCATAATCACATCACCCACAAAAGTTAATTTCACTTGTGCGCCAGTTCCTACTTGCTGTACCGCTGCTGCATTCGCTGATGGTGTTGGTGTCGGGGTAACGACGGTAGAAGCTTTGGGACTTACCTGCACAGTCGAATTTCCATTCGAAGTGGAGGCCGATGGTTTAGGTGAAATAACAGCCATTGGTGTTGAAGCCGCTCCCTCTTCTTCCCCATTATTATAATTGGAGGATAAATAAGAAGCCCCGATTCCAATGGCAAAACAAGCAATCGCTGCAACTGTGAAGCCACCTAAAACTTTAAGTGAAGGCTTTTTGCTCGGATTTGATTCTTTTTTCGATTTACCGTGACGTTCTTGTCTAGATTCCAATTCAAACATTCCCCTTTCCCCCTACAAATTATAACAGATGTCGACATCGTTGGGTAATAGGAAGAGACTCACATTTTCAGAATGTCTACCATGTGGTATAACAGAAGCATTACGTAGGATAAGAAAGGACACGGGTCGCTTGGAGAAAATCGCCATTATTTCTGATATTCATGGAAACCTACCTGCCTTGGAAGCAGTGCATCACGATATTGAGCGTAGAGGCATTACACGTATCTTCTGTTTAGGCGATCTTGTTGGCAAGGGGCCAAGCTCTGCAGAGGTTGTTGACCTTACTAGATTGACTTGTGAAGCCGTTGTGCAAGGCAACTGGGATCTCGGCATCACGATGCCGCAGGAGCTTCCTGCTGGCTTGTGGCAGCAACAATCGCTTGGTGATGAACGGCTAGCCTATTTAAAGCAGCTTCCCTTCTCCATCGACGTGATGCTCAGCGGGAAACATATTCGCTTGTTCCATGCGTCGGCTCAGAGCGTCTTTCATCGATTGAAACGGGAAGCTTCGAAGAATGAGCGACTAGCGATGTTTGAAAATACAGAGATGACCGGAACCCCTCACGATGGAACTGAGCCGGATATCGTTGGTTACGGAGATATCCATATCCCGTATATGTTGACGTTGAGCAACCCTTCAGAGAGAGGTGAGCTGAGTGCGGGAGATGGGAAACGGAGTTTGCTGCTGAACGAGGATTCTGTGCAGTCTACAAGTCCGAGTAAAATGGAGAGCAGCGGGAGCCTGGGACAGCGGAGTGCAAGTGCGGGAGATCGCAGCGGGAGCCTGGGACAGCGGAGTGCAAGTGCGGGAGATCGCAGCGGGAGCCTGGGACAGCGGAGTGCAAGTGCGGGAGATCGCAGCGGGTTGCTGTTATTCAACGTAGGGAGCGTCGGTGTTCCCTACGACGGCATACCTCAGGCGTGTTACTGCGTGATCGAGGGAGAATCAGACCCTTCGGTTCAAGCAGGGGTTGCGCTGCAATTCGTGCGAGTACCCTATGATATGAAGCGAGCTGTCCAGATGGCTTACGACGCTCAGATGCCGGATAGTCGAAGGTACGAGTTGGAGATTACGACGGGATTGGTGCATTTGGACGTTTAATTTTGTGCTCCAGCCTACTCCTATCACACCACCTCCAAACAAGATAAATGGAAAATATCAAGACTAGCGAATTCGGAATGATTTTACCCTTGGATGAAAACTCATGGAAATTAATTCCACTATATGCTAATATAGGTGTACGATGGAAAGTGAGGCTTATCTGAATGAAGCTAAATTGGCGTAAAATCATACTGATTATCGTTTGTGCAGAATGTTTGTTTATCTACTGGAACAGCCTTAGCACGATGAGCTTCAAGAAACAACGTACAACGACTCACCTCGCACCTACCAAGCAACCTCAGGCACCATTAACACAAATTCAACCACAAATAAATGATACGAAAATGATCGATTCTGATTTACATACGAAGGATAAAGCCTCCTAGCAAGACGAAAGAGCGATCAGCTGCTAGCAGCGAATCGCTCTTTTTCTCAATTCATTTTATTTCACCCGAGCTAAAGCCAAACCATCATACGCCGGTAATATGGTGCTTTCCAGCCGCTCATCTGTCGCAATCCGCTGATTAAACGTTCGCATCGCTTGAACCGATGCCTTCGTTTGCTTCTCATCAACAACTTTACCGCGCATCAACGTGTTATCTCCAGCAATGATTGCACCTGGATTCGCCAGCTTGATCGCAAGCTCCAAGTAGTTCGGATAATTCACTTTATCTGCATCAATAAAGAAGAAATCGAAGCGCTCGCCCCGCTCCAACAGCTCATTCAAGTGATCGAGTGCTTCGCCAATCCGATACTCGACGAATTCACCTAGACCTGCTTCGGTCACGTTGCGTTTCGCCACATCCGCGAAATCTTGTTTCAGCTCTAGTGAAATGAGCTTGCCGCCCTCTTTCAACCCTCTAGCTAAGCAAATGCCACTGTATCCGCCTAACGCACCAATTTCCAACACTCGCTTCGCACCAATCATCGTAACCAGCATCGTTAACAATCTGCCATATCCTGGAGCGATAGAAATCTCAGGCATGTTGTGAGCAACAATGACCTCTTTCACCCGTGTTAGTACGGCATCTTCTTCATATAAACCTTCCATATAGCTTTCTGCAGTGACCGTTTCCATGTATTTGTCCTCCTAAATTCGCATCGTATATAGGTACTTTGCAATACCCGTTTGTAAGTGTAACCTATTTGTCCTATACTTGTTAATTGTATGAGTTTTCTGAGCGTTGTACAACCCGGATGGAAGGACTATACCTATGCCACAAAAAATTGAACTAATCGCCACTTGTCCGATGGGACTTGAGGCAATCGTTGCCCGCGAAATCCGTGACCTCGGTTATGAGGAAATGACCGTCGAGAATGGACGCGTCCGTTTCTTTGGTGATGAATTGGCCATCTGTCGGACGAATCTTTGGCTGAGAACAGCCGATCGCGTCCTCGTGCTAATGGGGCAATTCAAAGCAACAACCTTCGATGAGCTTTTCGAAGGCACCAAAGCTCTCGCTTGGCCAGACTGGATTCCGAATGATGCCGAATTCCCTGTCGAGGGGCGATCCCATAAGTCACAATTATCCAGCGTTCCCGCTTGCCAAGGGATCGCCAAGAAAGCTGTCGTTGAGAAGCTGAAGCAGCGTTACGGCACCGAATGGTTCCCCGAGAACGGAGCTCGCTACGTGATTGAAGTTGCGCTGTTGAACGATATCGCGACGCTAACGATCGACACGACCGGCCCCAGCCTTCATAAGCGCGGCTACCGTAAGCTCGTGACCGAAGCGCCGCTGAAGGAAACGATGGCGGCAGCTTTGATCCTGCTAAGCCGCTGGAACGTCGACCGGCCGCTCTACGACCCGTTCTGCGGGTCGGGAACCATCCCGATCGAAGCGGCGATGATCGGCTGGAACATCGCGCCAGGCCTGCGGCGCAGCTTCCCTAGTGAAGCTTGGGGGAACATTCCCCGCAAGCTGTGGGACAAAGCCCGCGACGAAGCGTTCGACGCGGTGAAAGACAACGTGCCGCTGCACATCGTCGGCAGCGATATTGATCCTGCTGCCATCGAAGTGGCAGAGGCGGCCGCCAAGGCAGCTGGACTGACGAAGCAGTTCCAGCTGAAGGTTGAGCCCATCGCCAAAGCGCGTCCGCGCGGCGACTATGGCTGCTTGATCACCAACCCGCCGTACGGCGAGCGTCTTGGTGAAGCACCGGATGTCGAGCTGGCGCTGCGCGAGCTCGGCGCTTTAACACGGCCGATGCCGTCGTGGAGCCTGTTCATCCTAAGCCCGAGCACGCAGCTCGAGCATTATATGAACCGCCGCGCTGATAAAAAGCGTAAGCTTTTTAACGGACGGATCGAATGTAATTTGTTCCAGTATCTAGGGCCTCTGCCTCCGCGGAGGTAAGGTTCGAATATAAATAAAACAGCGGCAGCGAGACTTTACGTCTTAGCTGTCGCTGTTTTTGGTTTACTCATACAGAGGCATACCATTCCCTTGCCAAGGTAACGGACACAGAAGCCCTTATTCGGCGAAACATCGCCGATTCAGTATACTAACGGACACCAGAGCTGCTATTCACCGTTTTTGGAGAAAATTCGCCCCCGAAATGGTAAAATAAGAGCTCTGGTGTCCGTTACACGCAAAAAGAAACAAATTACATAACAATAACGGCGCTGGTGTCCGTTAGCTCAGTTTTCATCGAACTAACCTCACGTTAGCTCTATTCTTGTGTCAGGTTCGTATTTACTAATGATGTAACCGTCATTGTTGGCATAATTACGAAGTGAGTATATGTTACCATCTTTGTCCACTACCACACTTAAAACCTGCGTTGCCCTGGCAATTGGCTTTCCGCCATCTGGATCCAGAACAAGGTTGTCTACTGTCGGTGTAGAAAGCTTTTTGGTTCAGTTACTGGGGCAACAATTGGCACATCCATGGTCAAAGTGATCGTTTGATGTTGGTTATTGTAAGTTACCGTTTGACCAAGTTGCTCTCCAACGAATCGCAGTGGAACCATCGTTACGCCATTTACGAGAACTGGGGCACTTTGCAACTCGTAGGTGTTCCCTCTGACCATTGCCATTACATCCTGAAACTTCAACACGATGGCTTGTCCACCAGCTTCAGCTCGAATATATGTAGGCGTGCTAGTGACCATGAACACGAAACAACAAGCGGATAGGAAAACATTTCTTATTCTCATTAAAAAACCTAGCCTTTCACGCAAAATGATTTCATCTATCCAACAATCTCCACCAATTCCAACGGCAGTCCATCCGGATCCGCGAAAAACGTGTACAGATTCCCCGTAATCGGATCAACCCGTACCGGCTCAACCGGAATGCCTTTGCTTTCTAATTCTTGTACGCTTTGCTCCATATTAGATACAACGAAGGCCAGATGACGTAGTCCCCTCGCTTCGGGTTGATTCACGCGCAGGGGCGGATTCGGAAAAGAAAACAATTCAATTTCCTGTGCGGTATCCCCAATGCGCAAATCCAATTTGTACGAGTCTCTTTCAGCGCGATACGTTTCGTGAATGACGGTTAGTCCGAGTAAATCAACATAGAAATGCTTCGATTGCTCATAATTCGAACAAATAATCGCAACGTGATGCATCTGTTTTAATTCCATTGAATATGGCCTCCTTACATAGAAAAACCGCACGCTGGGCTGCTTCCCCGCTGCGGCTTGTCCTTTTATTTTAACCTGCTGCTTGCATCGTTTCAACGATTTTGTGTAGAACCTCGTCGGCTTGCGCATAATCCACTTGGCAAGTCCCTGCAGCGTGATGCCCACCCCCGCCATGTTGAAGCATTAAATCGCCAATGTTTGTTTGTGCCGTGCGATTGACAATGCTGTGCCCGCAAGCAAATACGCAGTTCTGCTTGTTTCGGCCATCAACAATCCAAATCGAGGTGTTTTGCTCCGGATAGAGCGCATAGACCATGAAACGATTCCCTGGATAGATCGTCTCCACATCGCGAAGATCCGTAATGACGACATTTCTCTCAACCCGTGTGTAGATTTTCAACATGTCCCGGTATAGCGCATCTAGTTCAAAATAACGAGCTACACGCTCTTTCACATCGGGCAACTCCATGATCTCGCCAACGGATTTCGTTGCACAATGCTCCACTAGATCCTCCATCAACTGGTAGTTGCTGATGCGATAATCCCGATAACGACCTAACCCCGTTCGAGCGTCCATGATAAACGAAAGCAAATCCCAACCGCTCGGATTCAAAATATCCTCTTTGCTAAATTGTGCGGAGTCCGCTTTATCTACACCAAGCATAATATCGTCGATATCGCCGAAGGTTTCTTTTCCACCGTAGTAATCATAGACAACTCGTGCAGCACTTGGAGCAAGCCGCGTTTCACCTTTGAACGTTACGGATTCCCCCATCCGTGTGATTTCGCTGGAGTGATGATCGAACCATAAACCACAGCCTGCGACATAGGGTACATTAGCCAAAATATCATTCTCAGTAACCTCAATTAAACCGTCTTGCATATCTTTGGGATGGACAAATTTCATTTCATCCACCATATTTAATTGTTTGAAGAGCATCGCGCATACTAAACCATCGAAATCGGAACGTGTGATCAATCTCATGCCATGCATCTCCTTTAATATAGTTCTTAAGAACTATGAAATGTGATGGTCATATTATATCAGCTAGTATAGATAGGTGACAATGAGAAAATCACCAGGTCTACCTATGCCTGATCTTCCAGTGACAAAAAAAAGAGCGATCCACCTAGATAGGTTGAACCACTCTCAATTTGGATGATAGACATTGCAAAAGTCTTGTGACAAACCCTTCGATTTGAGCCATCGGAGGCATTTTCACAGAAAGCTTCACTTCGCCTTTCCAGTAAAAAATCAGAATGCTATTGTTTCTCCCGTGAAACATCTCAACATCCCAACACGCTTCATTTAATGCATATTCTTCTCGGTTAATCATAAGCTTAGGTCCATCCGTGGATGGCACCAATCGTGCAACATGGTTACCGCATAACGATGTTGCTTTCTGTTCATCCTGCAATTTTACTTCCGATTTCATGCCGCTAGGGCCTCCTTTGTACGTGTCATTCCATTTGATTCATTTGCTTCGCTATGACAGAGAAAAAACCCCACCGTAGTGAACCGACTAGAGGGGTTCTGAAGTGAATTCCCAATCGTTCGGCGGCTGGCTGGCTGCTTGTCCTTTGCAGGAGAAGTAAGGCCCCTGTAGCTTTGCGTCACTGGCTTTCGCCAGCTTTGCCTTTGTCGAGATGATGTGCACAATCTTTTTAGATGAATCCTTCAAATAATTCTTACTATACTCTCAAGGATAAGGGATGACGATTTGAAATCGAATAGTTCGTAAGAACTATTTTTACGAAATCCATCAAAATATTTGCATTTTCGACGATATTTTCGCAGTATTTCGACGTTTTGTGCCTCTCCAATAGAAAATCGAGCCCATCATCGACAAAATCGCTATCACGAGAAAGAGCGTGCTGCCGCCATAGGAAACTAATAAAAAGCCACCAACCCATGGCCCCATAAAGTGACCGATGTTCGTTAATGTTTGAGCACCGTAGTAGGTTCCACGCATATGTTCAGGAGCTAGCTTATCAATCAACATGTTCGCGGCAGGATAATTCAGAATTTCACCAAACGTAAAAATCCCCATTGAAACAATCAGCCATGCCAAAGTGTGTGAAAAGGCAAATCCGATATCGCCTAATGCGAACATAAAGTTGCCAACAACGATAGCCGTTAGAGGAGAATACTTTTCAGCCCATCTCCCCAAAGGGACCTGCATCGCAATGACGACAATGGCATTGGCGCTCATGAGAATAGCAAACATTTTGACCCCATTAGCAAAATCCCTTTGTAAGTACTGCGACAATGTCACCATAACCTGTGAATAACCAATTGCTCCGATAATCCCCCCGATAATGTATAAACGGAAAGTAATGTCCTTACGAATAACACCTATCGCAGAACGGAAAGTAACGATTGATTTCTTCTCACCTTCAATTTTCTTAATCCCGAACTTAATGAGAAGGGCGTAAAGTGTTATGCCATAGATTAAATAAATGATGCCTGTGAGCAGAAAGGGTAAGGCTCCGTTCATTGTGGCAAAGAAAGCACCTAGTAATGGACCGACAGCTACACCCACGTTGATCGCCATGTACCGAAGAGAAAATACTTGTCGTCTTTTGGAGGGCTCTGTTAGATCCGCCATTAACGCTTGCGATACGGGCTCGTAAAAGGAACGGCAAAGTCCATTCAGCATATTGAGCAGCATAAATAAGACCGGTAATTTAACAACACCGAAGCCGAGGAATACGAACCCCCACCCAAAAAGTGCCGCTAGCATAATCACGCGTCGACCAAATCGGTCTGACAAAGTACCTCCGATAAAACCGCCGAACGTTCCAGCTAATGCACCCATTCCTATTACAATACCAATGAGCCCAGGGCTCATATCAGAGTGCTTCGCCAAGTAGATAGCTAGGAACGGCAAACTCATGGAAGAAGCAGCCCGGGCCATGACCGTACCTAAGATAAGCGTATGTACGATTGGATGATAGGCTTGAAGAAATTGACGCATACGATTCATAGACGAAGACTCCTCTCGCTGACACACGAATTACCCTATGGTTAATTAATAACCGAATTCCAATTATACACGAAAATAGCGAATTGTGTCGTCATTTTAGACAGCGAAGTTTACCTTTCTCTATCGCCATCTCACAGATGGTATTTATTGGGTAGAAAAATTATAATAACGATATGGAGGTGCTTGCATATGAAAATAGCGATCACAGGTGGCAGCGGGTTTATTGGAAAACGATTAATCGCTTACTGGTTGGGACAAGGTCACGAACTTATTAATATATCACGCTCATCTTCGAAGCAGGTACCAGGTGTTAGAACGTTAACATGGGGCGAGTTGGAGCGAAATACGGAACTCCTTGCAGGTCTAGATGCCATTGTAAATTTGGCGGGTGAATCCATCAGTCAGCGTTGGACGCAAGCAGCTAAGACGCGAATTGTACAATCCCGCTTGCAAGCGGCTGAGCATGTAGCCAAGCTAGTCGCGACAATGGACCCCAAGCCTAAGGTCGTTGTGAATGCATCAGGCATGTCGTACTACGGTATTTCGGAGACGGAAACCTTTGACGAGACGAGTCCTTATCGACAAACGGACTTCCTAGCCAGCGTAGTCAAGCAATGGGAAGCTGCGGCTGATCTTATCCAAGGAACACGTATCGTGAAAGTGCGGGTTGGACTTGTGTTGGATAATAAAGAAGGTGCCTTCCCCAAGATGGCACTTCCTTATAAGCTTGGAGTAGGCGGAACAGTTGGCAGCGGCAGGCAGTGGCATTCGTGGATTCACATCGATGATATGGTGAGACTAATTGATTTTTGCGTTCAAAATGACTCGATTGTTGGTCCGGTTAACGCCACGGCTCCAAATCCGGTTACGAATAAGCAATTGGGACGCGCGATTGCGACTGCCATACGAAGACCCAATCTCTTCCCTGTTCCGGCATTTATGATGAAGTTGATTTTTGGCGAACTTTCAGTACTGCTTCTGGAGGGTCAGAAGGTCATTCCTCGTGTATTGCAAGAGCATGGTTTTGAGTGGCGCTTTCCTTGGCTGGCAGATGCATTAGAAGATTTGGCAAAAAAATAGCTTCCCTTCCAAATTAAAATTGTGTACAATTAAATTGTGAGAAATATTAGTTGCGGAAGGTAGTGTCACTATGAGTGTACATCAATTTCAAGTGAAGACGATTCGCGGTGAGGACAAATCTCTTAGCGATTACAAGAACCAAGTCCTGCTTATTGTAAATACCGCGACGAAATGTGGATTAGCTCCACAATTCCAAGGACTTCAAGAGTTACACGACACCTATAAAAATCAAGGCTTTAGTGTCCTAGGTTTTCCCTGCAATCAATTCAGGGATCAGGAGCCTGGCGATAACAAGCAAGTTGAAGAGGCGTGCCAGCTTAATTTCGGTGTTAATTTCCCGCTATTCGCCAAGATCGATGTGAATGGCTCTGATGCCCATCCGTTGTATCGTTATTTGAAGAGCAAGGCATCTGGCCTATTCGGATCTGGCATCAAGTGGAATTTCACCAAATTCCTAGTCGATGGAAACGGTAATGTGATCAAGCGCTTCTCTCCAACTACGAAACCGCATAAGATCGACCGTGAAATTCGTAAGCTTCTAGAGAAATCACCCGTTCACGCCTAATTCCTAGCTTATAAATATGAAAAAAAAGCATCCTGTCCCATTGGACGGATGCTTTTTTCTTATTTCACGTATTTTTTTGCTTTCTCAATGGCTTCGTCTTCCGTTGCGCCCGTAATGTAACGGCCATTAATAAAGATGAATGCGAATCTCGAACATGGACCGCAATACGATTTGCACGCAACTTTGACTTCCGTGTCCGGTGCAATGGCACTTATTTTGGCAAGCGCCGATTTCACCTTCATGTGTTTGCATTTATCACAAATGCGAATATCATTCCGCATTAGTGGTCTCCGTGGTTCCCCTTACTTGGGTTAGTAATCATGAAGCCTTCTTCTGGTGTGTAGAAGTAGTCGATACGGATACCGTCTAGAAGCGGCTCGGATTGATCTAACAAAACATCAATTCCTTTGTCCGTGTTTACTACAACATCATTTTCTGTTTTATCATCAAGACCCAAACCATAGTGAGCATGATCACCATGCTTATGCGTCACTTGTACGCGAACCAACAAACCTTGGTTTTCTTCTTTATTGAGCTCCAATTGAAGTACTTTTGCTGCATTACGAGAAATTTTGACATTCATATGTACACATCTCCTGAAACAATAAATTTTAATTTTAACTCTATTGTAAAGAATCTAGCGCATGAAATCAACCTCGTCCTAATCTGCCCTTCTATTGCCAAATTCCATAAGGAACTTTAAAATACATAGTAGTATGAGTATTAATCCCTTATTACAAAATGTTAACTTACTAACCTAAAAGTAAGTACCCTACACGATTTTGATGAAAGGAAGCGATCTCATGTCCACTCTTGAAAATGAAAAAGTCGCTCCACTTAGCAACTATGTTCCCAAAATCCCCAAAGAAATCGAGTGTTCCGTCGAACGAACTTTGGAGGTTATTGGCGGGAAATGGGCATTTCTTGTACTTCGTGAATTATTCTGTGGAACGAAGCGTTTCGGAGAGCTGCAGCGCCAAATTACGGGCATCAGTCCCAAATCCCTTACGGATATTTTGCGCCATCTGGAAGAACATGGGGTTCTCGAGCGCATGGCGTTCCCTACAGTTCCTGTTACAGTTGAGTATACCTTGACACCAAAAGGGCAGGATCTGCATCAAATTATTAGAGAGATGAAGCTTTGGTCAGCAAAATGGACATAATGAACAATTAGGGAAGCTAGCTGAAGAGGAGAGAAACTTGATGATTACTATTAAAACAAAAGAACAAATTGAAGCCATGGGGAAAGCAGGCCGAATCCTTGCCGATTGTCATAAAGAAATCGCGAAAATGATTCGCCCGGGCATTACATCGTGGGAAATCGATCAATTTGTCGAAGGCTTTCTGGCCAAACATGGCGCTACACCTGAGCAAAAAGGGTATCACGGCTATCCCTACGCAACCTGTGCTTCGGTAAATGACGTCATTTGTCATGGCTTCCCAAAGAAAGAGCCGCTCAATGATGGTGACATTGTTACGATTGACATGGTCGTTCGGGTCGATGGGTGGTTAGCAGATTCCGCTTGGTCTTACGCGGTTGGTACGATTTCACCTGTTGCTGAGAAGCTCCTGCAAGTTACCAAGGACTCCTTATATAAAGGTATTGAAAAAGCTGTGGTCGGCAATCGGATCGGCGATGTCGCCAACGCTATCCAAGTCTACGCGGAATCGCAAGGCTTCTCCGTTGTTAGGGACTTCATCGGTCACGGAATCGGCTCCGAGATGCATGAAGAGCCTCAAGTGCCGCATTATGGACCTGCTGGCAAAGGTCCGCGCATCAAGGAAGGCATGGTTTTCACCATTGAACCGATGTTGAATGTTGGTAAATATCACTCCAAAGTTGACCAAGATGGATGGACAGCTAGAACGTACGATGGCAGTTTATCTGCACAATACGAGCACACGATTGCCATCACAAGTAACGGACCGATTATTTTAACTGAACAATAACGATCTGGAGGAAAAGGGATGCTTTCTTTTTACAAGAAATATTGGCGAACGGTATTCGACATAGGGCTCATCGTATTAACCGTCTACTTATTCATGCTGCTATTCAGTTATTTATACGCCATCGCCACGCCAATCTTCTTGGCCTTGATTATTTTCATGATGATCGAGCCCCTGGCTCGGTTCTTGAATCGCAAAGGCATGCGTAAATCGCTTGCCTCCGCCATTTCCACCTTGGTTTTCGTCTTGATCATCCTAGGTGCGTTGGCTGGGGCAGTCGTCATCTTCACCAGTCAGATTATGAGCCTTGTGGATAAAATCGATGACTACGCAGCGATTTTCAATGAGCAAATCATTCATCGGATTGCTGAGTTAAATGATCGATTCCAAGCCCTGCCCGATGATGTGACTGGCAAAGCCAAAGATTATGCTGGCCAATTTGCTGGCAAAGCGTCTACGTTCCTTGTCGCCTTTTTATCAGGCTTGGTCGCTTCCCTGACCTCCTTCTCCACATTCATGTTCAATTTCATCGTCGGCATTATTCTCGCATACTTCTTAAGCATCGAAATTGAATCTTGGAAACGTATTGCAAGTGAGCAAACACCGAACACCTTCAAGTCCGCCTTCTTTTTTCTCAAAGAAAATGTCGTGAAGGGGATCGTATCTTACGTAAAAGCACAAGCCAAGCTCATCACATTAACGTTCATCGTTGTTTTTATTGCCTTGCTCGTACTGAATGTCAATAATGCATTTTCTATCGCGCTGTTGTCAGCGATTTTCGATGTCCTACCCTTGCTCGGTGTTTCCACTTTATTCATCCCGTGGATTATCTACTTGTTCATCGTTGGCAATACGACGTTGGCCATTTGGCTAAGTTCACTGCTCCTCGTCGTGATTCTCGTCAGACAAATTATGGAACCCAAAATCACAGGTGAATCCTTAGGGGTATCTGCATTTACAACCTTAGCGTTTATGATTATTTCCTTATCCCTCTTTGGGGTAGCCGGGGTGATTCTCTCGCCGGTGCTGATCATTCTGATCAAAGCCTTACATACGCAAGGATATTTACAGCGTTGGATCCGTAAGCCGGAGAACGAATATACAGAAGGAAAACTGCCGTATACGGGCAATTGAAAGAGGAGCTAAGCGAGTTCAATCGCTTAGCTCCTTTTCTTTTTGCCACCAGCCGTTATACCCGATGCATGCTGCGATAGATCGAGGGGGCCATGCCGATTTTGCTCGTAAACACACGACTTAGATAAAAGCCATTCTCATACCCGCATTGAGACGCGATCACGTCCAACGTGAATGTCGTACTTTCTAATAGATGCCTCGCTCGTGTTAACCGCAAGTCATTAATAAATTCTGTTGGTGTTTGGGCAAAGGCTTTTCGAAACCTACGGGTAAATTGAACAGGCGTCAAATCTAGTCTCTGAGCCAAATTCAACATCGAAAGATTACTGTAGGCATGATCAGTAAGGAACCCCCGTGCTTGATCCATCTGTTCATCCATAACCGTCTCAGGGGGACTCTCCTGAATCAACCTCTCCATTTGTACCATTCGGAAGAGATCATTCACAAGGTGCAGCTTATGCTGTGTGCTCTCTTCATCCCACCCCTGCATAGATCGCAAATAGCGATAACTGGATGTCAGTCGTGGCAGGTCTTGTACGGACAGCTTTCCCGTCCAGGTAGCTTCATGTTCCATATGGGGCTCCCCTATAAACTGTATAAAATGAAAAGTCAGCGGCTCGATCGTTTTTCTACGAAACACGGTTCGAGGAGGGCAAAGCACCAGATCTCCGACTCTAGCCTCACCTTGCTCCGTTCGAATTTCATAGAAGAAGCTCCCCTCCTCCACCGCAAACAACGTCCAGCATGGATAGTCATCACGCTCAAACATAAATTCTTTTTTCTGATGCCAATACACATGAGATAAGAGTTTCAAGGCTGGATCGCGATACACCATATCTCACTCTCCATTTAATGAAATAAAGTATATGATAATTGTAACTCACTGTATGTTAAAAGGATATCACCTATTTTAAAATGAAAGCATAGATATTCTAATACTAGTGAGGTGCTCATAATGAAGCATGAAATCGTTACATCTGATATCACGGTCGTTGGCGGTGGCTTGGCAGGCGTTTGTGCAGCAGTTGCTGCAGCACGATTAGGTCAAACTGTTTCTCTAGTCCAAAATCGGCCTGTTCTTGGCGGAAATGCAAGCAGTGAAATACGCGTGTGGGTGTGTGGTGCCACCTCCCATGGTGTCCATCGCAACGCCCGGGAAACCGGCATTATGGGTGAACTATTTGTCGAGAATCAATATCGCAATATCGATGGCAACCCTTATATCTGGGATTTGGTTGTGCTTGAGAAAGTGAAAGCTGAGCCCAATATTACGTTGTTTCTCAACACAGATGTACATGAGGTCGATGCGTCAGGCGATGACGACCATCGTACCATTCAAGCCGTCACAGGTTGGATGATGGGCTCGGAACGAAGAATTCGTTTTGAAAGTCGTGTTTTCCTCGATTGTACGGGGGATGGTCTAGTTGGCTTCCTAGCAGGTGCTAAATTCCGTATTGGCCGCGAAGCTCAACATGAATTTAACGAAGAATGGGCACCACTCGTGCCAGATGATATCACGCTAGGAAGCACACTTCTCTTTTACACCAAGGATGCCGGTCGTCCCGTGAAATATATCGCACCGAGTTTTGCTAAAGATATCACGCAAACTTCAATTCCCATGAAACGTGTCATTCGCAGTGGTGATAATGGTTGCGCTTACTGGTGGATTGAATGGGGCGGGGAGCATGACACCGTCCATGATAATGAGCGAATTCGAGATGAACTCTCCTCTGTTATCTATGGGATTTGGGATTATATCAAAAACTCTGGGAAATTTGACAGCGCCAATCTAACCTTGGAATGGATCGGGTCGATTCCAGGGAAACGGGAATACCGCCGCTTCGTCGGGGACTATGTCCTG
The DNA here is from genome assembly GCF_927798215.1 of Paenibacillus allorhizoplanae. Classification (NCBI taxonomy): domain Bacteria; kingdom Bacillati; phylum Bacillota; class Bacilli; order Caryophanales; family Paenibacillaceae; genus Paenibacillus; species Paenibacillus allorhizoplanae. Next base: position 146,033 of record NZ_CAKMMW010000003.1, read on the forward strand.
AATCAAAATGACGTGATTGCCCAAGAACTGTTCGAGGATCGCGTCGCCTTCGGCGGCTGGTCAATTGATTTGCATCCACCGCAAGGCATGTACGCCACTGCCAAAGGCTCTAAACATATGCATATGGATGGCTCCTACCATATCCCTTTCCGTTCCCTCTATTCGACCAACGTGTCGAATATGCTTATGGGTGGACGCAATATCAGTGCGTCCCACGTTGCTTTCGGTACAACACGTGTCATGGCGACATGTGCGGTTATTGGCGAAGCTGCGGGCACTGGCGCCGCGCTTTGTGCAGCCAAAGGGATCTCGCCGCGCGAGCTGCACAGCGAGCACTTGAGCGAGCTGCAGCAGACGCTGCTGCGACAGGATGCATCGATTCTCGGTGTAGCGAATACGGATGAGGCAGATCTCGTGCGCAGCGCGGCTTTGACGGCCTCTAGCACGCTGACAGAGCTTGCTTTGGAGCAGTCGGCTGGTCTTTATCCTTTGAACACACATGTAGCGCTTCTAGTGCCTGTAGATCCGTTTATAAATGGCATTGCGTTATTCATCGACACTACTGCTGCTACAGAGCTTACTGTCGAGCTGTGGAACACTGGTAAGCCGCAGAATTATGTCCCACATGCTTTGGTTTCATCGGTTGTAGTGCCCGTTAGTGAAGGATCCGAGCAATGGGTCACTGCTGCTTTGCAATGGGAACCTGAGCATGCTCAAAATGCCTTCATCATTCTTAAAAGTAATCCATCTGTATCCGTTCATCTGTCGAGTCGTCCGCAGTCTGGCGTGCTATCCTTCAAGCATGATGCAACTTCAGCGGATACCGTGGATTTCGGGGATATGCACCATCATCAACCGGTGATTGACTGGAGTCCAAGAGGCTTCCTTCGGAAGCCGATTTGCTTCCGACTTCTCTCTCCTACTTCCGCCTTCACGGCTGAGAAAGCAGCAGACGGCCATAAACGGCCTTACGGTAGCCCGCATCTGTGGTCTTCCGCTGGAGGCAGTGGTGCTGAGGAATGGCTCGAAGCCAGCTGGACGGAAACTCATAGCATTAGGGAAGTGCATGTGACGTTCAACGATGACGTCAACGAGGATCTAATTAACTTGCATCACCATCGGACCGAATTCGAAATCATCCCTGAACTCGTTAAGGATTATCAAGTGCAAGCTTGGGTTGGGGATTCATGGACAACGGTTGTTGAGGCGACTAACAATCATACTCGGCACCATGTTCATGTGTTAGACAGCGCTGTATCAACGAACCGTCTGCGTGTCGTAGTGGCGTCAACGAATGGCTCTGCGCATGTAGAAATCGTGGAATTACGTTGTTATCGTTAAAATAGTGTGAATGAAAGAACCGATATCGCCATGTGCCTCATGGTTGAGATCGGTTCTTTTTATGCTGACTTGAATAATGGTCCTTTGTTTGCTCGTATAGGTGTTAAGGCACTCGGACAAGCCCACTTAATTACTTGAAAAATAGGCTCGCTTTGCTCTTGTTTAACCTTACATGATGTGTTATATTAAAAGTGCGTAGAATCAAGGTTTTCGCTTTTAAAAGCTGACATAGGAGTGATGAAAATGTTACAAATTCCGCATGGCGAAGAAATTATTCGTGTTGAAATGACAGTTAAGGAAGCGCTTGCACTAACTGGAACGAAATTTGCCCAAAGCAACAAACTTGAGACAGACGCAATGAAGAAGCTCAAACAATCTTTAGCAGATAAATTACTCACACCAAACCATTAATTCATACACATATGGAGCCCCGCGAGATTATCTCGTGGGGCTTTTTATTGATGTCCTAGAGGGATCTACAGGAAATTCGGATCCACGGTAAACTTGAATTAACTGGAAATAGTACAGCTATTCTAGCGAAATCAGCCCCAAAATTCAATTTAGATGGCAAATAGGTAGTTAATTCTGCCTCATTCGATCCTATTTGCAAAAACGCAGCTAATTAGCTGTAGTATATAATCCATCTAAACATTATTTCGGCCGATATTCTAATGATTTAGCTACATAAAATCCATCTATTCGTGACAATCAGCGGGTTACTAGGAGTTCGAGGGAGGCTGGAGGTGTCGGAGTTTCGGGAGTGCGCGAGTTGCGGGTGTAGTTGGAGTTTTGGGAGTTGTTGGAGTTGCGCTTGTTCGGATTGTTGAGAGTAGTTAAAAGACAAAAAATCCACCCCTCCAAGGGGCGGATCCTGGTTAGTTGATTTTCCTACGTGTCAAAATACACGGCACACCTCTGCCGACAGCCCCAGGCTGTGACATCATATCTAGATAGCGCATGCCCCTTGCGCAAGGTGTTTTGCACACCGAACAAGTGGCAGATTCAACTATCCTCATCGTGTATTGAGCACGGGATGAAAGTTCCTTTTTCTTCTTAACAACTTTGCCTTTACCTTTAGGTGGTGCCATGTTCACGCCTCCCCAACAGCTTCCTTTCCTCAGTATATGATGTCTGGGCAAAGTCGGTTCGTAGCGAAGGCAAGCAAGTTGAAGAAACTTGTCTTGAGATTATAATTCCAAAGCCGTCAATAAGATAGGAACAACTTCCTCATAAAGTAAAGCAAAGCTTTCCACAGGCAGCGGATTTACGCCTAATCCTACCTCGACTGTAAAGCCTGGGCGCCGAAAATGTTGAATGAACCAATCTTTATACCCCGCGTCACTGCCTGTAAGCTTCACAGCCTCGTAATTACTGGCTAATGCCAATCGCTCTGCAAGTGCTTCAGCTTCAGCTGGTTCATAATCACGGTAATTCCAATAAATTTCTCTCCCCTGTGTATGTAAGGCAACCACAAGCTCGAAGTCATGGCACTCGGTGAACCGCGCTAATGCCGCGGCTTCAGGTTCAGATAGTGGAGCTTCACCTCCATAATCACGCTCGCTTGGTCCATCGAGTTCTCTTCGCAGCTTCTCTTCCTCCCAATGGGCAGGGAATTGATCATTGAGGTCTACACCGCGTATATTCGCCTTCCAATTTATAAACGATAAGGAGCCTTTATTCCACGCCAACAATGCTTCACGATGCGGATGTTCCTCGGGCAGTCCATATAAAACAAGCTCAACCCCGTCTGGATTGACCATAGGCACGACCCACAAAGCATACTCTGACAAAATACGTCTAACATTACGTCCCTGCCATGCCGTCCCTCTTGCATACGCACATGCCAGGTCTTCAACAAATTGCATTAGCAAGGGGGCTGTTATCCATTCATTCGCATGCATGGCTGCATTAAAATGGATTTCCTTCGTACCGTGCCCGATACGCAGCGCATGAATGTCCCTCCCCATCGCACTTTGGCCTATACACGCTGTTTGCAAAAATGGATATATTTTGCCTAAACGATTCAGCTCCTGTGCCAACGTCTGATAGCCATATCCTAACACACAACCACCTGCCTTTTTACTTCTTTCATATGGCTATGCTTATGCCTTGATCGCAGGAATCATGCGGTATCTCGGTTTCGTGAGATGAAATAAAAATAGACCCATAAGGGTCTATTTCGTTCACTTAAATAATAGTCGGCACCTGCCACACGACAGGCATAAAAGAAATATATTCCTTGAGCCAATTCTCCGCAATCTGCCGGAAAACAGTTGGCGTACCACTGCAGAAAAACTGATGAACCGGTATTTCATTGGATTCCGTTTGCATGCTTCTCTGAGAAAGGATCGTACTTATATCTCTGGCTGTCTCTTCGGCCGAAGAAATTAATGTCACTTTAGGCCCCATAACTTGAGAAATGGATTCCATCAGAAATGGATAATGGGTACATCCCAAAATTAAGCAATCAATCGGCTTATCTTTCAAAGGACTCAGGGATTGCTCCACGATAGAATGAGCACGATCACTACTAAAAAGTCCTCTCTCAACAAATGGAGCTAGTAACGGACACGCCTCACTATAGACTTGGATATCAGGCGTAATCTGCTTCAACGCTGTTTCATATGCTTGACTGCGAATCGTTCCATCGGTGCCAATGACACCGATCATACCGCTTCGAGTCATTTTGATTGCTGCTCTAGCTCCTGGTGAAATCACGCCTACCACAGGAATAGAGACACGCGCACGTATGTCTTCAATTGCAACCGCAGTTGCCGTATTACAGGCAATCACAATCATTTTGGGATTAAACTGAAGTAAGTAGTCTACAATTTGACGAGTAAAGTGACGAACTTCACTAGCAGGTCGGGGGCCGTAGGGGCTCCTGGCTGTATCTCCAAAATAAATGACCTTTTCATGCGGCAGCTGTTTCATGATTTCTTTTACAACAGTTAACCCTCCGACTCCGGAGTCCAGTACGGCTATCGCTTGCTGCACACATATCCGCTTCCTTTGCCGGTTGATGAATTGATATAAACCACATGGTTAGGATATGTGCGGCCAAGCTTAAAGGTACCAAGAGTACTACACAGATTTGGACCTAATCTTTTTACTTTTTCGGCTGAAGCTCGGTTACAAGTCCGAATTCATACCCTCTCTTTTTGATTTCTTTACAAATCCGATCCAGCGCCTGCATGTTCTCAACAGAACCCTGATGCATCAAAATCACGTTACCATCATGCAAATTATTCATAATATCGTTGTACGGATCCTCAGCGCCATTCGCTCTAGGCTCCCAATCACGCATGGCTGTAGACCAGAACACAGAAGTATAGCCCATGTCAGAAACCAAACTTAAATTATGAGCATTATAGTGCCCGTAAGGGAAACGGAAATAGTTCCCGACCTCTTTACCGGTGATTTGCTTATAGACGACTTCAAAATCCTTAATTTCCTTGCGTATCTGATCATCCGTCAAGTCATTAAAATCCGTATGTGTCATGGTGTGGTTCGCTACATAATGACCGTCAGCCACAATTCTTTTCAAATAGTCTGGGTTCTTCTTGATGTTGTTTCCTGTGATAAAAAAGTTCGCTTTCACATTGTTCTCTTTGAGTGATTTCAGCATGAGATCAACCTCAATGAGCGGTCCTCCTGCATCAATGGTTAAATAGACCTTTTTCCCTGTCCCAACCCAGACCGCTTTCTGGTCACTGGTAAAGGATTTGGTTTCATGCGGAAAATCAGGAACTTGCCCTGTTTTTTTCTTCATATAGTACCATGAATAAGGTGTTCGATCAGCTGGCAAAGGTTTCGTTTTAGCAGGATCAGCTGTGGCTTTAGGGGTTGCACTAGGTGTCGGTGTAGCTGGTGACGCACTCGGCACAGTCGTTGGCTGTGGAGTTGGCGCAGGTGTCGTTGTTGGCGATGGTCTAACGGTTTGTGTGGGAGAAGGTGTTGGCGAAAATCTAGGAGAAATAACTGGACTGGCTTTGGAAGCCGCTTCCGTACCTACAGGAGCAGTTAGGCTTATATCTGCACAACCGACCAACGAAACACTCAGTACGATCAGCAGTGCAGCTTTATGGGTATGTTTAATCATGAGATACACCTCGAGATGGGAATGGATTCTTCTTCCACCCTATTCGACAGTGAATGACAAATTACCTGCCTAACAATTGATTTTCGGGCTTATTTTGTAGCGCGATAAGTCAAGTATTGTAGAACGGTAAGTAGGATAAACGCTGTTCCTGCCAGCATCGGAATCGTTATAAATCCAAGCCAGTTTAAATAATCGGTATCACAAGCAATGGGACCGCAACCTGTACCCGTTTCTTTGAAAACACCCATTTGTAATAAAACATGATAGATGGAGATGCATGCTCCCCAAATCGTTAACGGCAACACGTAGATCGTTAATTTGTAATCTCTACGAACAGCTGCAATGCCAAGAATTACGACCAATGGATACATAAGAATTCGCTGATACCAGCAAAGTTTGCATGGTGCAAAATGCAAGATTTCCGAAAAATATAAGCTTCCTAGTGTCGCTACTAAGGCAACTAGCCATGATATATGCATGCCGTTGTCTCTCAGCCATTTTTTAAACATGACGAAATCGTCCCCTTTCTACTCCCCTATTATAAAAAAATAGAAGTAAGAAGTCACGGGATTGATTCTCGCGACCTACCAAATTCGCAATTTACTTACGAATCATATAAGATGTTCACATTCTACTCAGGTAATTAGTACCAATAAGTGCTATAAACGTTTCTATTTTGAGCCAATTCAATTACAATTAACATATGGAGGGATTCCTATGATGAAGCAATTTGAAGGATTCGGTAAATTTTTGGAGAGCTTACGTGGAAAGATGTCCTTACGTGAAGCTGCCAACAAGAGTGGCCTGTCCCATGCCTATATTCGAGATTTAGAATTAGAACGTAACCGTTCGACGAATGAAAAGATTAAGCCATCCCCTGTCACATTAAAGAAACTGTCGGATGCCTATAAGTTTTCGTATACAGATCTTATGGAGAAAGCTGGATATCTTGAAAAAGGTATCCCAGATAGTCAATCGGCACCGCCCACACTGCCCCTAGCAGACATCCTTTTTATAGAAATTGGATCTACCGAAATGACCTATCATACACGTATCGGTAATCGCACGATTCCCATGCAGTCACTATTAGATTTCAGTCATTTCTTAGACCAACTAGAAGATCAAGGGTTTAAGAAAATGGATACGGATCTATTCGTCAATTTATCTCACGTTAAGAAATATGATGCACAAGCAGGTAAACTATATTTCGATCCGCTAGGTGTGAGTCTGAGTGTGACGATTGCTGCCCTGCGCCAAAAGAAATACCATGATCTTATTTTACGCAGTGTCGCCTATCATTCAGGGAACGATCTTGAATATCATTTTGAAAAAAGCACGGGTAAAGACTCTCTACTTGCTTCACTTCAACGACAAAATTGAGCATTTTACAAAAAAAGGAGATAATTTCAGGGAATTCTGAAACTTATTCTCCTTTCTTTTCGTCTTATTAGTTGACAGTGTGGACTTGATTTGTGTTAGAGAGGATAGATGCCTAAGCATGGCTGTTCAACAAACAACCACCCAGACTACTTTGCAAGCCCGCGTAAAGCGCAAACGTTCTGCTGGAATACGCTTTTTGTCGTATACAGTCCTTACGATTACCGTTCTAGCAATTTTAGGTTTAAGCTGGTTTTTCCTGACTGCTTCGGGGTCGAGCCTGCGTTTCATGATGGCCGATACCATCATCACCACACAGCATCGGGATTGGGCCAAATATTTAATTGGCACATCCGAGTTGCAGAAACGTGTAGCCGCATATACGAAAAGCTTTGACGAAATGGGTACCGAGAAGGATTTAGGACTTGTAGAAATCGCACCTTTGCCATCTTACACACCTACCGAAGTAGTAGCCCCAGTAAAAAAAGATTTAGTCACCATCGAGAATATTTCGGGTCCCAATTTCAAAGGTAAGCTTGTAACCATTTCAGACCCTACCAAGCTTCGCATAGCAGTGCCAGAGAAAGCAGGTAAAGGGGAGAAAGTATCCTCCATGGTCAAACGTACCGGGGCGATCCTCGGTGTGAATGGCGGTGGATTTATTGACCCGAACTGGGAAGGCAATGGCTTTCAACCCGAAGGCGTTGTCATCTCAGGAGGTAAAATCTTCTACAATGACAAGGGTATGAACGGTACTGTACAGATCGTTGGGATTGATAAGCAAGGCCGAATGATTTCAGGAAAATACAAAGTATCTGAGTTGCTCGAAATGGGTGTTCAAGAAGCCGTCTCCTTCAGCCCTCGTTTCATCGTGAATGGTGTTGGTCAAGTCAAAAGTCAAGCAGATGGCTGGGGCATCGCACCGCGAACATGCATGGCTCAAACGAAGGACGGAGCGATTCTATTCGCCATTATTGATGGCAGACAAACGCACAGTATAGGTGCAACGCTCTATGATGTGCAGGAAATTTTCTTAGCGCATGGCGCAATTACCGCGGCGAACCTGGATGGTGGCGCATCAACCGTGCTGGTTCACAATAATGCTATTATTAATAAACCTTCTAGTGAATACGGAGAACGCTATCTCCCTACGGCATGGTTGCTTTTCGATCATCCTGAAACCGCTGATATTAAGAATGTTTGGGAAGGGCTGGATATTAGTAAAATTGATCCTTCCAAATGGTAACAACAAAGAAGCAGAGTACTCCTAGAAGGAGCGCTCTGCTTCTTTCATTAGAATTCTAGCGGCCTACGATGACCAAATCTTCCGCGGCTTCCGAAGCTGCGATCTCGTCTTGAATGTCATCCTCAGATTGCGAATCCTTCCACGAGCGAACTGTCTCGACTACACTTACTGCTGTGTCCTTTGCTTTACCTACGAGGTCCGTAGTTGTCGTACTCACTGTTTTGGCAGCTGCTTGCGTTTTTTGACTAACTGTACTGGCTAGTTGCACGGTTTTGTCGCTAACTACGGTAGCTCCCTCTGCAATATCACTTCGTAGTTCACGACCAGATTTTGGTGCGAACAGCAGCGCTGCTGCAGCCCCAACTAAACCGCCTACGACTGCACCGATGAGAAGATCTTTTCCTTTTTTTCCATTGGACATGTGATATCCACTCCTTATTGATCTGATTTCGCACTCCGCTGCGCCTGCCATCTCTGCCATAGCTCATACCCTGTGGTTGCCCATTCCATGATGTCGTGAATACGCTTCTGGTGCGTATGTACGACCTTTTCCGCACCTAGTAAGGAATCATTCATCATGCGTGAGGCATTGCGCAGCGTGGAAGCGACTTCCCCAACTGCCTTCCCTGCCTTTTCAACCGATTGCATACTTGGTTCTAAGGCAAGGACTTGCAAATGTACCTCTTCCGTAAGCTGCCCTAATTGCTTCATTAGATTCTCCGCATGCTCTGTTGTGTGGACAACTTGCTGCTTAACTTCAATAACCGTATCCCCTAACAAGCGAAGCGTTCGTGTAGCCGTAATGAACATACGAACGGTAAAAACAATGAGCACTAAACAAGCAGCTGCCAAGCTGACGATACTGATCTCACTCCATGTCATGTAGGTCACCTCCTATGAGCTGAAAGCTGTGAGGGTTGATGAGGCTTCTAGACGAATGCCTATGAATTACTACAGTATAGGTAGGTAGGGCTTGTTTTGACACAAACGGATTGGAAAAATTTCTGGAACCTGTCATAATGAATAACAAAATCGTGGTATTTGAGTTGGGGGAATCGAGAAATGAACCGAGAACAAGGCTTACAAGAAATTGAACGTACACGCATCATGGCAATCGTCCGTGGCGTGCAGGAGGCACACATACTGTCTGTTGCCGAAGCACTTCACCAAGGTGGCGTCACCGTTATGGAAGTAACACTAAACACACCTGGCGCTCTCACCATGATCACAAACCTCCAAAAGCAATATGGAGATCACATGTTCATCGGAGCTGGCACTGTGCTCGATCTGGAGGACGCCAAACGCGCTGTTGCTGCCGGGGCTGCTTTCCTGGTCACTCCGAATTTGGATGAGGAGGTCATCCGCTGGTCGAAGCAGGAGGGCATTCCGATCTTCCCTGGTGCGATGACGCCGACCGAAGTTGTGAAAGCATGGAAAGCCGGTGCTACGGCCGTTAAAATATTCCCAAGTGCAAGCTTAGGCTTGCCCTACATCAAGGAATTAATGGGACCATTGGATAACATCCCAATGATGGCTGTCGGAGGCGTAACCGAAGGCAATATCAAGCAATTTTTGAGCATCGGCTGCTATGGACTAGGCATTGGCGGCTCACTCATCAACCTGAAGGAAATTGAAGCTGGCAATTTCGGCTGGATCACGGATAAGGCGGTACAATTGCTCGCAGCGTCGCGTGCATAATACTGTGATGCATTAGAAAACGGAGCATGCGAATGATCGCTGCTCCGTTTTTTGCTTCTTTGTGGACTATTTAACTCTGATAGGCGGCAACTGCGTTTTTATCTCCAACTTCTACAGCAACGTCCTTCGTTTGACCATCGCGCGAAATTTTCACCTTCAAAGCATCGCCAACTGCCGCGGCTTGAACCGCTTTGGTCAGTTCTTCTGTATTCGCAATTCCTTTCCCATTCACGTCCGTAATGACATCAAACTGGCGAATTCCCGCTCTAAACGCTGGTGAACCTTGCTGTACCTCAGCAACTACCACGCCATTGGTGCTGCTTATTTTCAAATCCTGCAGCATGTCATCGGTAATATTTTGCAAAGCTACGCCAATGTAAGGGGCTGGATCTTTCGGGATGGTTTCATTGTTTTTCAATTTATCTACAACTGCGCTAATGGTACTTGCGGGGATGGCAAAGCCCATTCCCTGTGCTTCAGCGTTGACAGCCGTATTAATCCCAATGACTTCACCATTCAAATTCAATAATGGACCACCGGAGTTGCCAGGGTTAATAGCTGTATCCGTTTGTAACAAATGCTTGTAATTACGGGTGCCCTGCTCATCATCAATGCTGATTTCGCGTTCTTTGGCGCTTAACACCCCTGTTGTAACGGAATAATCGAAGTCATACGGGTTTCCAATCGCAACAACCCACTCGCCTACTTCGGCTGCATCCGAATCTCCGATTTTCAGCGCTGGAAAAGCTTTGTCTCCTTGAATTTTGAGTACAGCCAAATCTAAATCATAGCTGTTCCCGAGCAGCGTCGCTTTAAATGGGGTATCATACCCTTGTACGTAAACATCGATTTCATCTGCGCCTTCAATTACATGCTCGTTCGTTACTATATAGCCACTATCTTCAAAAATAAAGCCAGATCCGATTCCATTCTCGATCGTATCACCACTTTGCGCTCCTTGCTGCGAATTTCTACGAGTGCTTGGTGAACTTGTTTGTTTGACTTTCGTTTCAATTTTGACAATGGCCGGACTCGACGCCTTCGTTATTTGTGAAATGCTATTGGTCCCTAAATTGTTCAGCGACGCAGTTTGGACACCTGCTGCTGTATTCGCAGCTGCCGCCACGGTTGCGCTGGACTGCACCGTTTGCGTATCATAGCCAAAAAGGTTCAATTTGTCCGAAGTGAACATTAAACCGCCAACGACAACCGCACCAGCCATAAAAGCTGCAAAGATTGGCTTGACTCTCGAGCTGCTTGGTTTGCGCTCCACTTTTATATCATTCAAGTTCACGTTATTGTTCATATCTTCATTCATACGATTACCGCCTCTCGATTGCTATCATTTTGTTGTCTTGCCGATAGATCAAGTATAGAACGCTAACCTGAAGTGTTACTTAAACTGGGCTGATAGCTGTATGAATGTTAGCTGAAAGTATGCTGAAGGGTAGGGGAGATAAAAAACACCTGTTCCTGGACACATTGGTCCGCAGAATCAGGTGTTGTTTTAAAAATATTAATTAATGAATCCGGCTTTACTTAGGAAGCGTTTCAGCATAGCAGCGGCTTCTGCACGAGTCGCTAGGTTGCTAGAGCCGATGGTTGTATCCGTCAAACCATTGATAATACCGGCATCGATAGCCCTAGCAATTTCTTTCTGTGCCCAAATAATTTTGTCAGAATCGCTGAATTTGCTTAATAACTCGAATTGCTGTGAATCAGAAAGATTTGATTTCAATCCTGCGTAGTTCATTGTTCGTACAATCATAGCGGCAAGTTCTTCACGAGTGATCTGAGCATCTGGCTTAAACGAACCATCTTCATATCCATCGATAATGCCCGCTTTGGCTGCAGTTGCAACTGTCGCTGCGTACCAATCGGAAGCTTGGACATCGCTGAATGTCGATGTTGTAGTTTCCAGGTTTAAACCTAATGAACGAACAGCCAAGGCCGCAAATTCCGCACGTGTAATGTGAAGGTCAGGAGCGAATGTTGTATCTGTCATACCATCAATCACGAGCTTATTGGCAAGGAGACTTACATCACCCTTAGACCAGTGGGAAATCGTATCTGTAAAGTTTTTGTTCATTTCGACAACCGTGTAGATGCTATTGCCGTTACGCTTCAGTGTAGCAACTGTTTTGCCATCTTTAATTTCAAAGATTGCAGGAACAAAGCTTAGCTTCTTCGTTGTTTCATTGTAGAGAACGCCAGTAACCATCTTGGTATCTACAACATTTGAGATGTTAATCGAACGTGAAACATACGTTTTGCCAAAATCAATCGAAGTTGTTTTGTCTCCAGGACCTAGAGCAATGACATTAAAATCTACGGCATCAGTGATGGCTTTAGCACCAATTGTAGTGGCTGCAGAAGTAACCGCATCAGCGGAATCACCAGTTAGCTTCGTAATACTTACTTTGATCTTCAAATCCTTAATGGAGATACCTAGCGATTTGGCTAGAGCATTCAGATCTAATATTGAAAGAGGAAGTATATAAGTTCCATTGTCTGAACGTACAGTCATTGTGGAGCCCACTTTACCTACAGCATCAACTAAAGCAGAAGCTGGAATAAGGGCGATGTCACCGGATAATTTGAGTTCTATATTCGCATATGAAGCTAGTGCATTTTTCAGGCTATCTTCGTTAACTTCACCGTTAGTAGGAACATTAATACTAGTCCCAGTTACTGGTGGTATCCAACTACCTCCTCCACCATACCCCCCGCCACAGTAACTCGTGCATCCTGGCACATCAGGATTGGCATCAGTCGCGTACACGCGGCTAGATACTGTAGAATTATATTGGCCTGCTAAATATACGGCGTCATATACATTAGCTGTTATCCCTGTATTGAACGTGAAATTGTAGTATGTAACGCCATTTACTGTCTCCGTGTTCGTGTAATTAGACATGTAAGCTTTCTTCAACAGACTGTTATCAGGAGCATACACATTCAGATAAACGGCGCCAGATACATTGTCATAAACGTCACTATAAACAGTTGCTGTCACATTGCCAGTCGTCTTGTCGTATGTGTACGACTTTATACCTAGCGTCGCCCCGAAGGCAATCACTGGTACTAGAATAGAAACGATCATGAATAGAGCCAAAGCATGAGATATTTTCCCCATCATTGATTTCACTCTGAATGCACTCCTTTTTCTCTCTATTTGACTTGATCTTGAATCGAACTGATTATTTGTGATCATCTATAGATTCACCTCCTCTACTACCTATGTAGTATAGACTTCGATAGATTAGGTTCCATTTCAGTCCGTACATTGGAAATTTGTACCAAAAACAATTCCAATTTGGATTTATATGGAATTATATATAGATAAAAGAACCCCCACTTCGACTAACTTCTCTCCAATTGCCTCTCCAGCACTCGAGTTAGTCGGTTTCATCGACTAACTTCTCTCCAGTGCCAGTGGCGCTCTCCTATCGAGGCCATTTTGCAGAATACTTATACTTTCCTACGTGGTAAAAAAAAGATAAGCAGACAATGTCTGCTTATCTCATTCAAAACTATTTATTTTTACGTATGATATACACACATTTGTTAGCACCTTTGGCGAGACATTCTGTACGTTCTACTTGGGCATCGAGCAAATTGCGAAACAGTGCTAATTCACACTGACATGCCTGCTGAAAGGTATTGGCCACCTTCGCAATGGGGCAGTTATGCTCATTAAAGATATAAGCATCATCACCTTGCGCGGACCAGTCAACCATGTAGCCATTCTCATTCTGAATGTGTGCTAGTTCAGCCACGCGCTCTTCTAAGCTTTTGGCTTGCATCCTTGACTGATAGCGAGCTTCGAGCTTCCCCTGCCTACCTTCAAAGAGCCGTTCGATTTTATCTTGACCTTCGTCTTCTAATAACTCGTCTAATAAATCCAAAGTTAACTGCGAATATTTCTTGGGAAATAATTCGTCAGCCTGTGGTGCTAAGGTATACACATTTGTAGGACGTCCCATAGCTTGCCTTACGAGCTTAGCCTCGAGCAAATCATCCTTCTCCATCGAATGAATATGTCGTCTAACGGCCATCTCTGTAATCCCAAGTTGTTTAGCCATATCTTGTACACTTAACGGTCCCTGCGTTTTGAGCATAGAAAGAATCACTTTACGCGTCGATGTTTCTAGTGTTTGATTCACGCTCTCACCTGCCCCCGGAACTCGTTTAGGTCTCATTTTACAGCATCACAGGCAATAAGTAAATTATGAAACACTTATGTATGTTATGCCAATTCGCTTTTGATAAATGCACGAACCGATGCCGCGAATTCCTCAAAAGCCGCTGGGAGTTTCGGTATTAATGGATGCAAGTCCTGTCGTGGCCATTCTACAAAGTCCTGTACTAACGGCTTGCGCAGCTTCACTAATTGCAGCAGCGTTTCCGTCAAAGACTCTGAATAAGCCCCTTCTCCATGTACGATTTCTACGATGTCTTCGTAGCTGCTTGCATCTCTTAATATAAAAGCATCAATGAGCAAGCTCCCAATATCCGTCACGGTTTCTATCGCCAAATGTAGTACTCTTTCTTGCGAAAGCTGCCAAGTCAGATCCTTCTTACCTTGGGCCCACTGCGCCTCTAATTGCTGACTCGCCTCAGCTAGTACCGACAAGAACTGAATGCGCCCATCAATTTGTTCATGATTAATAAAATACATGGTCTATCTCCGTCCTCTTTTTCGCCATTTCGTCCAAACCAACATCGCAAAAAAAGTGATAATAACCAAAAATATGAGCAAAACCGCCTGCATCAGATATTCATAACTCACGTTCATTCACCCTCTTGATTGATCTCTTTACATGCTATCAACAGTTTATCTCGGGTAGGTGAGAGCGTCAAGCCGCGCGGGCTTTCATTCCTAAAAGCATTGTCCTCCCCAAGGGATCATGTTACAGTGAAACGAGAGAAAAAAGGAGAATTTGACTGATGTTATCTAAGCCCAAACTGTCAGAAATCGACATTGTACGTGCGTTTGCCATCTTTGCCGTCGTACTCATTCATGGTACCTCTGGCGCCACTCAACTTCCTGTAGGGACAGGCTCCCAGACTTTCTTTTTCATCCTGAACAAAGCTAGCTTATTTACCGTTCCTTTGTTCATCTGGATTAGTGGTCTGGTTTTATTTTACTCGTATTATGATCGCTGGGAGCCAGGGATGGCACGTGTTTTTTGGACAAAAAGACTGCAAAAGATATTAATTCCTTATGTCATTTGGTCCATCTTCTATTATTTATATAATCAAATCATGTTTCATGGCACGATACAGGTCGATGCGTTTCATCTATTTAAATTGCTCCTTTCGGGCAATGCAAGCTATCATCTCTATTACATTGTCATTATCGTTCAATTCTATGCGCTGTTCCCCTTGATGATGGCTGCGATCAAACGTTACGCATGGCTGCGCCGCGGCCTGATTCCTCTAGGTATCGGCATTCAAGCGGCTTCCTATACCTTTCATCATTGGGTAATCCCGCTGCCTGAATATGCCTCGTTGTGCTTAAGCTATATGGCTACGTTCTGCTTCGGTGCCTTTATGGGCATTTATTATCCAACGCTAGTGACTTGGGTGATTCGTTTCAAAAGGTGGATATGGATCTCCGTCTATGTGGCCGGTGGCGCTTATGTCGGTATGCTCCTGCTTCAGCAATATGGTCTTGCTGTAATCGAAAATACTTGGTTCGAGCTAGCTCTGCTCGTTTACTGCCTGACCATCCCACTCGTCTGTGTGCCGTGGGCGCGCAGCCAGCTGGCGCTCGGCTCACGCTTCAGCGCCTTTTTATCTGCCTTAGGCGCAGCCTCCTTCGGCATTTATCTCGTGCATCCCGCGATTCTCACCCTGTGGGATCGCGTTACGCCAGAGCCAGCGCCTGGGCGCCTCTGGCTCTATGATGTGCACACCGCAGCAGCCGTAGTTATCGGGCTGCTGGGCGCTTTGCTGCTCACGCGCGGCTACGCTCGCGCAGTCCAAAAAGGTTCCGCTCGCAGATGAGCGGAACCTTTCTATTTCATGCGCGCTAGCCATGCCCAGCGCCGCTGCTGTCTGCGGCTGTAGCGAGGCAAGCCGCGGTAAATGTCCAGCGCTTCGCGATACGCGCGCTTGGCATCTTCCTGGCGGCCGAGCTGTTGATACAGCTGGCCGAGTCGGTAGTAAGCCTCGACCGAGGAAGAGTGCAGGTCGCGGAATTGTTCAATAAACTGCGCCGCACGCTTCGGTAGCTGGGGAGCCAGAGCCTCGCCGAGGCGCAGGTAGGCTTCACCATATTTTACACGAGGATTGAGTTCGATCGCTTTCAGCATAAAGGATTCACCCTCGGCGATTCGGCCGAGTTTCAGTTGACACAGTCCAATTTCGTAATGAACATCGGCAGATTCCTGCATGATCGGTAGTGTTTGCTCCAAGTAGGGCAGCGCCTCTTGAAATTTTTTGCGTTCAATCAGAATGCGCGCCAATTCCAGCTTCGCTGATGTATTGTGCGGGTTCGCATGGAGATCAATTCGCAGTCGTGATGCTCTTCGATTTAACTGAAACGGTCTCCAAATATTCGGCAGGATGCCAACGTATCTTCTGTCCAGCATATACAGAATGACGAGTAAAATGAGTAATGCTAGAAACGGATTACCAACGATCCGCCAGAGTAATCCAAATAGTAGTATTTTGATTAGCATGGTGTACTCCCCCTTTTTCAACTTCCTTATACTACCATATTATGCTGATTATGTTTACCCCTCCCTTAAGAAAAAAAAGTCTTAAAGGCAAGGAGCCTCTATCATTCGAGATTTTTCGCCAGCAGTGCTATACTAGAAAGAAAAAAGGGAGCTTTGACATGAAAGATTCGCATAAGGCTATATGGCTTAAGAGAAAGAAACTAGGCCGCTCTAGATATTTAATTATGTTCGGGATTGTACCTTGGGGAATCGGCGCTGCGATCCTCACGACCTTGCTTGAATATATAAGCTTCCAATCCGTTAATTCCGCTTGGATTCCTATTCGACTAATCGTATTCGCTTTCATCGGTTTTTTCGTTGCGAATGGACGCTGGGTAGCGATGGAATACCGCTTTGAGCCGCCTGCTCCTAGACGACCGTAAGGTCGTTTTTTTCATATTCAAACACTTGGTGTAAACCAAATTTCCCGGAAATCAATCCAGCCCAAATCGTTGATCGTTACTCCTTTAATCGAGTCATGATACGTCGTTTGTTGGGATCGATGCAGGACGAAAAGAAACGATTTCTCCTCTTGAAGCTCGGCAATCAATTGATGTAATCCACAAATACGCTCATCCAGGTTAGGATTACTCAGAATCCCCTCCATTTTCGAATCCACCCACACCAGCCGCTCTTCATTCAAATGTGCACGTACATAACTGTTGCTTTGTTTCAATGTTTGGATGATATGAAGGTCATAATTGCTTTCCATACAAATGTGATAAAAAATAAGATCGGCTTCATCAATGGTGTACCTCTGCGTCATGTCGGACTCACTCCGAATCGTGATCTCGATCGGAATGCCAATCTGCGCACACTGCTGGCAAATCCACATGGCGTCCTCATTGTTATTCCGATAGACATACATATGTAACGTCTCGCCGTTGTAGCCCATTTCATTTAGCAAACGCTTTGCTTCTGCAAAATCCGTTCTTGACCTCACTAGCGGCTCCATTGTCGGGATAAAACTGCTTGCCGGCGCTTCTCGAAAACCACCCAGCTCGCCAATCATACGCTCACGATCTATGACCAAATCAACCGCTTTACGAAAGTTACGATGGCACTGCGGCCCTCTCTTATTGCGATTAAATGTTAATAAACTGCACCCCATAATGGTTTGTTCAATTTGATGCCATTCTGAATCTTTATCAATCACGCCTACCGGCTTACTCGAATTCGATTGCCCACGATACACTTGGATCTTATCCCAGCTTGGTGTTGATTCCTGCAGATCCGAGGGCAGCAGCCAAAATTCGATGAGATCCATATGCGGCCTCACACCGAAATAACTATCAAATGCTCGCAGCTTGCAAATATAATCATCGTTCCGCTCTAGCCTGAAAGGCCCCGTCCCAATGGGCATTCGCCCAAAAATCGATTCATTATCCCGGCATATTTCCTCGGGAACAATCGCCATAGACGTATGTGCCAGCTGTTGAAGAAACAGCACATTCGGCTGGCTTAATTCAATAGCAACCGAACTTCGATTCAGCACGGTAATCGTCTCAATGCTTTCGGTCATCCATCCTTGCGTGGCAGCCTGGCCAAGCTTCTTTAGTCGCGCCAAAGAGTAACTTACATCATGCGCTGTCATCTCTCTGCCATGATGGAACAGCACGCCTTTTCGCAAATAAAACGTATAATGCAAACCATCCTCGCTGATTTCCCAGTAATGGGCCAAGTGCGGCTCGATCACCCTTGTCTGCGGATTATATCGTATGAGAGTATCGAAAATTTGACTCACTAGATGGAAGTCAAACGCAAAAAAAGTGTGCGCAGGATCCAGCGTCACTAACCATTTATAAACAGGTACACGCAATGTATCCTTAAACCGCTCCTCAAGCTCAACCGTCCGGTAGCCAAAAAAGCTGAACAACCACTCGATAAAGGAGTCCTGAAGTGCTTCTCCCTTGCCTAGTTGATGAATCAGCTCAATTGTGCCTAAATAATCGCCGCGATTAGCAAGCGACATCGCTTGTTTCGAGATCATGTCTTCCGATGAGACCAAAAAAGTAAGCTCTGAGATGTTCCCTCTTCCCCGACCGGGTTTCCAGGAAATCCAATTTTGATCACTCATCTTTTTCAATAAAATTTTTACATTCCGTGTCGAGCAATATAATCTTTCCGCTAATTCTTCTAATGTAATGGGCTGCGGTTTATGCTCAACACCATGCTCAAAACCCGCGCGTAGCTCCAGAAAATGAGTAAGTAGCTGCATCTTCAACGTCCTTTCGATAAAAGGGGAAATCATTGAAGTGAATTATACTCTTTTTGTTCCCCTTATTCTAGCGTAAACTAAACGTATCAGGAAAAGAAAGGAAAGTGACTCTCGTATGCAACCAACAGACCTCTATGTTTCAGAGAAATTAATGGAGTGGCAACAGCACGATTTGGAAAGCCAGTCCCGCGAGCATTGGAAATGGCAATCCGTTAGAAAAAGAAAAGTCTACGTACTTCTAACTAGCTTATTCTTCTGGATTTAATTCTATTACGTATGGAAACCACCACTACAATCAGAATGAGCGCACACACAATACCAACTCCGTCGACGACAACATCGATGCCGTGCCCCGTTCGGTCCTTTACGAACGATTGATGCCATTCATCCGACATTGCGTAGAGCAATGAAATTGGGAAGGAGCTGATCAAAGCTATGTTCATTCTGACAGGTTTTGCAAGTAAAGCTATTGACCAAAGCAGGGCAAGCACAGCGTATTCGCTAACGTGCCCTGCTTTTCTTATGAAGAATTCAATCAAATTAATGGGATCTTGCCATGAAATCACTTGCTGATCATAGGTAAACTTCACTTTGGGGATATGTTCTTTCAACTTTTCAGTGGAAAATTTCGATTCTAAGTATGGCTTCAAGCTCTGCTGCTGGTATGGCTCGGCAGACTTCATATAGATGAAAGCCATCCATAGAATGGCTGCTACTAGGAACACGTAGAATACCGTCTTCGATCGTGTTAACTTCGGCATAACGGCCCCTTTCTCACTCACGGATTCATTTTCTTGCGAATACTGAATAAAGCAAAAAATTCAATAACCATTAAATTCACAGCGGATACGCCATAAAATGCCATCCCAAACATCATCTGAAACTGATCTGTCGTTACAGACTTCCACCACAAAGCTGCAAGACCCGTCAGTACAATATTTAACGCCGTCGTGATCCAAAAGGAGAATCCTAAACGGTTCGTTTTTCGCATCAAAAGTACACCAATCACAAAAGGCACAACGAAAGCGATACCCAAGTAAATCCAATACAATACTGCGTTTGACACTTCTACGTCACTCCCAAACGTTCAACTAGTTTATATTACTAGGTTAGCATGAACATACGCACGAAAACAACGTTCGGCCCCGCTTTGCAACAGAATCGACATAGAGCATCTAAGATACACATTTGCAAGAAAAATCCTGAATGACAGGTATTGCCTGCCACGATATATTCATGTATAATACAAAAAGTCGACGTTTGTAAGCGACAACACGGGGCCTTAGCTCAGCTGGGAGAGCGCATCGCTGGCAGCGATGAGGTCAGGGGTTCGATCCCCCTAGGCTCCATACAATAAAAACCACGATCCTTTGGGATCGTGGTTTTTTGTATGGATCATGGGGGTGAGAACCCCTCAGGGTTCGCCCGCGCGGACGTAGCGAAGCGGAGGAGCACGGCGTCTGAATCCACCGCTAAAAGTCTTCTTCGATTACGCTTCGTCAGCCATTTCAATCAAGATTCGGACATCCCCCTAGGCTCCATACAATAAAAACCACGATCCTTTGGGATCGTGGTTTTTTGTATGGATCATGGGGGTGAGAACCCCTCAGGGTTCGCCCGCGCGGACGTAGCGAAGCGGAGGAGCACGGCGTCTGAATCTACCGCTAAAAGTCTTCTTCGATTACGCTTCGTCAGCCATTTCAATCAAGATTCGGACATCCCCCTATGCTCCATACAATAAAAACCACGATCTTTTGGGATCGTGGTTTTTTGTATGGATCATGGGGTGAGAACCCCTCAGGGTTCGCCCGCGCGGACGTAGCGTAGCGGAGGAGCACGGCGTCTGAATCTACCTCTTAAATCCTCGTCGAGTTCCCTGCGTCAGCCATTTTAATCAGGATTCGGACATCCCTTTTCCACCCTATAAATAATGCATCGTTACCTCACTTCTGACTAAAAATCTTGCATTAATACCCGTCTGCCCAATCCCCTTTGATATGTAGTAAGCCCCATATTGATTTGTATGCAGCCCCTTATATATCCCCATGCGGGGTAATTTACCCGCGTCTTTCAATTTAAACAAAAATGGAATATTAAATTGTTTGCCATGCAAATGTCCAGCCATTAAATAATCATAGGACTTATTTAAATGTAGAACGATGTTAGGATCGTGCGTAATAATAACTTTAGGTTTAGCTTGGTCAACATTTTGAAACGATTTTTCTATGTTGCTCTTGCCTGAATCAAAATCATCAATGCCAATAAGTTCAATTTGATCTACATGTACCGATTCATTTCTTAATACATGTAAGCCATATTTCCTTAATAGTTTTATTAGATCCATGACATTTTTTTGCTGATAATCATGGTTGCCGAGTACACAATAAATGGGTACATGTCCAATAGTCATAGCTCTTAGATACTTCTCTAGTTTGAAGAGACTATTACGATGTTTGGTAAAATCACCTGTAATACAAATAAGGTTTGGTTTTTCATTATTGATAATAGTAGTTAGTTTGGTAGGACTTATTCTTAAACGTTCTACATGCAAGTCACTAATCTGTAGGATTTTTAAATTTAAATCCAGAGGATATGTAATCCGTTCAATTTTTAGCCATTGTGTAGGTAAGATAAAATTAATATACAAGAAGAAGAGTATTAGAATCACTATGTATAAATAGATCACTTCACCATTCTCCTCACCTAGCAGATTCATTTTTATTAAATTAATATTTATTCTAGATAAATCTGGAATATCCCTTTTATTATTTCTCCCATTGATGTACTGGTTTGAAAAAATTCGGGGTGGGCTTTCTTAAGTCCCAAAATCCAGAAAAATCCAATCGTAGAGGTTTTTGTAATACCTAGTACACCTGCTGATACTTGGAAATTGTATATCTCATATAATAATCCCATGTAAATTATTCAGTCGATACGCAGTCAATATGTTTTCCAGCTACCCTGAAGGAGAGTGACAATTTTGGATGATCAATATCATTTGGCTGAATCGAAATCTAAATTCTGGTACCTGACCAACCATGATAAGGAAGGTGGAAACCTTCATGTTTGATATCCCCTTTCTAAGACCCAAGCTTGTAGTGAAAGAAGAGTATATGGACTATTTGAAGCAGATTGATGATTCTAGATCCTATACCAATTATGGAGCCTTGAACACAAGCTTTGAACAGCAATTAATTCAAGATTTATTTCAAGGCGAAGGATATGCCGTAACTGTCAATAACGCAACAACAGGACTTATCCTAGCTATCTCCCAGATCAAACGCCCAGGTAAATATGCGCTGATGCCTAGTTTCACGTTCGCAGCAACACCATTAGCTGCAATGTGGTGCGGATTGGAGCCTTATTTTATAGATGTAAACGAACGTGACTGGTGCATGAATGAAGAGCTGCTGCAGCAAGTGATCCAACAATTAGGGGATGAGGTTGCTGTTGTGATCCCCTATGCGACCTTTGGAACGAATATGGATACAAGCTTTTATGAAGCCCTGCAAGAACGTAATATCCCCGTAGTTATTGATGCTGCGGCAAGCATAGGGTCTAGGATGAATCAGCATTTTGGTCAAGGCTTTTCAGGCGCTGTTGTATTTAGCTTTCATGCAACGAAGGGCTTTGGGATTGGGGAAGGCGGTCTCATATACAGTAGTGATAAAGAGACAATCAATAGGGTGCGACAAGCGTCTAACTTCGGGTTTAACGAAGATCGAGAATCCATGCAAAGGGGTCTTAATGGGAAAGTGTCGGAATACGCAGCTGCAATCGGACTCGCCACACTCCATGTATTTCATCAGAAAAAGCAAAAGCGCGAGCAAATTTTTGACTGGTATATGGAGGAGCTTGAGCAAACAGGGCTCCTTGATCTTGGCTGGCAACTGCAAGAAGTAAGAGGGAGCGTTGCCTATTCATTCTTTTCTTTGTTATGCCCTGAAAAAAGAAGCAATGCCTATTTCGTTGAAAAGCTAGCCAAACATGGCATTCAAGCCCGTACTTATTTTACCCCATCCTGCCATAAACAGACTGCTTTTCAGTCTTATCCTCGAACATCTCTTCATATAACCGAACAAATTGGAAGGCGGATCATCAATTTGCCGTTGTGGGAAGACATGGATCAAGGGCATGTACAAAAGATTTTGCGAGGGCTTTCACATGAAGGATAGCAAGCTTGTCATTTGGGGCTGCGGAGGGATGGGCCGCGAGGTTAACCATTTGTGTGAACTGCTGAATATTGAGGTTATAGGTTTTCTAGATGAACGGTCGGAGATGTGTGGACAGTTAATTGATGAAATACCAGTACTTGGTGACTTGCCGGATATTATTCACCTTCGTGATCAAGTAAAGGTCGTATGCGCTGGCGTCGGAAGCCCTCAATTAAAAAAAAGGCTCGTTCAGAAAACTAAAGATTTCGGTTTTTCGTTTGCAGATAGCCTTGTACATCCCGCTGTACAACTCTCAAGAAAGATTCAAATGGGAATCGGATCTATTATTGGTGCAGGAACCATCATGACAATTAATGTTCACATTGGTCACTTTGTTATCGTTAATAGCAGCGTAACCCTTGCCCATGATGTCAGAATATTTGACTATGTCACCCTATCTCCTGGTGTTAACTTAAGTGGAAATGTCACGGTGGAGGAGGGGGTTTTTATAGGAGTTGGATCTGCTGTTCGTGAGAAAATTACTATTGGCCCTTGGTCGATGATAGGCGGAGGAGCTTTTGTAAAGGATCAAGTGCCCGGAGGGGTATTATATGCTGGCGTCCCAGCCGTATTTAAAAAGAATCTGTCGTAATGTAACAAAAGTTATTTCTAATTACCCATCATATGCTTTAATTTAGAACGAACAATATTTTTTACATCAAAACGTTCGTTTATTGTTTCTGCTCCATGAGTTCCTATTTTCAGAGCTTCCTTAAAGTTTGCTTTAACCCACAACAACGTATTTGCAATGGCTTGTGCGTCTGCTGCTACCTCAATATAATCGACCCCCGATTGAAGCACAAGCCTATCGTTTCGAGGATTTGTAGACACTAAAATACAGCCTGTAGACATGGCATCCACCGCCGCTGTAGTGGGAAAGCCGTCTAGAGCAAATTGATCTTGCGAACTGCAGTTTACAAACACATGAGTTCTCTTATAGATGGAGCGCAAGCTTTCAGGTTCTAAGAGCCCATGATACGAATAATTGCTGTTCGTTAACAAGTGTAAATGATCCTGCCAATCACCTACAATATTTAAATGAAAATCCTCAGAAAGCATATTAAATGCCTGTATCAGCAAAGGAAAGCCTTTTCTGGGGTAATTAAAAGCACAAAAGGTTACCTCAATCGGTAAAGTTGGATGCTTAGGTGAATAGGCAAACAAGTCGGTATTTATTACAACTGGGTAGTACAGGCTAGAAGGAATAGCACCCAGCACTTCATCAATATTCGTGAAAATAGTTGAGCAATGTTTGGCTGCGTAGTTCAAAAATTCAATAGGAGTCCCTGGTTCTAGCCCCCCTCCAGGATATAGAGTACTATGAAGCTTAATTTTACGATCATCCAAAAAGGCTCTAATATTCCATGCCATATTGGATCCAGGCATATGCCTTCCATCGGGAAGACTGCATAAACCAAGCAAGCTCAAAGTGAGATTTAAAAATACACAATAAACATCCGTGATTCCTTGGGATACCGCTATATGCTGAAACTCGGAAAAAGGATAAACGGTTGTTGGAAATGTATCATGGTGAGGATCAGTGGCAAAAAATAAGGTGTCAGGTCTTTGAGCATGTATTTCCCTATTTTCCCAATAGCGGAAACCACTCAATTTCCATGGGAAATGTGTATCGATTACGGCAAGCTTGCGATGAGGAAATGGAGTTAATTCTGTATTAGATGACAAGTTTGCATGCCTCCTATAGTAGCTTTGATGGATATACTCAGAGAAATATATGGAGGAAAATTACAATATTTATATTGTATGCGGAAGTCCTGCACTGAATAACCTCAATCGACGTGTTTTATGGGGGAATTCATGAATCTAAATTAAGCCGAGTGGTCCTTTCTTCATCCGTGATTAATATTCCCTAGTTATGACCATAATTTAATTTAGTTAATAATTAGGGGACATTAAACTATGGATACGCTTATTCTTTATTTCGTTTGGATTGTTACGGCTATTCTATTGGTGATTTTCATCAGAAGAAAGAATTTATTGAAAGCACAATTAAGTTTCATGTTCATGCAAGTTCCAACTTGGTTATTCGGTACATTAGTTGTTAAGGGAAGGTTAATTGAATACCCTGTTGGTTTTCTTAGCGTTGTCTATAAAGCTAGTTTTACCTTTGAATATTTCGTTTTCCCAGCTGTAAGTGCCATCTTCAACGTGCATTTCCCTCGTGATAAATCATGGTTGATCAAAACGTTGTATACGCTTAGCTTCCCATCCATCATGACAGTAGTCGAGGTTTTACTAGAAAAGAACACCGATTTAATCAAGTATTTAAATTGGTCTTGGTATCTGAGTTTCATCACGATAACGATCACGTTATTATTATCTTATTGGTATTACCTATGGTTTTTTAAGAAAATGAAGAAAATAAACGCCGAAGATCTGTAGCGTATCTGTAGCGTCTTCCATAAGGAGGTTGATTATGATTAAGCGTTATAGTCTTGCATGTATGAGCCTAATCTTTCTATTAATTCTACCTGCATGCTTTTGGTCAAAAGATTCCGAACCTTCCTCCACGACATCGAACAGCATTACGCTGACTCCTTTTTTCGAGCCAAACAACTTCGATCATCCCGTTGGACTTGAGCATCGCGTTAACGCACCGCAACTCCTGTATATCGTAGAGCAGCCTGGTAGGATCATCAGCGTGAATTTGGATAAGCCGAAGGAAAAACCTGCACTTGTACTCGATATTACTTATCGCGTCAATGATAGTGGAAACGAACAAGGTTTGCTAGGACTAGCCTTTCATCCGAAGGATCCAACGTTAGCCTATGTGAACTACACGACAGAGACCCATACTGTCATCGCTCGCTACAACACGCTTCCTAATAATCCCTCTCTTCTGGATCCAACTAGTGAGAAAGTGTTGCTAACTTTCAAGCAGCCCTATCCGAATCACAATGGCGGTCAATTGGCTTTCGGGCCAGATGGTTACTTGTACATAGCGACGGGAGACGGTGGCAGCAGCGGAGATCCTCAGAACAATAGCCAAAACCTTCAGTCCCTGCTAGGCAAAATACTTCGTATCGACGTAAACAAGCAAGATCCTGGGCTTCTTTATGCAATCCCTGGGGACAATCCTTTTATTAACAAAGGAGCTAAGGAAATCTATGCCTACGGACTGCGGAATCCATGGCGATTCAGTTTCGATACCGTCACTGGAAAGCTTTGGGCAGCCGATGTTGGCCAGAATAGATTTGAAGAAATTAATCTCATAGAAAAAGGTAAAAACTATGGGTGGCGTATACAAGAAGGATTTGAATGCTATGAACCAAAAGAAGGCTGCAATAAGGCTGGCTTAGAGCAACCACTGTTTACCTATGGTCGTGATCAAGGCGTATCGATTACCGGAGGTTATGTGTATAGGGGCACGAAGCTCCCTGAACTATACGGTTGGTATGTGTACGCAGATTATGGTACGGGGAACATTTGGGCATTATCTCAACAAAGTGACGGAACGATCAAGAACCGAACTTTACTAGCATCCGGTTTGAATATTGCTTCCTTCGGCACGGACGCAGCAGGCGAGCTTTACCTGGCCACACAAGATGGAAAGATCATGAAAATCGTTTAGCATCTAGCTCTGCAAGAGGCGGAGCCTAGCCACGTATGTGGGTTTCCCGCCCAGCACCAGCCAAGCTTTGGCTTTTTATCACTAATCCATAGCGCAGTAACTCTTCGGTCACCACAGCGAGAACCGAGCAGAGAGAAGCCATTATTTTTACGCAACACTTCAGGAAAATGGGTAATCACACTAATCCCTTCTTCCAAGGTAAGCGGAGAACGATTTTCTTGAGCTATGATGGCCAATGCTGCGGTTGGTGTCACGTTTAATGTTCCTGTGCCAGTATCGATATCTAACAACAGATATGCCCTCCCATTAGGGAGCCCAATCCCCTCAATAGGTTGAAAGCGATTGATTTCCTCGACATCCATGCTACTAAAACCGTTCTTCCCTTCACGTTCCACTAGCTGCATCGCCCGCTCTGCATGTAACCAATCACTTTTAATCACAATGACAAAAGGAATCTTGCTTGACTGTGATTCTATTTGGTTTAGATGCATTTCTGAGATTCTATGCTTTAACGGTTCTAATTCCTGCTTAAATGCAGCTGCGGTTAATCCAACTACCTCTGGATATCCTTTAACTATTAGATTCACGACTTGTCGTTCGAACTCCTCATGCAACATAGGTCCGTGATTACCTCCTCAATGAAATGCTATATAGTTATCTTACAACATTAAAGCTAATTCAAAGGTTTGTAATTGGCTCGATGACCACCATTCGAACAAACGAGATGTATGCTGGTGCTGCTGTTCCTGCGTACACGGCATCGAAAGCCGCGCTGAATGCATGGACGGCGCAGCTATCCATCACACTCAGAGGAACAAACTTAAAAGTAAATGCCTGCCACCCAGGATGGGTAAAAACAGACATGGGCGGACCAAGCGCCCTCTTGGAAATCCATGAAGGCGCCGAGACTGCCGTATATCTGGCTACACTTCCTGCTGATGGTCCGTCAGGTGGATTCTTTCATAAATCGGAGCCTCTGCCTTGGTAGAATCCGTGCCCCTTTTCGCAGGTTGATCCTTCATATTCACCTAGTTGATGGATAATCCTTATTAGCCAGGATCTCCAATTGACCTAACGGACACCATTAGCGTTAGTTCCTCATCTACGTCTCTGCGCAAAAGCTAACGGACACAATCGTCGTTAAACGATCTTAATTAGCCGATAAAAACATGAAATCTGCGTAATAGCGACTTCTGTATCCGTTAGCCAAATGGAATGCCTAATTCCAGATAAATAATGTCATCTGTGTCCGTTAGCGATGAGGTGCGCTGGAGTAGCTTTGGAATTACTCTACACCAGTACTTGCATCTTTTTCAACGTCATCACCACTTCAATCAGAGCTCTGTAACTTCGAACAATCGCCGTACTCGAACCGAAGTTCATGACGATATGGGTTTCAGTTTCAGGATGGCTGAACATATGCGTTCCCAGTATCCCGCTGTGGCCCTGGAGCCTTGGTAACCCTCGGAGCAAGAAGAAAAACCCCTCGAAATGAATCTCCATCATACCCAACCCATATTGAATGCCATTCCTGAATTTATGTGTGAAGGTTGTCATGTCCTGTAACGATGCTGCATCCATGCATGTTCCATTCAAGAGTGCTTTCTGAAAAAGCAAAAGATCTTGCGGTGTCGTCACGATGCCTCCACCTGCCCAATCGCAGCTTAAACTTGGACACCGGCTGATTTCAACCTTGTTCAACCAAATATCCTGAATCGGTTCCGCTGGCGTATGTTTCGGCTGCGAATAGAACATCAAGTACGAATCATTCATTTGTAGGGGATTGAATATCTCAAAGTGCAGATTGTCGCTAAAAGTTTTTCCCGTGACACGCTCGATAATTCTCCCTAACAGGATATACCCCGTATCCGAATAATGAAAGCGCGACGCTGGAGGTCCAAGGCTTCGTTGATTTCTCCTCGTAAATTCAATCAAAGTTTCTGGTGTCCACCATTCCTGAGGATTGGCAACAATACGCTGCATAAACGTTGGCTTGTGGAAGACAGGGTCATCGAAATAGTCTGCCATACCCGATGTGTGCCCCAGCAGCTGCTTGATTGTCACTTGATTAGCGTAGTCAACATCACGATACACGAAGAGATTTTCCAACTCCGACGGTGACAAATAGGTCACTACCGGAGAATCTAATGCGAGTTTCCCTCTCTCAGCCAGCTTCATGATTAACACAGCTGTAAAAACTTTCCCAATACTTGCCGTATGAAAGGGCTGATTGGGTGTGATCGAAGCATCTTTATAGGCTGTTATTTTCCCTGCGGCATAACGATATGTAAATCCACTACTATCAATCCATACCTGTAATCCAGTCTGATGGCGGCTGCTCTTACGCAAATTCGTGAAGTACGAATCGAGATGCTTTGAGGCTTCCTCATTGCTCCATGATTTTCGAACAAGCATCGCTACACGGAACCTCCCCAGAACGAATTGTGTTTCCTAACGACCAATGTTACTATTAGTAATATAACTAATCGTATTGTAAGGACAAGTCGTATGTCAACACGAATAAGGAGACTCGCTATATGGAATTCGTCATTCTCGGTTTATTGATTTTGAAGAATCAGACGGTATATGAGCTCAACAAAGCATTTCAACAAGGCATCGCCTTGTTCTATAGTGCCAGTTATGGCAGCTTGCAGACGGCTTTAAAGAAATTACTTCAACAAGGTGATATTGGCTATGAGGAGCAGGTAGATCGCGGGCGAAACAAGAAAGTGTACATCATCACAGACAAAGGTCGAGGAGCTTTCTATACATGGATGGGATCGGAGATACCAACAAGCAGGTTAGAATCTACAGCCCTAGCTAAAGTGTTTTTTCTGGGATTAATTGAGTCCACCCAAGATAAACGTTACATCTTACAGCAAATCATTTCACAGATTGAAAAGGTTGAAAATGAACTCCAGCAAATGGACAAAGGGCTCCAGAACGTTCAGGTTCCGGCACCCTATGCAGATATTCTTGCTTATCAGATCAAGACACTTGATTATGGGATCCGTTCTCATACTTTTGCCAAGGAATGGTTTGAAGCCCTGCTTGCGGATCTCCCCCCTCACACACCCTAACCCGTAATCAACTACACGTTGACTTTTCTAAAAATGACACTCTCATATCCGTCCAGCCACAACTCAGACGAGTCATCCGCAAACTGGTGCTTGCCCGTCCCTGTTCGATAAATCACATTTTGCCAATCATGGATATCAAGCTCGTCTAGCTGGCTATCGTCAAATCGAACAACTACCGCATCTGGCGATAAATTAACAACAATCATATAGGTATCACTCTCATACTGCCTCGCAACCGACAAAACCATGTCACCCGTATTACGGATAAACGTCAGTTTCCCCTTCCAAAATGCGGGATTACTTGTCCGAAGTTGAATGAGAAAAGCGTAGTGTTCAAACATTTCGCTATCAAATTGTTGCCAATTCAGGTGATATTCATCGAATAACGACGCCCATGTTGCCAAGGTCGGCTCATTAAACTCCTGCCCCATCATTAAGCATGGAACACCTTCTAACGTAAGCAAAATCGTAGCTGCGGGTCCAGCAAGTTTTTCGCCTAAATAGGAAGCTATTCTGGACTGTTCTTTCTCCTCGAGCCAACTCATTCTAAGCGCATGTTGAGGGAAGCTGTACTTAAAAGAGTTATAAATGGACATGAACTCCTGTTGAGTGATCTTTCTATCGATCCAATCGCGAATGAGAATGCGCAGCTTGCCATCGTAAGTCAAATCGCAGGATTCCAGATGATGGTACTCATCGTAGGACTGTGAAATGAGGATGAGATCCTCTTTTACCACTTGCAGAGCTTGCTTGATTTCTGTTAGAAAATCATACGGAGTAATGTCCGAATCGTCCAGTCGAATACCATCAAAATCAAATGCAACAACCCAATACTTCATGGCCTCAATGACGTAGCTTCGCATATCACGATTATCAAACTGTAGTCCTGCGAAATAGGAACGATTGGGTACATCGTAATACAGCTCATTTTGTTCCGTACGTGTGAAAAAATCCGGATTACTTGTAGTCATGATATGATCCACACTCGTTCTGTTCAGAACCCAATCCAGAATGACCCTCATCCCGTTCTCATGCGCTAAGCGGATGAATGCTGCTAGTTCCTCTTCCGTTCCAAAGCTTGGATCAATACGATAAAAATCCTTCACAGCATACGGATCACCATACTTACCAATCCTACCTTCAAGACCCACTTCGTTGAAGGGCATTAGCCACAGCGTGTTTACCCCGAGTTTTTTGAAATAGGTAATGTGATCAGCCAATCCGTTAAATCCATACGTAGTAAATGCTCGAATATGAAGTTCATAAATCACAGCTTTCTTTATCCATTCTGGACTAGAGAGCGCCTTATAATTGTCATACATATATCCGGGTTGTTCCTCTGAAATGTCATTTGTTCTAATCAGTACATCGCCATGCTCCGTCACCGTGATCGCTGAATTATTTTGCCCATCTTCCGATACACTCGGATTCATGGGATCTAGTATCCAGTTATCCCCATTCACGACGAATTTATAGAGATGCCTCCCCTTCGGGATCGGTAGTTCAAGCTCCCAGACGTTCTCCCCTTCGATTTGACGCATGAAGTTCCTATCGCCATTCCAATTGTTAAAAGTCCCTGCAACCGCGACACTTTCTATCTGGCTATCCGTCGCAAACGTGAACCGTACACCTTGTGATCCTTTTGTGGGAAAATGAGACATGGATGTGAATCTCCTTTAGTTTGTATGATGCGATCGCTTACTCCTCCTCACATCGTAGCGTTTATGGCATAACCTGCCAATGTCCGTTTCTACTCAGTTATGATGCGATTATGTTCCATTTCGTCCATCCTGCATATGTTAATGACTTTGGCGCAAACTAAGATGTCTTGCCTAACCCAAACAAACTTGGAGGAGTGATGTTCATGCGCGAGGGATTGATTCCTGCTGTTCTTGGAACTGTCGTTTCTGCATCTGGTGCTACTATGCTAAAAAGCAAATATAAGCTTCTTGGTGTCGGCGTGCTCGGCTTTGGTGTTGCTCATGTGATTCTAGGAGCAATCGATTTGGTGGAACATCGTTAGGTTGGTAAGATCAAGAGGGAGGTCCTTAGGGGCCTCCCTCTTTGCATTATTAACTTTCGAGCTCGATGATAAAGGCGCGTTTAACTAAGCTAATTTCGTTCCAAACTGCTTTACTTTCTCCAACCATTTGGCTCGCTTCTCTTGTGAGGACGGCTTTACTGGTCCTATCTCCGTTAGACGTACTGGCGTAATCCCGCAGAATTGCAAAATATTGTGCTTCATTACACGATATCCCGCATGCCTATTGATCCATCGACTGTACCAAGCAGGTGTATCCGTTGTCACAATGAGATGTGCCGATTTACCTACAAGCAACTTATCCCAAAGCGCGGACTTCTCTCGATATTTGAAAGCGAAGCCAGGTAAAAAGATACGATCAATGAATCCCTTCATTATCGCCGGCATCGCGCCCCACCAAGTTGGATAAACGAAGACAAGATGATCAGCCCAGCGGATAAGCTCCTGCGCATGCAGTAAATCCGCCTCGAGCTCTGTACGCTTCCGATAACCAAACTGCAGATTCGGATCAAACGTTAAGGAATGAATATCAATCCTCTGAATGTCAACTTTATTGTGTGAGACCCCTTCGATATACGCATTCGTTAGCGCTGCACAATAGCTTTGCGGATCCGGATGTCCATTAATGACAAGAATATTCGATTTCAAGATGATTTCCTCCTTATTTGCGACTATAATCAGCATAGAATGAATGAGATTTGATTGGAATGATGAAACACGCAAACCAATTGCTGATTCACGCAAAGGAGGGATTTTCAACTTGAAAAGCCAAGGTGTTGCCATTTCTATGGTGTATCCCATTATGAAAACGGTGGTGCAAAAAGGCTTTGATTCGGAGCAATTTCTCCGGTATGCATCCTTCGACGCTAGTCTTCTCCAAGATGTAGAGGCACGCATCTCAGGCGAGGAATTGGAGCGATTAACGATAGCCGCGGCCCATTATACGCAGGATACGCATTTCGGCTTACATCAAGGACAGATCATGGAATTCGCCGATATGGGCATCCTTGGCTATGTTATGATGCATTCCCAATCCGTCGTCGATGCATTAAAGGCTTACCAGCGATATAATGTGCTGTTATGCAGCGGATTTAATTTGGACTGGGACGTGGAGGGCGATGATGTACGGATATCCATGTTTCTACAACATCCTGGGCAGGGACAGATGTCCCGTCATTGTATCGAAGATATGGCCAGCTCATTATTCCGTTTGATCGGCAGACTCAGTAACCGTGTAATCCCGCTTCTGGAGGTCGCATTTCGTCACGAAGCAACGGCAGATTTAACTCCTTATCACCCCGTATTTGGGCGAATCCCCAAATTCGCTTCGAATAGCAATTATTTGCGTTTCAGCAAGGATGTGTTGCATTACCCCGTCCTCTATTCTGACGCTAAGTTACTGAGCATATTTGAGAATATCGCACAAGAAACTAGACAAGAGCTCACACAAGCTAGCCGATTTACTGAGCAAGTTGTCCAGTGGATACGCACGTGCATGCCATCCTATTTCCCATCCTTGCAGCAAACGGCAGATTTCCTCCAAATGAGCGCACGCACTCTTCAACATAAATTGAAAGAAGAGAATACGACATATAACGATCTCTCCATTCAAGTACGTAAAGAATTAGCCATGGGCTACCTTAGCAAATGGGAGTTCTCCGTTGGGGACATCGCTTATGTGCTGCATTTCTCTGAGCCTAGCGCCTTTCAAAATGCCTTTAAAAAATGGACTGGCTTAACGCCTGGACAGTATCGAGCCACGATCCAAAGTGGACAAATACGCGTGAATGGCTAAGCGGGGCTGTTGTGTTAAATTAAACAAATGCTAGGGACGACGCTTAATTTTCATACAATCGTAATATTCAAACAAATGGTGAGCTGCGACGCTTCTAGGGTTCTAACTCTTGTGGCGTCGTTCGATTAGTCTATTTACAAACCGATGGTCTGTTTGTATAATGAGGTTATGGATTATTTTCCAAAAGACGGAGGATTGTGCCTATGAAGAATGAGGAACGCAGAGAAATCACCACACGTAAGCTCCTCGAAGCGACGAAAGCGCTGTTGAAGGAAAAAGGCTGCCACGCGATCACGATGAAAGATATCATGATTCAATCATCGCTATCCAAAGGAGCTATCTTCCATTACGTGAAGAGTAAAGACGAAATTTATGCGATGGTGCTGCACGAGCGACTCGAAGAAACGAATACGAAATTCATGCAGGAGACGGAACACGCTGCCAAAACCTTTGATGGACCGATGCAGAGCATCGCTCATAATCTTATCGCGCTAGAAGATCCTCATGATATCACGAATAAAATACTCAAGTATTTACTTGGTAAAGAAGATGATCCGACCGTTGCGGATGTGCTGCAGCATTTCTATGAGCGATCCGTGTCATTTGCTAAGAACTGGATCACAATTGGTCAGCTTCATGGTGTCATTATGGAAAACGTTAACCCGGACCAAACAGCTGAAATGTTCGTCCTGCTTTCCCTTGGATTACGTGTCCGTTCATCTTTTGCCTCTACAACCTCGCAGATCTCTACTGAGGTTTCTACATTTATGTCCACCATTTTGAAAGACCAGTCCAGGTAAGATCCTAAGGAGGTATTCGCATGGCACCTTTTATTGCCTTGATGTCATCATTTCTACTTTTTTGGGGAATCGGTTCTCTCGGGTGGTCATATTTCGATGATTGGCACACCGCGCTGCAAGGCGCAGTCGCTGTCATGTTTCTGCTTACAGCCTCCGCACATTGGGGTAAAAGACGTCCAGATCTGATTCGGATGGTCCCTCCTGCTTTCCCAAGACCCGCCTCAATCGTAACGATTACGGGCTACTTAGAAATTGCCGGTGCCATCGGGATACTGATTCCCGTTGTGTCACTGACTGCCTCGATCGGTCTATTGCTCCTGCTGCTCGCAATGTTTCCCGCTAACGTCTTCGCTGCCCGCAAGAAATTGACGATTGGCGGCAAGCCTGTGCCTCGGTTGGCGGTTCGGATTGTACTGCTGCTCGTTTTTATCGGAGCTGTTGTGTTGGCATCGCCATGGTTTGCGCAATAGATGTAATGTGCGATATCAGCTACGATGCGCATGAATTCATCCATATCTGTGATACAATACCTAATAAAAGGAGCTGCTGACATGCAAAAAATCTCGCCATTCTTATGGTTCGACGGCAATGCCGAAGAAGCAATGAACTTCTACACTTCCATATTCAGCGATTCCCACATTGAAAGTATTAATCGCTCTGGGCCTGAGGGAAGAGTTATTTCAGGAACATTTTTGCTAGGTGGGGTGCAGTATATGGCTTTAAATGGCGGGCCTCATTTCAAATTCACCCCTGCCCTCTCGCTATACGTAAACTGCGAGTCGCAAGAAGAGGTCGACACCTATTGGGAAAAGCTGTCTGAAGGCGGCATGCCTCAGCGCTGTGGTTGGGTACAGGATAAATTTGGCCTGTCTTGGCAAATCATCCCGAGTACCCTAGGGGAATTACTCAATGCCGAAGATCGCGTGAAAGCGGCTCGTGTGATGAACGCGATGCTCGGCATGCAGAAGATTGACATCGCCGCGCTTAAGCAAGCTTACGAAGGATAAGTACGAAAACAATAGCATGCAATGAAAGGGAGCTAAGCAGCGTGTTTTCGCTTAGCTCCTTTTTTTACAGCTGTAGCGGGGGCGCTCACTCCTGCACTGTAACGATGAAAAACATCGTTACAGCAGCGTCAAATATCACCACCCTTGCACTAATTACAAACTTAAGACAGCCCTCAATTTGGTGACAAGGTAGGAGCTGTTTTAAGTTTACGTTTGACTGAGAAGTCGATTTTCGACCTCTCGGATGCGGGTTGAAGCGAAGGAGCTACTGAGACTGCGATTTCGGACGTCTCACGCGATATATTCGATAATCCAGCTAATTTGTTTAGCTGAGAAGTCGATTTTCGACCTCTCGGATGCGGGGTGGTGCGAAGGAGCTGCTGAGACTGCGATTTCGGACGTCTCACGCGATATATTCGATAATCCAGCTAATTTGTTTAGCTGAGAAGTCGATTTTTGACGTCTAGGAGGCGGGGTGGTGCGAAGGAGCTGCTGAGCCGTAATTTTGCATGCTTTGAAATATCATCCCGTGGTAACGCACTTGCGTGTCACCAAAAAACAGCAAAAAGAGGGTCCCCTGCCACCTACACGGCTTTCGGGGAAGCCCTCTTTTTCGCGTAATGCAGCCTACTTGCGCTGAGCTTCAAAACCGTCGACTAACACCTTAAGCCCGAACAAAAACTCTTCATCCCAATTGACTGCTGTCGTATACGACAACAGCCGAACAAAATGGGGATATTGTTCTGCAGAGAGCGATTGCATACGTGTTGCTGGGGTCTCTTCGATTTTATCTGAAGGCTCGACGGGTGCCGCGATTGCCATTAAGCGGTTTTCTTCATCGACGAAACTATAGATGAAGTTCTTAACCATGCTGGCGAACCATGGAATGTGCGGATCGCTGAAGCCCGATTTGGCGAATAATCGATATAGAAACTCGATATGCGCCAGCCGCTGGGGGCTCCCTGCCATCGTAGCGTTCATGATGGATATCGCATCTCGATAACGATGCAGCACGGATCGAAAATGAAGCGCCCACTCGCGAAGCTGCTCCTGCCAATCGAGGCTTTCATCTGGAAAGCTCACGTCAGAACTAATTTGCTCGGCGAGAAGATGCATTAATTGCTCTTTGTCCTTGACATGATAATACAGAGAAGCTGCCTTAACGCCAAGAGAATCTGCAATTTTACGCATGCTAATAGATCCTAACCCCTCATCGCGCAGCATTGTTAGGACAGCTTGAATGATACGTCCACGATCTAATGGGGTATGTATATCGGATGCCCCTCGTTTTTCATCTGCCCCCTCCGTTTGTATGGGATGAATTCGTCTACGCGCCATGTTCGACCTCCAATTTCTCTTGACAATTATACCACAATACATTAATCTAACATCATTAAATTATTATTCTAACATCGTTAGATAAAATCCGAAAGGAGTTGTTCTTCATGACCAACAACCAAATCGATCCTTTATTCCGAAAAGCAGAAAAACGGCTATCCGATACTTGGAAATCGGTCTACGAGAATAAACAAACTGAACTCATTTCAATGTTCAACGCGTATGGGGATCGTGCGTACGGTGTCTGGATTCAAGACTTCATGGCACACGTTATTGAACCTTTCCAACAAGAAGGCTACCAGGTTAAAGCTGGTTTTAATCGTCACAATTCGGTCGAGAACTGGGGTCCTCCCGAAGAGCGTGAGCGCTGCGCTTGGTACCTCATACATGATCATGATGGCACGCCCATCGGTACACTGGTGCTTCAGATTTATCATTCGCATCGTTCCTTTTTCGTGCCGCGGGCACCACAGCTACTTTTGCTACAAGTCACGGAAAGAGATGATATCTTATCGGCTTTATCCCAAGCCAGTACACGTGTGAGATGGGATCGTAAAGAAGTACGTAATCTTTCCCAAGAACCTCACCAGATAACGCAATGGGAATACGCCACGGATGTCTCCTTGGCCGATTGTCTTGGAAAATCAGAATCCGAACATAGCAGCTGGCCACTGGATGAAGCGTTATCCCACTGGGGACGTTATGGTTGGGAACTTGTCACTGTGACGCCAGCGGACGGGAAAATGATTGCTTATTTCAAACGTCCTATTCGCTCTCCCTAATTTCCGGCGCATTTGACGCGCAAATTTACGAACCATTATTATCATCGAAAATGCTGTAGCCGCTGGAGGTACGCTTTATAGTGACCCTAACGATCTCGGTTTCATGTATCAGCACAGCTTCCAAGATCTTGACGGCCATCAATGGGAATTATTTTGGATGGATCCGAACGCTGCGAATCAATAAGCTAACAGGAGGTAGTGGGAGAATCTCACACCTCTTTTTTTTGCCTATCTGGCTTCTGGCTTCTGGCTTCTGGCTTCTGCCTATCTGCCCCTTCCCCTATCGCCCTCCATTCGCCTAACATTGACCACGCATATTCTTTGTTTTATACGGCATATTCTTTGAAATACTACGCTCCCCCCTACTCTCTCTAGCAGGATAAGAGTCATCGTTGTATGATAGAAGAGATTACTAATCCTAGAAGATGAGGTTAATGGTGACATCCATGATGAAACTTCGCAGTCCAATCAAGACATTGCGTGGAAAGATTCTGATCTCTTTGTTTTTCCTGATTATCCTTCCAGTTGTGACCATTCTATACCGGTTCTATAAGTCTTCTGAAGATATTGTACAAATTCAGCTCAACCAATCCAATCAAGCCGCCGTATCCCAGAAAGCCACAGCCATGAACGAGATGGCCGTTCGCATGATCACCGCGTCTAGTCTCATTATTAATGATCCAGAGACGGAGAAATTTCTGAAAGAGCCTGCGGATTGGTCCAATAACTACCTCTCCTTCATTAAGCTCACGAGCCTGCAGAAGAAAATGTCCAATGTCAAAGACCTACTTCTCGACAGTACTACGCAGCTTGGGATATACGACAACAGAGGGTTTACACATACCACATGGTCTGCCGTCACACCAACGAATGTCCAATCCTTCTACAAGGAAAGCTGGTACGAACCAACGCTGCGGCGCAATGGCTTCCCTTACTGGACGGTTCCCTACTCACTTCCTTCATCCAATAATAAACAAGATCTGATCGTTATGACGAGACAAATTAATGGCGAATATACGAGTAACTATGGTGTGTTTTTTATCAGCGTACCGATCCCAGTTTTCTTCTATCCGAACGCCGAGATCCAGCAGCAGCAAGCTTCAGGCATAACCTCTGTCCTCGTCGATGAAGACCAGAATCTCTTAATCGGTGATCGTGCGGCTGCAGATTTGTTGGCGAATCATGCCCTTCAGAACGTTCGTACCAATGTAAATGGCATTCAAGAAGTGAAAATCAAAGACCATCTCTATTTTATGAATGACGCTTACGTACCACAGCTAGGTTGGCGGCTAGTCCAATTCATGAATCAGAAGGATTTTGCCACACAGCTTAGTCGGGAAAAAGACAAATCCATTACCTGGGTTGTCGCTTGGTTCCTTCTATTTGCCATCGCCTTCATCATACTCATGCTTCGTGTAACGAGTCCTTTCAAACAATTGGCCAAATCCATGACCAAGGTAGGTAAAGGGGAATTTAATACGCTGGTTACGATAAAAGGGGAAGACGAAATTGCCCTGCTTGGCAATAACTTCAATCGTATGGTGCTGCATCTGCAAGATCTCATATCCGACTTATATGATGAGCAGCGGCGCAAGCAGAAAGCCCAGTTCCAAGCGCTTCAAGCGCAAATTAATCCGCATTTTCTACTCAATACACTCAATTCAATCAAATGGATGGCGCTGCTTTCTGGCGCTGATCATATCAGTGAAATGATTACTAAACTGGGTAAACTGCTGAATTTCACCATGCGGAATGAACAAGAATTCGTCACCTTGCAAGAAGAACTCGACTATTTACAAGTGTACTTATCTCTCCAAGAAATTCGATATCATGATCAAATCACATTTACTTCTCACATTCCGGAAGCGCTGCTTGATTGCGAAGTATTAAAATTCACGCTGCAGCCAGCCGTAGAAAACAGTATTATTCATGGCAATCGGTTCCCGCTTCTTATCGAGCTCCAAGCTGAAGAAGTTGGTGGGAATCTGCATATTGTGATGCAGGATAACGGCGTAGGTATGAGTATGGAGATGATTGAGCAAGTCGAGTCTTCCCTGAATCAGCCACACGCAAAGTTCAGCGGCATCGGAATACGCAATGTAAATGAACGAATCAAGCTCCATTTTGGCATACAGTACGGTATGCAAATCTCAAGTGTGGAGGGCGAAGGCGTCCGACTACTACTGGTGCTGCCTTTGAAAAGGAGGAATACAGATGCTGAGAATTCTGATCGTTGATGATGAAATCCTTGTGCGCATTGGCTTAAAAACGATCATTCCGAGAGATAATGAAGAGTTTCAGGTCATAGGCGAAGCTGCTAATGGGTTGGAAGCTTTGAAAATATTAGAATCGCAGGCTTGCGATGTCGTACTTACGGATATTCGGATGCCGGAGATGGACGGGCTTGTATTATTAAAACAGATCCGTGAACGCTGGCCGGCGATCAAATGCCTCATTTTATCCAATCATAACGACTTCAACTATGTACAACAGGCATTACGCCTAGGTGCCATCGAATATGTCACGAAATTAGAAATCAATCCCTCCGAACTCATGGAGAAGCTTGGCGCAATCAGGGATCAATTACAACTGGAGAAGCAAGGCCAGAATGCGAGAACGCAGCTGGAGCAGAAGGTGAATCAATATAGCAACGAGGTCAAAGAAAAACGGTTGCGTGAGCTCCTCCAAGGCCATGTTTCCCGTGGGGAAATCGAACAAGTATGGCGAGAATTCCAACTGGAGCTATTCACTTCCCCCTTATCAGCGGCGGTGATCCAGATCGATTCTTATGAGGAATTGACGCAAAATAACCGTTTCCAAAGCGATCGTCTTTTGACATACACGGTGAAAAATGTCCTCAATGAAATTCTCAAGAAGTATGGCAATGGCGAGCTGGTCGAGATGGCAGTTGGAAAGTTCTGTGTCCTTACAGGCCAAATCAACGCGAACATGTTGGTCGAAATGCAGAATGCCGTACAGGTTTTCCTGAAAATTTCACTGGCTATCGGTGTGTCTCCTTCCTACGAGGATACATTTGCTCTGCATCAAGCCTATGAAAAAGCAGATCATGCCTTAAGCTACCGATTCTACTACGGGGGCTCCTGCATCGTTTATTATGATCATTTACATGTATCTCCTTCCACGTTATCTGAACCATGGCAGGAAGAAGAATGGATGAAACGTATCGAAGAAGGTGACGAAGTCGGCTTACGTGAGAAGATTACCGCCTGGACAGAGGAGCTTTGCCAGAATAAGAATATCCCTCCTGCCCTATTGCGAGAGCAGTGGCTTGGTCTGCTTCATATTTTCGCACGTTGTTTGAAGGCGGAAGGCGGCGATATTTACTCCGTTACCCTTCATGAGCAGCAGTATCCGTACCATGTTATTCGCAATGCTGAAACCTTGCAGGCGTTATCCGCCTGGTTCATCGGATGGCTGCCCGTCTTTCTGGCGTACAAGCGTGAGCATGGAAAAGAGAAACTCCGACCGGAGATTCAAATGGTGATTCGCCAAATTATGGAGAAGTATAATTTACCCCTCAAAGTAGCTGATTTAGCTAGTACCGTTGGTTATACTGAAAATTACTTGAGCATTTTGTTCAAAAAAGAAACCGGCAAAACAATCACCGATTATATGACGAATGTTCGGATGAAAAATGCCCGCGAGCTGCTCAAGAATCCAGATTACAAAATTTTCGAAATTTCTGAGCTCATCGGGTATGCTGATCCGAATCATTTCAGCCGCAGTTTCAAGCAAATGGAAGGCATGTACCCGACCGAATTTCGAAAGCTCGTCTTCGGCCATCGAACATC
Source organism: Paenibacillus allorhizoplanae (assembly GCF_927798215.1). Lineage (NCBI taxonomy): Bacteria > Bacillati > Bacillota > Bacilli > Caryophanales > Paenibacillaceae > Paenibacillus > Paenibacillus allorhizoplanae. The sequence continues at coordinate 187,204 of NZ_CAKMMW010000003.1, forward strand.
ATAGAATAATGCTTACTTCGTAAAGAATACTCCGTGTCTTTTTGGGAAAAATTGCATTACGATTTAACTACCAAAAGAAAAGGGGATGAACAAATGAAAAAAGTATTTGGCATGGGGGCATCAATCGCCCTAGCTGTAAGCGTTCTCGTAACCGGTTGCTCCAAAACACCTGAAGCTTCACCTTCCGCAGCTGCGTCCGTCGCACCTGCAGCAACAGTGGCAGCGGCTACGCCTACACCTGAAGCACAGAAACCAGTTACCCTTAAATTCTGGGGAGGCGTTCCGCCAGAAAGCGGGCCACAAGATGCCGTCGATGCATGGAATAAAGCGAATCCGACAATTAAAGTGGAATATACACGTTATGTTAATGACGATCCAGGCAACCTAAAGCTCGAAACTGCTCTTCTATCTAATACAGATGCACCTGATATTTACATGAACTACGGTGACGCCTATATGACAAAACGCCAAGCTGCTGGCATGGCGGAACCACTAGATGACCTGATCGCCAAATCGGGCTTTGACGTTGAGGGCATTATCGGAGCGGCGAATATCAAGAAGTTCGCTGACGGTAAATATTATTATTTACCAGCTAATAAGAACTTGGGGGCTGTGCTTTTCAATATGAAAGCGTTAGATGCCGCCGGCGAGAAACTCCCAACTGCTTGGACTTGGGACGATTTCAGTGCAATGGCTACCAAACTTAACAAAGGGGCTATGAAGGGTACCATGCTGGATCCAGCTCTAGGTTGGTTCGGGGATACCGTTCTACAAACAGCCAAACCGCAAGACTGGGTGATCGCTGCAGATGGCACATCCAACTTCAATAGCCCAGCTATGAAGAAAGGCTTGGAAATGCAGAAGAGCTTGGAAGACAAAGGCGTCATGATGAAATATTCCGAAGCTGTAGCTGGTAAAATTACCGTACAAAATGAACTTCTAACCGGCAAAGCTGCTATGATGGCTTCTCAAATTTACATCATCCGCTATATTAAGGACATCAAGAGCTTCCCGCATGATTTCAAAGTTGCATTCGCTCCTTATCCGCAATTTACGGCAGGCAGCAACATTAATCCAGGCGGCGGTATGGGCGACTATATGTCCATTAATAAAAACAGTAAAAACAAAGAAGCATCCATGAAATTCATCTCTTGGTACTTACAAGAAGGTAATATGGCCATGGTGCCTGGCGGACGTATTCCAACAAGCAAAAAAGCTGATCCTGCGAAAATTGCCTCCATCCTCATTGGCGATGCGAAAGATCTGATTGATGAAGCTTCCTTGAAAGCACTCTTAGCTGGAAATTACACATTCCCTACTTCCTACAATGTACCTGTTCCAACTGAACTAAGAGCCATCTTTAAAGATGAAATGGAGAAATACCTGCTTGGGGCTCAACCGCTTGACAAAGCTTTGGAAACGATGAAAACGCGTGCGGATACGACGATCAAAGGCGCCAAAAAATAAGGCAAATTCATTCTCAGTCACTTGGAAACCTCCGGCAGATTCTTGCTGGAGGTTTTTTCAATGAAACTACAGAAAAGATCACGTTCACGCTATGGGAATTCGTTCATTCGCTTGGTAAAGTTACGTTAACACATGAATTCGAAAGGGTGGCTTACGAATGAAACGACATTTCTGGCATAACGCCAAATTCAGGGAAAACCTTGCAGGCTACCTGTTCATTTTGCCCAACTTCTCAGGGTACCTTATCTTTATATTACTGCCGATCTTATTCAGTCTGTACCTCGTATTCGTGGATTGGGAATATCTCAAAGGGTTTGCGGGGATCGAATGGGTTGGATTAGATAATTTCAAAGCGCTGGGCAGTGATCCCAAATTCGTCAAAGCGCTCAAAAATAATATGGTCTTTACACTAGTCAGCGTTCCAGGCTCTATCATTATAGGACTCCTGTTTGCTGTCGTACTGAACAAGTATGTGTTTTTCAAGCAGACACTGCGAACACTGATCTTCCTGCCTTATGTCAGCTCGCTCGTCGCCGTATCCGTCATTTGGAGCATTATGTACCGTGCGTCCGATGGTCCGATCAACCAGTTGCTCAAGTCCGTTGGCATCGATCATCCACCAGGCTGGTTGTCGAGCCCAAATTCTGCTCTCTTCGCGATAATTATTATGCAGGTGTGGGTAACGATTGGGTACTCGATGGTCATTTACTTGGCCGGATTGCAAGGGATTTCCAAGGATTTGTACGAGGCTTCCGATATTGATGGAGCTTCGAAGATTCGTCAGTTTTTCCAAATTACCATTCCTATGCTCACGCCAACCACCTTTCTCGTTGCCATTACACTTATTATCGGCTCCTTCCAGATATTCGGCCCCGTCAACATTATGACACAGGGTGGCCCAATAGATTCGACGATGGTGTTATCCTATCACATTTATTTACTTGCTTTCCGATTCTACAAAATGGGCTATGCAGCTACCGTCTCTTGGGTGCTATTTGCCATCATCTTCGTCGTCACGATCATTCAATGGCAGAGCCAGAAACGTTGGCAGCAACACTTCTAATTGTAAAGGAGCAACCCCTATGGAAACTATCGCACCTCTTGAAGCTACACGAAAAACAACCATTACCACTATCAGAAGGGGCAGCTTCTGGCTTAAGATCCTCCTTACCATCATCTTGGGAGCGATCTCCATCGTTATGATTCTGCCCTTTCTATGGATGATCTCTACCTCTTTCAAAATAAATGGCGAAGTATTCAAATATCCGATCGATTGGATTCCGAATACATGGCATTTTGAGAATTACAAGAAAGTCTGGGCCGGCACAGATCCTTTCTATTTATTCTATTGGAATTCAATCAAAATTACGGGAATCACTGTTGCTGGTAACCTATTAACGAGTGCCATGGCTGGCTATGCTTTTGCCAAAATACGCTTCAAAGGCCGTAACTTCCTATTTTTGCTTTATTTATCAACGATGATGATTCCGGGCCAGGTTTTGCTTGTCCCTCGCTTCATCTTGTTCGATCAGCTGCAGCTGATCAATACACACGCTTCCATTATTTTACCAGGACTATTTACCGTATTCGGCACCTTCTTGATGCGCCAGTTCTTCATCAGCCTTCCGAACGAACTGCTGGAAGCAGGTCGTGTTGATGGATCGGGCTACTGGCGAACCTTCTGGCAAATTTGTTTGCCGTTGATCAAGCCTGCGTTAGTCACACTCTTGATTCTCTCTTTTACTTGGCATTGGAATGAATACGAGACCCCGCTCATTATGCTTCGAGAGAAAGACTTGTACACGATTCCATTAGGTTTAACGAGTTATGTTGAAGAGTTTGGTACGAATTATGTCCTCACCATGGCAGCTTCTGTTTCTGGGCTTGTTCCTCTGCTCATCGTCGTGGTTGTCTGTCAAAAATGGTTCGTAGAGGGAATTGCAAGCTCGGGATTGAAAGGCTAGCCTCACAAAAAGGAGGCCTCACCATGCTTTCCTTCAAAAAATGGTTTATGCTTTTCTTCACCGCTTTGCTTGTTCTAGGCGCTCTCCCTGCAAGTCGTGCGGAAGCGTCTAGCACAGCTGTTGTCCCCATTGCATGGAGCTCGTTCACAGCCGGCAATCCTACTGATGCCAATTCCTTACGGGTATTGGACACTTTACTGAACACGAACAAATATGCCTTAGGTACGTGGTGGACGAACAAAGGCTTTGCCGCACAAACCGGCAGCTATCTCACCTTCGGCGGTGTCGATGAGCCGAACATTAGACCTCCAGCCAGTGAAGCGTTAGCACTCGCAATTTCGCTAAAAACAGGTGCCTATAATGCCACAGAAACAGGTGTCACCCAAACGAATGCGATGGCGATTGCAACCAAGCTTACAGCCTCATTAGCCTACCAACACCGGATCAATACAACCTCAGGCTGGGGTAATGGTTGGCAGACGGCCTTCTGGGCTTATCTAGCCGGTACAGCTGGTTACCTACTGTGGGATGATCTCTCCGTGACCGACCGTGAATATGTCCGCAAAATGGTCGAATATGAAGCGAATCGTTTTAACAGCTACACAGTCCCTTATTATCGCAATGAAGCTGGCACGATTATCTCAGCAGGCGATACGAAGGCTGAAGAAAATGCCTGGAACTCCTCCTTACTTCAACTTGCAACCGCCATGATGCCCGATCACCCCAATTGGAATCTATGGATGAACAAAAACATTGAACTTATGATCTCCGCTTACTCTCGCCCATCCGATACGACAAGCACACGTGTCCTTCATGGCAAAACTGTAGCAGAGTGGCTGCATGGCTCTAATGCGAACGAAGATGGTACCGTTGTGAACCACAATATCATCCATCCCGATTATATGAATTCCATCACGCAACTGCTGAATGCTCCTCTTTTATACACACTAGCAGGTAAAAATACACCTGAGGCAGCACTCTTTAATGCTGATATTGTGTATGATTCACTGGTTGACCTTAATTTTGCAAATCCACCTTATGCCTCGCCTGGCGGAACGATCTATATCGACGGCAGTGCTGATGCCTACTATCCACAGGGGAATGACTGGGGAACGAAGCGTCGTATGCATTTTGCTTATATGGATGCTGCTGCCTCTGCCTTCGGATTCGATACGTTGGCCAGCCAGAAAGGTAACTACTGGGAGCCTTATCACGCCCAAATGGTACTAGATATGCAAAACCGTGCGGGGCATACCGATGGGCACACCTATGAGGCGTCATCGGAAGATACCTACGCAGGAAGAGAAGAATGGGTAGCGCAATTCGCAGGTCGAGACTATTTAACCAAATGGATCATAAAGCAAAATAAGTACGTCTTAACCAACGAAACCTATTCCGCTCCTGCTCCTGCTCCAGTCAATCCGTTTACCTATACCTTTGAAGATGGCACATCAACAGGCTGGACGCCGGTTAATGGCACATGGAATGTCGTCACGGATGGCAGCAAGGTGTACAAACAAACCTCCACTTCGGGGGAAGCTCTCGTCTTAGCAGGAGATACATCGGCATGGAGCAATTACAGCTATGAAGCTACCGTCAAATTGTATGACGCGATTGCCAACAATGCCACAGGTCTGGTCGGTCGTTATGCAGATAATAACAACTATTATTTGTTCAGGTTAACCACATCTGGCAAAGCACAGCTGTATAAGAAAGCAGGAGGAACCTTTACACTTCTACAGGAAGTGTCGATGTCCGTGACTACGAATACGTCGTATACACTCAAGCTTGTCATGGACGGCTCTTCCATATCCGGCTATGTCGGGGGTGTGTTAAAGGTATCTGCTACAGACAGCACGATTTCCGCTGGTAGAATCGGATTCCGAGCCTACAATCAGACGGCAAGTATGGATAATGTTGCTGTCGTGCAGAATCTGCCATTTGGAGATCAGTATGAAGATGGTGACGCTTATTCTTGGGTACCTATAAGCGGCATGTGGAACGTTGTCACCGACGGAACCAATGTATTGAAGCAAACCTCAACATCAGGTGAAGCCGTCACCGTTACTGGTAATGCGAGCTGGGCCAATTACACACTTCAAGCGAAGCTCAAGATGTATGACGCCCTCTCTTTCAATGCCAGCGGCATCATTGGCCGGTATGTGGATGACAACAACTATTACTTGTTTCGATTGATCACTGCTGGATCCGCTCAGCTGTACAAGAAATCAGGGGGAGCCTTTACCCTGCTCCAAGAAGTTCCGCTGACGGTGAATACGAACACTGCGTACACACTTAAGTTAGTCATGTCCGGCAGCTCGCTAACTGGTTATGTGAATGGTACACAGCTCGTCTCTGTAACTGACAGTACGTTCACTAATGGGAAGATTGGCTTCCGAACATATAAGCAAACAGCGAGCTTCGATGACATTGTGGTGAATTAAACTTTCATTCAAATATGAAAAGGCTATTGCTTGTAGAAATTCTACATGAAATAGCCTTGTTTTTTATTTCGGGTAATAAGAGAATCCCGGATATTTGACGACGGGCCACTTTTCTTTTCGCAGCGCATTCAACACCTCTGGTCCGACGTTCAAATTCGTATTAACCAGATCGCGTGGCGTAAGCGCCATCCATTGATTTAACGACACATCCTCAAACCGATCACTCTTGAACATCTCCAAAAACCATAAAGATTGCGTACCTGTATTCTGTATATAATGTCCTAATGCAAATGGCACATAACCAACATCACCAGCGCGATAATCGAATGTACGAGCGTTACCATCCCCAGCGAAAACGGTCATACGTCCCTGACCAGTGAGGTAGTACTGCCATTCATCGTTATTTGGATGCCAATGCAACTCTCTCATTCCGCCAGGTTCAATCTCAACAAGCGCCGCTGCAATATTTTTGGATATCGGAAAATTAGTAGAGTCTACGATTCTGACGCTGCCGCCTGGCGTTTTGATCGGAGGTTGCGCGAGCAGTCGATGCTTAAAACTAAGGGGAATCGTCCCATAAGGGGACTGTACCTTCTGGCTTTCGATTGGGCCAGGAACCTTGTCTTGATAGATATAGACTTGCTCTTTGGGAATGTTGTTAAAGGCACTCATGGGAACGCCAAAATTGGCGGAAAGTACATCCTTCGGTGTTCGTGAAAACCAATCGGAGATAGAAATTGTATTCAAATCAGAAAAGTTACCATCATCAAAAACAAGCAAGAATTCGCAATGCTCTAGTCCCTGGATGGAATGCGGAAGTCCTGGCGGGAAGTACCAAAGATCCCCTGGACCTACATCCGCTATAAAATTGCGACCCTCTTGGTCAATCGACGTGATTCGAGCTGAACCTACTATCATATAGGACCATTCGGCTTGTTGATGCCAATGTAACTCGCGAACACCACCAGGCGTCAAACTCATGTTAACACCAGCCAGCGTGGTTGCAATGGGTAATTCCCTAGCCGTAACTTCCCGTGACCAGCCTCCAAAATTCAATTTCATCGAAGTATCGGAAAATGAAAATTTCAAATTCGGCAGCAAGCCAGAATCCGTTATTGGAGGTACTAACATATTGGGGTTTTCCATATCCCTCATAACATCTCGAGGACCAGTATCTATCCCACCAGCTCCATCTGGCCGAATTGGCTGTGGCACATTGCCGTACACGCCCTGATTCCTATTCGGAGTATTCATCGACTGTCTCCTCTCCATTAAGGTGAGTTTACGTTGTATCTCATCCTAATTGATATATGAGACTAATTCTGCGTTCATAACTTTAGCATCAATTTCCCCTTATAGAAGTTCACATATTTTCCCTTGAAATTGGATTAATAAACCTGTGTAACCAATAAATAAATTGGCGCTTCTCAAACGGTTCCGCAGCAACCCCAAATTGATTCTCAGACTCTCCACAGTAGCTTCCTGAGGTCCTCTAACTACCGGTTCATTCATGGGTTCACTAATTTGTCTTGTTTCTAAAGTAAGCGCATTAAAGTCATGGCACGGTTGTTTGTTTTACATACAGCTATGGTCATGGTTTATGTCATTCTCATATTAGGATTGGCAAGCTTCAATTATCATCCAACTTATCTGCTGCCTGTCATGCCTTTTGGGGTTAAGCCCATCTTGCTCGGAGGGTATTTTTCCTATGGTTTTCCGTATGTTGAACTCTTTCTGTTCAGCATGATTCTTCCCTTTGTCTCCACAAACCAAAATAAACCACTGAGACGTGGTTTATTTGTAGCTCTTTCCATCAACGCTTTAAGCTTGATTACGGTCACACTATGCACAATTATGACGTATGGACCTATCGCTGGCGATCGCAAATATTCGATGTTTCAGTTAGCTCGAACCATTGAATTTTACGAATTATCGCTTTAAATTTGACCTTTACCCACTTGTTTAATTTACAGAATAGTACACATGTGAAAGGCGAAGCGTTCTGGGGCAACTTAATATCCGTTATACACCCCCTTTGGGGAACCTTGGGATATCTAGTGCCTGTTCTTATTGTGATCCTCATACATGTTGCGAAGCGGAAAAGTAAATCTCCTATCACCTCGAACGACTGATTCGCTCCGTTTCAAGTGCCTTCCTTACCCATAGACCCGTACCTCAACCACCTCCGCACACGGGCAGCCGTTCGTCGCTTCCACGACAAGTCGCAGCCGATCTGTGGCAATGGCCTCGTCTACCTGCAATTTTCTTGTTCGCTTCCGATTGTTTGTCACACGCTGCAGGACCATCCACGCCCCATCCACCCATGCTTCCAATCGGTAGTCCTTCACCAACTCCGGTCTGACTTCATCACTCGACCTGAACGCGTGAAGGTTAATTAAATCCTCATGGACATTATCATTAAAGGTTACTTGTAGATACCTCAGATTTTGAGCTTCGTCCCATTGAAGCTCAAGCCACTCTTCATTCGCTGGCGACATCGGCTCTGACATCCATTGATGTGGGGCGCCATACGGCCGCAGATAGCCATTCGTCACCTTTTCCGCTGAGAATGCTTTCGTCTCTGATGTGAGTCGGAAGCAGATTGGCTTGCGATCCACGCCATTTTTCATACTCCATTGAACGACCGGCTGATCCGGCTGATGATTCTCCAACTTCGGATCCACAATGGGGTTCGTTCCTCGTACAAAAGCAATCGCTCCCGTGTGCTGCTGATCGGAGTGATATACCACCACATGTTCATTGGCTTTGATAATGACGAAAGCATTCTGCGTCTCGTCTGGCTCCCAATCCAGTGGAAAGCTGATCCACTGCTGTTCCCCAGCATTCGCAGCTCTCTCGGTCTGCTGGATCAGCACCTTCGGTACGTAATTCTCCGCCCGGCCCGTATCCCACAGTTCCACTTGAAGCGTCGTTGCTTCACTCACATCAACCAGCAGCTCAAAGCCCTTCAGCTGTGGTTCCACAGGGAATAACACCGCCACATCGTCGATCAGCCGCCTTGGCTCCACGGCATGGGAAACACTCAGCTGTGTTAACGTAGAGGAAGCCTTCAACCTGGCCAGCCGTCCAAGATCGCGCTCATCCTCATTGCGAATACCAATCAACGCGGCATCTTGCCTTAGCAGCACCTGCTGGAGCTCCTTATTATGCTTCTGATACAGCTCACGCGGTGTTACTTGTTTCTGAACACAGAGCGCCGCCCCCGTACCTGCGGCTTCCCCAATCACAGCGCAAGTCGCCATGACGCGTGTCGTGCCGAAGGCCACATGGGATGCGCTTATATTACGCCCTGCCATGAGCATGTTGGATACATTGACGGAGTATAAGCTGCGAAACGGAATATGATAGATGCCATCCGCATGCAAATGCTTCGAACCGCTCTCCGTTGAATACATCCCTTGCGGCGGGTGTAGATCAATGGACCAACCGCCGAAGGCGACGGTGTCCTCGAACCTCGTCTGAGCCAGAATGTCATTCTGGTTCAGCATGTAATCCCCGATGAAACGGCGATATTCTCTTTTGCCTGGTAAAGCCCCTACCCATTCTAGCGTCATATTCGCTGAATCAAATTGACCTGAATTTTTGATATAATCCCAAATCCCATAAATAACCGACCATAATTCGTCCCGAATACGCTCGTTCTCATGTACAGTATCTAGCTCGCCGCCCCACTCAATCCACCAATAATGACAGCCCGAATCGCCGCTACGAATCACCCGTTTGATGGGGATCGAGGTCGTTGTGATGTCTTTGGCGAAGCTAGGCGGATGGTATTTAACCGGGTGGCCCACGTCCTTGGTATAAAATAAAATTGTACTCCCGAGTGTAATGTCATCTGCGATCTCTGGCGCCCACTCCTCCTGAAACTCTTCTCGTGCTTCACGGCCGATACGAAATTTAGCTCCTGCCAAGAATCCTATTAGGCCATCCCCCGTACAATCTAGAAACACTTCGCTCTCGAATCGAATTCGCCGCTCCGAACCCATCATCCATCCCGTAACCGAGCGAATGATTCGATTATTCTCATCCCCATCCGCTTCCACCTCATGCACATCGGTGTTAAGGAATAACTGTATATTCGCTTCAGCGCGTACGGCTTCTAGCACGATGAGATCCCACAGATACGGATTTCCATCAGGATTCTGGTACTGATTCTCTACAAACAGCTCTCCCATAATGCCTGTTTCACGTGCGTAGCGATTAATACCATGCGCCGTTGCACCACAAACCCACACACGGACCTCACTTGACGAATTCCCCCCGAGTACGGGCCGATTTTGAATTAGTGCCACCGTCTGACCTAATCTCGCAGCAGCTATGGCTGCACACACGCCTGAAAGTCCGCCACCGATGACTGTAATATCTTTTTTTACCCATTCTTCTCTCATTGGATAGCCTCCATAATATTTGATATTACCTTTATTTTATAGGATTGACAGCGCTTTAAACCATGCACGCTTTTAGCAATAACTTATACAAAATTTCATTAACAAGACTTTCTTCTACCAAGCGAATCCACTATGATGAAAGTAGGTATACCATACCCATGATGATTCGGAATGAGAGAGGATAGGTAAGCGCGATGCAACTTCAAGATGCCGATCAGACACAACCAAAGTTGCTCAGTCACATGTATTGGAGGGAGAAAACAGCCTTTCAGCTTCAGGAGGATTCGAATGAATTCTGGGTGCTGTTTGCCGTAGAGAATGGGAGCTTCTCCTACCAGATTCAAGATCACGAGGGGACTGCTGCATTCGGAGATCTAGTGCTATGTCCACCGGGGGTTACTTTTCGAAGAGAAGTCATTCAGCCCTTATCTTTTCACGTCATGTTGCTGCAATGGTGTGATCCGTCAGGACATCCCTTAGCCATGGAAACGCATATCCCCTCAGGGAAAATTTCCATCCAAGATCTCAATCGACTGTCATCTAACTATGCCTACTTGAAAAAATGGTTCCAACATGAAGGAAACGTTGCTTCCTCCCTGCGCCAACATGTAGTTACTGACCTATGGATGTTGGTTGTGGAAGAAGCTTATTCAGCAAGCCCAGAAGCCTTATCTCCTTGGACAGCAGGGATTACGAACAATAAGGATGCCCTCATTTCTGGGGCAACTCAACGTCTGCATGAACTAGCGTCATCCACCTGCATCATGAAAGACATCGCCATGGAACTTGGATTGACACAGGTGCAGTTTACCCGCCGATTCAAAAAATCGACCGGCATGCTGCCGATCGATTACTTAACCACGTTACGTCTGCAGAAGGTACAGCAGCTCTTGCTGGATAGTGAGATGACCTTGCAGCAGATCGCTGGGCAATGCGGCTTTGAGAACGAATTTTATTTGAGCCGTGTATTCAAAAAACGCATGCATGTGACACCGTCTTCCTATCGCAAGCTTCATCGCCTATGAACGGACGTCATAGACCAACACGTGTAACTATACGAGTAGAACACAAGTTTAGTATGATACTAGCATCACAAATGAAGACACTATATTTTGTCTCCTAACTGTTCTACGCTCTTAATAATTTTGTGAAAGGTGGCTCTCTCTATGAACATTCTCATCTTTGGAGCAACGGGGATGGTTGGACAAAGCGTATTACGTGAATGTTTGCTCGATCCACAGGTTAACAACGTCGTTTCGATCGGTCGAAGCGCTACACATCAGACGCAATCAAAATTCCATGAGCATGTCCTCAAGGATATCACCGATCTATCCCCATTAACGGATGAGCTTTCAAGTATCGATGCTTGTTTCTTCTGCCTCGGCGTTTCATCTGTAGGTATGAGCGAAGAGAAGTATCATGCGATCACCTACGATCTGACCATGAATATTGCGAACACCCTAGTCAAAATCCAGCCCAAGATGACCTTTGTCTATGTGACCGGTGCGAGCACCGATAGCACAGAGCAAGGCAGCAGCATGTGGGCACGTGTCAAAGGCAAAACGGAAAATGCGCTCCTCAAACTGCCGTTCAAGTCAGCCTTCATGTTCCGTCCTGGCGCGATTCTGCCGAAGAATGGCGTCAAATCCAAAACCAAACTATACCAGACCTTCATTGTCATCTTGCGCCCAATTTTTCCTCTCCTACAGAAATGGTTTCCAAATGCCGTTATTGACTCCGAGCAAATTGGTCGTGCCATGATCGCCGTCGCGCGAGACGGATATCCGAAAGCGATTCTGGAGAGCACCGATATTCGTGAGGCGTCGGGGAAATAGCCGAGGTGCTAGGTGCTAGCGCGTTATCTACTTGATGAGTTGTGTGCAAGATGTGGATCAGTCTCTAAGGTTTGCATAACCACCAACTAGATAGATTCAATTTGAATTAGATGGATTTTATGTCGTTAATTTCGCCGAAAGCGGCTGCTTTTGGGCAATAGCTGTATTTCCTACAGTTAATTTCTCCCATTGCACGCCGCATAGATACAACCTGCTGAATTAACTGTATGTTCTACAGTTAATCGGGGAAATAGCGGAAAAGCGCTAAAATTAACTGTATGTTTTACAGTTAAACGTTGGAGGAGGGTATTACTGTTCAGCGATCGGACACCGACTTGAGGCAATTAGCCTACCCTAGAACACAGAAGAGCCTCCCATTCCGGGAGGCTCTTCTCGTTCATTTAGGTCACTTCCGTGGCCAATCTATCACAACGAGGCAATTGCACAACGTGCGGTCCAGCACTGTACCCTTGCTCCCCATCTTAGTAGGCTATATCGTACACACTTCCGCGTCCAAGCTAGGATACAACCCGTCGCCGTCCATGAGCATCGCCGCGGCAGGAATGAAGCTCCAGCCTGCAGGTTGGAACCTTTACCATACGTCGACCATCAGGGGAGCCTCACCAAATCTGTATATGTTTCATAGCTTTCTGAGTTCCTAACTGTTCGCGCCTCTAGCTTCTTCTCGGGAGGACTGATATTTTGCAGGCACATGTAGGCGATCACAAGAATAAGCATCGGCAATGATAACGATCCTTCTTGGTTTGATACATCTCCGGAAATAACGAACCTGTGTTAAGTCCAATGAACGAGTAGATCAAATCGAAGAAGAACGTGTGAAAAAGTAAATTAACAACATCGTCGTGCTGCCCGAAGGAGGATTAAAGAGGAAGAAGAATAGCACACCAAACGGTAGACTTCCAAACAAAATATACGGAATACGTCTGCCGAAGCGTGTTTTCGTACGATTACTCACATACCCAGCAGCCAAATTGAACAAGGCATTCAGGATACCGTAAATGATCATTTCGATGGAAATCGAAGTGCCGGAAACATTCAACACCGTAACGTAATAAAAAATAGCAATGGCGCTAAACGCTTGCCATAAGATGCTAAGTCCAATTTGATTCGAGCTGTAGGCGAGTTTTTTTTTGATAATGAAATCATTGGACTTGCCTCCTTCGTCATATGTAGCTGTTAGCTGTATAGTGCGGATGGAAAGAAGTGCAGTTGGTGGGACGTAAGTAATTTAAAAGCTTCCGCATATCCTTTGGCATCGGGGTCTTGCTTCAACTTGGAGTACAATTGAACACCTTGATAGTCAAAATACCCCTTAACCAAGGGCCAATTAACGTTGTCAAATTGGCTCTTATGGGCAAGGATGGACGCGATTTTCGTTTCCCAATGGGCCGATACATCAATGAAGGTGTTCGGATGAGACGTCGCATAGAACGCGATTTGCGGGACATCATGTGGTTTGGATCCAGGGAATAGGATCTCATTTGACGAGAAGAGCATGGCCGAAGCTACAGCTTTCCCAGTCTTGATATGGTCCGGATGAGCCTCATATGGCATCCAAGGATCTACGGTCATCAGCAAATCCGGCTTCTCTTCGCGGATAATCGGAATCAACTTGGCTAGCAGTTCCTCTTCGGTATAACTGCCCATGTCCGGGTAATCAAGCGCAATATGCTTGGTCACACCCAAAATATCCCCAGCGGCCAACCGCTCTGCACGGCGAATCGCTGCGATCGCTTCTGGTTCTACCTCGCCAGTTGAACCACAGCCACTTCCATCCGTAACGGTAATGTAAACGATTTCACAACCGCGCTTTGCAAGTTCATATAAAGTTCCTGCCGCCCCAACTTCATTGTCATCAGGGTGAGGTTGAACACATGCGACTTTTTTGACATCTAACAACTCAGGAAGACCTAAAATTCGTCTAATATCCATGTGACATCCCTCCAATATGTCACATTTTATCATATAAGGCGGAGAAATGTCGAAAATGTTCCCTCGTGAAATCAGGGATTTCCTTTATACTTATTTGCAAGAGGCGAAGAACGTCCCTGTCCATTTTTCATGAGTGGAACAGGGGCGTTTTTCTCATTTTAAAGGAGGGAAAGCTCATATGAATTTCGAGGAAATGCATGCTGTATGGATTCAAAACCATCTTGACCGCAGAACCAGAGAACGCAGAGGCCGCTTAGAACGTGGGCATCAGGAGGCGGAAAAACTATTCTGTCAGAGAGTCTGGTGGGACCTCCGAGGAAATTTCGATGAGTTACACCCAGAATTCGAAGTATTGGATTGGCGTGGACGTTCGTATTTCTGCGACTTCGCCTGGCTGACGAGATTTGTGAAATTGATCATCGAGGTCAAAGGATACGGCCCGCACGTGCGAGACATGGACAGGCAGAAATACTGCAATGAGCTGAACAGGGAAACCTTTTTGACAGCGATGGGGTATCAGGTGATTTCATTTTCATATGATGACGTCGCGAATCGCCCTGACCTATGCATCACGCTGCTTCGCATGTTGATTAGTCGATTTCAGGCTATCACATCACCTGTCAGTCTAGACAATGTGATGGAACGGGAAATTATTAGGCTTGCTTATACGCTCGCTGGGCCACTCCGTCCAATTGATGTTCGAACACATCTAGATATCAACTACCGCTCAACCGTTCGAGTGCTCCAATCACTCTGCGACAAAGGTTGGTTCATCCCGCACAAAGGAGCTGAAGGCAAACATGTGCTTCGTTATGAGTTAGTAAAAAGGGATCATATACGCATGATGTAGTGTGTTAAGTGGGGATTGGTGGTGGGGAAGAGTGGATAGCTGGTCTGTGGCGGGTGGAGTGTAGTGGATGGCGAAGTGCGGTAGCTGGTCTGTAGTATGAGGAGTCCGGTGCTTGTCTGTGGCGGGTGGAGTGTAGTGGATGGCGAGCACATGTGGAGTAAGCTGGCGAATTGCTCTCTCTTTCTCCACTTTCTCTCCCACCTCACTCTCTCAAAAATGCAATTATACAACCTTTTTCACTAATTTATGGTCGAAATTGGCAAATGCGTGCAAATAGGCAACCTTTTTCACGAATTTCAAGAGAATCTCCTCAAATCACACCAAATTGATGCCTTTTTGCATCAATTTCCAATTTCGGAGAGGAAACCTATTCCAAAAGTGCTCTTTTGCATTGTTGACTGCGCAAGATGAGTTGAGGACTTGAAGACTTGCACTCAGGCATTCCCTTCGCGCCCTCTACTACCCGCAACTTCACATAATTTCTCTCCTTGCCAATTGACATTAAATTTCAGGGATGATATAAAGTTAGTGTATAGCACTCACAGCGTGCGAGTGCTAATTATATAATCCTTGCTACATATCGAAAGGAGATCTATCCGTGGAAAAGAAACAGTTTCAAGCCGAATCCAAGCGTCTTTTGGAAATGATGATCAATTCGATTTACACACAACGTGAAATCTTTCTAAGAGAGCTTATCTCCAACTCCAGCGATGCGATTGACAAAATTTACTACAAGGCACTTACAGACGACTCGCTCGTTTTTGACAAAGATAGCTACTTCATCAAAATTACAGCCGATAAAGACAATCGCATCTTAACGATTCGCGATACAGGTATCGGGATGACGAAAGAAGATCTTGAGAACAACTTGGGGATTATCGCGAAGAGCGGATCTCTTGCTTTCAAGAAAGAGAACGAAGCTAAAGATGGCCACAACATTATTGGCCAATTCGGGGTAGGCTTCTACTCCGCGTTCATGGTCGCTGATCACATCGCAGTAACGAGTAAAGCCCTTGGCAGCGACACAGCTTATAAATGGGAATCCGATGGCGCAGACGGGTACACGATTGCACCAGCCGAGAAGGATTCAATTGGTACGGAGATTGTTCTTTCCATTAAAGCGAATACCGAAGATGATAACTACGACGAATACTTGGACGAGTACCGCTTGAAAGCGATCATCAAGAAATATTCAGATTTCATCCGTTATCCTATTAAAATGGACATCACGGGCAAGCGACTCAAAGAAGGCAGCGAGAGTGAATTCGAGGACTATCAAGAAGAGCAGCACGTGAACAGCATGGTGCCAATCTGGCGCAAAAACAAAAGCGAACTTACTCCTGAAGATTACGAGAAGTTCTACCATGAGAAACACTACGGCTTCGACAAGCCGCTTAAGCATATTCATGTGAGTGCAGATGGCGCGGTAGTCTACCAAGCGATCCTCTTTATCCCTGAAAACATGCCTTATGACTACTATTCCAAAGAATACGAGAAAGGCCTCGAGCTTTACGCAAACGGCGTTCTCATTATGAATAAATGTGCGGACCTGCTTCCTGACTATTTCAGCTTCGTCAAAGGGATGGTTGATTCCGAAAGTTTATCACTTAACATCTCCCGTGAGATGCTGCAGCACGATCGTCAGCTTAAATTAATTGCGAAGAATATCTCTAGCAAAATCAAAGGCTCTCTTCAAAGCCTCCTGAAGGACGAGAGAGAGAAATATGAGCAATTCTACAAGTCCTTCGGCAGACAGCTTAAATTCGGTGTTTACAGCGACTACGGCACGCATAAGGAGCTTTTGCAGGATCTTTTAATGTTCTCTTCCTCCAAGGAGAAACAGCTTGTTACGTTGGACGAGTATGTAGCTAGAATGCCAGAAGATCAGAAGTACATTTACTATGCTTCCGGTGAGTCGATGGAAAGAATCGATAAGCTTCCGCAAACGGAGCTTGTAACTGACAAAGGCTATGAGATTTTATACTTCACAGATGATATTGATGAGTTCGCAATCAAAATGATTATGACCTACAAAGAGAAGGAATTCAGATCGGTTTCAAGCGGGGATCTTGGTATTGATGTAGAGGATAACGCCAACGATTCTGAGTCTGATAAAAAAGAAAATCAAGATCTATTCGACTACATGAATGGCTTATTGGCTGGTAAAGTGACAAGCGTTAAAGCTTCCAAGCGTCTAAGAAAGCATCCGGTATGCTTATCTACAGATGGTGATGTCACCATCGAAATGGAAAAAATCTT
This sequence comes from Paenibacillus allorhizoplanae, assembly GCF_927798215.1. Lineage (NCBI taxonomy): Bacteria > Bacillati > Bacillota > Bacilli > Caryophanales > Paenibacillaceae > Paenibacillus > Paenibacillus allorhizoplanae. Next base: position 204,385 of record NZ_CAKMMW010000003.1, read on the forward strand.
GAACGCGATGCCAAACAATCCGAATGTTAAGGCAGAGAAAGTATTAGAAATCAACGTCAATCATGACGTGTTCGCTTCCTTGAAGGATGCTTTTGAAAAGGATAAAGAGAAATTGAACCTGTATACAGCACTCTTGTACAATCAGGCTCTTCTTATCGAAGGTCTGCCGCTGCAGGATCCAGTTGAATTCACGAACGATATTTGTAAAATCATGGTGTAATACCATGCATTAGGCACTGCAACTTCCATGTTGCGGTGCTTTTTTACATTTAGGAAGGATCCGAAGGAGCAGTTGGCTCATCTAGCACATAAGCGTGAATAGCCTCTGGACGATTATAGACATAAGCGAGTAAACGAGCTTGATCCAGACCAAGCGCCTCCGCCACCTTAACAATATCCAATTCATGAATAATTTTACTAGACTTTGGGCTATTGACGGACATATGCTTCAACCATCCTTCGAATTAATGTAATTAATAGCACGTTAAACCTAACCTGTGATATAGTTTTCATATAAGACGTTATCGGTATGATAAGGGCAAAACCGCTGAAAAGTGGTGACGCAAAGCTAAAGGGACTAAATTGGCAATCCTGTCTAGTGTCCAATATGTCAGCCAGCTACCGCCTCCATCCGATAATGGCAGTACGACAAAGGAGGAATCAGCTTCATGAATAAAATGGTAATTGACGGCAACATGAGCATAGACGTAAAGCATTTAATCGATAACTTGCATCTCCCTGATGATGATATTTTGGACATGTTCTCCTTTTCATTCAGCGGCAACCTATTAACATCTGATGAAGCCGTCCGATTTATTCATTTTCTGCGAAGTGAATTGGACAAACGCACTCAATAACCGAATTATGCCTTATCGCTCTCAAAAATACAGTCGGTTGATGTCATGAGAATAATTTTTTTTCAAAAGCTCATGAGAGCGCGTCGTTATTGACTTTTCTCCGATGAAGCAACAAAAGACAGCGCATCTGCCGCTGTCTTTTGTTTATTTTTTGTCACATTTCGAAAAAAAACAAATCAATTCGTGTCACCCTCAAATTTTCCCAAGCAAACTAGCTGTCTCTAACATATCATATAACAAATACTAGAATAGGATATGTTCACTTCCTGAAAGGAGGACAACCATGAGCGAACACTTGATTACCCTCCACTTGACAGCGACTAGTGTAGTTACAGGAAGTATTACAACAACGACGACCACGACCCTTACCCCGTCTGTCAAACGATTCACAGCTAATGTGGTATTAGGGAACATTCTCGGAGGCGTGACAACGATTCTTTCCTCAAGCTTTAGAGACGATACAGGCGCTAACCTGCCTGCCAATAGCCTTACGGTTCCTGGAAGCAATGGGTATTACAACGTATTTGTAAATGGTGCCCTTCTCTTAGGCTACTTGACGACTTTATCAACTGCCAGTTTAGTCATTAATACTGGACTCACGATTGGCGTCACTGTCAATTTAGAAACATTATCATTCACAGCCGCCTCTTCCTCCACATCAACTACGAACAATCTGGTAGTCACAACAACGATTCATACGAATTAGCTCAAAAACAAATAAAGCCGCGTCATCTCATGAAATCATTCATGAGATGACGCGGCTTTTACTTAGAAGCATGCAGTTGCTGCTTTTTTGTCTCGAAGCAGCCCGACATCATGCTTTCCCAATATTTGCGTTAACTCCTTCAAAAACATGTTAATGTCCTTGAACTGCCTATATACAGAGGCGAAGCGAATGTAGGCCACTTCATCGACGGGGTACAATTGCTCCATCACAATTTCACCAATGCCAAGGCTATCGACTTCAGCATGTGCCGTCGTACGAAGCTGCATTTCGACTTCGGAGACAAGCATTTCTAGCCGCTCCATGGAAACAGGTCTTTTTTCACAAGCACGAATTAAGCCTCGTAAAATTTTCTCTCGACTAAATTCTTCCCGACTTCCATCTTTTTTAATCACAATTAAAGGTGTTTCTTCTACCATTTCGAAAGTTGTGAATCTTCGCGCGCATTTCTCGCATTCACGGCGCCGACGAATGGATTTATTCTCATTGGCAGACCTGGAATCAAGCACTTTCGTACCAGAATGGTCACAGAACGGGCATTTCATTCGCTTTCATCTCCTTTCTCACTTGAGAATATCTTTACCATATGTTACATGTCTTGAAGTTTGGAGTTCTGCACACAATAGATTTACCAACCGACAAGGAGGTGAACAGACATGAGCTCAAGCAACACTTTAGTCGTTCCACAAGCTAATGCAGCCTTGGATCAGTTGAAGTACGAGGTAGCTCAGGAGCTAGGTATCGCTATCCCACAAGATGGCTACTATGGCAACATGACTTCTCGTGAAACTGGATCTATTGGTGGTAGCATTACTCGTCGCCTGGTGCAAATCGCAGAACAATCTCTAGCAGGTCAATTCAAGTAATCTTGAATAACACACGCTTTTGACTCTGCAAAACAGGAAGTATTGGACTTTGCGCTCCACTCGGAGCTAGTCCAATGCTTCTTTGTTTTGTGGGGCTAACTTAAGCATCTGCACCCTGCCATTGCTCCGTGTCCGTGTATAGCTTCGTATACTTCTCATAGTAATAAAGAACACGCTGCACATAATGACGGGTTTCACCAAATGGAATATCACGAATATTGTCTTCAGAACCGTCCCAAACGTTACCGTTTTTCCATTTATTCACATTACCTTGACCTGCATTATACGCTGCAATGGCATAGACTAAATTCCCATTATAATGCTTAATTAACCAATTAAGATACCATGACCCTAAATAAATATTAATATCAACTCGAAGCAAATCTTCTTGTGTATGAGGCCCTAGATTCGAGGATTCAACAATCCAGTCAGCGGTATCAGGCATAAGCTGCATGAGCCCTAATGCCCCTTTGCTTGATTCTAAATGATATTTATAATTCGTTTCGACGCGAATAATAGCTGCAATTAGAAATGGGTCTATATTGTGTTTCGCCGCGCTTTGCTTAATCTCCTGCTGAAAGTAGATGGGATATAGCTTTCTACCTATAATTGCGCTATTCATGAAGAGAATCATGATAAATGCGATAAGCAGAAGAGCAAACATTCGTTTTTTCCGAAAGAACGTCATGCCAATCCCTTCCCTACCCAGAACAGCTCCACCCTCATGTTGGTTTCTTCCCAAGTTCCGCTATTGTCAATCACGATATCGGCTAGCTTTCGTTTTTCCTCAATCGACATCTGTGCATCAAGTCGAAGCTGAGCATTCTCGGCTGACAAGCCATCTCGCTGCATCAGGCGCTCCAATTGCAAGTGACGCGGAATGTAAACAACCATGATCTCCTCAAACATTGAGACCAGATTCGATTCTATGAGTAAAGGAACATCGACCACCACCAGTTTGGTGGGGAAGTCCCGTTCATACAAAGTCATTTGTTCACGCATCTTTGCCCGAATTGGGGGATGCAACAAGCCATCTAGCTGCTTTCTCGCTTCAGGCGATCCAAAGATAATTTCACCAAGCTTCTTACGTTGCAAAGATCCATCGGGTCCAATCACAGCTTGTCCAAAATGCGCAGCAACCTGTTCGAGAACAGGGCTGCCAGGCTCGACGACATCACGAGCGATCTGATCGGCGTCGATTAAAAGTGCGCCACGGCTAACGAGCATGCGGCTAACCGTACTTTTTCCACAAGCAATACCTCCAGTTAAGCCGATATTCATAAGCGATTCTCTCCTAAAGGTTCATTGTGAGTGAACTATAGCATTTTCAAAAGTCCCATGACAATAAGTACACAGCCTGGGAGAATAGACAGCTTCTTCATCCAGTTCATTTCTGCATATCGGAAACCAATCCGCAAGCCGACTGCAAGTAAGGAGCCGCTTGAAATTGAAATGACGGAAGCCGTCAGTAACGGCACGAAGCCAATAAGCGCAGCGCCGATTCCCGCTCCGAAGGCATCCAAAGACAGCGCTAAGCCGAGCAAAGTAGCCTCAGAGGCTGAAATATTGCCTGATTTATCTACGTCCGCTATGGAAGGCGTTCGTAAAATTTGAATCACTAGCCCAAAACGTTTCAGCTCAATACTTAGAATCTCTTTGGTCCGCTGTAACGTATCGAACGTCACCGGCTCCACGTAACCAGAGTTGCGAATCTCTCCATAAGGCATGCTGCTAACCATCGCTTGATCTGCCGTTGCAGCTGTTTGCTCTTGTTGCGTTTGGTTTTTCTGCCCTTGTCTCATTTGAACAAGAGCCCAAACGCCAATACCGATTAAAATGAGCGCCCCTATCCGCTTAGCAAACCCAGGGGACATGAAGGAAGACATCAAAACGCCGATCTGCATCGAAGTAAAAATAATGATACCAGACCAAAGCGATATAATTCCAATTGAGATAAGGGGTATTCGTATTTTACGTAACCCATACATCACACCAACACCGAAACCGTCCAAAGAAACTGCAAATGCCAAAATGAGCAGAGATATGACAGGAAGCATACAAACCCTCCTAAGCGTTTTACCCAAATAACAAGCCATATGGGCTGTTACCTAGGCTAAGTACTCCATATCATATGGGGAGGGTACGCTTCTCGTGCCTATTTCTCAGGACTTCTTTCGCGACCGCTTGGGCTTCAAAGGTTGACAAGTGAGACATATGTGTGTCCCTCTGCCTCCCACGACGGTTTTCACAATCTCCTGGCCGCACGTTTTGCATGGCTGTGATTGTCTGCCATAAATGTTTAATTGGTGCTGGAAAAGGCCGATTTCGCCTTGTCCATTCACATAGGATTTAATGGATGATCCGCCTACCTCAACGGATTCTTGGAGGGTACGAATAATCGCCTCATGCAACAAGGCTAACTCCTTCTTACTCAGTGAGGAAGCTTCCCGTTCGGGATGGATCCCCGCTAAGAAGAGGGACTCGTCTACATAAATATTCCCGATACCCACGATATATGCTTGATTGAGCAGCAACGGCTTGATCTTCGTAGCTCGATGACCAATCACCCCGCGGAATGCTTCGAGGGTGAACGCCTCATCGAGCGGCTCAAGACCGAGCTTCACCAATGGTGGCTGCGTAAGCTCATCCCCCTTCGGAAACAAGTGCATCGTGCCGAATTGCCGCACATCCTTGTACCGCAGCTCACTTTCATCTGTAAAACGGAACAAAACATGCGTATGCGGCTCTAGCGGATCATCGCCTGCGTACAAGCCATAGCGACCTTCCATACGCAAATGGGAGACCATCACATAATCCGTGAGCACGAAGCGAAGAAACTTCCCTCTTCGTTCAATCGTTTCAATGGTTTGTCCTTGCAGCAGCGTTTCAAACTGCTGAATATCGTCCGGCTTTTGGATAATACGAGGCAGTCTAACCTCAACATGGGCGATCGTTTTTCCTGTAATTAACTCATTCAGTGTTCGTTTGACGGTTTCCACCTCGGGTAGCTCAGGCAAGGTGCGCACCTCCTTCTAGGTGTTGGGAGCGGCAGTTCATACCACTAGACCCCTTGTTACTTCGCATCATACCAAGTTAGACCGAAATCAACATCTGCACGTAAAGGAACGTCCAGCTTCAGCGCAGCTGCCATGACTTCAGGCACCAGCTCCTTCATCGTTTCCAGCTCATCAGCTGGCACTTCAAAGACAAGCTCATCGTGTACTTGAAGCAGCATGCGGCTCTTCAGCCCTTCTTTCACCAAGCGATCTGCCATTTGAACCATGGCAAGCTTGATAATATCTGCCGCTGTCCCTTGGATCGGCGTATTCATGGCCGTACGCTCTGCGAATGAACGTATATTAAAGTTCGAATGCGTAATTTCGGGCAATAAGCGTCGACGCTGAAGCAACGTGGTTACGTATCCGTCACGACGAGCATCCTTGACGATTTCATCCATATATCGACGAACCCCTTGGAACACCGCGAAATACTGTTCAATGAACTGAGCGGCTTCCCGACGGGTAATATCTAAGTTCTGTGACAGGCCGTAGTCGCTGATTCCGTATACGATTCCGAAGTTAACGGCTTTCGCTTGACGGCGCATATTGCTGTCAACGGCGCTTTCTTCCACACCGAAGACGTCCATCGCGGTCTTCGTGTGAATGTCCATATTCTGAAGGAATGCTTCCTTCAGCTTCTCATCTTGCGAGATGTGCGCTAGCACGCGCAGCTCGATCTGAGAGTAATCCGCAGCAAGAATGTACCATCCAGGCTCGGATGGAACAAAGACTTTGCGGATCTTGCGGCCTTCCTCCAGACGAATCGGAATGTTCTGGAGGTTCGGGAACTGGCTGCTTAGTCGTCCCGTCGCGGCAATCGTCTGCCGGTAATAGGTGTGCACCTTACCGGTCTCTGGCCGGACCTCTTTGAGCAGCCCCTCGACATACGTCGACTGCAGCTTCGCTAGCGAACGGTAGTGCAAGATCTGCCCGACAACTTCGTTGTAGGGCGCAAGACGTTCCAGCACCTCGGCATCCGTCGAATAGCCGGTCTTGGTCTTCTTCGAAGCTGGCAGTCCCAGCTTCTCAAACAGAACCTCACCGAGCTGCTTCGGTGAGTTGATGTTGAACTCGACGCCGGCGAGCTTGTAAATGCTGGACATGATCGTGTCCAGCTGCTTCCCAAGCTCCACGCCGAGCGTTTTGAGCCCCTCGGCATCCACCGCGATGCCGCGCATCTCCATCTCCGCGAGAACGCCGGAGAGAGGCAATTCAAGCTCGTAGAAGAGTTGATGCATCTCACTCTTCTCTAATTCATCGCGCAGCACGGGCACCATGCGCGCCATCGCCATCGCTTTGCGACCCACGTGGTCGCTAAGCGCAGCGAGTTCCGGCAGGCGAAACTTCGCGCCTTTGCCGAACACATCCTCGTCTGCCTTCACAGAAGGCAGACCGTACTTCACCGACAGACCGCTCAAGCTGAGATTCGACTCCGTCGGATCAAGGAGATAAGCGGCCAGCAGCACGTCGAAATCCACCCCTGCTAGGTGGATGCCCTGCCAAGCCAGCGCCAGCTGCGCGCGGTGCAGGTCGAAGAGCTGCTTCTTCTTGGAAGCATCGCCGAGCCAATCGCGCAGCGGCTTACCTGCTTCGCTTTGCAGCAGGGCAAACGGCACATAATACGAAGTGTTGGCAGCACCATCATCGATAAACCACACAACCCCAACCATCACCGCTTGATGTGGATTCTCACCAACCGCTTCCACATGGATCGCGGCATGGTCGTCCAATTTGGCAACCAACTCACCCATATTAGCTTCTGTAACCGCAACGGCTTCCAGACTTTCGATGACGAGATCTTCAGCTTCTACGCTGACAGAACCGAAATCCATCTTCTCCAGCAGCGACTTGAACTCCAGCTTGCGAAACATACTGGATAACGCTTGTCCATCGAAGCCATCATAACGGAACGATTCCCAAGCTGTTTCCATCGGGACTTCACGGTAAATAGTGGCCAGCTCTTTGCTCATGAGTGCACTCTTGGCATGCTCTTCCACTTTCTCTTTCATTTTGCCTTTCAGACTTGCTGTGTTTGCCAACACTTCTTCGACCGTGCCAAAGTCATGCAGCATTTTAAGAGCCGTCTTCTCACCAACGCCGGGAATACCCGGAATATTATCGGACGTATCGCCCATGAGACCTTTCAAATCAATGATTTGATCCGGCGTAAGCCCGTATTTCTCTTTAATGGCTTCAGGATCGAAGCGATCCATCTCGCTGATTCCCTTGCGGGTAATCGCAACCGTCACTTGCTCAGAGGCAAGTTGGAGCATATCTTTATCACCAGACACGAGGAGAACTTTCTCCCCTCTCGCATCCGCTTCTTTCGTCAACGTGCCGATAATATCATCCGCTTCATAGCCAGATAGCTCGAATTGCGGGATTTTGAAAGCCTTCAGCAATTCTTTAATCAAAGGAAATTGTTCGGAAAGCTCTGTCGGCGTTTTCGCACGACCGCCTTTATACTCGGTATATTCTTTATGTCGGAACGTAATTTTCCCCGCATCAAATGCAACAAGAAAATGGGTTGGCTTTTCTTCTTCAATCAATTTCAGCAGCATGGTCGTAAATCCATATACCGCATTGGTATGTAAACCGCTTGAATTACTCAGCAAAGGTAACGCATAGAAGGCACGAAACGCGATTGAGTTCCCATCAATAATAATAAGCTTATCCATAAGTTCCACCCCAATTTTAAACATACTTCCTTCATCATAGCATACGAAATTAAAATAAAAAAACGGTTCCCTACATAAACATGTAAGGAGCCGAAATTTTACAAGTTAGGACGGTCAGGTCTTCAGAAGGAGGTTCTCCGTATGAGTCCTTTTTTCTCACCCACACGTAAAAAGGTTATATTTTTTGATATGAATAACACGATCCTTGATCGCAGACAATGCTTCGACTCCGCTTTTCTTGAAGTTATGCAGGATTTCACGGCACGGTGGGAAACAGAGGATTCGAAACTGACCGCGCAAGAGGCACTGCTTAGCTATAAGTCCGAGTGGAGCCGCCATCGCAAAACGCCTATCCGAAGCCCTATCTCGCCAGACGAGTTGCGGCATATTTGTTTAATCAAAGCACTCCATCCATTTCCGATGCAAGTGAGCACGGCGTTTACGCGATCCTTTTTCAATCAAATCGAAGAGAAAGAGGACAATTTCGTTGCTTTATTTCCAGGGGTAGAAGACACACTAGAGCTGCTGGCACGTCAATATAAGTTGGCGATTATCAGCAATGGAAATCGAAATCGACTACAACGTAATTTGGAGAAAATGAAGCTGACCTCCTGGTTCGACCAAGAGCGTTTATTTACAACGGAGAATGATGGACCACGGAAGCCGCATCCCGCGATTTTTGAGCAAGCCCTGAAATCGATGAACACGGCTGCGGGCCAGAGTGTGATGGTTGGGAATTCATGGCGTAATGATGTGGTAGGTGCGGCTTCTACTGGGATGGATGCGGTCTGGATTCACCCAGCCAATATTAAGAAAATCTCTGAGAGGCGGATTGGGAAGCAGAAAGTGATCATCGTTCGTTCATTTAAACAACTAATCTATACGTTCTGAAACTCTTCACAGCATTCGTTAGCCAATCGTTTGGAAACAATAAATACTGCCTTGATGCGCCTTCGCTTTCTTTTTGAGTTGAGCCGCTGTTTGAGAAATATAGTCTAGTGAAATAGGGGACTCACAGCTGCAGATGACTAAAGATAAGGACACCGTGACCCCTTCGCTTTTCACTTGCTGGCCCCCCCGATCCACCACATACTCCCAATCTTCGCCTTCATAGAACATACGGACTCCGGTTTCGAAGCGATTGATGATTTCCTGACACAAGAGTTTCGGTGATAACGAGGTGGATATCGCAATAAAATCATCACCGCCCACATGACCGACAAAATCGCTTGGTGTTCCATAGAAAGCGATGGCTTGCTGCATTAAGTCCGCCATATACTGAATTAATTGATCCCCTTTTTGAAAACCAAAACGGTCATTGTACCATTTAAAATAATCCAAATCCGCATAGATCACATGAAATGGCACTCTCGCCGTTATTCGTTTGTTCAATTCCCGATTAATTTGCAAATTCCCCGGAAGGCCTGTTAGTGGATTCGCGACGCGTGCTGATTCCATTTTCACATTCGTAATACTCTCTAATATCGTTCGTATGGATGCTGAACCTGCCATTTTCCCCTGACTAGTAATGATGACAAGGTCGTATAAATGATGAATCGCACGTGAAGTTGCTAACTGGGACACTTGCTCCACAGGCGTTAACTCGTCTACGATTAAGGGAGAAGCATCCATCACACTATCAATCGTGCGATTCCAGTACAGGGAGTAAGCATATTGACCAGCCAAATGCTGGAATAAGCGATCTCTCATCATAAGTCCGCGCGGCTCATCGTCATGAACAATGACAACCCCGACTGCCTCTTGATTTTTTTTGAAAAACTCCGCAATTTCAGAAATTTGCACTTTCGTATGGAACACACCAACGGGTGTTTTCAGCTCGCCAATATGCCAAGTCATAGTGCTCCCTTGTACGTTGCGATGCTGCCAAATGGTCATTTTATGCGTGTCTTGAACAGTCGCAATGGATGTAGAAGGTCTCCCGAGTAAAAAGCCTTGCGCATAATGCACACCCATTTGAGTTAATTTGGCTAGCTCCTCTACTTGTTCAATGCCCTCAGCGATCAACGAAATGTTCATTTTCTGAGCAAAGGTGACGAAGGTTTCGAGAATATAAGCTTTCACTTTATTCAAATGAATATTTTCAATCAATGAACGATCGATTTTAATAAAATCAGGCTGAAGCTCGGCAATCGCTTGGAGTGAAGAATATCCTGCCCCCGCGTCATCAATCGCAATGCGATAACCCTGTGTCCGATAATGAGCTAAAATTTTCTTAGCCAAAGTGAAGTCCTCGATCGAACTTCTTTCCGTAATTTCGAATACGACATTGCTCGGACGAAGTCCATACTGCTGAAGAATCTCAAGCGTCTTACCTGGAATAAAGCCAGGATCCTCTAAAACGTGTGACGAGATATTAATAAATAACAATTGCTGTCCGTGTTCCAAAATGGAACCTTGTATCGCCTTCTCACGTGCTAGCCGCTCTAGACGATATAGCTCACCTTGCTGCTCCGCATACTGAAACATCGCGAGCGGCGAATGGAAAGGGCCGTCCACCGGACCGCGAGTTAAAGCTTCATACCCCATCACTTGTCCATCTTGCAAGGATACAATTGGTTGATAAACGGAAGAAATCCGTTGTTCTTCTATCAACTTATGAAACTCTATCGCGACTTCTGACTGAGTAAACATGTCCATCATCCTCATCTATTTCTGCATCTACCCCAAGTCTAGCAAATCAAATGATAGGTAAGATTAACCATATGTAAAATGTATGTAAAGACTTTAAGAAAAAAAGAGGGAATTACACTTTTTCCTCGAAAAGGTGAGGTATGGATTGTAGGTGCGTATAGCAGATCTCGTGCGGAAAGGACATCCGATGGAACAACAAGTAAAAATCTTGGCGGTAGATGATCGCTATGAAAACTTGCTGGCTCTGAATAGCATTCTGGCCTCTTCTTCCTATGACGTTATTTCTTTACAATCAGGGGAGGAAGCACTTCGCTATTTATTAAAAGAACCTGCTGACCATATTGCAGTTATTTTGATGGATGTGCAGATGCCAGGGCTTAGCGGTTTTGAAACCGTAGAATTAATAAAGCAACGGAAAGCCTGCCAAGATATCCCAATTATATTCTTAACCGCCTTGAGCACCTCGATTGAGCATGTTTTGCGAGGCTATCATGTGGGTTCGATTGATTACTTATTTAAACCTGTACATCCCAAAATGCTGCGCATGAAGGTGGATGGCTTTGTTAATATGCATCTGAACCATCAGAAGCTGAAAGCTCAAAGCGAGCTTTTACATAAACGTACATTAGATCTTGAAGAAACGAATCGCAAGCTGGCAGAAGCTGAGGAGAAGTTAATAGAGCAAAACTTACTTCTCGAGAATTGGGTCGAAGAGCGTACATCTGAGCTGGTCGATGCCCATGAGAAGCTTATGAACTCCCAAGAACATTTCAAAAAAATGTTCATCCTCTCCCCTTCCTTAATGGCCATTCGCCGTTTACCTGATCTTACCTATCTGGATGTTAATGAAAGCTGGAAGCAGCATACAGGCTATGGAGACGAGGTTATTGGCACAGCCTTGAATCTATTGCGTGACGATCTTAATAATTCCACTAAATATGGCGATATTGTCCGTAATGAGAAAGTTCGTTACGTTACCAAATCTGGCGACATTCGGACTGCGCTCCTATCCACAGAGATCATCGATATCGAGGATGAAAATTGCTTGCTCCATGTCGCAGTTGATATTACGGAAAGTCTTCGATTTGAAACCGAAATGGCGCGCCTTGCTCAGTTAAACCTAGTCGGCGAAATGGCCGCGGGTATCGCACATGAAATTCGGAATCCGATGACGACGATTCGTGGCTTCCTTCAACTCTTTCAAGAAAATGATCGACATATGCAAAAAGAATATATCCCCATCATGTTGGAAGAATTGGACAGGGCCAACGATATTATTACGGAATATCTTTCTCTAGCCAAAAATAAGCAATCCTATCAACGTCCTGAGAGTATTAACCGTATCATTGAAAGCTTGCTGCCTCTGATTCAAGCAGAAGCCGTCATGTCAGGCAAACATGTGAATGGTCAATTCGGATATTGTCCGGAGATACAACTTGACGACAAAGAGATGCGGCAGCTTATTCTGAACATGTGTATGAATGGTCTTGAAGCTATGAGCATAGGCGGAACGCTATCGATCGAAACCTATCAGGAGCCTGAACACGTTGTCCTCTTAATTGCTGATCAGGGTAGTGGCATTAAGACAGAGCATTTGGAGAAGCTAGGCCGCCCCTTCTTCACGACGAAGGATGAAGGCACTGGACTCGGTTTAGCCATCTGCTATAGTATTGCTGCCAGACATCACGCTACGATTGAAGTGAGCTCCAGTCCAAATGGGACGACCTTCTTCATTCGCTTCCCGCTTCATTCCAAATGATAAAAGGGCCATCCCCAAGAGTAGATTTAATCTACTTTTGGAGATGGCCCTTCTCTATGTCGCTTACACGTTCAGATCTTTCCGTTTCCCCGTAACCATGTAGATGACACCTTCGCCGATATTCGTGGTATGATCTGCCACACGCTCCAAGAAGTGCGCAACAAACAACAGATGGGTCAATTGACGATTCCGGTGATAATCGGTACCCATCATCCCCATCAGCTCCTGCATCACCGTACTGTACAGCTTATCTACACGGTCATCCTTCTCGGCCAGCGATGCCGCCCTATGTACATCGCGTTCCGTATAGGATAGAAGGCTCTCATGCAACATTTCGATAGCAATTTCCGCCATTTGCGGAATGACTTCTAGTGGCTTCACCAGCTCTTCACCAGCAAAACGAATCGTGATCTTCGCGATATCGACAGCATGATCTGCAATACGTTCCAAGTCCGTGGCAATCTTCAAAGCCGTTCCAATAATTCGCAGATCACTAGCCATGGGTTGTTGAAGAGCAATTAATCGTAAACATAGCTCATCAATGGTCGTTAAATAATCATCAATAAGATCATCCTTCTGGATGACTTGCTGAGCGGCTTTCTCATCCAGCTTGGCAAGGGACTCCACGGAGGTGTAAATTAAATCCTCCACACTTTCTCCCATTTGCTGTAATTCCTTCTGCAATAGTGCCAACGACTGATGAAACCCTGGTCTTGCATCCATGTGTATCTCTCCCTTTATGTGTTTTAACCGAAACGTCCGGTAATGTAATCTTCTGTACGTTGATCATTCGGATTCGTGAAGATCTTATCGGTTTGGTCGGTTTCGACTAAATAACCGTTCAGGAAGAAAGAGGTTTTATCTGAGATTCTCGCTGCTTGTTGCATGTTGTGGGTCACGATGATGATCGTATATTTCTCTTTTAACGTTTGTGTTAGTTCTTCTACTTTCAATGTTGAAATAGGATCCAAAGCCGATGTTGGCTCATCCATCAGCAATACATCTGGTTCGACAGCGAGTAATCGTGCGATACATAAACGTTGCTGTTGTCCCCCGGATAATCCCATCGCAGACTTATTCAGTCGATCCTTGACTTCTTCCCAAAGCGCAGCTTGTACGAGACTGCGTTCTACAATTTCATCTAACACAGCTTTCTTCTTGATACCGTGAATTCTTGGACCATAAGCGATGTTATCATAGATACTCATTGGGAATGGATTTGGACGTTGAAATACCATACCCACACGTTTACGCAGCGACACGACATCGGAATCGGAGCCATAAATATTGTGGCCGTTCACGGCTACATTCCCTGTGATCCGCACATTATCGATGAGATCATTCATTCGGTTCAACGTACGAAGGAACGTGGATTTCCCGCAACCCGAAGGACCGATCAACGCGGCGATAGATCCTGTTTCGATATTCAAATCAATATCGTGAAGCGCTTGGTTTTCGCCATAAAACAAATTCAATTTCTCTGCTTTAATTTTGTACTTCGTCGCGATAGCCATATGTTATTTCCCCCCGGAAAGTCTTTTTTGTAAGATTCGACTTGGTATCGAAACCAGCAGATTGAAGATCAGAACAACGATTAAGAGTAAAGCGGCACTGCCCTTGGCAATCTCTTTCGCATCAGGAACAAGTGATTCTGCACCGATGTACCAGAGATGAACGGAGAGCGTCTCTCCCATTTTGAGCGGATTGAAATCTGGGAAAAAGCGCGATACGGACAAGCCAGCTGTGTATATGAGAATCGCGGATTCCCCAAGCGCCCGTCCGGCGATTAGCGTAATACCTGTAATCAAGCTTGGTAAAGCGGCTGGAATGAGCACCTTACGAATGGCCTGCCATTTCGTTGAGCCTAGCGCCAAGCTAGCCTCCCAATAGGAGTCAGGCACTGTCCGAATGGCTTCCTCTGTCACCCGAACCATGACGGGCAAATTCAGCAAGGCTACAGTGGCCGCGCCACCAATTAATGAAAATTTGAGTCCTAGCAAGTTAGCGAATAGAAGAAATCCGAAAAGACCAAATACGATAGATGGTACGGAAGATAGTGCCTCTACGGAAATACGGACGAGATCAGTGAACCAATTCTTTTGCGCATAAATGGCTAAGTAAATACCTGAAAATAAACCGATTGGAATCGAAATCACAAGTGACAGGAACAGTACGTAGAATGAGTTGAAAAGCTGAGGTCCTACGCCACCGCCGGCTTTGATTTCTTCGGGCTTACCGAAGATAAAATGCCAGGATAAATGCGGGATGCCATCTCCTAGAATGCGAACGAGAAACCATGCCAGAATCCCGATAATGACGATGCCTGATGTCCAGAAATAGATGGTTGCGATGCGATCCGTTGATTTACTTGTCATTTGAGTTCACTCCTCTTGGCTACAATACGAATGATGAGAATGAGGGATAAGGAGATGACAAGTAAAAGCAAAGCCATCAAATAGAGCGCGTTATTCCAGGTTGAGCCATAATTTGTATTCCCCATATCTTTAACGATGGCGGTTGTTAGTACTGTCGTTGAATCGAGAAGCGATTTGGGCATTTGCGGTGAGTTCCCGATAACCATGAACACGGCCATCGTTTCGCCAATCGCGCGGCCCATCCCAAGGATGATCGCTGTTAGAATACCAGGTCTCGCTGCTGGCAGGAGTACACGCCACATCGTTTGCCACCGTGTTGCTCCCAGTGCCAATGAGGCTTCTTCCAAACGGCCCGGAAGCGAGCGAATCGCATCTTCGGAAATGGACAGAATAGTAGGTAGAATCATAATGGCTAGAATGATCGCTGCTGGCAAAATGCCATACCCGATGCCACCTGTTATTTTACCTAACGCTGGTACAATGACGGTCATCCCGATCAGTCCATAAACAACTGAAGGAATCCCAACGAATAGATCCGTGGCAGGACGCATGATCTCACGCATCCATTTTGGTGCTATTTTAGCCATAAACAAAGCACCTGATAAGGCGAGCGGAACGGAAATGACGACCGCAACTAGTGTCATGAGTAACGTGCTGTAAAGAAACGGAAATGCGCCGAATTTATTTTGACCAGGTGTCCAATCGGTAGAAAAGAAAAATTCGAGAGGACTCACACCTTGAAAGGTTTTGATACCCTGCATACCTACGAAAATGATGATTGAGAATATAATTGCAGAAACTAGAGCAGCACTGCCAACAAACACCCACCTCATCATTCTATCTTGCCGATGCTGATTTTGAGTCCATTTGGTGACGACTGGGCGACTTGCATCTGATTTCACATTGCTGGTAAGTTGATCTACTATGGAATTCACTGGGTGATTCCCCTTTCTCTACAATACACACGACTTACTATTATCATAGAATACGAATGTCATTGGATCGTAAATGAATTGTTAAGGGAATGTAAAAGTTTTGCGTGTAAGCACGGTATTCCGCGCTTGCAGCGAGTGATCTCCCCGCACACATACACAGAAAAAGAGCGCTGCATGAATATGCAGACGCTCCTGATGGGATATCTTATTTTTTCAACAAATCAGCTGGTAAGAACTTCAATTCACGAACTTGCTTACCTTGAAATTCTTTTGTGGAGATGTAGTCGATGAATGCTTTAGCAGCACCTGTCGCTTCACCTTTTGTATACATGTGCTCAACACCGAACAATTTGTACGTGCCGTTTTTGATGTTTTCTTCGGAGAATGCTACGCCATCAATTTTCAAAGCTTTTACAGTGTCATCGATATACGGCGTATCAACATAACCAATGGAACCGGATTGACCAACAACTGCTGTTTTCATCGCGCCGCTGTTTTCTTGTGTGATACCGTCTTTCGTGAATTCTTTGTTATCCAAAATAATTTGTTTAACTAGTGTACGGGAACCTGAGCTGTCCGGACGGTGAACAAGAACGATTTTCGCGTCATTGCCGCCAACGTCTTTCCAGTTTGTGATTTTACCCATGTAGATGTCAGCCGCTTGTGCTTTTGTTACATTGTCTACTTTAACATCTTTGTTAACGATGAGTGCGAAAGGTGCGATTGCTACTTGGTGATCCACAAGCCCTTTATCTTTATATTCAGCAGCAGGTTCTACGTCGGAGTTACCAATGTCGGATGTTCCGTCTGCTACGTTTTTAATTCCTGTACCTGAACCACCAGCAGTAACGTTAACGGTTACTTTCGGGTTCTTTTCCATAAATTCTGTTGCTGCTTGTTTAACCAATGGAAGAAGAGCACTGGAACCAGAAGCTGTTACTGTGCCGCTCAACTCTGTTTTCGGTGCATCTGTCGGTTTAGCAGAAGCTGAAGCTGCAGTCGTTGCTGCTGTTGTTGCTGCTGCGTTGTTCGTCTCTGTTTTAGCGCCGCAACCAACCAAAGTCCCCATCATAAGTACCGCGGATAATGTAAATGTAATTCCTTTTCTCGACATGAAGTTAAACATAGTTAGCATGTCCTCCTTTGAATGTATGTGCTGGATTTGGTTATGTTCGATCCCCATCTACTTGTGTGTCGAACGACCTTACTTCCATATGGTAACAAGCGAATGTAAATTACAAACCCACGAAACGTTAACGTAATGTAAAACTTTTAATTTACAAATCGTTTACATAGTTCGACGCTTTAGTTAATAGAAGCCCCCTATATTAATAAGTAATTAGACGAAGAATGTCTAAGCTTGTCTATTTATAGGAGGAATACATATGATTAGATTGATGATGTCAAACTTCTCTATGCGTGCAAAATTAATCACAAGCTTCAGTGGTGTATTAGTAATTTTCTTAACCGTTGCTCTGTTTAATCTTCATCAGGTGACACAAATCAAGCAGCATATGATCGATCAGAACGATAAGGTAGATCTTAAAGTAATGGCCTTAGAGCTTAAGAATTTGGTTCAGGAGATGAACATTATCGCTTCGGGCCTTGAGATTTCGAAGAAACCCGAATTTATTGAAAAATACAATAGTAAACGAAAACCTTACAATGATTCCATTAAGAAGATAGGCGATACCGCCAGTACTCCTGATCAACAAAAATGGCGAAGCCAGTTAATCCAAGCCTCTGTTGATTACATTAACAATTTCGATTCAGCAGCTAAAATGGTTCAGGACCCCAACATCAAGCCAACCGATCTTCAGATTAATTTGCTGTACTTATATAGTGAATCGCAAGAGTTGAAGGATAACATTTTTGGATTAGTCGATAAATTTTACATAACCTATGCAGACGGTGCTGCTGCTGCCATCGCTGACTCCTCCAAAGCACTCAATAATAGCCGTACGATCATGTTGGTTGCTTCCGCTGTTGTGTTCTTACTCACCCTTGTTATCGCTTTTCTCATTATTACATCGTTCACGCGTCCGATTTCCATTCTGCAAAAAGCCGTCGCTCGCATTGCCTCCGGGGATTTAACCCATACCATTAATTCTTCTGCCAAAGATGAGCTAGGGCAATTAAGTAACAGCTTCGACCAAATGATTAAACAGGTCAGACTCATGCTTGGCGCGACCAAGGGCATCGCTTCTTCCTTATCTGCCCATTCGCATGAATTTCATCGCTTCTCACAGCTGACGGCTGCGGCTAATACAGATATCCTCAAAGCAATCCACGAGATTTCGACAGGCGCGGATGAACAAGCGATGAAAACAGAGAGCAGCTCATTACTCATTGCCGAGCTTGAAGAAGAAATCCGCGATATCAGCGCGTATACCCATGAAATGAAACGCAGCAGCGACGAGGCAGCTATCGATACGCAGCAAGGTACTGCGTACGTGCAAGCGCTCAAAGCATCGACTGCGCAATCGCAGCTCCTGCTGCACAAGGTTGACGCGGCGATGCAGACGCTCAGCGCTAGCTCGAATCAGATCGGCGCCATCGTGCGCTCGATCATGGAAATTTCAACGCAAACGAATGTTCTTGCGTTGAATGCCGCGATCGAAGCGGCCAGAGCCGGCGTGCATGGCCGCGGCTTCTCCGTGATCGCGGACGAAGTGCGCGAGCTGTCCCTGCAAACGAACGGATCGTCGAAGACGATAAGCGGTATCATCGGGACGCTGCAGGGACAGATTCAGGAACTGCAGCTTTCACTAGGCGATGCGCGTGAATCTGCGCTAACGCAAAGCAGCCACGTGGAAGAAACCTTCGGCGCGTTCAATAGAATTGAACAATCGACGTTAGTCATCCGTGAGCAGATTGTGCAGATTCATCAGAAAATCGAGCAAGCCCAATCGAAAAATGATCATCTTGTTGATTCCGTTCAATTCGTTGCCGCTATTGCGCAAGAGACAGCTGCAGGAGTTGAAGAGGTGAACTCGACCAGTATCCAACAGGACGCGTCGATCCGCCGTATTGCCGAAGAGTCGGATGATATTCTTGAGCTGGCTCAGCAGCTTTTTGCAGAAATTAGCAAGTTTCAAATTGCGGAGGTTGTTAGTGTAGATGAGCCAATAGACATCCATCTGGCTGAAGGGCATATCGTGGAACAAATTGTGGAACAAATCGCAGCCATTGAACAGGAATTGAACGTAGAGCCCGTATTTGAACAGCAGCGTGATGTTCAGCAACAGAAGGAACGCAAGGCTGAACAGCAGCGTTTAGGAGAAAAGAAAGAATTGGTCGGGGTTAAGTAACCCATAGAGCCTCCAACCGTTTTCGAGACTGAGTTAGTCGGTTTTCCCGACTAACTTCCTCCTGCGAGCGCTTCCGACACTGAGTTAGTCGGTTTCTCCGACTAACTTCCTCCCGCGGGCCACTTTCGAGACTGAGTTAGTCGGTTTTCCCGACTAACTTCCTCCCGCGAACCGCTTCCGAGACTGAGTTAGTCGGTTTTCCCGACTAACTTCCTCCTGCGAGCGCTTCCGACACTGAGTTAGTCGGTTTCTCCGACTAACTTCCAACAAGCAAAAGAGCTAAGCGGGTTTTAATCCGCTTAGCTCTTTTCATTTTCGAAAATCATTTATTTCGCAATCTCATCCGTTGCTTTGATGTTGCGGAGGATGCTCACTTCGACTCGGCGATTCTTGGCACGGCCATCGGTTGTCGCATTCTCAGCAATTGGGCGATACTCGCCGTAGCCAACTGAGGAATAAGACGCTGGCTGAATCTTGGTGTTAACGAGCAGCAATTTCATAAAATTCACAGCACGCTTGGCGCTTAAATCCCAATTCGTTTCAAAATCCGCCCGGTGAATCGGTATATTATCCGTATGTCCAGCCACTTCAACCTGATAGCCTGGGTATTGTCCCAGTAGATTCGACATCGATGTGGCTAGATTCTGGGACTCTTGCTTAATCGTCGCAGATCCCGAATCGAACAGTGCGCGATCGCTTATTGTGATCGTCAATTTTTCATTATCCAACTTGGTTGTCAGCTGTTCACTCATGTTATTCTCTTTAATGAAAGCATCCATACTTTTCTTTAGTTCTTCCAGATCCTTTTCTTCCTTCTGAAGCTTAGCTGCTAGCTGGCTTTCGGGCTTACTCTCTTCATTTGGGGGTGGATTCTGGTTCTTATTATTATTTTTCGTTGAATTTGCAGCATTATCAATGGGAATTAAATTCGACATCGCGAAGGGCGCTTCGCCCCCGGTGAAAGCACTGTTTAATGAACGCATGATCGTGTCATATTTCTTCTGATCCACCTGTGTTGAAGCAAAAAGAATAATAAAAAGGGCCAGTAGTAAAGTTAACAAATCCGCATAGGGAATGAGCCAAGTTTCATCGATATGTTCTTCATGATCCTCGTGCTTCTTTTTTTTACTCACTGTCCGGATGCCCCCCCCTCCATGCTTGCTTCATAGGACTCGCGATCTTTGTTAGCAACAAAAATCATCATCTTCTGCTTCACGGAATTGGCAGACACACCGGATTGGATGGAAAGTAATCCCTCTACGACCATCAGTTTAATTTCCACTTCTTTCTTGGACTTCTGCTTAAGCTTGTTTGCAAATGGGTGGAACACAACATAACCTAAGAAAATACCAAACATGGTAGCAACGAACGCCGCTGAAATCAAGTGTCCTAATTTCTCAATTTCACTCAAGTTACCAAGAGCAGCAATAAGTCCGACAACGGCACCAAGTACCCCTAATGTAGGCGCATATGTACCTGCTTGTGTAAAAATGCTCGCAAATTTCTTATGTCTCGTTTCCATTTCAGCAATATCTTCAAGAAGTACATCGCGCACGAAGTCAGGGTCGTTCCCATCGATTATCAGTCGCATACCACTTTTCATAAAAGGATCCGAAAGCTCTTCAGCCTGCTTCTCCAAAGAAAGTAGTCCCTCCCGACGCGTAATGCTCACCCAGTTAATGAACGTCTCAATCAATTCTTTTTTTGGCATTAATTTCTGTTCAGTAAAAATGATTTTTAATAAAGCCGGGATTTTCTTGATCTCATCCAGCGAGAAGGCTATGAACAATGCTGAAGCTGTTCCACCGAAAATAATTAAAGCAGCCGCAGGATTTAATAATGCCGCTAAACTTGCACCCTTCAGTACCATCCCAAATCCAATAGATACAGCAGCAAGTACGATCCCAATAATTGATGATTTCTCCATCCTTCATGCACCTCTTCAAGTAATCGATTTATGAATTCCAACTTGTTCAAGCAAGCTTTCGACAATAACTGAGTCCTATATTCATAATAAGTTTAATTGTGCATTACCACAATCCTTTTTCGTAAAAATATTAGGTCGAAAGACCCATTTGTTCATCATTTCGAACCAATTAGGTCGAATCCTGACGAAGAACGCTACTCATTAAATTATGTGGAGCTGCATTGAATTCCTTCTTATTTCGCTCTCTCTCAGAATTCAACCGATGTGGTAAAATTGGTATGTCTTGGTATCCATTGTGGGAACGATAGGACATAATAACTTCAGCTTGCCAGTATAGGAGGAATATTTGGAATGGAGAAACGACCTTTTGGCCAGACGGGAGCACAATTCCCACTATTAAGTTTTGGCGCCCAACGTATTGTAGACGAACATAATTGCACGGAGGAACAAGCGATTCAGATAGTGAATCGTGCAATCGATGAGGGAATTACTTACTTCGACACAGCGCCTAGCTATTCGAAAGGGCAATCGGAAGAACGGTTAGGTAAAGCACTAGCCCTGCATAATCGCAGGGACGAGGTATGGATTGCAACCAAGACCAATGACCGAACGCGGGACGGTTCCTTGCGACTTCTCGAAGACAGCTTGAAGCGACTGCAGACGGATCACGTCGAAGAATGGCGTCTACATAACATTATGAAAATGGAAGAGCTCGATCAGTGTTTGGCCAAAGGGGGCGCACTCGAAGCTTTACTTGAAGCGAAGGAACAAGGCATGATTAAGCATATCTCTATCAGTGGTCATACGAATCCTCAGGTCCAACTCGAAGCGATTGACCGCTTTCCATTCGATAGCGCACTTGTGGCACTATCTGCTGCCGATCACCTTGTTTATAGCTTCGCCCATGAGTTCCTCCCCAAGGCCAATGAAAAGGGAATCGCGGTCATTGGCATGAAAGTCATGGCGCTGGGCAAATTGGCGCCGTGGTATGAGAAAGCTTTGCGCTACACGCTATCTTTGCCAATCTCAACGGCCATCGTTGGTATGGAGTCTATGGAACAACTGGAGCAGAATCTTGCGATAGCGAAAAATTTCAAGCCAATGACCGATCTCGAACAGCTTGATTTCCTGAAGGAAATTATGCATTTGGCGAATCCGGATGTGCTGAAGTGGAAATCGACGGATTGGGTTTCCGGCGAGTGGTACGAGCGGTAGCAACAGCGAAAGCCCGATAAGCTCAGGGCCTATCGGGCTTTTTTAACTATCATGTCACCAAAGATTATTCTTTGGAGTCGAAGAAAAAATGCTCCACCTTCCATTGCTCCCCTAACTGGAGAATGCCATACGAGTAGCGTGGCTGTCTTCTTTTATCCGTAGGCGAACCTGGATTGAACATAATCGTTCCTTGAACATTTTGTAGAAATGGGATGTGTGAGTGTCCAAAGATCACCATATTAGGCCGCTCAGCTTCGAATGCCTCACGTGCTCTTTCTTCAGTCGTTTTCCGGAACCCATCTCCATGGATAAGCCCTATGCGGAAGTTACCAAAACTTAGCAGTTTCTTTTTCCCGTATCGCTCCACAATGTCATCACCATCATTATTGCCAGCTACGGACTCACACGGCGCAATCTGCTCGACTAGATCGATGACATGCTCACTCACCCAATCACCTGCATGAATGATCAGATCGACACCCTGAAGCCCGGCTATAAGCGCATCGGGCAGCTTCGAGGCACGGTAGGATAAGTGTGTATCTGCTATAACACCTATTCGCATCACCTTAACTCCTTCCAATATCAACAGTTATTAAGCTTATACTAGTCAGGAATAAGTAGGAATGCAAATAAGTTTATGTGATCAATGAATCAACCAACAAACAGCCGCCCGACTATACGTGGGACGGCTGCTTGCGTATGCGCTGCTAATCCAATTGACGCACTTGCACGCCTTTGTCTCGAATGCGATCTAGTGCTTCCTTGCTCGTGAGTCGATCGGTAATCACATGTTGAATCTCCGACCAACCCGCAACTTGTGTTAAAGCCTGTGTGCCGAATTTACTATGGTCAGCCAGCAGATAGGTTTCGTCTGCAATGCTGATCATTTTACGCTTAATTAACGCTTGCAGCTCATTCGATTCGCTGATGCCGCGCTGTACGTGAACCCCTTTGCATGAAAGGAACAGCTTGTGCGCATGGTACATATCCAAGGATCGCTCCGATAATGGACCTACGTAAGATAAAGACTTCGGAGAAAGCAAGCCGCCGGTGGAAATGACTTGAATTTTCTCCTTGCCACTTACCTCCAAGGCGACTTTCATCGAATTGGTGATGATGGTAATCG
Source organism: Paenibacillus allorhizoplanae (assembly GCF_927798215.1). Taxonomy (NCBI): domain Bacteria; kingdom Bacillati; phylum Bacillota; class Bacilli; order Caryophanales; family Paenibacillaceae; genus Paenibacillus; species Paenibacillus allorhizoplanae. The sequence goes on from NZ_CAKMMW010000003.1 coordinate 227,869, forward strand.
CCATGTCGGGAATCATTTTCGCCATATACCAAGCCGTGGTACTCGCATCAAGTATGATACGATCCCCCTCCACAATATGTGAAACAGCTTCCTTCGCAATGCTATTCTTGAAATCCGCATGAGCCGTCTCCCGCTCCATGAATGGAACTTCGGTCTGCGCTTCCTTCACGCTCACCGCACCGCCATGGCTGCGCATGAGCTTGCCTTCGGCTTCTAAGCGATCCAAGTCACGTCGAATTGTTTCTTCCGTGACCTGACATAGCTCACTTAACTCGGTCACACGGATACTTCCTCTTTCATTAACTAATTGAACGATTCTCTGCCATCTTTCTGCTACCAGCATCGTTACCCCTCATTTCACCGTCGATCGGGAGGCCACCTGACAGAACACTGCATACGCCGCCTGCCAACCCGCCTCATCCTGAGGATGATACGTCTTGACTGGGAACGAATTCCGAATCAGCTTCCTGGCTTCGCGCAAATTCGCGATATACCCTAGTGCTATCCATTGTACTACAAGGTTTCCTAAGGCACTACCCTCTACCGGCCCAGCCCACACTTCACGCTGTGTAGCGCTCGCTGTGAACTGACAAAGCAGCTCATTCTGAATGCCGCCACCAACGATATGTAAACCGCGGTACGTCTTGCCTGAAAGCTGCTCTGTACGCTCCAAGATAAAGCGATATTTCAGTGCTAAGCTTTCCATGATGCAGCGCACGATTTCACCATCGGTCTGAGGCACAGTCTGCTGGGTGTCACGACAATATTGCTGAATTTGCTTGGGCATATGAGCAGGGTTAAGGAACATATCATCATCCGGATCGATGAAGAATTGGAATGGCTTCACGGCTTCTGCTTGCTTCACAAGTTCCGCGAAGCTGGTTGTTTTGCCTTCTTTTTCCCATGTCCGCTTGCATTCCTGAATGAGCCATAGTCCCATGATGTTCTTCAATAAGCGATTCGTGCCGTACACGCCGCCTTCATTCGTGAAATTCCACGCTAAGGCTTGTTCCGCGAGCACCGGCTTCTCCGTTTCAGTTCCCAACAACGACCATGTCCCACAGCTTAGGAAAGCGAAGTCATCATCAAGCGCAGGAACGGCAACAACCGCAGATGCGGTATCATGCTCGCCAACGGCGATGACAGGAATGGAAGGAACATCCAGTTCCTCACAAACAGCTGGACGTAGTGATCCAACTTGAGTCCCTGAAGCGACAGGCGGTAAGAAGATTTGAGCCGGCAGGCCTAGCTGATCAATCAATTCGGTGTCCCATGTGAAGCTCGTTGCATTAAACAACTGCGTGGTCGTCGCATTCGTGAATTCACTATGCTTTTCACCCGTCAGGAAGTAGCGTAGCAGGTCTGGAATCATGAGAAACGTCGCCGCGCGGTCAAGTAATTCCGGATTATTTTTCTGAAGTGCATACAATTGGAAAATGGAATTGAATTGCAAAAACTGCAGCCCTGTTAGCGCATACAGTTTTTCGCGTCCGACAATATCCATGACTTCGCTCATGATGCCATCTGTGTGATGATCCCGGTAATGATACGGATTTCCTAATAGCTCGCCATTCGCAGCCAACAGTCCGAAATCTACTGCCCAAGAATCAATCGCTAAGCTCTCGATATTCGTGTAGCCTAGATGTTTGGTTTGTAAAATGCCTTGCTTCAACTCATGAAGCAGCCGCAAAATGTCCCAGTGAAGGTGGTTACCCACCTGCACTGGATCATTGGAGAAGCGGTGAATTTCCTCGATCGTGATCCGGCCCGCTTCAGAATCAAGACGTCCGACGATCGCTCTGCCGCTGCTTGCTCCCAAATCAAAGGCTAGAACTGTCGATGGGGTACTCACCAGCTTGCACCGCCTTTGCCACGCGCGTTAATTTTCTCGTCATAGCCGCTTGCCAAGTAAGCTTTCATCGGGTCAACTGGCACGCCGATTTCTTCACGAACAGCTTTAAGCAACGGTGTAACATCAAATTCAAATGCTTTACGAACCGCATCCTCAGCGCCAAGAACATCTTGATTCTCTTGTGCAGCACGAACTTCTTCAAGGTTAATCAGAAGCGCTTTCGCGTATTGAGTTTGTACGTTAAGTACAGAACGCAGCATCGCTGGGATTTTACGCTCAATGTTATGGCTTTGGTCGATCATATACGCAATATTGTCAGCCGCTTGACGAATTTGTGGATTCTTGTCATTCGCTGCATCAATGATTTGATAGAAGATTAAGAACAATTCATACGGATTCACTGATCCAACGATCAGATCATCATCTCCATATTTACGGGAGTTGAAATGGAATCCACCTAGTTTATTTTCATCCAACAAGTACGTCACGATGTGCTCAATGTTCGTTCCTTGTGGATGATGTCCTGTATCAACAAGCACTTCGGCTTGCGGACCCAATTTGTTCGCCAAATTGAATGCCATACCCCAATCAGCTAGATCTGTGTGATAGAACGCAGGCTCATAGAATTTGTACTCGATCAACATGCGCATGCTAGGTGACATCGCGTTGTACATTTCTTTTAGTGACTCATACATCCATGCTTTACGAGCGCGGATATCCACTTGTCCTGGGTAGTTGGAACCGTCAGCAAACCACAAGCTCAACACGTCAGAACCTACTGTTTTCGCGATGTCTACACACTCAAGGAGGTGATCCGTTGCTTTACGGCGAATCGCAGCGTTTGAGTTCGTTACACTACCGAAGATGTAATCATCTTCTTGGAAAAGGTTCGGGTTCACCGCACCGATGGAAACGCCTAGATCAGAAGCATGCTGCTTCAGCTTTGCGTAGTCATCCACTTTATCCCATGGGATGTGGATCGCAACCGACGGGCAAACACCCGTCAGTTTGTGCACTTGCGCCGCATCTTCGAATTTCTCGAACGGATTACGTGGTACGCCTGTTTGTTTGTAGACTTTGAAACGTGTTCCTGAGTCTCCGTAACCCCATGATGGCGTCTCAACTTTCAATGCTTTCAGCTTCGCTTTGACAGCTGCGATATCAATGCCTCTCAGGGCTTGTTGTTCTTCGAATAATGCGTAGGCTTTGTCGCTCATCGGTTTAATGGCCTCCTAGTAGGTTTATTAGCGCGTGAAGGCAGCAGGTACGCCACCATCAACAGTGATCATGCAACCTGTTGTTTTAGCTGCTTTGGATGATGCGAAGTACACGATAGCTTCTGCAACGTCTTTCGGGAAAATGTTAACAAGCAGTGTCGTTCTTTTACGGTAGTGTTCTTCTAGTTGATCCGGTTCAATTCCGTAAGCTGCGGCACGTTCATTGCGCCAGCCGGAGTTCCAAATCGCGGAACCTTGAAGAATCGCATCTGGTAATACAGAGTTCACGCGGATACCGAATTCGCCGCCTTCCGCTGCAATACAACGCGCCAAGTGGATCTCAGCCGCTTTGGCAGTGGAGTATGCGGATGCATTTTTACCAGCAAATACGGAGTTCTTGGAGCCGACGAATACCATGCTGCCGCCAACTTTTTGTGTTTTCATAATCTTAAACGCTTCTCTAGCTACAAGGAAATACCCAGTGCTAAGTACGTTCATGTTCAAGTTCCACTCTTTAAGCGATGTTTCGTCAAAAGGACTGGAAGTCGCAAGACCTGCGTTGTTCACGATAATATCGATTCCGCCGTAGCTAAGAATAGACTCGCGAAACGCTGCTACTACTTCTTCCTCTTTCGTTACGTCCATGCGAACAGCAATCGCTCTGTTTTCGCCATATTGTTCGTTAAGTTCAGCTGCCAGCTTCTGTGCACCTTCCAGGTTCAAGTCAGCAAGCACAACGTGTGCGCCATCTTTGAGGAATTGACGAGCCGTTACGCTTCCGATTCCGCCAGCGCCGCCAGTGATGAAGGCGATTTGACGGGAGAACTCAGCTTCTGCAGGAGCAAGTGTTAATTTATAAAGTTCAAGAGGCCAGTACTCCACATTGTAGGATTCATTTTCGCTTAGGGATACGAACGTTCCAAGCGCTGTAGCGCCTCTCATAACGGAGATTGCACGGTGGTATAACGCACCGCTAATTTGTGCCATAGCCCAGCTTTTGCCTGTGTTGATCATCCCGATTCCTGGAATAAGGATAACACGCGGAGCTGCTTCATTGATAACGTCGCCTTCATTTTTGTTACGGTCAAAATAAGCTTTGTACTCTTCTTTGTAAGCTTCGATACCGGCATTAAGTGCTTCAGTTAAGGAAGCCGCGTCACCTGTTGTTGGGTTCCAATCGATATATAAAGGCTTCATTTTTGTATGAACGAGGTGATCTGGGCAAGCTGCACCTACTTGGGATAGCGTTGCGGCATCACGACTGTTTACAAATTGAAGCACATCATCTGCACTGTCAATAGTGAGGATCATTTTCTTCTCATTGCTTACTGCACCGCGAACGACTGGCAGAACTTGAGCCAATAGATCGTTGCGAGCTTCTACGCTAAGGGATTCATATTTGGATCCGCCGTATAGGTTCGCTTCGTTCACGCGCGCTTCGATGAAGCTTGCTGCTTCATTAATGATAGCGATTGTTTTCAAGTAGCTCTCTTCAGACGTTTCGCCCCAAGTAACAAGACCATGCTTCTCCATAAGAACAAGCTCAGCTTTTGGATTGTTGCGAACGCCATCTGCGATCATTTTGGAAAGTGTAAAGCCAGGACGTACATAAGGTACCCATACGAAGCGATCGCCATAAATTTCTTTCGCTAGCTCACGTCCGTTGTGTGCGCAGCACAGCGAGATAATCGCATCCGGATGCGTGTGGTCAACGTTTTTGAATGGTAAGAACGCATGTAAAAGCGTCTCAATGGAAGCACGCGGGTGCTTGCTGTCGATCATACAGTTCGCAAGATAAGCAACCATTTCTTCGTCAGACATTTCGTCACGCTCAATCAAAGGACGAATATCTTCCATACGAAGACCTGTGAAATTCTTTGCTTTCATCGTTCCAAGGTCAGAACCGCTGCCTTTAACCCACATCACTTCAACATCGCGACCACGGAAATCTTTCTCGATCGTTTTGTAAGAAGTATTGCCGCCGCCCCAGTTACAAACAGCTCGATCTGTACCTAATAAATTAGAACGATAAACAATTTCCTCTACGCCTTTCGATACTGCATTCGCTTTTGAAGCATCCCATAAATTCGCAACCATGTAAGTACCCTCCTAAGTTTTACATCCCATGTGTATGTGTTTGTTTTTGATGGTTTCATCTTAACACATCTTTGTTTGTTTTTGAATAATTATTTTTATGTTTGTTTCCATGGGAAAGTAAACACAGATTTATCCGTGTATTGTGTTTAAAAGAAGGGATTAACTAGTTATAAAGGGGGATATTCGGATGAAATTGACGGTCAGAGACAAAAATTACTGTGCTAATCTGCGAATGTGTGGGTTTTATTCTGAATTCAATAACGTTACTCATGCTGAGCTAGCTATGGTGTAAGAGGAATAGTTCGATGTTTGTTGAGTAGCTATGGTGTTAGGGGCAAGTTTGATGACCGTATGGTTTTTTCTGTATTTGGCTTTGATTCTGTCTTTTCATTCGGCAACGAGGCTACAGCGGAGCAATAACTGGAAAAACTACAGCTAATTCTGGGGAAATCATTTCTTCTAGGACATTAACTGGATAACCTACAGCTATTTTCAGCTGTAATCGCTGATTCAGGTAAAAACCTCATTATTAACTACATGGTTTCCATTTATTTTAATTTTTCCACCTTAGTAAACACTGAATTTAACTGCATGTTTTCCATTTACTCGGGTTGGTGGAGAGCGGCCTAGTCAGTCAGTCTATATATCATCATCGAAATGCCACTTTTCTCCACCGCTAACTGAATCGCCAGACATGTCATCCTGCATGTCGCTGCCGTAATCACCGGTCTCGTCCTCGGCTACATTTTGCAAATCAAACGCGTTGATCGTTATGATCGGATAGGTATGATGCGCGGCGATTTGAGCAGCCTGCAATTTCATAAACTTCGGCGAGCCTTCTGTCTCTTCATCATATACAAGCAAAATGCCGTCTGAGTTTCGTAAGAGGAACTTGTCCCTCTCCTTGAACTGCCAAGGCCCATCATATTTGGTCTTTGTTACACTGTTCACGTAATTGGCGCGCTGCATAACGCTCGCATAGCAGCCTTTCTTATCATCACTCCACTTCTCTTCCTGCTCTAGAAAAGGAGTAATCACTGCAAGCTTAATTTCTGGATGCGTGCTCTCTCTCAGTTCGAGTACAGCCTCCGCCGCCCATAGCTCCACGCCCCATTGACCACTGACGACAACCCATTCAAGCCCATCATCTAACAAGGCGATGAGTCGTTTTTGAATTGCTTTTTTAATAATCGGAATGCCTGGATGCTTTAATGAGAAAATGCCAAGTTCATTCGCTTTGTACCCAGTAATCAGCACTCGTTTCATATGAACTCACCTCCTTGTTGATCATCCTAACAGGTTAGCATAGTTAGATCGAATTAGGAAGAAGTGCGGATTCCAATCATTATTATGTTATATTATATGACACAATTGTTACTTTTCGCACATTAAAGACAATTTATTGACTGTTTTTATCAAAATAATGATTGAAATTTCAAATTAATTAAGTTATTCTGTTCTCATCACACAAATGAACGTTAACTATTCTAACATTAAAGAAGGGCGGAGAGATAATGAATATTGCACTTGTTGCGCATGATGTTTACAAAAACTTGCTCGTGGACTTTGTCATAGCTTATAAGCATATTTTCCAAAAGCACCAGCTCTATGCTACAGGTACTACAGGAAGAAGAATTAGCGAAGCAGCCAAACTCGATGTCATTCGCTTGCGCTCAGGCCCATTTGGCGGAGATCAGCAGATCGGCGCGATGATTGCGATGGATGATATTGATTTACTTATCTTTTTCCGCGATCCCATCTCTGCATTAGGACATGAACCCGATATTACAGCACTCCTTCGCCTCTGTGATGTTCAACAAATCCCCCTTGCTACTAATCTTGGCACCGCAGAAATGTTGATTAGAGCCATGGAAAACGGATTCCTCTCCTGGCGTGAAGAAATACGCAAATATGATTCTCCACGATTGAATGGTACGGAAAACAAATAATGCCTGGATTCACTATTTTTCACATATGCATGCCATTCGACCAAGCTAGTCCACTATGATTTGCATATCTTAATATCATCTCTTCTTGAAAGGATGATAGAAACATGGCAAAGATTAAACAAGGATCAGGCGGCCCCGTTCAATTCAGACATCGCATGGAGGGCTTGACATCTCTCACTCAAAATCATAGGCATTCCTTCGGTAATTTAAGTGACATCGTGATTCCGGAGGATGGCAGGCACCGTCACACATTCCAAGGCATTACGACAACTGCTGACGGGCATCGTCATTCCTATTCTGGCCGTACTGGCCTCAACATCGGTGTAGGGGTGAATCATTTCCATCGTTTTCAAATCTCAACAAATATTGCAGATGGACATCGCCACATCATTTCTGGAAGAACCACAGGTGTCATTCGTCTTGGCGTCGTGGTTGGACACAAATTGATTATTGAGAGCATCGTCCGTCAAAGGGTAAAATAAATGACAAAAAAGACTACTGAACCCTGTTCAGTAGTCCTTCTATTTATATTCACAGATTTTTAACCAACCATGGATACGCCTGACTCCCATTCACTTCGTGGACACCATCATATAGATGTACGCCCAATCGCTCAGGCGCTCCCGCTAACGCATACTCTTGCTGCAGGTAGGAAACGGCTGCCTCCACGCCATCAACAGGAAAAATCGGATCCTGTCTTCCTGATGCAATGAACAACGGACGCGGAGCAAGCAAACCGATTAGTTCAGGAAGTTCCGCGAAGTCGAGCGCGCCAGGCAGATAGTTATCGATACAATGCCGCACACCCATGATGCTGCGCTTAAATGTATTGGTGAACGCACACAGGACCGAAGCCTGAATGCGTTCATCTAGTACAGCCGTGTAAGCGGCAAGTAAGCCACCACCCGAAAATCCAAAACAACCGATTCGACTCGCGTCTACCTCCTCGCGTGACACGAGGTAATCTAACACACGGATCGCCTCTTGTACACGAACACCAGCTATAGACATCCCATATAGCATAAAATGAGAAGCAAGAGACTGACAGGAAGAGTTCCCCACTTGTCCATCCTTCTTGTCCACTTCCAATCGTCGATCACCGAAGCCAAGGATTTCAGGCACAACAACGACGAAGCCGCGCCTTACCAACTCTAGCGCATAGTTGCCATGAAGATCCCATTCCCCCGTATTCTCAGTCCCATCAGCGTTTAAGCCAACAATCTGCCTACTCCCATAGCCATGACCATGGAGCGCAAGCACGGCAGCACGTTTATGAGTATCGCCTTTGGGCAACAGGACATACATGGGAACGCGAAAGCCCCAAAACGTTCCGATTTCAATTCGTTCTCGGATATGATCCTCAAGCTGGGCACGATCAAGAAGAACAGGACGAAGATCGTCCTGTTCTTCTATGGTCACAGCTAAGGAGTCAGCCAAGCGCTTTTTCATATGTGCTTTTGTATGTTCAGCCCATTCCGTACGACTCTGCTCGCGTTTCAACTCGAAAGCGCGGTAGAGCTGTTCCATACTTGCGTCAGGACTCCACATCTAGCTCAACCTCCGTCACTGGTTAAAATTTCACAAGTTTATCTACAGCCACTGGTTGCCCCGTACGCAATGAAATATTCCCAGCAATACCTGTAAGAATGGACATCGCTCCATCTACATGAGATGCCGCGCGGTTGAATCGATCGTCGGATGGCTTGTCAAAAATATCCTTCAATAGAACTGGATCGCCACCACCGTGACCGCCAACGCCTTCTTCGATTTCAACTTCATACGGTGCTGCAAACATCGGGAATACAGTAATCGTTTTCGCTTTCAACGCACCCTCATCCGCTTTATCGCCACCGGAATTCACGTATGATTTCTCAACAACTTTCATTTCAATACGGCCTTTGCTGCCGTTAATGTTCACATTAAAGCCTTCCCACGGCAAGTACGCATTCAAGGAGTACGTTAGAATCGCTTTGTTTTTGTAGCGAACCATTACACCCATCGTATCTTCAATGGAGATCCCGTCGCCAAAAACGCTTTGATCACGCTGATAACCATCCTCATGCTCCGCATCCAAATAGAGCCCTTTGAGATGTTCATTCTTATCCAATTGAAGTGCAAAAGGATCTTCTTTCGCATACGCATTCCCTGTGGCACGTTGATAGAACTTCGTTTCACCGCGTTTCTCTGCGTTGGCTTTTCCATAGAACATCAGATCTCCCATGGCAAAAACCGTCTCAGGCTGCGTCCCCAACCAGAAGTTAACCAAGTCAAAGTGATGCGTTGACTTATGCACAAGCAACCCGCCGCCATTGCGTTTATCGCGGTGCCATCTGCGGAAGTAGTCAGCTCCATGCTCTGTATTGAGCAACCATTCGAAATGAACGGAGTGAACATCACCAATCGTTCCATCCATAATTAACTCACGAATTTTCGTATTGTGCGGTGCATAACGGTAGTTAAACGTAACACGAAGCTGGCGGCCCGTACGTTTAATCGCATCCAAAATTTCTTGGCATTTCTCTTCATCAACCGTCATCGGTTTCTCTGAAATGACATCACAGCCTAATTCCATTGCTTTGATAATATACGTGTGATGGGTACGATCCACGGTAGTTACGATAATTGCATCCGGCTTCTCATTACGGATCATTTCTTCGAATTGATCGGCTTTATACGTAGGAACGGCATGATACTCATACTTGTTAGCAAGCAAGTCATTCGTAAAGTTCATGCGCGTTTGGTTAATATCACAAATGGCAACAAGCTCGGATGTATCTCTAAAATCCTTCACCATGGAGCCATAGAAGAATTCAGCTCGTCCACCAGTACCTACAATCGCATAACGTGTTTTCATCGGTTAATGCCCCTCTCGATTAAAAAGAATGTCATCTCTTATAGCAAGATTAATACAATATTTGTTGTGTTTCTAATCAAATATTACTTAATCCCTTTATTTCCTTGCATATATTGCTGTAAAATAGAGAGACAGAACCTAACCTAGAGAGGTGTCAATGTTGTTTCATTACGAGATTGAAAGAATTCGCAGAGATCAACCCTACACAATGCTAGTGAATCATTTCCATGATCATTATGAAATTTATTATTTACTTAGCGGTAAACGCAATTATTTCATTCAAGACCGCGTCTATGCGATGCAAGAGGGTGATCTTGTATTTATTAATAAACATACACTCCATAAAACGCTAGATGCTAATGATCGTCCGCACGAGCGCATCTTAATCAATTTCGAAGAACGCTGGCTCGCTATGAAAGATGATGAGACTTATTCCATTGCGCTATCTCCGTTTCGTCCAAAGCATTATATCGTCTCACTTTCCGGTGCAAATCGCACGCTCGTTGAGAATTTACTCTTCAGCTTATTGCGAGAAAAGCAGCAAGAGCAGCTCGGTTGGGAGTTGAATAGCAAAGCCTTACTTACACAGCTGCTGATATTCTGCTCGCGACTCATGGACCAGCCCGGAACGCAAGATGAGCATCCCCAGGCTTATAATCCGAAGATTTTCGAGATCGTCAGCTATATCAATGAACACTTCAATGAACGACTAACACTCACGCTAATCTCCGAAAAGTTCCATATTAGTCCGAGTTATTTCTGCCGCTCATTCAAGGATACGATTGGCTTCTCGTTTGTCGAGTATTTGAACAACCTGCGCATCCGTGAGGCGCAACGCTTATTAAGGGAAACGAAGCTCAAAGTAATCCACATTGCCGAGCAAGCAGGCTTTGACAGCGTCGCTCACTTTGGACGTGTATTCAAGCAAGTTACGTCGCAGACCCCATTGGAATGCCGGAAGATGATGCATCTGGGTCTGTGATCAATTTCCGATAATCGGTCGGCGTCATCTGTTTAAGCCCTTTGAACGTCTTAATAAAGTAACTCGGACTCTCGAAGCCAACTTCACTCGCAACATCTATGATTTTGATCTTGGGATCTTCCAGACACTTCATCGCTTTCTCGACTCTATAGAAGTTGAGATATTCGATGGGTGTCTTTTTGACGATTGCCTTGAAGAAACGGCAGAAATGACCTTCACTCATCCCGATCAACGCTGCGAGCTCTGAAATCAGAATCCGCTGATGATAATGCTCATGCATATATTGAAGCGCAGGCTTAATTCTCTCAATTTTGCTTGCTTGTGTTGTTGCGTTTCGAGGCTGATCAGAGGATAGCTCACCATGTGGCAGTAACTCAGCGAATATCGCGAGCAGATCCGCCTTTATTTGGAGCTCATAACCCAGCGGCCTTCCCTCGAATTGCTTAATAATGTTCATGAGCATCAGGCGTACATGCTGTTCCCACGAATCCGTTGAACGGAAGATGCCTGGTAAAATTAATCGCCGTTCAATCCACGGCTGTATGTATTTACTTTGGATGACATCATAAGCACTGCTGCTGAGTAAATGTGAATCGAAGACGATTGCATGAAAATAGGCCGGAAATTCGCTCGCTGGGTAACAAGCATGTAATTGACCGCTCGGAATGAGCAGCGCTTCACCTTGCTCTAGCTCAGTCAAAAACGAACCAATATAAAAGCGTGCGCTTCCTTCCGTCATATAAACAAATTCAATTTCCTCATGCCAGTGGTAGTTAAAGAAAACGTCATTAACCTTCTCAACTCGGTACACACTTAGCGGGAACATGAGATCGCCGTGCATTCGACCTTCATGTAAAGCATCCATATTCATGGCGTCACACTCTTTATATCAAAATTGTTATATATCTGCATCAGCATTTTGCAAGACAATCATAACATAAAGCGGTTACACTTTTAATCTAAGACTCTTAAGATCATCAATATAGTTATACAATTTGCACACAAGGAGCTGACTGCGTTGAAATTCAGTGATGGTCAATGGATGACCCGTAAGGAATACCAAATTATTAGTCCTGTTGAAGTACATGATGCGTACGCAACTGAAAGTTCTCTTACCCTTTTCGGTCCGCCTAAACCGATAATTGACCGTTCTGGTGAATTAGATACGCCTTTAATTGAAGTCAAATTATCTTCTCCCTTGAAGGATGTTATTCGTGTTCAAATTTATCATCATAAAGGGAAGAAGCAAGCGGGTCCCTACTTTTCACTCAACACAGATGAGGGCCACACCCTGCAGATTGAGGTAAATAAGCTTGAAGCAAGCTTAACCAGCGGCAACCTAAAGGCCAGCATTCGAAGAGATCAACCATGGCATCTGGCATTTGATTATCAGGGTCGCAAGCTTACTTCCAGCGGTTTCAAGGGCATCGGATACGTAATCTCTGATAACGGGGCTGCTTATGTAAGAGATCAGTTAGACTTAGGGGTTGGTGAGAACGTCTATGGCCTCGGCGAGCGGTTTACTTCGCTTGTCAAAAACGGGCAAAGCGTTGATATCTGGAACCGTGATGGAGGAACGAACTCCGAACAATCGTATAAAAATATTCCTTTCTACCTGACCAATAAAGGATATGGCGTATTCGTTAATCACCCCGAGAACGTTTCGTTTGAGGTTGCGTCTGAGAAAGTATCTAAGGTGCAGTTCAGTGTAGAAGGTGAATATCTCGACTATTTCCTGATTGGCGGGACCAATTTGAAGGAAGTACTTGGCAATTATACGACGTTAACAGGAAAACCTGCGCTGCCGCCAGCTTGGACATTCGGACTCTGGCTGACCACTTCGTTCACAACTAATTATGACGAATCCACCGTAACTAGCTTCATTGATGGTATGGCTGAGCGTGAATTACCGCTTCACGTCTTCCATTTCGATTGCTTTTGGATGCGTGAGTTCCACTGGTGCGATTTCGAATGGGATACGCGTATTTTCCCAGAGCCCGAACAAATGCTGCAGCGCCTCAAAAGCAAAGGTTTGAAAATCTGTCTGTGGATCAATCCCTATATCGCGCAGCGTTCCCCGATGTTTGAAGAAGGCATGCAAAGCGGTTATTTACTGCAAAGACCAAACGGGGATGTATGGCAATGGGATATGTGGCAGCCCGGCATGGGCATCGTCGACTTTACGAATCCTGCCGCGTGTGAGTGGTACGCAGCTAAGCTAGGAAAGCTTGTCGATATGGGCGTGGATTCCTTCAAGACTGATTTCGGCGAGCGTATTCCGACAGATGTCGTCTATCATGACGGTTCCGATCCAGTCAAAATGCACAATTACTATACCCAACTGTATAACAAAGTGGTATTCGATGTGTTAGAAGAGAAACTTGGAAAAGGTGAAGCTGCCTTGTTCGCGCGTTCCGCAACAGCTGGCGGACAACAATTCCCAGTTCATTGGGGCGGCGATTGCACCGCGACTTACGAATCCATGGCTGAAAGCCTACGAGGCGGCCTATCACTTGGACTTTCCGGATTCGGATTCTGGAGTCACGATATCGGAGGATTTGAAAGTACATCCAGCGCAGATCTATATAAACGTTGGGCCGCATTTGGACTGCTCTCCAGCCATAGTCGTTTACATGGCAGCCGTTCCTATCGTGTACCGTGGATGTATGATGACGAAGCGGTTGATATATTGCGCTTTTTCACGAAGCTCAAAAGCAGATTAATGCCTTACATGTTCCAAACGGCTGTTGACGCCTCCAGGCTCGGATTACCGCTAATGCGCGCCATGGTGCTGGAATTCGGCGATGATCCAACATGTGATCACTTAGATCGTCAATATATGATTGGGGATTCTCTTCTAGTCGCGCCAATTTTTGATGACTCGGGCGTAGTGTCCTACTACCTGCCTGCTGGAACTTGGACGCATGTATTAACAGGGGAAAAAGCCGAAGGCAATCGATGGTACAAGGTGCACCATGATTATTTGAGCATCCCACTCCTCGTACGACCGAACACGCTGTTAGCGATCGGGACAGTTGATGCGAAGCCAGACTACGATTACTTGGCGAATAGTGAATTCCACCTATTTGAGCTGGAAGATGGACATGAAGCCGTTTCCCGCGTGTATCATCCGACAACGAAAGCTGAGTTTACACTTACTGCAAAGCGCGATGGCCATGCCATCCAGATCCTACCTACGGGCAATTCAGCTCCTTGGAGCCTTGTACTTAGAGGAACAACATCCGTATCTAACGTTGAAAACGGTACCCTTATACCGCATGAGTATGGCCTGAAAGTCAATGTTATCAACGCAAACTCAGCTATCTTCCTAACGATCTGATAGAACGCAAATAGACTTCCTTTCACTTCAATATGAATGTGAGGGGAAGTTTTGCTTTTTCGATCCGTTATGCGGAATTACAAATAAAAAAACCTTCGTGCAAGCTCGCGCTCACACAAAGGTTTGCCATTTAGAAACTGAAATATTGCTTGGCATTGTTGTAGGAAATACCTTGAACCAACTGTTTCAACAACTGCTCGTCGTTCGGGAACTCACCTGCTTCAACCCACTCACCGATCATGTTGCATAGAATGCGACGGAAGTAATCGTGGCGCGTGTAGGACAAGAAGCTGCGGGAGTCCGTAAGCATCCCAACGAAACGTCCGAGCAAACCGAAGTTGCCGAGGGATTTCATTTGGGAGATCATGCCATCGCGTGTATCATTGAACCACCATGCGGCACCCAATTGGATTTTGCCAGCGATGCCATCGCCTTGGAAGCTGCCCATTAAGGAAGCAAGAATCTCATTGTCACGCGCGTTCAAGGAATATAGAATGGTACGCGGCAATGAATCTGCCACAGCAAGTGCGGACAGCAATCCCGTTAATGCACCCGCAACCGGGCTATCACCAATGGAGTCAAATCCTGTATCTGGTCCTAGCTTAGCGAACGCCTGTCCATTGTTGTTTCGGGAAGCGTTGATATGATACTGCATCGCCCAATCCAATTTCTTGTAGATGCCGCCAAGGAAGATGAGTGTGAATGCTTTGTACTTCTTCTCATCTTCCAGACTCACTGCTTGACCAGCAAGTCCTGCCGCGAAGATCGCGTCAACTTCTTCTTTGGTCGCTGCCGCAAAAGGCACATAATCCAACGCATGGTCAGACACTTTACAGCCGACAGAGTCAAAGAAGACAGCGCGGCTTTCTAAACCAGCCAATAAATCATCATACGTGCGGATCGGCGTGCCTACTGCTTTTTCAAGTTGAGCAATCCATGGAAGGAAGGTAGCACGGTTGATTTCCAGCGCCTTATCCGGACGGTAGGATGGCAATACTTGCGTATCGAATCCTTCAATGTCTTTGATTTTGATGTGGTATTCCAAGGAATCCACAGGATCATCAGTTGTACAAATGACCGTTACTTTGGAATTTGTGATCAGGTCTCTAGCGCGGGATCCACCCTCAGCCAGCTTCGCATTCACTTTTTCCCAAATTGCTGGTGCATTCTGCTCATTAATGATATCGTACACACCGAAATACGTTTGAAGTTCCATATGGGACCAGTGGTACAATGGATTGCCGATCGCCATAGGAAGCGTGGAAGCCCATGCTACAAAGCGATCATAATCACTAGCTTCACCCGTAATTTTGGACTCGTCGATACCGTTGGCACGCATCATCCGCCATTTGTAGTGGTCACCATATAACCAAGCTTCGGTTATGTTGTTAAATTGTTTATTTTCATAAATTTCCTTCGGACTTAAGTGGCAGTGATAGTCAATAATCGGCAGTTCTTTGGCATATTCATGAAAAAGATGTACGGCAGTTTCATTGTTAAGTAAGAAATTTTCGTCTAAAAACGTTTTCATAAAGCGATTTCCACCCTTCTCAAGCTGAATGATCTGCCATCTATATTAGCAAAAAATCAGCTTAGAAATCTTGCGATTTCGTGCTTTTATTTCATAAAATATGCATATCTTGACCTCTAGAAGGGTTCATAGCGGCTAAGGTAGCGTACTTCTTACATTTGAATTTGTTTCAATTTCTTCTGGTATCGCTTCTGTAGCACCAGGAACATGACGGGATTTCACATTAATCTGGTCCGAAGAAGAGATGCTGATATGGACAGAACCAGACAATACATGTGCACGAATTAAGATCGGCTGATTATAATCGTTACGAAAACTAAAATCAGGCCCGCCCCAATTCACGGTAGCATCTCTTCCATGGGGCACATAAGGCACCGATCGACTGTGGGAGTACCTTTCAATAATCGTGAGCCCTGCACGGTCAACCGCATTAAATAACGTTGAGGATATTTGACAAATACCGCCACCGATTCCCTCGGAGAATTCCCCCCTTACAATCACCTTGGCCGACATATACCCCCTGCTCGGTGTTCGAACGCCTACAACGCGATTGAAAGAAAACGTCTCATTCGGCTGCACAACATAATTGTTGATCGCCTGTGTGGCTAATTTGAGATTCGTTACACGGTGACTATTCCGGGAATTAAAATAGGTAACATAATAGCCTATTGGACGGACTCGAATGCTGGCAAGCAGTTCACTATCTACTTTGGGATACAAGGAATGCAGCGGTAACGCTACATTCATCGGGCCTTCTGAATAAAAATGCCCATAGAATTGGTTGATAAAAGCACTTCGATTCAACCGAACGCCTGCAATCTCTTTCACAATGCCCCCACTGTCACTAATTGTAGCGTTAATTGGCTTGCGGTAAATCGTTTTGTCAATTTGTTCAGCAAGCCGGTCTAATTTCTGCGTATCTACCAGTGGAATATCCAAGAGATCGGTCGTAATCGGCTCTCGCCTAATCTGAGCCATCTTTTCACCATTCGAATTCTCCGATAGTTGAAAAGGCAATTCTTTGGGCTGGGCAAGCAGTAACAGGCCCAATAGCCATTCATAGCGCATGAACGCAATTCACCTCCTGCCCCTAGTGTAAACAAATGTCAAAATTCCATGCAATGACAACTCAGATACATTTTGAAAATGGATTTCCACTGACGGTAAAATTTATTTGACAGTCGACGAGCAGAGCGATAAACTTCAAACAAGATGAAGTAAAAGGAGGATTTTTCTAATGACGTTTGAACACAATCTTGAGAAATATGCGGAGCTGACTGTTCGAGTTGCACTCAACATTCAAGCTGGTCAATCGCTTTGGATTAATGCGCCAATTGGGCACCCCGAATTCGTAAGACTCATCACTCGTAAAGCGTACGAAGCCGGCGCTAAGCATGTACATATTGAATGGCAGGATGAAATCTGTACCCAAATCCGCTATACACACGCACCCGATGAATCATTCAATGAATACCCCGCTTGGCGTGCGCAAGCACTAACCGAGTTAGCTGAAAACAATGGCGCCTACTTATGGATTGACGCGGACAACCCAGAGCTGCTGAAGGATGTGGATCCTGCTCGAATCTCAGCGAATGCGAAAGCGGCAGGTCCCCTGCTGGTCAAATGGCGTGAATACATGTCCTCTTACAAAATGACATGGTCCATCATCGCTGCCCCTTCCCTAGCCTGGGCACAAAAGGTATTCCCTGATCTCGAAGATCAGGCTGCAGTCACAGCCCTTTGGGATGCGATCTTTGAAGCCACCCGTGTAGATCAAGAAAATCCTGTACAAACGTGGCAGGATCACAACGCGACTCTCCGTAGCAAACGGGAACAATTGAATGAGAAACAATTTCATAAAATCCATTACCGCGCTCCTGGAACGGAGCTTACGGTGGAGCTTCCACCTCAGCACATTTGGCGAGGCGGTTCTGCGACGAACGAAACAGGCGGCTTCGATTTCAACCCGAACATCCCGACAGAGGAAGTGTTCATTTCCCCGAATCGCCTAGGAACGAATGGGACCGTCCGCAGCTCCAAGCCGCTTAGCTACCAAGGCAGCTTGATCGATAACTTCTCGATCACCTTCGAGCAAGGCCGCGTCACCCACTACACAGCTGAGCAAGGCTTTGAATCGCTGCAAGCGATGATTGAGATGGATGAAGGCGCGCACTTCTTGGGCGAAATCGCACTCGTGCCGCATGTCTCACCAATTTCAAACACAAACTTAATCTTTTTCAATACGCTCTATGATGAAAATGCTTCAAATCACTTGGCCCTCGGTCGTGCCTTCCCGACTTGTATTGAAGGCGGTACGAAGATGACCAAAGAAGAACAGCTGCAAGCAGGGCTGAATGACAGCCTCATTCACGTCGACTTTATGATCGGCTCTGCCGAGATGGATATTGACGGTGAACACGCGGATGGCACGTTAGAACCGATCTTTCGTAAGGGGAATTGGGCGTTTTAATTAAAAAAGAGGGTATCCCTGAATGCCATGTAAGTGGCGAGGGATCCCTCTTTTTCTACTTATGTATGATTTGATTTTTAATAAGCTCAATTTGACGAATTCGATTCGTGTCTCTAGCACGCACAATGAAAGTCCACTCCTGATACTGCCAGAGTTCACCGATTTTCAATTCCGACTGCTTACTATATAACCAGCCACCGATAGAATCCACATTCTCGTCCTGTATGTCAAGTCCCAATCTAGCGTTTAACTCGATGATCAAGGCGTTACCGTCGACGACATAGTGCCCTTCGGCTAACTTGTCAATTTCTTTCAGTTCATCTTTATCAAATTCATCACGAATTTCCCCTACGATTTCCTCTAGAATATCTTCAATCGTTATCAATCCGGACGTTCCGCCGTACTCATCCATCAGCAAAGCGATATGTACGTTTTCACGTTGCATCTTTTTGAGCAGAGACTTCACAGGCATTCCTTCGGGAATCGTCATAATTGGTTGAAGTAAACCTTTGAAATTAAAATCCGGATTCGAGATGTAACTTAAGAAAAATTGCTTCGTATTGACGAATCCAATGATATGATCTTTGCTCTCTTTGGCTACGGGAAAACGTGTGTATTGTTCTTTGATTATAATATTCATGTTCTCTTCAAGTGATTTATCCGCATAAAGACAGATCATATCCGTACGTGGGACCATGATTTCACGCGCCAACAATTCATCGAATGAGAAGATGCGATTCACATATCCGTATTCTGTCTTATTGATTTTTCCACTTTCAAGGCTGTCTGATAAAATAATGCGTATTTCCTCTTCGGAATGAGCTTCTTCGTGTTCGCTTGCTGGCTTAACGCCAAATAGCTTGACGAGTTGAGTCGCTGAGCCATTTAAAATCCAAATGAATGGGTACATAATTTTATAAAAGAAAATAATAAACGGAGCAGTTAGAATTGAAATCGCTTCTGCTTTCTGGATCGCTAACGTTTTGGGAGCTAGTTCACCAAGAACAACATGGATATAAGTAATCGATAAAAAGGCGATACCAAAAGATAGGATGTGCGACAGTGTTTCACCTACACCAAGCCCATGGAACAAAGGACCGAGGATCTTCTCGACCGTGGGCTCGCCTAACCAACCAAGCCCTAGCGCGGTAATCGTGATGCCGAGTTGACATGCGGATAAGTAGCCATCCAAATTCGAAGTAACGGTTTGAACAGCTAGTGCATTTTTCTTGCCTTCTGCAACCATTTGATCTACGCGGCTTGGACGAATCCGAATAACTGCAAATTCTGTCGCGACAAAAAAAGCGGTAAGTACAATCAGTACTGCGATTAAAACCAAATTGATTAACATGGTAACCTACCTTCAGCGTTTAGTTTATCTCTATAAGTTTAACTTTCTTGGAGTAACTTATCAATTTCCACGAATCCCCATAGCTATAAAAAGGATTTCACCAACGAACAAAGAAAATATAGCTTCATATAGTATATAAGGATGGTTACATGCAGATTGGGAATGTTAGTCAAAGGAGTGTGGCTCAAGGATTTATTATCAAAATCATCCCATCAGAAGGAGTTGATCCGATGAGTATCCCACCAAAAATCGCTGCAATCAGTGTCAACTTTGATCTAGGGGCAGGTCGCCGAGGTGCCAGTCATGGGCCTAAAGCTATATTGGAAGCAGGATTATTTCCCGCCTTACACCAAATGGGCTATTGCGTTGATCATGTTTCAGATCTGCACCTGAACGAGAAGTTAACACCTTTAGATGCCCATGTCGATACCACAAACCTCAAACATTTCGCAGAAGTCATTGATATAAATACGCGATTAGCTAGGCAAATTTCTGGCGTCGTAACCCAAGATTATTTCCCACTCGTTATCGGTGGCGACCATAGTATTGCCATTGGTACCATTGCAGGTTTAGCTAGTCATTATCAGCAATTAGGGGTCATTTGGATTGATGCACATTCGGACTTAAATTCACCAGAAACAAGCCCTTCTGGAAACATACACGGGATGTCACTTGCCGTCAGCCTTGGCATTGGGCATCCTTTATTGACCCAGATCAGCGGGATTTCTCCCAAGGTGAGGCCTGAAAATATCGTACTAATCGGAGCTCGTTCGCTTGATGAAGGAGAGAAGAAGCTGATTCGTTCGCTCGGCATCAAATGTTACACGATGTACGATATTGACCGCAAAGGGATGGCCCGTGTGATGCAAGAAGCGATTGATTATATTAAAATAAGAACAGATGGCGTTCACCTTAGCTATGATGTCGATTCCGTGGATCCCATAGAGGCACCTGGAACAGGAACAACTGTCAAAGGTGGTCTACAGTTCCGCGAAGCTCATCTCGCTGTAGAAATGCTGCATGAAGCCGGCATTGTGACGTCTGCTGAATTTGTTGAGGTTAATCCACTACTGGATGAAAGTAACAAAACCTCCGAATTAGCAGTAAGCCTTATCAGTTCTTTCTTCGGGGATCAAATTTTATAATCGACTGCGTAGGAGGGAGATCTTATTCCAAGCATCAAAGGGGTCACACCTATTTTCCGAATGTTTGATGAAACGAAAGCTAGGGAATTTTACCTAGATTATCTAGGGTTTACCTTGGCTTGGGAACACCGTTTTGAACCTGATCTGCCCCTTTACATGGAAGTTACCTTGGATGCACTCACGATCCATTTATCGGAGCATCACGGGGACTGCACCCCTGGAGCTGCGATTCGCGTTGAACTGGCAGATATCGAATCCTTTCACGCCCAATTACTGGCGCAAAAATCGAAATATTCGCGCCCCGGCATCCATAAAACACCTTGGGACACCCGTGAAGTTACGGTGATTGATCCATTTGGTAACCGTATCATCTTTTTCGAGAGAAACGTATCGTAACACACCAAAAACCCCCGATCTCTTTGCTCGAGATGGGGGGATTGTTATATAAGGAGTTGCGTTAATCTGCGGGGCGCAGCAGTCTGTCGCCAGCAATACCTGGTGTGGTCATCTGAATTGGATTCAGAATTTCCTCAATCTCCTCCGTTGTAAGAAGTCCTCTTTCTAAAATGAGTTCCTTCAAGGTAAGACCTGTGCGTACAGCTTCCTTAACTAACTGCGCGGCAACCTCGTAGCCCAGATGCGGATTTAACGCGGTTACGATACCGAAGCTTTGCTCCACGTAATTTTTACACCGTTCGCGGTCCGCTTCCAAACCTTCAATTGCGAAGCGTTCGAATACACTAGCCGCATTTCGTAATATTTTAAGGGACTGCAAGAGATTAAAAGCAAGAACTGGCCCCATCACGTTAAGCTCAAACTGCCCTGCTTCACAGGCCAAACAAATCGTATGATCGTTTCCTATGACCTGGAAAGCCACTTGGTTCACTACCTCCGGCATCACGGGATTTACTTTACCCGGCATAATGGACGAACCTGGCTGTCTTGGCGGCAACTTAAGCTCGCCTAACCCTGCGCGAGGTCCAGAAGCCATCATGCGGATATCATTGCATATTTTGGAGAGATTCACAGCACATACTTTAAGTGACGCAGATAGCTCGGTGTATGCATCCATGTTCTGTGTACCGTCGACTAAATGCTCCGAGATTTCAACTGGAATACCAGCCGCCGCTTTCAAATGAAACATAACTCGCTCCACATATTCCGGCTTGGCATTAAGCCCTGTACCAACGGCAGTTGCTCCCATATTGACGATCAGAAGCCCTCGCATCGCTTGCTTGATTCGATGGATATCACGCATCAATACACGCGCATAAGCGCCAAATTCTTGACCCATACGGATCGGCACGGCATCTTGTAGATGGGTTCTCCCCATTTTGATCACATCATCAAACTCAATTTCTTTCCGTGCAAATGCGCTTTGTAAGGACATTAAGGCTTCTATTAATTGCTCCGACAAGCGGTAGGCAGCTATTTTGATCGCGGTTGGAATCACGTCATTCGTCGATTGCGACATATTTACATGATTATTCGGATTACAGTGGAAGTAGCTTCCTTTTTCCTCACCTAGAATCTCTAGGGATCGATTGGCCAGCACTTCGTTCATATTCATATTGATGGAGGTACCTGCTCCGCCTTGAATGGAATCGACGATAAATTCCTCTAAGAGCTTACCTCCACTCACTTCTTCAGCAGCTTGTACTAGGGCTTCTCCAATTTTCTTAGGCAGCATATGGGTATCCATATTCGCTTGTGCCGCTGCACGCTTCACTTCCGCTAACGCAGTAATAAGTTCAACATGAATCGTAACACCTGTGATCGGGAAATTTTCAATTGCTCTCATCGTTTGAATGCCGTAGTAGGCATGAGATGGGACTTGCTTTTCTCCTAAAAAGTCTTTCTCGATGCGATAACTCATTCGATTACCATCCTTTTTCACTTCATATTTCATTCCCAAAGCCTCGATTGAACCTAGAACGACAATAAGTCCACTAACATGGTTATTTTTAGCTTAAAAGTGAGGGATATGCACCGGATAGCTAAGATTGCAAATCCTCGCCTATTTTTCAATTATATACTCAAGAAGTCATCGTACGCTAATAATAGAATACAATGAAGTACAACCTTGATTTATGTTACGGGGAGGGAAAACTTATGACTACACAAAGCTCGAAGATTATTGAGCAAACTGAGAAATATGGTGCACGTAATTACAACCCGCTGCCGTTGGTGATTTCAAAAGCCGAAGGAGTTTGGGTTGAAAACCCCGAAGGCCAGCGATTTATGGATATGCTGAGCGCCTATTCAGCTCTGAATCAGGGGCATCGTCACCCACATATAATCCATGCATTAGTTGAACAAGCAGGCAAGCTTACTTTGACTTCTAGAGCCTTCCATAGCGAGATCCTTGGACAGTTCTATGAGAAATTGGCGCTATATACGGGTAAACCCATGATATTACCTATGAATACGGGGGCAGAAGCGGTTGAAACGGCTGTCAAAGCTGTCCGACGTTGGGGCTACGATGTGAAAAAGATTCCCGAGAATCAGGCGGAGATCATTGTCTGTGAGGGTAATTTCCACGGTCGTACCGTGACCGTCACCTCTTTCTCCTCATCTCCGGAATACAAACGGGGTTTCGGGCCATTCACGCCAGGCTTCCGGATGATTCCATACGGCGATGTCGATGCATTGCGGGAGGCGATTGGGCCGAACACCGCCGGGTTTATTGTCGAGCCCATTCAGGGGGAAGCTGGCATTGTAATCCCGCAGGAAGGGTTTCTGCGGGAAAGCTATGAGCTCTGCAAGGCGAATCAGGTATTGTTCGTTGCGGACGAAATCCAGACGGGATTCGGCCGTACCGGCCGCCGCTTTGCCAGTGACTGGGAAGGCGTCACGCCGAACCTGTATGTGCTGGGCAAAGCACTTGGCGGCGGTGTTTTTCCGATCTCGGCCGTAGCCGGAGATCGGGAGGTCCTTGAGGTGTTCGAGCCGGGCTCGCACGGCTCGACGTTCGGTGGCAACCCGCTCGGCTGCGCCGTCGGGATTGCTGCACTTGAGGTGTTGGAGCAGGAACAGCTCGCAGAGCGTTCCGATGCGCTGGGGGCTTATTTCCTGAAGCGGCTTCAGGAAATCGAGAATCCGCTCATTAAGGAAATTCGCGGCCGCGGCTTATTCATCGGGATCGATTTGACGGTCCCGGCCCGGCCATTCTGCGAAGCATTGAAGGATAAAGGCCTGCTGTGCAAGGAAACACACGAGCATATTATTCGCTTGGCGCCTCCCCTTGTGATCACGAAGGATGAGCTGGATTGGGCTTGGCAGCAGTTACACGAAGTGTTGCGAGTGGAGTGAGTCGCAGCGGCGGGACGTGTGTAAGTCGATTATTTCGACTTACACAGGCGCAGCTTGGCTTTGCAACGTCTGGAAGTCGATTTTTTCGTTGATTTGATCGATTTAGTTAGGCTATTTGCGTAAGTCGATTTTTTCGAGTTACGCCGCGTGGACTTAGGCCTTTGAAGCTACATAAGTCAATTTCACAATTAAAAAAATCCCGCTCCCCATAAAGAGGAGCAGGAGTCTATTCCTTAACAAACACAAGTTCCCCAAATTGCTGAGGAACATGAAAATTAACGATCCCTGTAGGCGACCAGGCTGAATAATGCCGAACGCCATCGCGATCATCATCGATACGGAATACATTCCAATGCCAGACCGCTCCGGAATGAGGCACCCCTGCGTCATCCAAATCCGCGAATGGGATCCGCACATCATAGACGAGCCATCCGTCTTCGTTACTTGGTGTGACTTCGGCTTGGAATCCCTCCGCAATCCACGAGGTATCCACATCCTTGTTCCCATCCAGCTTATTATGAATCAACGCATCGAACAAGACACCCCGCGGGCTTACTTCAAACTCGTAATAGGTCGTGCCGCCGCCGAATGGGTCAAGGAACACTTCTACTACGTCCTCCTCGTAGAGAGGATCGTCACGCCGTGTCATCGTCGACACCACATGGTCATCCTCACAGTCGTATCGAATGTGCAGACTCTCCGCAGTCCAGTATGCTCGAAAGCGGGTTTCCAGTCTCGGTGCATCCGCCGACACCACATCACGCAAGTAACCAACTTGTACATCTTCCCATTTCACACGACTACCTTCATCTATGTAGCGACAAATATATCTCATCTGTATTCCTTGCTCCCCCACTCTTTCAAATCAATTCTTATAGACTATATTAATATCATGTTCCTTGGAAAGGAAGCTCGAAATTTGGTCTCTTGCTTCTGACTTCACATCTTTCAACCAGGAAGCCTCCAAACGTTCAATCGCTTCTATGCGTAAATCTTCATATTTACTCTTCGCCTTCTCTGTTTCGCGCGACCGATTAGAGGCATACAGAAACAGCGTGATACATGCGAGCAACAAGCCGCATAACAGTTTATTCGAAATGAGCAAATCTAATACCATGATGGCGTTACCGCCCGAACGGACGATGACTTGTCGATATAACATATAAATGGCCATTAATAAGATTGCCCCTGTCGCGATCGATAGAATGGGTTGCATTTTTTTCAAATTGTCCCATTTCATCTTTCTATCTTGCAACTCTTTCAACATGACTTCTGTATCATCACTCACATTTATCGTAGGCCCAATCACAGCATCTCCCCCTCGTTACCATGCTATGCTTGTCTATTGCTATTCTTTCCATAAAAAAAGACCAAGAGCATCACTCTTCACGCCTCGCTGAAGATGCTCTTGATCTTGACCTATTATTTAGTAGAAATTATCAATAATTCCGATTAAAACCGTTTCTTTCCTACAAGGAACTTTTTATTTCCTTTTTTAGCTGCTACCGGTACATGCTTGTAGCTGCGTACCATCTGTGTTTTACAAAGCGGGCAAGTTGGTAAAGCTTCCGTTACGAATTCTTTGCGAACCCAAGCTTTACATTCTGTTGCTTTACATTTCCAAATCTCAATCTGTTCAACTTCTGGTTTCTGTTCTTCCGTTACAATACTCGTTGTTGTAGACATTTCAATTATGTGCTCCCTGCTTCGTAGATTAGACTACTTATTATTATACAGATCGCATCGAATATCAAGTCTTTCCCGTGTTCAAAAGTATTTACCAGTGGTAGAATAGACAAAGCGATTGCAATTTAGACACAAAATACAAAGGCAGGAATATCGCATGACCAATCTACTACGCGAATGGAAGCTTCAACTCGAAGGCTATAGCCGAAATATTAAGCTATTTTTCTGGTTCAATTTTGTTTGGAACTTGGGCATTAGCATGTTTGGGCTTGTGTACAACCTCTATGTAAGAAGCTTGGGCTATGAGCAAACGATGGTAGGCAGCATCGTAGGGATGACAGCTTTGGCCGCGGCCATCATCCTCATCCCGGCGGGCATCATGAACGATCGCTTCGGCCCTAAGCGCGTCATTTCTTTCGGTCTCATTTTTACAATTGCCGCACTGACCGCACGATCACTCATTCAACTCCATGAAGGCATGCTGATTTCCGCTTTCTTAGGGGGCATGGCGCTAGCTGTCGTCTCCGCGACAATTCTGCCGTTCATGGCGAATAACTCCACGCCTCAGCAGCGGGTTCATCTGTTTTCACTCAATATGGCTTTGGTTATGCTCGCCAATGTCATTGGCATTGCCATCGGTGGTGTGCTTTGTGATTTCTTCCAATTCTTAATTGGCTTAGACGAAATTCATAGCTTACGATATACCTTGCTCATTGGCGTCGCCATCGCAGCACTGGGTGTCATTCCGATGTCTCTTTTTGAAAAAAGTGATCTCGAGAAGGAAGAAGATACACCGCACCGCGAATCTTTGAGTTGGAAAGCCACTTGGCGTGAGCATAAAACATCTATCCAAGTCATCGCGATATTCTGTTTGCTTGGACTACTCTCCTCACTTGGCGGCGGAATGATTGTTCCCTATCTCAATGTGTATTTTGAAGATCGCTTTGAGGCATCGAAATCCGCGATTGGTATCATCGTTGCTTTAGGACAAGCTGCTACTGGCGTAGCCTTCTTAATTGGGCCTATGATAGCCAAGCGTTATGGTGAGGTGAAATCCGTCGTCTATCTGCAGTTGAGTTCGATTCCTTTTCTGCTCATCACCGCTTTTTCAGCTAACCTTTTTTTATCGTCCGGTGGCTATCTATTCCGCCAAGCACTAATGAATGCGGCAAATCCTTTTTATAATTCGATCAAAATGAGCTATGTCCATCGTTCGCTTCGCGGACTAGCCTCAAGCTCTGGCGAAGCGGTATTCAACCTCGGTTGGTTTATCGCATCACCGATTAGTACAGGCCTCGTCTTCCGATACGGCAGTTATTTCGGATATGCCTACGCCTTTTGCATCACAGCCGTTGTATACTCCGTTATTTCATTTTTATTTTATTTTTTCTTTGGCAAGCAGCGTTTTAAAACACTGGAATAAACCCACCGAAAAAAGCTCCTTTCCCTCGTTGACGTAGACGAAGGAAAGGAAATACAATAGAATGAGAGCGCATTCATACCTACTTCTCAGTGCTCATATGACAAGTAGAATGCCAAGGGGGCCTTACCTATGCGGAAAAAGCTCATTTTTAATGGACAAAGTATCGTCTTAACCTGGTTAATTTCCTATATTGTCATCCTCCTGCTTCCTGTCGTGATAGGTCTTTTACTATATGTAGAGTCCAACCGTACATTAAAGGAAGAAATTCAACAAGCGAATGACTCCTTGCTTAAGCAAGTCCGCGAAGTCATGGATAACCAATTCAAAGCGATGGAACAGCTCAATTTTGAAATCACATGGAATGTGAATGTACAAGAGTTGCTCTACTCGAATAAATATGAAACCTATCCGAAAGATCTCCCTTATGATACCTATCAAATTGCAAAGAGCTTCTCTATGTACAAAACCTCTTATCCCTTAATCGACTCTTTTTATGTGTACTTGAACAAGAATCAGTCTGTCATACTCCCAACGACCGTTCGTTCGAAAGATTTTGCTTACGAGACGCTGCACAAAAGCGATGATTTCCCCTTCTCTTCCTGGCAATCGATTATGACTCGCAGCAATTTCAAAGGATTCATCCCGATGTACCGGATTGGCGACGATAATAGTCTTCGGAAAACAGTTGCGTATATTAGCACGTATCCCTTTGAACATGACCAACCGCTCGCAACGAATGTCATCATGATCGATCAATCCCGCATTCTTGGAGCTATTCAAAACATGGAAATCTTCAATAAAGGGCATGTCCTTATTCTGAATGAACAGAATCAAGTTCTAGCGTCCAGCTCGGAAGGCACGATGCCCGTGGATTTCCCTTATGCGAACCTGGATCAAGCAACGAATTTCTATTTTAAAAGTAACGATGGCGAGAAATATGAAGTGTTTAATATTCAATCGCCGCGTTCCAAGCTCAAATACATCTCGATCATGCCTAGCACAACCTATTGGCAGAAAGCCTCACATATCCGCAATCTGACCTATCTAAGCATGTTGATTAGCTTGCTAGGCGGAGGTATATTGACCTTCTTTTTCCTTCGAAGAAATTACAACCCTGTTCGGCGTTTGGTACACGCTTTCTCGAAGAAGCAGTCCATAGAATCCAGCAAAACCTACAATGAATTTCATTTCATTCAGGAAGCCGTGGATAGTACGTTAATTGAGATGGCTGATTTCAAAAGCAAAGTCGAACAACACCGGCATATCGTGCGGTCTCATTTCGTAGAAAAGCTGTTGAAAGGTAAACTTGACGGTAAAATACCTATTGCCGAAGCCTTAACAACGTTTGATATGAAGCTAGATCGGAAAGAATTTGCGGTCATGCTCTTCGTCACTGATAAAAGTGAAGCGTTCTTCGAACGCATTACAAACACGCCTGACGAGGAGAAGTGGAAGCTGCTTCAATTTATCGTAAGTAATGTGGTTGAAGAACTAGTCTCACAGCGACACCGCGGCTATGTCGCAGAAATTGAAGATACACTTGCGTGCTTAGTGAACCTGTCCATGGAGGATGGCCACAGCGCCAAAGAGGAGTTACTGCGAATAGCAGAAGAAGCGCAAACGTTCCTTGCTTCCACCTATGATATCCATCTCACTATTGCAATAAGTAACGTGAATGAGCACATTTCAAGTGTTCCGCAAGCTTTCTTGGAAGCCTTGGATGCGATGACTTACAAGCTTGTCATGGGTGGACATGAAATTCTCGCCTACAATGATCTCAAACCTCATACACACTGTGAGAATCCTTCAGGTTATTATTATCCAATGGGCGTGGAGCAACAATTCCTCAATGCATTGAAGTTCGGAGAACTGTCAGATGCTCGCCAAATTCTTCGTGAGGTCATGGAGAAAAATTATGAAGGCTCAGGTATTTCCGTCTCTTTAACCAAATGTTTAATGATGGGCTTAGTGACTACGATAATGAAAAGTCTTAACGACACTGGCGGGATGCAGGAAAGCTTCTTCATTCGCAATCCGAAGCAGCTGGATCGCCTATTGAACGCAAAAACCGTCCAAGATATGGAGCTCCAGCTAGATGACATGCTTACACAAGTCTGTGCGTATACGGCCGCTAAGCGGCAACATGCGAATTCAATAACGAAGCAGAAAGCACTTCAACAGCTCGTGGAGCAAGTCAATACCTATATTGAACACAATTACACGGATGTAAACTTGAATGTAACGATGATTGGCAGTCATTTTGATCGCAAAGCCACGTATTTATCCAAACTCTTCAAGGATTATGTAGGAGAAGGTTTACTCGATCGGATCAATAAAGTGCGGATTGAGAAATCTAAGCAGCTGCTCAAAGGGAAAGAACAATCCGTTGGCGATGCTGCATATGGGGTCGGGTTTAATGATATTAACGCTTTTATTCGTGTATTTAAGAAAGTCGAGGGCATTACGCCAGGTAAATATAAGGAAATGCTTGAGAAGTAACGGAAGGAAATAACTAGGTGATAGTTTGAGATAGGAGCGGGAAACCGCTCTTATTTTCTTGAAATAAGCGCTTTTCACCCCCGAAATTGGCTTTTTTCGTGAAGGAATTGGATATTTTGTAGATTCTTTCGGTATTTATCAAGACGATATTGGATATATTCGAGATTTCAATCATGTAAGCGTTACCATATAGTTGAGGTATAGCACAGGCAACAACATTCCAAGACTTCCGAAGCCTGTTTTTCTGGTCAATTTCTCAGTACAGCTTAGCTTAGCTTAGATTAGCTCATCTGCCAGCCAATTTGGCGAAACACCAGTCACGCTTTCGTTGCCAGACATGTGGCAAAAAACTTTGAGGAGGTCAACACATGAAAAGAAACAGTAAAAAAATGTTCACCATGTTGGTAACCACATCTTTAATGGGAAGTTTAGTTGTTGCCTGTTCATCCAACTCTTCCACGACAAATACGCCTAATCCAGCAGCATCAGCAGATGCGACAAAAACATCAACAGCACCAGCCGCTGGCGCAGCCGTTACGTATCCGCTCAAAACTGACAAAACCTTAACCTACTGGGGAGAGGTTACTGGGAACTTAACAGGTGTCAAAGGGACACATGCAGATACACCATTTTTTCAAAATTGGCAAAAAGTCACCGGCGTTACTATGAAGTTTACTGCACCTCCGACCAACCAAGCGGATCAAGCCATTAACGTCATGTTAGCAACTGGTGATTTACCGGATATGATTGAATATGATTTCCAAGGTAAATTCCCAGGCGGACCTGAAAAAGCGATCAAAGACGGATATATTCTCAAATTGAATGATACCATTGATAAATTTGCACCGAACCTGAAGAAATATCTCAAAGAACATCCAGAAATTGATAAGCAAGTCAAAACAGACAATGGCAGTTATTATGTCTTCCCATTCATCCGCGGCGACGATTTGCTGCGCGTTTTCCAAGGACCTATCGTACGTAAGGACTGGTTGGACGAATTAGGACTTCCTGTTCCTCAAACGATTGACGAGTGGTATACCACTCTCAAAGCTTTCAAAGAGAAAAAAGGTGCTACAGCTTCCTTCTCTGTCGTTAGTGTTCCTAGACCATTCAACGAATTGGCTAACGGTGCATTCGCAAGTGCTTTCGGTGTCACACGTGATTTCTACATGGATGATAAAGGCGCGATTAAATTCGGTCCTGCCGAGAAAGGTTACAAAGACTTCCTTGCGACTTTCCACAAATGGTATGCGGAAGGTTTGATTGATAAGAACTTTGCAACGGCAGACAGCAAATCCCTAGATGCGAACATCGCGTCAGGAGCTACTGGTGTAACTGTAGGGAATGCTGGTGGCGGTATTGGTAAATGGCAGCCGCTTATTTCAGCTAAAGATCCTAAAGGTGTGCTGATCGCAGCTCCATATCCCGTTCTCAAAAAAGGTGACATCGCGATGTACAGTCAAAAGGACCCTGCGAATGCACCCGGCGGATCTGTAGCGATTACAGCTACTTCCAAGAACATTGAAACTACTGCTAAGCTGCTTGATTATGGTTATTCGACCGAAGGCGCTCTATTCTTCAACTTCGGAACTCCTGGGGTTTCCTATAATATGGAAAATAACTATCCGAAATACACAGATTTGCTTATGAAAAATCCGGATAAATTAGCTCCAGCACAAGCAATGTCCATGTATATCCGCGGTAACTACAATGGTCCTTTCATTCAGGATAAACGCTATATCGAACAATATCTGGCCTTGCAAACACAACGAGACGCTTTAACCACGTGGTCCAAAACCGATGTAGATAAGCACAAATTGCCGCCAATTACAGCAACTCCAGAAGAAAGTACAGAGCTTGCTAAAATCATGACAGATCTGAACACCATCGTTGATGAAATGACTCTGAAAATCATCCTGGGAACAGAGCCGGTTGAAAGCTTTGACAAGTATATGGAGAAATTCAATTCCGTAAAATTGAACCGTGCAATCGAAATCAAGAAAGCATCCTTAGATCGTTATAACAAACGTTAGAATCTAACATGGGGATGAGGAGCACAAGCTCCTCATCTCCATGGATTCATTTTCCTCGGCGAAAGGAGAGATATGATGCGTAAAACAGCGGAGGCTAGCTTTTCTGTACGCTTTAAACGCGATTTTCTATTGAATAAATACTTGTATCTGATGATGGTTCCCGTCCTGGCTTACTACTTTATCTTCCACTATGCGCCGATGTATGGAGCCATCATTGCGTTCAAAGAGTACACCCCGATTAAAGGGATACTTGGCAGCCCCTGGATCGGATTCCAAAACTTCCATGATTTCTTTACCAGTTATTATTTCTGGCGCATTCTCAAAAATACAGTTCTGATATCACTCTATACGTTATGTTTTGAATTTCCTGCCCCGATTATTTTAGCTATTCTCATTAATGAGCTGGCGAATAAAAGATTCCAACGTTTTGTGCAAACGGTTACTTACATGCCTTACTTTATCTCGCTAGTCGTCATTGCCGGGATGATTAAAGATTTTACAAATAACGGCGGTGTAGTGAATACGTTACTGACTTATTTTGGCGCGAATGATACAGCGATGCTGCAGAAGCCTGAGCTGTTTCGAACCATATATGTGTTGTCTGAAATTTGGCAAAAAATTGGCTGGGAATCCATCATTTATTTAGCAGCACTCATGGGCATCGATCAAGAGCAATACGAAGCCGCGAAAATGGACGGAGCCTCACGACTCAAATCCATTTGGCACATCACATTACCTGGTATTCTACCAACCATATCGATTATGTTCATTCTTCGAATGGGGAATTTGCTCAACGTAGGTTTCGAGAAAATTATCTTACTTTACAATCCTAGTACTTACGATACGGCTGATGTTATTTCTTCCTTCGTTTATCGCAAAGGTTTGCTCGAATTTGGTTGGAGCTATAGTGCGGCGGTTGGTTTATTCAATTCCGTAATCAATTTAGCTTTACTCATAACTGCCAACAAAATTAGTAAACGAGTTAGTGAAAATAGCTTATGGTAGTGAAGGAGGGACTTAGATGAAAACCAGCTATTCAGACCGCGTGTTTTACACCGTGAACCATGTTCTATTGATTTTATTAGTGATTGTTACACTCTATCCGCTCATCTATGTCACTTTCGCTTCCATTAGCGACGGTGCGCAACTTATCACCCATAAAGGCTTGCTCTATCGCCCGCTGGGCTTCAGTCTGGAAGCTTACCACAATGTATTTAAAAATCCATCGATATTACAAGGCTACCGCAACACCTTATTTATTCTTGTCTTTGGTGTTACGACCAACCTCATAGTCACGGCATTAGGGGCCTATGTGCTCTCCCGTAAAAATGTCATGTGGAACAAAGTGTTTATTTTCATCGTAATTCTAACCATGTTTTTCAGCGGTGGACTTGTTCCGATGTATCTTGTTGTTAAAGGTGTCGGACTAATCGACTCCTTATGGGCTACCATTTTACCATTCGCCGTCAACACGTTTAACTTAATTATAATGCGTACTGCCTTTATGGCCGTTCCCGAGAGTTTGGAAGAGTCAGCCAAAATGGACGGTGCTAACCATTTCGTTATCCTATTTAAAATCATTATCCCGCTTTCCATGCCCGTTATCGCGGTTATGATCTTGTATTATGCCGTTGAGAAATGGAATGGATGGTTCTGGGCTTCAATCTTCCTAAAAGATCGAGAACTGTACCCGCTTCAGCTCACCCTTCGGGAAATATTAATAGCTAATAACACGGATATGATGTCTTCCGGCGCCAATGCTGCCGATCAACACCAGATCGGAGAAACGATCAAGTATGCCACCATCATGGTTGCCTCTGTACCGATTCTGATCCTCTACCCGTTCGTTCAAAAGTATTTCGTGAAAGGCGTCATGATCGGCGCTGTTAAAGGGTAACTATCATAAACGTCGTCCGCTCCGCCAGGAGGGACGGCGTTTTTTTGTGTTTAGGCACAGGTTTCAATATTTCACATAGCTAGGCAGACGCAGAGTCTGTGTGGGAATCTGGACATACATTATATGGCAGATGACTTTTATACTTGGTTAGGGGGAATCACTTTGCATATCGATCTTGGTTGCGGTCACCACAAGCATTTGAACTTCTACGGTATTGATCGCGCCGAGCTGCCAGGCGTTGATTTGGTATGTGATATAAACGAGGGCATTCCATTGCCCGATAATTCCGTGGAATTTGTCATGGCTAGTCGCAGTCTTCCCTATGTAACTGATTTATTCGCTGTCATGTCCGAGCTTTATCGGATTTGTACGCACAAAGCGATTGTATGCATTCTCTCCCCTTATGCTCATCATTTTCGTCATACGTCGAATCCGTACTTGAAGCAAAAATTCGATGAATATACGCCTCGCTATTTGACAAACACCTTTCTTCAACCAGCTGGCAGTCCGATTTGCCCACCTGTGCCTGAGTACCTTGAGCATGTAGTTCCTTTTGATTTCCGCCTCGTTCGCATGGAGTTTTTCTATGAGCCGCCTTTTTCAACCACGTTATATGAACAGGATGAATTGGACATGTTGCAATACGTGCAACCCAATCTGATTAGCGAAATCATGTATCATTTCGTTGTCGTTAAGAATGACTTACGCATAGATGATTGGCATCGGATCTGCCTAAAAAAGTATGATGAACCCCACTGGGTCCCTTCCCTCCGACGTCAAAAATCACCCGACGTGTGGGAAAGTTTCGAAGAATTCGGTACCACCCCTCTGTCCAAAAAAGATTCACCTGTGAATCCAACTTCTTTCTATGAGTCAATAAAACCAGCCAAAAAAACAATACAAACGGTTAAGAAGAAACCCCGCACAAACAAGTAACATTTTTCATCTGCAGTTGATCATGTTTTCGGTTTTTGCTCATATCTTAAGACCATCGGCCTATTTTACTTTCCATCACCACACCGTTTACTCGCCAATAAGGAAGGAACGGTACAAATACTAGGGGGTGACGATCATAGCTCTCGTCGTCAGGGCCACACTCAACGCAACTGGCGCGATTACGTTCACCGGAAATACGCTTGGTCTAAGCCGTTCCGATACTACAGGCCAACCGGGAACCCAGGACAGCATCGGTGCTTTTATCACGACCAATACAGCTCTCAAATTTGGAACCTATCCATCAGGAACAACCAGTCAATATACGCTCAACAATTCATCTGCCATACTAAATCTTCCTGCTGGGAGCACCATATTGTACGCTGAGTTAATCTGGGGCGGTTCTTACGTGAATGGCAACGTTAACTTAACTGCTTTTATTAACAATGCGGTCACCTTTACCACACCCTCAGGGACCTCCAGTATCACGCCAGACAACGCAACGAAGAATGAATTCGACTTAGGCAACGGGGCACTTGGATATGTCAGATCAGCCAATGTCACGACATTAGTCCATCAAGGAATGGCAGGTACTTACACTACAGGTAATGTTGTCGGAACTATCGTGGTTAACAATGATCCCACTGCCAACCACGCTGGCTGGACACTTGCCGTCATTTACCAGAACACCAGTTTGCCTTTTCGCAATATGTCGTTACGCGTTGGTGCTGTACTCGTACAATCCACATCACCACCTGTCAACACAACTATTACGGGGTTTGCTACACCAGTTACGGGAGCTTTAGGCGGCAGAGCGTTATTCAGCGCCCAGGAAGGAGATGCCAATCGAACAGGGGACCAAGCTCTATTCGGTCCTACAACCGCTTCATTAGTCGCATTGTCTGGACCCAACAACTTTGCCAATAACTTCTTTGCCTCGCAAATCAATAATGACGCAGGAAACCTTAATACGACAGGTACTTTCGGATCTTCCAATCAAATTAATGGAACGCCTGGTACCAATATTAGCGGGGGACGGCAAGGTTGGGATATCACCAACATTGATGTATCAGCACGACTCATTAACAATCAGTCCTCAGCCGTACTGCAATTAACGACCTCTGGGGACGCCTATGTGGTGAACGGCAATGGGATTCAGGTAGATATTAATGCACCCAAAATTAATGTCACCAAAAGCGCCAATGTGACTGGAGCCATTCTAGGCGATACCATCACCTATACCGTTACGACGAGCAATACGGGAACTGCCAGCGCGGCTAGTATTGTTTTGTCCGATGCATTGCCCGTGGGATCAACCTTCGTGCCTGGAAGCGTTACGGTAGCTGGAGTTGCCAAACCCACCTATGATATTACTGCCGGCGCCCCGCTTGGCTCACTTGCTTTCGGTACATCGATTATCGTGACATATAAAGCTACGATCACCAGTATTCCGACACCTCAACAGATTGGGAATATGGCGAATGCTGCATTTACGTTCCAAAGTGTCGCTGGGGGGCCTGTAATTACAGGTGTAATTCCATCGAATACCGTAACTACGCCCATTTATGCACCCAAAATTGGTATTGTGAAATCCGCAAACACAGCCAATGGTTCCGTGGGCAGTACTGTTACGTATACACTGCAAGTCGCCAATACAGGGAATATCGGAGCGAATGTCACCATTACGGATAATATTCCTTCGGGTACATCCTATGTTCCAAACAGCTTTAAGGTAAATGGCGTCACCATCCCTGGTGCGAATCCCGTGACAGGAGTCAACATCGGGACAGTAGCCGCCGGTGGAACATCAACCGTTACCTTCGATATTCTACTTCTCGTACTCCCTTCGCCTTCACAAATCATTAATAAAGCGAATAGTACATATACGTTCCAACCACCAGATGGCCGCACGATTTCTGGCTCTGCAGAATCCAATACACTCACAATCCCCGTTCGATTACCGAGCGTGGGCGCAGTCAAAAGCACACCAGTAGTCGATGCCGTTGTTGGCGACACTTTTACATACAGCACTGTAATCACAAATTCAGGTGTAGAGAGCGTTACAAATGTTGTTCTGACAGATACGTTACCAACGGGAGCTGTATTCGTTCCAGGAAGTGTACTCGTCGGTGGAATTGCAAAGCCAAGCGCTGTTCCAGATGGGGGAATTGGTGTTGGATCGATTGCTGCGGGGAGTTCTGTTACGGTCTCCTTCCAAGTGAATGTTGTCTCCTTGCCACCCTCAGGACAATTATCTAATCAGGCAAGAGTCTCTTACTCGTCAGGTACATTCAATGGAACTTCGTTAACCAATACGATTACAACACCTGTTTTTCAACCCCAAGTCTCGATAGCCAAAAGTGTGAATAGCACGAACGCTACAGTAGGCGATACACTGACCTACACACTTACGGTTAGCAATCAAGGTAATATCACTGTGCAACCAACGATCTTCGATGTTATATCCGCATCAACTTCGTTTGTAGCAGGCAGTGTTACGATAAATGGTGTTTCAAGCCCAGGTTCGAATCCTGCTACGGGCATCGTCGCAGGTTCACTAGCAGCATCCGGAACAACGGTCATTACCTTCCAAGTTGTCTTGCAAAGCTTGCCATCGCCGCCACGACTCACGAATTTGGCTACTACCAATTACACGTATCAACCACCGGATGGGCGAATATTGTCAGGAAGTGCCACGTCCAACACGATCGACATTCCTGCCTCTGCACCGAATGTTTTGGTTACTAAGACCATAAACCTGACCTATGCAGCTATTGGCGATGTTCTCATCTATTCCCTCGATATTCTTAACAATAGTGTAGTTCAAGTTACCAATGTGGTAATTAATGATGCGCTTCCGAATGGTGTTACCTTCCTACCCGGAAGTGTGAGCGTAGATGGTGTTCCCAAACTTACGGCAGACCCCACGTCTGGTTACACGCTAGGTTCTCTAAATCCTGGCCTCAATTCTCATGTCGTTTTTCGTGGAACTGTCACATCCGTCCCCAACCCGCCACAGGCTGAAAACCATGCCAGTATCTCATTCACTTCTGGCGCATTTTCTGGGGCAACTTTTTCGAATACCGTCATCACCTACATCGAACAGCCGATCATTTCTCTCACCAAAAGTGCTAGTCAATCCTTAGCGGTTATTGGCGATATCATTGCGTACACAATTGAAGTACGTAATACCGGAAGTACAGCAGCAATTGTTACGATTTTTGATAATATTCCTGCTGGCAGTTCCTTTCTCGTGAACAGTGTTAGTGTCGATAATGCACCATTGCCAGGCGTTGACCCTGTAAGCGGAATCCCTATCGGCACCATCTCGGCAGGTAGTACTAGGAATGTCTCCTTTTTGGTGACTGTAGAATCGCTGCCTAGCCCGCAGCAATTAGTTGACCAAGGTACAGCTAGCTACACATTTACGCTCACTGATGGGCGTTCTCTCTCCGGAACAGGCAGTTCCAATACGGTATCGATCCCTGTATCTGCTCCCAACGTCGTGGTGATGGAAACTGCCAATGTGAGCACTGCGATTCAAGGTGACACGGTTATCTACACCGTTGTGGTCACCAACCAAGGTGTTGCGAACGTCAACAATGTTATTTTGACCAGCATTGCCGATGTAAGCACTTCATTCATTCCCGGAAGCGTCATCGTGAATGGCGTACCCTCGCCTAACACGAATCCGTCCACCGGTATTCCAATCGGTACTCTGGCTCCCAATACGCCAGTTACCGTGACATTTGAGGTGAAAATCACAATGCCAACGCCACAAATCATTAATCAATCCAGTGTCAGCTTCACATCTGGAACATTCTCTGGTTCATCCTCTTCCAATAATGTTGTTACGCCTGTTACTCAAGCTAATTTTACGTTGGTGAAATCTGCCAATACGGCAAATGCAACAGTTGGAGATACCGTTGTTTACAGTATTTTAGCGACGAATACAGGGAATCTTCAAGCTGACGTCATCGTAACAGATTCGATTCCAGCTGGAACCTCGTTCGTTCAGAATAGTGCACTCGTAGATGGAACGCCACAGCCAGGTGCTGATCCTGTTACTGGCATTAATGCTGGAACGATTGCAGCCGGCAGCTCCAAAACAATTTCCTTCTCGGTTATCATTAACACCCTGCCTAGTCCACAAATAATCAGTAATACAGGAACTGCCACCTACACATTTATTCCACCGGATGGTCGTGTTGTTACGCGAACGTCTACGTCCAACACGGTTTCATTCCCTGTCTCTTCACCGAATGTTCTAGTAGCTAAAAGCACAACATCCACAGCGCTAACTGTTGGTGACACTATCACTTACACGTCACTCATAACGAATAGTGGTATTACTGCAATCAATAATGTTTCCTTCTCTGACCAAATCCCAACAGGAGGTACCTTTGTTCCAGGCAGCGTGGTTATCATCGGCGCACCTACGCCTGTCGTCCCACCGAATCCGGCTACTGGCGTAACTCTTGGTACGATTAACGCAGGCGCAACCGTTACCGTTTCCTTCGATGTCGTCGTTACTTCATTGCCAAGTCCTGCACAATTCAATAATTTTTCAGCAGTCAGCTTTACATCCGGTGCGTTCTCGAGCACAACCACTTCCAATACGATAACAACACCTATTTATCAGCCTGTTATCGCTGTTCTCAAAAGTGCTAACACGACGAATGCCACGGTTGGAGATACCGTTGTCTACACCCTAAATGTATCGAATACAGGCAATTATGCAACTGATGTGTTCATTACTGATACGATTCCTTCTAATACGACATTTCTTGTGAACAGCGTATTCGTTGGCAATCTGCCTTGGCCAGGTGCCGACCCTGCAACAGGCTTTTCCATCGGTACCGTTAATCCTGGGACAACAGTTCCCGTCAGTTTCTCCATCATTATTGATTCACTGCCAAACCCACAACTTCTAACTAACACCGCAACGGCTGCTTATTCGTTTACGCTGCCAGATGGTCGGATATTCAATCGAAGCACGAATTCGAATACGGTTACGATTTCTGTTTCTTCTCCTGATGTCAGCATTGTCAAAAGCACTACGGTTACAGATGCTGTCGTTAACGATATCATTCCCTATACCTTCGTTATCACCAACAATGGTCTTGCTCCTATCAATAATGTCGTTTTCTCAGATCCATTGCCTACTGGAGAAGTGTTCGTTCCAGGCAGTGTTGTTATTACAGGAGCACCAACTCCTCCCGTTCCACCGAATCCTGTGGCAGGGATTAGTCTTGGCACCATCGCAGTGGGTGCGACGGTCACGATTACATTTAATGTCCAAGTAACGGCCTTACCTGATCCTGCGCAATTGAACAACTATGGAACAGTCAGTTTCACGTCTGGCGCTTTCTCAGCGGTTACGTTCTCCAACACGATTACAACACCTGTTTATCAACCGATTCTCGCTGCTGTGAAGAGTTCTAGTACGACTAACGCCACGATTGGCGATCTGATTATTTACACAATCAACGTCTCGAACACTGGTAATTATCCTGCATCCGTATCCTTGGTTGATACGATTCCGAACGGTACGATGTTCCAAGCGAACAGTGTCGTCCTGAATGGCATGACACAACCAGGAGCAGATCCTGCTGTCGGCATTCCGTTCACTTCACAGCCAGGTGCTACCGATATCGTTACCTTTGGTGTTGTAATTGTATCTTTACCGAATCCGCAATTGCTAACGAATATAGCAACGGCCAACTTCACCTTTACTCCACCTGATGGTCGTGTACTAACTGGGGCCATCAATTCCAATACCGTGAACATCCCTGTCTCCGCTCCTAACGTCACGATTGTCAAATCATCGACAGCAACCGATGCTGTCGTTGGCGATACGATTACTTATTCCGCTACCATCGCAAATAGTGGTATATCTACCGTCAACAATGTGCAGTTTTTTGATCAGCTTCCTGCTTTCACAGCGTTCATTCCTGGCAGCGTCACGATTAATGGTGTTGTAGCACCAAATGCAAATCCAGCGAACGGCATCTCACTTGGCTCCATTCTGCCTGGCAACATGGTAACGGTCAACTTCAATGTCACCGTAACGGCTTTACCACCATCCCAGCAATTAAGCAATCAGTCGTCCGTCAGCTTTACAACTGGCGCTTTCGCCGCATCAGCCTTCTCGAACACCGTTATTATTCCAGTCTATCAGCCGATTATCTCGGTTCTGAAAAGCGCGAGTACAACCAATGCCACAGTTGGCGATACGATCATTTACACCCTAACGCTCCATAATGCTGGAAATCTTCCGGCTGTCGCTACTGTGTTTGATTCCATCCCATCGGGTACGGCATTTGTTCCTAACAGCGTCATCATCGATGGGGTTACTCAGCCAGGCGTAGACCCATCAACAGGAATCAACGCGGGTACTATTGCACCAGGTGATTCTGTCGATGTTAAAATTACTCTTGAAGTTACTGTCGATGCATTACCATCTCCTCAACTTCTATCCAATCAAGCGACAGCGAACTATACGTACTCACCGCCAGATGGTCGTCAGTTATCAGGAAGCGTCCTTTCCAATATTCTGATTATTCCTGTTTCAGCACCTAATGTTACCGTTGTGAAAAGCACGAATGCCATTGATGCGATTGTTGGCGACACGATTACATACACAATCGTTGTTACGAATAGCGGCATTGAAGCTGTAAATAACGTCGTTTTGACGGACCCTATTCCAACAGGAACCGTCTTTATTCCAGGCAGCGTAAAAGTAGATGGCATATCCAAACCAGCGCTGAATCCGAGCACAGGCGTTCCAATCGGTACGATTCCTGCCGGTGCGTTTGTCACGGTTATATTCGAGGTGACGGTCGTATGACGGCCGACTCACACTCTGCAAATCACCTTATAAATCAATCTGTCGTAAGATTCAGTTCAGGCACTTCGACCAGCCATTCTTACTCCAACATTGTAGATACTCCTGTGGTTGGTCCAATTATTACTGTGCTCAAAAAGGCAAACACCCATCTGGCCGTTCTCGGCCAGATCATCACCTATACCTTGACAATCGCCAATAAGGGTAACTTGGATGCACAAGTTACCCTTTTTGACAACATGCCTGAAGGTACGACCTTTATTCCAAACAGTGTTATCGTTGATAATACCCCGCTGCCGATGGCCAAACCTGATACTGGCATTCCACTTGGAAACGTGCATGTATGCCAAACCATTGAAGTTACCTTCCAAGTCATCGTTCTCGAAATACCTGCCAGTAGATGCCTTAAGAATCAAGCAACCACTGTCTATTACTTTCATACACCTGGAGGTAGAGATGTTTCAGGAAGCTCGAAGTCCAACACAGTCATCATTCCGTTCAAAGAAACGAAAATAAGATTCACCAAACATGCTAGTACAACATCAACGTATGTTGGTGACACCGTAACTTTTTATTTCACCATAAGGAATGAAGAAGCTTGTCCGGTCCATCATCCGTTTTTTAAAGATGAATTGCCTGCCGGGGTTGCCTTTGTACCCGGAAGTGTCAAAATCGATCAGGTTAGTTACCCGTCCGCAAATCCGAATGTGGGTATTAAGCTTGGAGAAATGCCTGCGCATTCGGAAGTTTGTCTTCAGTTTCAAGTTACCATTATGCACGTGCCTACATCCCATTGCATAGTTAATTCAGCCGTTTTAACGTATTCCAACGAAGTTGACAAAGGAAAGATCGTTTCGAATACGATATCGATCCACGTGTACGATCCTGCCCTGACTGTGGTTGAATCCGTGCTTGAACCTCAGGCAACTCTTGGAGATACTTTGACGTATGACATTACCATTACCAATCATGGCAATATTGCCACAGAGGTTCAGCTTTCCGATTTCATTCCTCAAGGCAGCTTCTATGTCGTGGGAAGTCTTACCGTAGATGGCGTTCCCTATAGTCAGAAGATTCTCCCAAGCTCCATACCGCTTGGCACGTTGCAGCCCAACAAGTCATTCCTCGTGAAATTCCAAGTCACTGTCAATTCGTTTGCCATTTCCTTGGATCAGAGGCTGCTAATTAGTCAGGCTCATGTTCTATTTACTTATCAACTGCCAGATGGTCGCATCGTCTCCAATCAGATGTTAGCTAATCTAGTGGGCGTTGAACTCTTACTGCCTATCATGGATGTTCTACTCTCAGCTACTCCTCGTCATGCTGAGCCTGGTACGATCATTCATTACCAAATTCTAGTTGCCAACACTGGAAATTTAGCCGCGAATCAGGTGAATGTGCTCGACTGGATCTC
Organism: Paenibacillus allorhizoplanae; assembly: GCF_927798215.1. Lineage (NCBI taxonomy): Bacteria > Bacillati > Bacillota > Bacilli > Caryophanales > Paenibacillaceae > Paenibacillus > Paenibacillus allorhizoplanae. The sequence continues at coordinate 270,701 of NZ_CAKMMW010000003.1, forward strand.
TCAACTCAATACACTTATTCCGGGCTCCCTGCGGATAAATGGCATTCTCATCCAAGAAGTCAATGTGAAACAGCCATTGTTCCTAGGCAATCTGCAACCACGATCGACCAGTGAAATTACCTATGATGCTTCGATTATTCATCATTCCAATGCGAGACGTCTCACGCTTCAAGTTCCTGCAACGTTTGAGTACCAAGTGAATGTGCCCGTTCATAAAGGGACTGTGCTTTCAAATGTCATCGTCATTCGAATTGAACATTCGGAGGAGTAGCCGAGAAGATCGCGTATAAGTCGATTTTGCCGACTTACGCGAGCGCGCCTTCATAACAAACAAAGCCGAGGCTGTAATAGCCTCGGCTTGTTTTGTTACTTACGATCATTAATCGCCTTGATGATTTCCACAGGAATCTTCGGCTTGCGATCATAAGTTAGCAACCCATTGATTTCCTGCTCGACATCCGTCAATTGCGTATAACAGTAGCCTTGCACAACGCCTGAGTTCAAGAGTGGACGAATGACGGCGCGCAGCTTTTGCTCATAGTCTTCATCGTTATCTGCACCTGAGTAACCCCAGCCTTCCCATTCACTCTTCTTGTAGGCAATTCCGCCAAATTCGGTGACAAGGATCGGCTGATTTTGATAAGGAAACCCTTCTACAAACAAACGTCGATTCGCCGGCATCGCATGAACGGCCTTTTCCTTGGAGCTGTAACGCTCGCTCAAGACCTCTTCCCTCCACTCATAATCATGAATGGCGAATAAGTCGGTCGTCACCAACTCCCATCCATCATTTGAGATAACAGGTCGCATAGGATCCAGCGATTTGCTCAAATGATACATCGTCAAAGCATGCTGTTGCTGTAGTTTATCAATTTGGATGTTCGGGACACCCCAGCTTTCATTGAGCGGTACCCAAGCAATAATCGACGGGTGATTATAATCACGCTCCATCGAGGCAATCCATTCTTTGGTAAATTGACCTACGTATTTATCCGAGTACTCATAGGCATTCGCTGCTTCACTCCAGACTACAAGCCCAAGTACGTCGCACCAGTACAGGAATCTTGGATCCTCCAGCTTCTGATGCTTCCGAGCACCATTGAAGCCCATAGCCTTCGTAAGCTCAACATCTTGTTTAATTGCATCGTCGCTCGGTGGCGTCAAATTCCCATCAGGGAAATAGCCTTGATCCAGTACCATTTTCAGAAAATAAGGACGATTATTCAGGCACAATTTGCCATCCTCGATCGAAACTTTGCGCATACCGAAGTAACTTCCTACAACATCCTCAACCTCATTATCGACTAGCAGCGTGAACGTGACATCGTATAAGTTCGGTTTCTCTGGTGTCCACCATCCGCCAAGCCCATGATCATTAAAATCATTCAAACGTATCTTCCGTGCTCCTGTCCCGCTCCTAATCCCATACACATCTTCTGAAACTAGCTCGCCTTTAAAAGATATAGCAACCTTCAACTGGTATTTGGACGTCGATTGAGCGTCGATTCCTTCGATTTCATATTTGATTTCGATTTGCTTCGCATCGATATCCGGCGTCATCTTTACCTTATCTAAGTAGGCGTTCTCAGAAACAGCCTCCATCCAAACCGTTTGCCATATCCCTGTAGTTCTTGTATAAAAAATACTTGCGGAATCCGCTTTCCAGTACTGCTTTCCTCTAGGTAGTGTTACGTCTTTGCTAAAATCCACTGCCTTCACAACGAGCATATTCGTCCCTGCTTGAAGCGCTTCCGTAATATCCGCATGGAATGGCGTATGACCACCTTCGTGAGTTGCTACAAGAATGCCATTCACCCAAACCGATGCCAGATAATCCACGGCACCAAAATGCAGCAGAATTCGTTTACCGACAAAAGATTGTGGAATCTCCAGCTCGCGGCGGTACCACACGATATCGTGGAATTCATTACTGCCAATACCGCTTAATTGACTTTGGAAAGTAAAAGGAACTTGAATCTTCTGCGAGAACGCTTTCTCACCTTTATGCCATTTTTCTTTCGTTCCTATGGAAGCATCGTCGAACTCGAACTGCCACTCTCCGTTCAAGTTGATCCAGCTATCTCGTACAAATTGCGGTCTAGGATATTCAGCTCTCGGTTGGTTGCTCATTGGTAAAGGAAAACCTCCAATTAGATAATTTATAAGTTAACTAAATAACGTAATAATTCCTGTTTTCATTATGCATCCGTACGAAATCAAAGTCAATACGCGTTATTCAATTAACTTTTAAGTTACTCTTAAGTATCTTCTCGTGACTCTACTTCCCCTTCACATACAAAAAGACCCCACATAGATAGTCTCTACGTAAGGGTCCTTAGATCATAAATTAGTCGATGTAACCGGCCATGCCATTTTTCATCAAGTACTCCATCTCGGCTTCCAGAATCGTATCCACCGCAAGCTCACTTAGTTTCACGTCGGGACGGCCTAGAATATGATCGATCAAATCATCGCTGTCGATATCTACAGCGCCTTTCGAGCCTTGTTCCGCTTTGGCGATGTAGGCTTTCTCATGTTTTAAAACTAACTCAATCTGTTTCGGATCTGCCTTCGTCTTGCTGATGATGAATTGTAAAAGCTCCTGCTCATTCACGCCTGCAGTCATTCTTCTCTCACTCCTATTCGATGTATGCAATCTATTGTACCATAGATGGACAAAAAGAGACCCACAGCAACGGGCTGCGGGCCTAAAGGTTTATATTTTAAAAGGGGGTCGTCTTTTATTATAACCGACTTACATGTATGGCAGATGACTACTATATTTCTTTTATATTACAAATTTACATGAATTACGTAAGGGACGATGAACACTTCGTTATTTTGCTGAAACTGGCCCCAAATTTTGTAGATCCCTTTCGAAGGAAATACAATCTTGAACGCCGCGGTTGGCCCTGAAGTCGCTGCTGAATCCGTCGGATGTACATGGACAAAATCGTTCCCATCCTCACTAATGGCAACTACATGTCCAACACTCCCAAGATATGGTTGCAGATTCGTTACAGGTGTTTTGGCAGCTCCCTGCTTAAACGTGAACACCATGTCCAGCTCCATGCCTGCCATGAGATGATCGAAGGCTAGGGTGACTTCCTTGTCACCGACCTGCTTCGTTAAGCTTTTGTCCGGCTGCAGCTTCACAGCCTTCGGCACCTTCCCGTTAATGGTCAACCAATGGGACTGCACACTTTCCCCTAAACCCGTTGGCGTGAAATCAGCAATAAGCTGATAGTAACCTCCAGCTGGGAAGGACGCTTGGACATCGAATCGCCCCGCGCCAGCATAGGTGGGATGCAAGTGTTCGAAGTAGGACAAATCCTTGCTAACCACAATAAGGTGCATGAGCTTCTCGTGCATCACATCGAACTTCTCGATGGGGCGATTCCATTTATTTTGAACCAGAATTGTGATGTTCGATAACTCTTTCGGTAAATAGTTCGGTGAATCCACCGAAAAATGAGCAATTGCATCGCTCGTATGTTGATGTGTAACGGATGACGATGACATCGTCATACTCGACATGCCAGACATATCGGACATATCAATTGTTGTGGTGCCTGACGAACCGCAAGCGGATAGGAGTATAACGAAGCAAGCTAAGGGCAATAGCTTTAATCTCATTGGCTTTTGACGGATGAAACCGGCCCTGCAAGAATGCTTAAACCAAGTGAGGACAGTGCACATAGGAAGATCGAGCCACCCCAGAGCTCTGGAGACCAGTTCAACGTTTCGAATAATTTCAAATGTGCGAAATATAGCCCCCAGATCAAGACAGGCAGTACAAAGAAGACAGCTTTATACCGCCAATCTGCAGTGTCCCGCTCCTTGATTTCTCGAAATAATACATCACCGATCACACCGCTGATAAGCAAAATGATAATCGAGCTAGAGTCTCTAAATCCGTCCAGCACCGCCAGGAATATCGACTCAAATAGAAAGAAGAACGTAACCGTACCGAACGGGAGTTTCCATCTGCGCAATACAAACATCAAAGGAATCACAAGAATCATCGTCGTAATGAGGAAATCCACCACAGCTCTTCCAATAGCATCCTCACCTCTGGCCATCCATAGATTCTGCCGAAAGGACCATGCGTACATAAGGAAGAAGGCGAACACCGTAAAGGTTAGTCCTATCGAAGTTAACGCCGGTAACAATTGGCGAAACGTCGGTGCAGTCCCCTTTTCAGCAGCGCTGATCGCACGGTAGGGACTTGTCAGAATCATTAAGGCACCAGACAGGAGCAGAAGATGCGTAGGGCTAAGCAGGGCTTCGATATTTTTTTCAATCCCAAATACCGTATGCCAGTACATATCACCAAGCCCACCTACAAAGAAAAGAATGACCCCCGCAACACCAAGTTTATAGCCGACGGGAATCGCTGCGAACCATGAGGTCGATTGAGAGCTGATTTTGTTCGAACGAATCATCATAAAAATCCACACCGCACAAGCCAAATAGCCAGAGTAAAGAATCGCGTGCCACGGTGTAAAAAAGGTTTCTACCGCACCGTGATTATGGACGAAGCCATCAATAAATAAACCAATGATAAGCCACATGCCCATGATCATCGTGATCGAATGCTTGGACGTCGTCGTGGTTGCTTGCGACTTACTCACCGCTACTTGGACAGACAAAACAATCAGCTCCTTATGAAATGGGTAAATTCAATTCTTCTGGGTTACTCAGTCCATCATATAATGCCTGCTGACGCAATACCACATATAACTCTGCTTTCGTAGAATTATAATACGGTAATACGAATAGCACACCTACGCCAAGCGCAATGGTACCGAGGAGAAACCACCCAATAAAAGAGAGATCCAGCACAAACATCCGCCATTTATGGCCTCGCGTCATCTGATTGCTGAGTTGAACGGCTCTTTTCCGACCAATTGTCGGATTATCACCAAGGATATACGGAACCATACTGTATGCATAGGACTTCACTATGCCTGGAATGATGAGTAATAAATACCATAAAAAATTAAGTAAAGAACTCCAAAACATGCTAACAACCGTGCCTATATATCTCCCTTTGCCAAATGCGTAGAGCAAATAGTGCATGTCGACATTGCCTTGAGAGGCTTGTTTAAAATATTGCTGCGCATTCACCTTAAACGGGTTCAACACGAAAATACTGAATGCAAGTGCTGCCAAGCCAGCTACAATCGCAACCATAACGATGAAAGCTAGAATCAGTGCACCTACACCATTCGAGATATCTCCCATGCCTAGATCTAAGTTACCTAAGTTAAAGGACGATGACGAACCACTGTTTGAATTCCAATTGCAACTCGGAACCCCGCCACCAACGACGGCAAGCAGTAAGCTTACCAGAAAAGCTTTCCAATACGATGTTCGAAGTACTTGTTTCGCTCTACTCTTCAACTCTTTACGTGACCAATCCACGCAATCCCTCCTCAGGTAAATCCATATATACCATCTTATTTTATCTCGGAATGTCATAGAACAGTACCTTTTTCTTCCAATAGCAGCCCGTCCTTCTACATATAAAAAAACACGAAACCCTACTTAGGTCCGTGTCACCAACTTCACTCATAAAAACATCTCATCCAGATATCTTGCTCGTAATTGCCGAATCCTTTGCCAAAAAGCGTTAAACCACCGCGCCCACGCTTCGTATCCTCCGCGCTAATGCGAAATACCCAGTACTTCGGATCAACACGCAGATCCGTGATGCTGATATCTGAAAGACGTTGACCATCCATATACGTGCCGCTTTCCGTGATGCGAAGAACCTTCAGCAGCCCGTACTGATTCACGTCCGAATGCCACCACTCTGGCGTTAGCTTCCCCCTCGTTTCCCCATAATCGCCTGGACTAGTCCATGTGCCAAGCAACGTATCATTTAACGTAAAACAAATATCAGAGGGCCAGTTTTCATTCACTTGAGGAGCTTCCGATCCAATCTCCAGCGAAATTTCGATCTCCTTTAAACTGTCATCTTTTAACAAGTAATTGGGCACTTTATACTCGACAAACCCCTTCGCAAACCAGAGAATACCTGCATCTACCCTTTCCGGATCCATAAAATAGGTCGGATTATCATAGTGGCCAATTATCTTCTCGGTGGTCGCCAATCCACAAGTCGGCCATGCTTCATAATCGGTGTAATGGCCTATAGGGACGGAAACTTCCTTATATTTGTGCAAGGAGGTTCTTTCTGGCGAGAGCTTGATTTGCAAATAGGACGTGTTCACATAGCAATACTTGTAGGTACCACCGTTAACTCGCCTCATCTTACTCCCTACGAGTCCGGCTTGTTCGAGTTTGTTCACATGGCTGCTGACAATCGCATTACTGAGATAGAGCTCGGCAGCAAGTTCCTTAATATGCATTTCCTTGATAAATAGTTTATCTATGATTTTCAGGCGAACTTCACTCGCCAATGCTTCATACACCTGAAGCGACGCAGCATCCGTCTTTAGATACATTAATCAACACCCTTTAGAATACGTAATTTTATTAATCCTACAAAATAACTATTGAAGACTAACTCCATTATCGTACATAATATAGATGAAATCAATAAATAAGAATTCACTAATAAGCTAATTCTTAATATAAGGAGCGATCGATCATGTCTTTACGTTCACAAATGCTCATCGACAAAAGTTTTGTTAAAGCTCAAATTGACCCTCGTCTATATGGATCCTTTATCGAACACTTGGGACGGGCTGTTTATGGTGGTATTTACGAACCAGATCACCCTACTGCGGATGCGAATGGCTTCCGACAAGATGCAATTGAAGCTATCCGCGCGCTGCAAGTTCCGATTATTCGCTATCCAGGTGGCAACTTTGTTTCTGGTTATAATTGGGAGGATGGCGTTGGCCCTAAGAAAGACCGTAAGCGATTGCTAGAACTAGCGTGGTGGACAACGGAGACCAATGAAGTCGGTACGAATGAGTTCGCGGATTGGGCGAAATTAGTTGGTTCAGAGGTTATGATGGCGGTTAATCTCGGCACACGCGGCATTGACGATGCCAGAAATCTGATCGAGTACTGTAATCACCCTTCTGGCTCTTACTATAGTGATCTACGTATTTCACATGGCTATAAGGAACCTCATCGCTTCAAAACCTGGTGCCTTGGCAACGAAATGGATGGGCCTTGGCAGATCGGCACCAAGACAGCTGTTGAGTATGGTCGCCTCGCAAATGAAACGGCAAAAGTGATGCGTTGGGTAGATCCTACCATCGAGTTAGTGGCTTGTGGCAGCTCATCAAGCGGTATGAGTACTTTTGCAGATTGGGAAGCTACCGTGCTGGATTTGAGTTATGACAATGTTGACTATCTGTCGCTGCATGCCTATTACAATAATAATAACAACGATACATCCAATTTCCTTGCCACATCACTGAATTTAGATCAGTTCATTAGCAGTGTCGCAGCCATTTGTGATTATGTGAAAGCCAAGAAGCGAAGTAAGAAAAAGCTTATGCTCTCCTTAGATGAATGGAATGTCTGGCATACGGTTGGGACAAGTCGCGCAGAAGAACGTTGGCAGATTGCTCCACCCGAATTTGAAGACGTGTATACCCATGAGGATGCACTAGCCGTTGGCTGTTTCCTTATTACGTTACTCAAGCATGCTGATCGTGTCAAAATGGCTTGTATGGCGCAATTGATTAACGTTATCGCACCGATTACGACAGAAACTGGTGGTCCGCTGTGGCTGCAAACGACTTACTATCCATTCCTTCATGCTTCCATCTATGGCCGAGGAACTGTCCTTCATACCGTCAATTCTTCACCCAAATATGATTCCAAAGATTATACAGATGTCCCTTATCTGGAATCGATTTGCGTGTACGACGAGGAGCAAGGTCATATTACTGTCTTTGCTGTCAATCGCCATCTCTCAGAAGCTATGGAATTGGACCTCGACTTCCGCAGCTTCGGCGAAGTTAGCTTGATCGAGCACATCGTGCTGGAACACGAAGATCTGAAAGCGGTAAATACAAAAGCTAACCCACAACATGTTAGGCCACATCATGGCGGTCTATCCGTTCTGGACAATGGACACGTCAAAAGCAGCCTTACCAAAGCATCTTGGAATGTTATTCGCCTTCAAACCAAACAAGGATAAGCTATTGCTAGACACCATAAACGAGGGATTCCCATTTACCATGTATGTGGTGGAGGAACCCTCGTTTTCATCTTGTGTGCGCCATTGACCGCCTCTCAGGTTAGGGCATACAATTAAGAGGAATCCCCTTTGAGAGGAACTTTTATCATGCGAAATAAAGTTGTCTGGGTGCTTACGGCCCTTCTCGGCTTGGCGAGCTGTATCGCGATTCCCTTATTTATAATGAAGACGGATGGCGATTCGCACGAACAAAGTTCGCTTGATGCAATTGCCAAGCTGGATAATCCGCTTGCCGCTGTCCCTTCTTCACGACCTAAGCAACCAGATATCTTAACCTATTGGGTTAACCAAGAGAAGAAATCCGAGCAAGCAGGACTTACAGAGACCGCAGCAGCCTATCGCAACAGGATCGATCTATACGCGGCTGGACTTCCAACGCTACCTTTATTTACGCCTAATAAGCCTAATATCCAGACACCCTCAACCAATATGGAACTCTATCTCCGCGTTCCTCTATCAGCTCAACCCCTTAAACCAGCTGAATCTGCTACCCCTGTAACTTCAACGCTAGCCAAACATGAGCCTGCATCAGGGGTTTACATCGGCATGCTCGGGGCAGATCGCAGAGTTGGCTACGATGTTACAAAGATTGAAGACGTCTACGGCCGCAAACATGCGCTGTATTTGTCTTATGTTGGGTGGCGCAAGGTACAGACCGATACCAACACTTATTTCCCAGCGCGTACTGCCGAAAGAGTGAAGGATCTTGACGGCGCACTCCAGATTGGATGGGAGCCGCGTTTCGGCTTAAACGATGTGCAGGATGATGAATATGTTCGTCGTTTCGCTCGTGAAGCCAAAGCCTCCGGCATCCCCATTTTCCTGCGTTATGCTTCAGAGATGAACGGAGCTTGGGTGCCATGGCATGGAGAGCCCCAACTATATATTGAGAAATTCCGTCTTATTCACGACATTATGGCCGAAGAAGCGCCTAATGTCGCCATGGTGTGGTCGCCAAACTTCTGGCCACCTGATACGATCGATAGCTACTATCCAGGTGACGCCTACGTGGATTGGGTTGGCTTCTCGTTATATAGCACCCCTTTCTCAGCAGAAAAAGAGCAGCTAAAGGGTACCGTGATCGATACCTTCGCTCCTCTCTATAAACGATATAGCCATAAACCTATTATGATTTCTGAAGGTGCTATTGCTCATACGTATTTGCCGACTAACCAAGCTTATTGGAGTTGGGCAGAAAGCCAGTTAGGTTACATGTATGGTCTGCTTCCACGATTATTCCCTCAAGTTAAAGCCATCACCTACTTTAATTTCAGCAAAGCTCAGGCGATTCGAACGAACGGGAATTATGTCTATGACATCGGCGAAAATCCATTTATGGACGGCTATTATCAACGGCTGATCGCATCCGATTGGTTTCTAAGTAAGGTAGAGCCAGGGGTAGATCCCATTCAATACCGCTATACACCAGTCTTAGACCGTTCTCTTCCTAGCGGTCAACAGACCGTCCTTGTCTATCCCAAGCTTACAAATGAAGAGGGTAAACCACCTTTTGCAATCGCTATTTACCAAGGCACTCAATTGCTTGGCGTCAGTTATGAAGCTCCATGGGAAATTGACATTCAAGTTCAATCAGAATCGGCATCAGAACCTTGGTATGTGGTAGCTTACAATGACCAAATGGAAGTGACTGCTGTCAATTCAGTCGTTGGGCCTATCACGGGTGCAAATTCCGTTACACCTTAGTTGCCAAAGTGATAGGATGGAATTATGCGAATATCTTTATCCAAGTTAGCAAGCATCATGAAATTACGATTGAATGTAAAAATGCGTTTCACCTGGTAGTACGACATGGTCACAGCCGTAAGGGCTTCGCTAAGCGAGAAGCGGAGCTCGGGCCTGTCCATTAGCAATCTACGCGATTCCCCCTCGAATTCAGGGCCGCTTGAGATAACCGCCAACTTGCCTTTACTTACTGCTTTTTCAATCGCCTTCAGAAAATATTCTGCCTGCTCATAGCTGTATTCATTACGAAGCCATTCGTGGAGATCGAATACGATGGAGTTCGTCGTCATGTAATTACGTTCAAGATCATGCAAATCTAGAAACATGGAACGTGCTTTGTTGTATCGTGGGTCTTCAGGATTCATTAACGCGGCTAGAGCTGTTTCATCTAGAAAAATGGCATCCTGAATATGCAATTGATTATCCATAGATCAGACCTCCTTAATCCTCTTGTTTGCAAATGCCATCTAAATACAGCAGCGGATTTGCTTCCTTTTGATCCACAGAGATGGGAGTTAATTCGTATGAGTCGCTTGCCAGATATTGAGCAATAAGTCCATTGACGATTGCTTGTACGGTTGTATGCTGCAGATCGGCGATTTCTTTCAGCTGATCAACATGTCGTGGGTCGAGATCTATCATGTCTTCATCTTGTTCCACGCTTCTTGAAGAAATGAACTCGGATGCGGTAGACTTCGCTTTTTCGAATTGATTATGAATGAAGCGTTTGTAATTGTTCGCCATCGTGATTCACTCCTTATGCAATAACTTGTATACAATTCGTCGAATTTCGTCGATTTCAGGGGGTGCTTACGTAGTCAATAATGAGCCACACGTCTCCCTGATAGTTGAAAAAGGCAACCAAACCACGAGGTCCGCTGCCTTCACACATGCTTCTATTTAATTAAGACGAATGCCAAAATATGTGAATAAAGCTTCTTTATACGCTTCATCTGTCTGTGGGGTATAGGTTTTTACATCTGTAGCACTGAAAATACGGAACTCCTTGTCAGCAAGCGTATGCCTTCCCTCTGACGTGCGTATCGCAACGATCGGGTACTTGTTGAAAATCGAATCTGGGGCTTTTTCACACCAGAAACTGGCGAATAGGTAGTCTTTCGGCAGCTGAGGCTCCTCTGTGAAAGAGTAGATACGATGCCATGCTTCCTTTTTCTGTTCGCAAAGCACCCAGCCATCCTGGGGATCTCTCTCAAGGCGGTAGCTCTCATCGCCTTGCTGCTGTACATGATCTTCGATGAAAGGAAGGGGTCTGCGGGGGACGATCCCGCCAACACCAACATCGCACAGGTAGTTAACACCTTCGGCTTCTACCTTCAAGATGTGATGGCGCCTTTTGGGCGGCAAATTCGGCTCATCTCGCCAGAATCTGGCGACCAAATCCGTCACCGTATAGCCAAGTTCACGAAGGAGCCAACCGAATAGGGCATTCGTTTCAAAACAATACCCCCCTCGCTGGCGTATAACAATCTTCTGATACAGTTCCTGCGGATCAAGAGATAACGCTCTCCCTTCGAGAATATCCAAATTCTCATAGGGAACCGTGTGCAGATGTCGTTCCTGCAGGTCAGCCAATGTCTTTGCACTGCCATCGAGCGAACCACTAAAACCGATGCGATCCAGATACTTCTCAATCTGACTGTTTGTATTCATCAGGGGAAGACACCTTCCTTAAGTGAGTTAATCGTTACTATGTAAAGGATTACGATTACCCTTGCATGTGAATTCGGCTGGAAATCTCTTGCGCGTCCAGTTCACGCATCGAGAGCTTGGCACCGATGGATCGGAAGCTGCCGATCACGTCCTCATAGCCGCGCTCGATGTGCTCGACGCCTGTTATACACGTGCTGCCCTCAGCCGTGAAACCGGCCATCAGCAGACAAATCCCTGCACGCACATCGGTCGCATGCACCCAACCACCTCGCAAGGGGAGTCCGCCGCGAATAAAAGCAGATTCTTGGCGCATCTCTATTTCCGCACCTAGTCGTCTTAACTGTGGAACATGAGCGAACCTTTTTGGATACACACGGTCGGTTACGATACTCTTGCCCTCCGCCTGCAAAAGGAGTGCCGTCATTGGTTGCTGTAAATCGGTGGCGAAGCTTGGATACATGCCTGCGCGAATTCGCGTTGCTTTGAGAGCACCAGTCCCATAAGCAGTAATACTGTTTTCTCCGCATTCCACATGCATACCAATTTCCTCTAGCTTAGCTAGACAGGAGCCAAGATGCTCTGGAATGACATCCTTAACGGTAACTTGTCCCCCATTGAGCCCAGCCGCCATCAAAAATGCTCCAGCAATCAGCCTGTCTGGAATTACCGTGTGCATGCCCCCATTCAAGTATGGAACACCTTCGATCCGAATGCGATCCGTACCTGCCCCATAAATTCGTGCACCAAGTTGATTCAGGAATCTTGCGGTATCGCAGACCTCCGGATCCATGGCCGCGTTGTGCAACTGAGTCCGCCCTTTTGCCAACACAGCCATCATCATCGCATTCATCGTCGCCCCCGAGGTAAGGGTATCGAAATAAATGTCTGCCCCCTTTAACTCTGCTGCTTCGACCTCATAATAATCCTTGTAGAGCCGCACTTCGGCTCCAAGTGCTTTGAATACCTTGATATGCTGATCCATGGGTCTTGAAACAAAATCATCACCACCAGGTAATCCGATCGTGACTCTGCCGAATTTGGACAGCAGCGCACCTACAAAATAATAAGACGCTCGGTAGCTCGATGCTTTGCCGGGATCAATGACTGAGCTGTGAATCCAGCGTGGGTCAATGATGACTTGCCCAGCATTCTGTGTGAGTTTCAGGCCGATATCCCGGCCAATTTCCGCAATAAGACGCACATCATCTATGTGTGGAATACCCTCTAACGTTACTATGTTATCCGCCAGACAAGCAGCTGCAAGTATGGCAAGAGAACTATTCTTTGCTCCTGGTATGTGTACCGTTCCATTTAGTGGGCCTGAGTACTCCGCTTGTATATACTTCATGAAGGTATCCCAACTTTCGTTATGACGATTTCAATTCGGATTCGAGCATATAACCGCCGCCGCGGACGGCACTAATGAGAAAGGTGTCTTTTCCGTATTTTTTGCGCACCCGATAGACCAGGGCATTCAGTTCGTCGAGAGTCACATCCGAGAAACCTTCTGCACCCGGTGATCGTTCTGGCCAGACCTTAGATTTAATTTCCTCAAGCGGAACGAGTCGATTTGTATGCTCATGCAGCACACGGATCAATAGATATTCTTTCTCGGACATAGGGATTCGCCTGCCTTCCACCACACACTCCCGTTTCTCCCAACAGATTTCCAATGGGAGTTTGGGGATTTCTAGCTGTCTGGTGATGCTGAGCGGTTCGATTTCAAGGGTTTGATCGGCAAACATATATGAGAAATGGATGACGGTCATCCCTTTGGCAAGCCTAATAATATCAAAATTGTTCAGTGGATAAGGTGTGTGCGGCGTTAGTCGTACGCCATTAATTTCAGTACCATGAAGACTTCCCAAATCATAGAGCACCGCCTTGTCTTGCTCCTTGCGAATGATGATATGCTTTCGGGAAATAAAAGTGTTGGTAAATGCCAAATCCGGCGTTAACTCATTGGATACCCGGCCGACCTTCGTTTCAACCTCGCTCAAATTCACGCAAGTGCCCGCTCGATAGGGCTCACCGCGCACGACATATAAGCATGCAAAGTTTTCCAGTTGTGTCCCCTCCGTTTGCTCATGCAGCTTACCTCACAGCTTGGGAAATAACCCCATTACTTATCGTACCTCAAACTGTAGGTGAATAAAACCCCTACTCACTGACGGATCGCTCATTTTTTAGTAACATTTCCGTTAACCCTCTACCTCATATAAATTCGGATCCAGTGACTGGATAAATGGCGTCCATTCCCCTGTCGTATACAGCAGCAGCCGGTGCATCGCCCGCGTACAAGCCGTATAAAATAGCTTACGTTCGCTCTCTCGGTCGTACACGTGTGATGATGCATCATAAATCAATACCGCGTCGAACTCGACTCCTTTGGCGAGGTAGGCAGGAATGACCATCGTCCCTTTCTCAAAGGTCAACGTATCCTTCGTAATGAGTCTCAGTGTCTCAGAGCTCTGAGAATTCAACAATTCATAAGCCTCACGGCTCTCCGCTGCGGTCTTCGTAATAACGGCAATTGACTCAAACCCCTCTGCCCTCAGTTCAGCGAGATGTTCTATCATTCGTTCAGCTCTCTCTGCACTGCCGCTAACCTTAATGAGGTGGGGCTTCTGGTCACTCCGCTCAAAAGGTACGATTTCTTCGCTAGGTAACAACGCCTTCGTAAACTCCACAATCTCACGGGTGGAGCGGTAGCTTCGCACAAGACGGATTAGATTGGTTTCATCTTGGCCATATAACTTAATCAGTGGCGAATCCTCCTCAGACAGATTGGTTGCTTGCGGGAAGATCGCTTGGCTGAAATCTCCGAGCACGGTCATGCTGGCGCGGGGAAAAAGCTGCTTAAGGAAATAGAATTGGAAAGGTGAATAATCCTGCCCTTCATCGACAAAGACATGCCGCACATTCGTATTCCTCCGTGTCCCCTCTACGCATTCTTTCAAGCACAAGAACGGCGCCGCATCCTCATAAAACAGTTCGAGCCTACTCAGCTTTTCCTTCGTTTGCTTGCAAATTTCCGTCCACTGTTCGGGCACAGTAGTCTCGTTCGTCATGTTCCGATAAGCTGCTTCATCGCTGAACAACTGATCGTACAACCCGATGACATCTATAAACTTAAATCGTTTTACGTCATTTCTCAATTGCTTATAATGTCCACTCACGATCATCTTCCGAAGCAGTTCTTCTATTTCCTGCATGGCAAAATCAACATTATGCTCTTCGTGTTGCTCCTTGCCAAGAAACTGTCCATAATCATCCAGAAGCTGCTCATTCATATGAAGGACTACTTCTTCTTCTTGCTGATACTTCTTGAGCAGCTCTCTGTAGGCTTCGGCATATTGCTCGTTATCGAGGTAATCGAGTTCATCTTGAACCCAATGCGCTTTTTGTTCTTTACGCTCGAGGGTTGCCAGCCTTTTCAGAATCCATTCCTGTAAAAGAGCGACTCGATTAGCCAGACGGATTGTATTGTCATAACTATAAAATTGCAACTGAATCTCCTCCGCGGCAATTAACTCACGATCCTGGAAATGGATGCCGCGGAATAGCATGCCTTCTTTCCCCAACCACACCGCGTATTGCTGCAGCGCATGGAGAAAAACTTCAGATGCTTTATAGTGAATCCCACTTCGTCGTGCTTCACACTCAGGAGATGATGATGACGTCAGTATATATTCGATCTGCTCGAACGGACTCTCCAGCTGTAACGTGGATCCAAGCCAATAGACCAGATATTCTTGAATAGTCGTCTGCTGCATATTCTCCTCACCGAGCTCGGGAAGAACCGTTGATACATAACTGTTGAACATTGGATTCGGGGAAAAAAGTACAATTTGGTCCGCTTTTAGTTTATCGCGGTGCTTATATAATAAGTAGGCAGCTCGCTGCAAAGCTGCTGATGTCTTTCCACTCCCTGCTGCTCCTTGCACAATGAGCATTCGCGTCTTATCGTTGCGAATGATGGCATTTTGCTCCTTCTGAATGGTCGCCACAATGCTCTTCATTTGTGAATTTGCACCTTGGGCAAGCACTTGCTGGAGCAATTCATCGCCGATGGTTACACTCGTGTCGAACACACGCTTTAACTGACCATCGCCGATGTGATATTGCCGTTTCAGCGTCATTTCCCCCTCAACGCGTCCCCCTGGCGTTTCATAGGCCGAAGCTCCTGGGGAATAGTCGTAGTACATACTTGCAATGGGTGTTCGCCAGTCATACACCAGGAAGCTTAAACCGTCCACATCAACGAAAGACGAAACGCCAATATAAATGTGCTCGCTGAAGCTAATACCATCTTCTTGAAAATCAATCCGCCCAAAATAAGGCGACGGCAGCAACCGCTTCATGCTCTTCAACCGTTGCATCCGCTGCTGGTGACTGCGCTCTCGTTCCGATAACAACGCTTCTTGCTGTCTAATACTATAAAACGCCTCTTCGAAATCTTCATGTGTACTCGTATTGATCGACACTTCTTCCCAAAACCGCTTGCGGAAATCCGTAACCTGATCGCGCAACCCAACTACCTCTGGTTCTATTTCGACAATGGCAGATCGTAATTTTTCCGTAACCATATCTAATCGCTCTTGTTCTTGCTGCCATTCGTTCACCTTGATCATCTTCACGAACACGCTCCTTTTGGGTCTTGTGTGAAAAAAACAAAATAATGTTGACAACTAGCCGATCTTCGTGGTAAAATTTAATTAAAGATAAGATGAAATATCTATGTCTTAATATTAAATAAACAGACAATAGTCTTTGTATTCTAACATAAAGCTTCCTTGTGTGTAAATACATATTTAGCAAGAAGAACCGGCATTTCTGCCGGTTCTTCTTTTTTTGTACCTAACTCCGTTGTGTATCCACACCTATAACTTAATTGAAATGAACTTCAGCTCCGTCAACTCCTCAACCGCATATCGAACACCTTCCCGTCCGAATCCACTTTCCTTCACACCGCCATAAGGCATGTTATCCACACGGAATGTAGGGAAATCATTAATCATGACGCCGCCTACTTCCAACTGTTCTGCAGCACGCATCGCGGCACGGATATCGTTCGTATAGATGCCTGCTTGTAGTCCATAGCGAGATTGATTCACATCCTTTATCGCTTGATCCAGCGAGGTGAAAGAGGAAACCGTAACAATTGGTCCGAACACCTCTTCACAGGAAACAGGTTCATCAGCAGCTACATGCGTCAAAATGGTTGGAGGATACATGCGAGAATTCAACTCTTTGCCGCCGGTGATCACAACGGCTCCTTTGGAGACCGCACTGTCTACCCAATTCTGCATCCGACGGACTTCTTTCTCACTAATCAGCGCCGATACATCCGTTGACTCTTCTAGCGGGTCACCAATAACCAATTTCTCCACTTGCGCTTTGAATCTATTCATAAAATTATCATGATGCAGCTCATGGACAAAAATCCGTTGAATGGAAATACATACCTGACCACTATATGAAAATGCACCGAGCACACAACGGCTGATTAACTCATCTGTAATCTCGTAGGCTTTGTCTATCAGTAAAGCTGAATTCGAACCCAACTCTAAGGTAACCCGCTTTAAACCGGCTTTGTTTTTCATCGCAATCCCGACGGCAGGACTACCTGTGAAGGTAACAGCCTTCACCCGAGGATCGCTCACGAGCTTCTCTCCCACAACCGCACCGGGTCCAGGTATAACATTCAGTGCTCCCTTCGGAAGTCCCGCTTCTTGGAAAATCTCAGCAAGTACCAAGGCAGAGAGTGGCGTTTGCCCTGAGGGTTTGAGTACAATCGTGTTCCCCGCCGCAATTGCAGGGCCGACTTTATGTGCTACCAAATTAAAGGGGAAGTTAAATGGCGTTATAGCCGCGATTACACCCAACGGTTTGCGCAGCGTAAAGGCAATGCGTCCCTCTCCACCAGGAGCTGCATCCAGAGGTACCGTTTCTCCATGAATTCGACTTGCTTCCATCGCAGCGAATTTATACGTTTGAATCGTCCGAGCGAGTTCGCCTCGCGCGGTCTTGAGCGGCTTTGCCGCTTCCAAAGCTACTAGACGGGATAGCTCCTCTTTCCTTTTTTCTAACAATTCAGCGACTTTATTTAAAATAGCCGTACGCTCGTGCGCAGGCATCTGGGCCATCACTTGTGCAGCAGCTTGCGCAGCTTGGATCGCTTCATCCGTCTCTGCTTCATTCGCATACCCCACGTCTGCAATCCACTCTCCAGAAAATGGTGAGTAAAGTGCTTCATAATGAGCAGCTTCTTTCCATTGTCCGTTAATAAACAAATGCCTCTTCATCTGTACTCCCTACTTTCTCTCTTCGGCATATTGCTCAATTATAACATGTTGGATAATATCAAGACCTTCAGCAAGCTCTTCATCCGTGATTACGAGTGGGGTCAGAAAACGAATGACGTTGCTGTGCACTCCAGCACTTAATAGGATCACTCCTGCTTCGTAGCAGCCTTTTTGAATCGCAGCTGCACTCGCTTTATCTGGTACTTTCGTATCGGGATGTACGAATTCGATTGCACACATCGCACCTAATCCACGCACCTCGGCAATATGCGGGATTGTCTTCTGCAAGTCCGTAAAGAATCCACGGATCGTCTCACCGATAACACGTGATCGCTCAACAAGATTCTCGCGTTCCATCTTCTCGATAACGGCTAATGCTGCCACACATCCCAGTGGACTTCCACCATAGGTCCCACCGATTTCGCCAGGTGCAGGTGCATCCATAATCTCCGAACGTCCCGTAACTGCCGATATCGGCAAGCCTGCCGCAATAGATTTAGACATCGTCACCAAATCGGGCTCAATCCCAAAATGTGTCGAAGCGAACATTTCTCCCGTACGTCCAAAACCTGTTTGAATTTCATCGGCAATAAACAGAATATGTGTACTTTTGCAAATCTCATATATACCTTGAACAAATGCCTTTGGAGGAACGATGAAGCCGCCTTCACCTTGGATCGGCTCCATGATGACCGCTGCTAACTCTTCTGGTGCAACCTCCGTAAGGAGGAAATCCTCAAATTGCTGAACACAATAAAGCGCATAATCTGTCTCCGACATGCCTGGCGGACGATTCAACGGATACGGGAATTGTGCTTTGTAGGTGGCTGGAGCAAACGGACCCATCTGGAACTTATAGGGTCTGACCTTACTTGTAAGCGACATGCCCAAGAGCGTCCGACCATGAAATCCTCGCGAAAAGGAGACGATACCTGATTTCCCTGTAAATTTCCTGGCAATTTTCACAGCATTTTCAACCGCTTCTGCACCGCTATTCAGAAAGATGGTTTTCTTAGGAAAGTTGCCTGGCGTGATTTGCACTAATTTCTCAGCTAGCTTCAGATAGGGTTCATACATAGCGACATGAAAGCAAGGATGAATGTATTTTTCAAGCTGCTCTTGCACAGCTTTGACAACTTCAGGCGGGCAATGGCCCACATTCAGCGTTCCAATGGCACCAGCAAAGTCAATGAACACATTGCCATCCACATCATAAATCAATGCCCCTTCTGCCTTTTCAACAAAAATGGGTGTATTGTTGCCAACACCTCTGGGTACGAATGCTTGTCTTTTATCCATGAGTTCTTGGGTGCGTCCGCCCTGTAGCTTGGAGGGTACTGAAGCAAATTTACGTGCGATTTGCATGTTCATCTTCCCCTTTGATTTTAATTTTTCATATTTGTAGAATAATTACCACTACTTTCTCTTTCATTTTATGACGGCAACGGATTACAAATTCAGCATATAACGCAAAAAAAGCCCAATAGAGGGCCACGCCTGATTCACGCAACACATCCCAGGCATTCGATAGCTTCGCCGAATTAACTCGTATCCGTCTTTCTTGTATACCATCGATAGCGGAATGTTCAGTTTAAATGGTGGAAACTCCTCCTGATACTCATTGATCAGAAACTTCACGTTAAGCGTCGCACTCTCAGCGCTGCCTATCACATGAACCATATCCCCTTTATTCAAAACGAAAATAACATCTTAGGTGTCCCTTTCGGCATTTTCGGATGGTTAACTTTCACTGTTCCAGATTTAAGTACAACGGGAAAGTTAGTCTACGCGGTTGTTACTTACACCGTGTACAGTATTTCTCTTCGATCATCACGATTCCAGGCAGTGCAGCAGTTCCGGCTGGTACCAAAAAAATGGACGAAAGAATATCTATCGGTCAGTTAAGTTTCCTTTTTATTCTGGTAGGAGCTTTGATCGTTCAAATTGGTACAGTACCCATATATAAGGTTTTGGGTGGAGGAAATGACACTAGGGGTCTCTCCATAAATGCGAATGAGCATCTTTCAGGACCCATAAAGTGCCAAAACTATCATTGAAGGCAGAAATTATTGCACTTTTGCATCAATTTTAGATTAAGTGCAACGTTGGATATAAAATGATGCTCATTTGCATTTTTGAACTTGTGCATACTTGTCTCTTGCATGCTACACAACCATATTCCCTGCATGAACGCAAAAAAGGGTCCACCGCCACAACCATGGCTAGTGGGACCCTTCCTCTTTTACAAACAAGCCAGTTGGTACATCTCTTCATTGGTTAACGCTTTGTTATAAATAGCTAATCCACCGATGCTGCCGACAAAGAAATTACCGATCTCCTGAGAACGATCCACTGCGCCAACGGTAAAATCAGCACCATCCTGCCCGCCATCGAAAAGGCCGCCCGGGTAATGATAAGGATTACGGATCGGGCGTTCATCCAGTATCCCATTTACATAGGACCGCACATACTGGCCGTCGTAAGTAAAAGCAACAAAGTGCCACTCCTCAAGAGGAATCTCCGTTTTACCGATGGATGAATCCATGCACCAGCGATAGCCAGGTGTCGGGCCGCCTACGGAAGATACATGGCCGCACACCTGTTGGCTGCTCTCCCAAATCGATAAATTCAGGAAAAGTCCATATTGGCGTCTCTTATTCGTTTCGTTCCAAATGCCAGCAATGAATTCACATTCATTATTGGATTTTTTCCTGCGTTTAACCCAAGCGGCGACCGTCACCTGCGCATTCTCACCATGGATGTTCAGCTCTTGGAGTTGCGCACGGGGAATTCGAAACCATTTCCCTTCCTCTAGCAGAGCACTGTATGGACCGAATTTGCCTTCATCATCTCGCTCTACCGGACCTCCACTTTCCTTCAGAGCATACGGCTTTCCTCCCTTCGAAATGCGCGCTTCACCAGGGCCTTCTTGAAAGTCCCAGAAAGTTACTACATTCGGATGGTTGAGGATGATTGCAATATCCTTCTTCATGTATGAAGCCTCCAAAGTTTCCTATTTCTTTTTGGTAAACCATTCGTTCATCGCATCGATGGCAACTTTGCCGCCCTTGGCGTTGAATTCCTGTACGAACTTATCAAACTCGCCCAGATCGCGTTTACCCATAATAAATTTCAACGCGTTTTCTTCTGTATAGTTGCGCAGCTCTGTGAATTTGGTGTCGTACGCCTCAATCGAAGGTGCGTAGGAGGTTTCTTCTCGATTTTGCTTAAATTTCAGCAGGGGCTCGTAATACGGAAGGAATCCTTTTACCTTCAAACGTGCATTGAAGCTCGGGTCGCTGTCACCAAAGAAGTAGAGTGTCCGCCATGGAATATTGTTGCTCTGTTCCGGTGTCTGCACGATTTGACCGTTCTCTACCTTGTAATCCTGACCTTCAATTCCGTAAGTCAAAAATTTGTCCGTATCTGCATTCATGATGTAATTGATGAAGGCAGCTGCGCCTTCCTTGTTCTTAGCTTGCTTCGGAATAACGATGTAGCTGCCTGGAATACCTTCTTCTTGGAAGCCTGCTGCTCCGTTCTTGCCACTAACAGGTGCGATGTACTGCAAGGTTCCTCCGGTCTTTTTATCTTTGATGGATGTATCGATCGTCAGCGCATCACCCCAATACACCGTGCCAAAAGTGGCAGTGCCGTTGATCATTTTGTCCTTAATGTCTTTATTGATAGCAAATTCTTGGTCGATTAAACCTTCGGAATACCATTTCTTCATGGTCGTGAGGTATTCTTTATATTCCGGTTGCAGCCACGAGAATTCTAACTTACCATTTTTAGTTACCGTTGAGTTACCTACCCCAAACGCAGATGCGTACGGCAGGAAGGATGCCATAAACGCACCCGGATTTCCAGCGGCACCTGTGAGAGGCGCCATATTCTTTTTCTCTTTGATTGTTTTAAGCGTCGTATACATCTCGTCCATCGTCGTCGGTTCTTTCAGACTGAGCTCCTTCAGTATGTCGGAGCGCTCCAGAAGGCCGTTGCCAACCTTTTGGGCAACACGCACTGGAATACCGTACATTTTGCCATCCAGCTTGGAGGCGTCGAGAATTTCTTTGGGGAGAAATGTAGATAGATTGGGAATATGGGTTTTAGTCAATTCGTCAAGTGGCTCGAATGCTCCCTGCTGCGCCAGTTTAAAGTAGTCAGATTTTCCAGGAATCCACATAATATCCGGTACATCACCTGAAGCCAAAATGATCGATATCTTCTGGTTGGGATTATCCTTAGGCAGCGACTCGAATTTCACATTATACCCCGATTTCTCCTTCAGAACGTTCACCAACTTATTATCGTTGATAGTGTCGCTGCCCTTGAATTGTTCCATTGAGGGATGATAGATGCGCATTACTTTCAATTCCTTGTTTTTGACCGTTCCACTTGAACTTGCCGCTCCAGTGCTAGTGCTTGCAGGAGCAGTGTTATTACTGCTGCAACCAACAACAAGCCCAGCTAATAGGACAGCTGACATGCTTACAAGCGCTGTTTTTTGAATTTTCATCGAATAAAACCTCCCCTGAAGTGTTTATTTATAAAAAAACGGGCGTGCTTGCAGGTTGGCCATTACCCTTTGACAGCACCCAACATAACCCCTTTGACGAAATATCGTTGAATAAACGGATACACAAACAGAATCGGAACTACCGCACACAGAATGGCCGCCGCCCGTATCGTTTCCGGGGTAACTTCGCGGAATACATCATTCACAACCAGATCAGCTGACTTCTCATCGGTTACGAGTTGAAGAAGAAACATTTGAAGCGGCATCAACTGCCGGTCGGTGATGTACATCATGGCTTGGAAGAAAGCATTCCAGTAGCCAACTGCGTAGAACATGCCAACGGTAGCCAGTGCAGGTACGGATAACGGCAGGTAGATCGAGGTCAGAATCCGCAAGTTTGAGGCACCGTCTATTCGGGCAGATTCCTCCAGCGAGTCTGGTACGCCCATGAAGAAGTTGCGGATCAAAATCATATTAAACGGTGCGAGCGCAGTTGGTAAAATGAGCGACCATAGGGAGTTGAGCAGCCCAACTTGCTTCACGACAAGGTACGTTGGAATCAGCCCACCGTTGAAGAACATGGTGATGACGAACAGTAACATCATAAAGCGAGTGTACGGTAAGCCTTTACGGGAAAGCGGATAAGCTGCAAGCACCGTTAGCGCCATGCTGATTATCGTCCCGACGATGGCAATAAACACCGAGTTACCGAACGAATAGTAAAATTGCTTATTTGAAAGCACGTATTCAAAGGAAATCGTCGTTATACCCTTGGGCCATAACAGGATGTCCTTGGCTAGCACATGTGCTTCACTGCTGAACGCTTTGGCTCCCACGTGTATGAACGGCAGAATCATCGACAGTGATATGACGGAAAGTATGAACACGTTAAAATAACCGAATACGGTTTCTCCTCTAGTACGAATCACACAGGCACCACCTCTCTAGGTTAGTAAATTCCTTCCTCACCCATTCGCCGGGCAAGCGTATTGGCAATAACTAACAGCACACAACCGATGACTGATTTAAACAACCCAGCCGCCGTAGTCAGTCCAAACTGCATGGTCCCTAATCCCACTCGGAATACATACGTATCGATAATATCACCGACATCGTATACGGTCGGGTTATACATCACAAGCACCTGCTCGAATCCAGCATCAAGTAAATGACCAATTCGCAGCAGAAGCAGAATTATAATCGTTGAGCGGATGCTCGGCAGGGAGATGTGCCAGATTTGTCGGAGCCGTCCGGCCCCGTCTACTGTGGCTGCCTGGAATAATTCCTCATTGATGCTGAGCAATGCCGCTAGGTAAATGATAGCGCCCCAGCCGGCTTCCTTCCATACATCGGTGTACACGAGAATCCAGCGGAACAACTTCTCGCTCGTTAAGAAGAAGATCGGCTCACCGCCAAATGCTTGAATCGCTTTATTCACAATACCGCTGCTCGGTGACAGCAAGTCGACAGCGATTCCGCCGATAACGACCCACGAAATGAAATGCGGCAGGTACGTAAATGTCTGTACCCAGCGCTTGAATTTCACCAAACGAAGCTCATTGAGCAGTAGTGCGAGCAAGATAGGAGCCGGGAAACCGACAACCAACTTCATCAGGCTGATGACTAGCGTGTTTATGACCACTCTCGGGAACTCATCGAACATGAACAATTCACGAAAGTACTGAAGACCAACCCATTTACTTGCAAATACCCCTTGCATAATGTTGTAGTCCTTAAAGGCAATTACGACTCCGTACATCGGTCCATATTTGAACACTAGCAGGAACACCAGCGCAGGCAGAACCATCAAATAAAGATCCCAATACTTAAGCAGCGGATGGCGATTGGCTCGCTTACTTGTCAGCACATGGGATGCTGTGGCAGGGACTGAAGCTTTCATATTTTGGATCTCTCCTCTCCGAGATGCTGGATTTGAACTTCTGTGCCCTCATTATATCTGTTGTAGAAATGGAAGCGTATACCATTCCTTTTACTTTCATTGCAACTATTTTTACTTCCTGAATAAGAAAAGGCGGCATGCGCCGCCATTTTGATATTTGTCGACCGGGTTACTTCACTTGCGCACACTATTTGTGCGCTAGCGTGCGTTGGT
Source organism: Paenibacillus allorhizoplanae (assembly GCF_927798215.1). Classification (NCBI taxonomy): domain Bacteria; kingdom Bacillati; phylum Bacillota; class Bacilli; order Caryophanales; family Paenibacillaceae; genus Paenibacillus; species Paenibacillus allorhizoplanae. The sequence continues at coordinate 295,246 of NZ_CAKMMW010000003.1, forward strand.
CGACCGGGTTACTCCCAAAAGCCAATCAAAAGATTGGCCATTATTTGTTAACCTCGCTCGGTTTAACACCCCAGAATTTCTGAAAGCTTTTTGAGAAATAGTTCATATGGCGGTAACCAACCTGTTCCGTGGCGTCAGATACCTTGACTCCTGTGCTCAATAGCTCCTTGGCCCGCTCCATTCGAAGCCGCAGCACATAACTGGAGAACGATTCCCCAATCGTTTCTTTGAAAATTCGGCTTAAGTACGAATAATTGATGTACATGCTTTCCGCTGCAAAATGTAAACTTAGCTCTTCTTTATGCAAATGCTCTTGAATAAAACGCATGACCTCATGTGCGGTCCTCTGCGAGCTGGACTGCCTTCTCTGTGCGATGGCCAAACTAATTCGGCCAGCCATCCGATTCAACCAGCCTTCGATCTGTTCCCGGGTAAGCAAGGACGTGTACGACTCGAACTCCTCGTAATCACTCTTCAGCGTACCACGCAGTGTCCAGCCTTGCGCATGCACAATCCGTGCAAGTAAGCAAGCCATTCGAAACAAGACCTCTCGTGCTTCCACCACGGGTATACCGCTGGCGAACCCCGTCTCCATAATACGACGGACGAGTTCCTCTCTTCGCTCTTCCTGGCTGCCCGCTTCGATCACCGCCTCAAACTCACGTTCGATCTCTTGTAGCGCATCCCAAGAATCCTCTTCGGGCGTATCGTCACGATATGGAATCGCAACGCCGTTACCGAGAATAAGCCTCTCCTGCAGGGCAAGACGGCACATCTTGTAAGCACGGGGCAGCAAGGAACTCTCAGCCACCGGCGTACCTATGCCCGCACTTGCAGTCAGTTTCAGTGTATCCTTAACCGTCTCCAGCAGCGCAAGAATCTGCCCATTCACTAGCCCTTTCATCACCTCGTCACCTACGTCCGTAGATGCGAAGAAAATAGCTGCTGTCAAGCTATCATCATCCTGCACAACAACGCAATTCTCATTCTCCAGCACATCCCGGGCAATCGTAAACAGTGAAAACTGCACCAACTGTCGGTCCTTCACCTCAAACCGCTCGTTTCCTTCAGGTATTGGATCCATATCTAGAATAATGGGCAATGCTTTTCGGTTCTCTAATCGAATGGCAAGGTCATGCCCTCTCCGATCAATTTCCCAGGCAGAATACCGGCCATTCAACCAATTTTTATAAAATAGTTCCTTCAGATGGGGCAGATGTTCGTTCCACCTCATTTCCAGCAGGGTCGTATTATGCTTTTCGTTTAACTCTTTTTCCCGCAGTACTTTCGCTTCCAGCACTGCCTCTACAATCTGCTCATTCTCAGCTGGCTTAATTAAATATTTGAATACGCCTTGCTCAATGCTCTCCCGAGCGTAGTCAAAATCGTCGTGCCCGGTCAAAATCAGCAGCTTAATATGCGGGTATTGCCGTTTGACCATTCTCGCCAGTTCCAAACCATCCATCTCCGGCATCCGAATGTCCGTCAGCACAATATCGATATGATCATTCTGAAGCACGGATATCGCTTCTTTGCCCGTTGACACGGCAGCCGCCAGTTCAATCTGCACCTCAGTCCACTCGATCCCCTCCGCGAGTCTCTCCCGGACATAAAGTTCATCTTCCACAATTAACAACTTCATCGCGCTTCGTCCTTCCCTAATGGAATCGTAATCGTAACCCGAGTCCCCTCATTTTCCACACTGTGCACGTGCAGATCTGCCTGTTCGCCGTAGTACAGTTTGAGCCGTGACTTTACATTTTTCAGCCCAAAATACATATCAGGCGGGCTGCTCTTCGAAATCCGGTACGAATGGCTAGTAATCGCGCTTAGCTCGTTGCTCAGGTGCTTCATTTTCTCCGACGGAATCCCCATGCCTGTGTCCTCCACCTGTATCAACAAGGTATCGCCCGCCAGATGCGAGCTAATCCGCAGTTCGCCACCACTGGAGTTTCGCTCCAGCCCGTGGATGATCGCGTTCTCCACAACAGGCTGCAGGAGCAGCTTCAGGATTTGAATCGATTTGGTTGATTCCTCCAGCGTTATCTGAACTGTAAAATGATCCGTACGGATCTGCTGTACCCGGATATAGTACATCAGGTGCTGAACCGTCTCTTCCAGCGTAAACGTCTCACGTCCCTTACCGAGACTGACCCGAAAAAATCGAGCAAGATTAATAACCATTTCGCTAATCTCGTGAATTTTATTCTTAAAGGCAACTGAGTAGATCGAATCTAACGTATTGTATAAAAAATGCGGGTTAATCTGCGATTGCAGGAGGCTGAACTCCGATTTGGCGAGCCGAAGCTCCTTCTCGTAATCCTCCTCAATTAATAGCCGTTGGGCTTCCGCCATCCGGTTAAAACCGTTCATAACGGCACCGAATTTATCCTTGCGTCGATGAACAATTTGTGTATTCAGGCTGCCGCCACTGAACTGCTTGAACGCCGCCAGCAACTTCTGAAGAGGTTTAGAAATTTCCACATAGACGAGCCACGCAATCCATATGGCCATGATAATACTGATAACAATGATCAAATACGTAAACTGTTGCAGCCTATGCGTCAGCTTGAACAATTCCGAACGCGGTTGCTCCAACTCGATCGACCAGAAATTGCTCTCTTCTTTGATCGACATCACATCGGCCTCATTGCCATTCCCGTGCACGGCGCCAGGATTTGTCTCCAACACGAAACCGTTATTATAGGACAATCTGATGTTCATATTATCGGATGTCTGAAGATGTTGAATGATTTTGCGAAAGGAAGCCTTATCCACGGCAAGCACGAGCACGTTCGGCTCCTTGCTGTTGCTTTGCATATCGAGAAGCCGGGAATAATAAATCATATCGTTATTCAGATAGGCTGACGGTCCACCGACTTTGGCCGTCGGTACATGCACCACAAGTCCGCCATTCGAGTTCACCGTTTGCTTAAACCAAAACTCCTGCTTCACATCTGGCCATCTCAAGCCTCCGGTCATTGTGGATACACCGTTGCCGCTTTCCCCATGGATGATAAACGCTTCTTTGATAGAACCATTCACATTGGTAAGTGCGGACAGCTGCTGCTGTACAGTATGCAGTCCATACAAATGGTCAGGGTTAAGCGGGTTATCGATATTATTCCAAATATCAACGATGGACGAATTCAACGCGATAAGTAAAGTTTGTTGATCCATATTTTTCGTCAGTTGATCCACGTACTCGAGAGTCGTCAGCAGCGCTCCTCGCGTGCGGTCGTTGATCTGATCGTCCAGAATCGACTGGGAATAGTTATTAGCGAAAACACTGACGCTAACGAGCGGCAGCAAGATAAGTAGAAAAGTTAGTGTTAGCTTGAACTGGATCGAATGCAGCCGATTAAGCAGCTTCATCGTAAGCCACCTCTTTGGACTTCCCGCTGCACAGCTGAAGGCGGGTGGCCCATTATTTTTTTAAACACACGGTTGAAATGGGCCTGATCGCTATATCCCAAATACTCCGAAATCTCTCCGATTGTCATTCTTGTATTGAGGATCAAATCGCGTGCCGAATGCACACGAATGTGATGCAGATAAGTGATCGGTGTCATGCCCGTTACTTCCTTGAACGTTTGCGTAACATAGTTGGGAGCGCGATCCACGAGTCGGGACAGCTCCTCAATGCGGATCCGATCACGGTAGTGGGCAGAGATATAGTCCTGAACCTCACGCATAAGTCTTAGCTTGGCAAAGCCAAATCGCTCTTCCGACGTTTCCTGCACGAAATAGCCAAACAGCTCAGTGGCGATTCCGGTGCAGATGATGTCGGCATGCTCACGCTGGCCGAACCAATGCTGCGCAAGCGTGCTAAAACGCTGCTTGACGTAATCGAACTGCTGGGCTTTCACCTTCCGGTAGGGTTCAACATTAGATAACGCTTTCATTTCCTGGCTAGACTGTCCAGTCTGCAAATGAAAATGCGAGGAATACTTCACATGCGGGCCGTCTGGTGCATTCGTTCCAGCGCGCTTGACGCCTTGCCGGATATATAGAAAGTCACCTTTCTCCAGATGAACCGGATCCCCGTCCACCACATAATTCACTTTCCCGTGCGTCACAAGAATCAACATGTCTGTCAAGGTCGGCTCCTCCGCCTTTTGCCAATCCACGTTCATATCATCAATAAATACGGATACGAGCTGCATCATATCAAGTATCGCCCCTTCCATCTATACCTTAGAATTATACAAAAAACAGTTGTTTCCGCAATAGTTATTTTTCAGCCATTCCCTTAAGATTAATCTAACAAAGCTTAAAGGGGCTGAACATGATGGCCATATATCCGGTCGCTTCCATAGAAGAAATTCCTTCCGGTGCTTTCAAAATCGTACAAATCGAACAACGTTCCATCGGGGTCTATAACGTGAAAGGTGACTATTATGCCGTACATAATTATTGCCCGCATCAAGGGGCAGAGTTATGCAAAGGCGTGGTCTGCGGAACCACACTTGAATCTCAAGTTTATGAATTTATCTATGGGCGGGACCAAGAAATATTACGTTGTCCTTGGCATGGCTGGGAGTTCGATCTCAAGACGGGCAAATCATTGTTCAGTGATAAAGTGCGGACACGCACCTACCCCGTCGTCGTAGAAGATGGACAAATTGGCATCGTGATTGGTTAATAAGGAGGAGAAACGAGATGATTTCGAACAAAGAGAAATTGCCTGTCATTGACTGTGATGTGCACAATCAGTTCCGTAGTAGAAACGACTTAATCCCTTATCTCGATGAGCCGTGGAAAAGCCATGCCGAAAGGTTCGGTATTCCTGGAGCTGGGCTGCCGTATTCGTCGCCGATTGGCAGCAAGCGCAAAGATGCGGATCCGCCTAGCGGGCTACCGTTGGGATCCGATCCGCATTACATGCTCGAGCACTTGGTCGAACCATTTAATCTTGATTACGCGTTGCTTTGCTCCGATTCGATAATTGGTATGTCTGGTTATGCCGACAGCGATCACGTTGCAGCCGTATGCCGGGCTTACAACGATTATCTAATCGCCGAATGGCTGCCCGTTAGCCCGAAGTTCAAAGGTTACCTATGTATCGGTACCCAAGATCCATTGGAGGCTGCTCGTGAGATAGACAGGGTCGGTCCGCATCCAGACATCGTCGCGGTCAGCGTGATCGGAGGTGCCCGGATGCCGTACGGCCAGCGTTTCTTCCATCCGATCTACGAAGCATGTGAGCGCAATGGGCTTCCGCTTATGATCCATCCGGGCGCCGAAGGCGCAGGTACCTTTAATCCACCAACTGCGGTCGGGTATGTGTCCAACTATTTGCAGTGGCATACATGCTTGCCTCAAACCTTCATGGCGCATCTGGTTAGCTTCGTGTGCGAAGGTGTGTTTGAGAAGTATCCGGGGTTTAAAGTGGTGTTTTGCGAAGGTGGCGTCACCTGGTTGCCTCCACTGTTATGGCGGCTAGACAAGAACTTCAAAGCCTTACGCTCATCCACGCCATGGCTGAAGCGAATGCCGAGCGAGTATGTGCGCGACCACTGCTTCATGACGACGCAGCCGATCGAGGAACCGGATGACTTCAAGCATCTCGAAGCGATGTTCAATATGTTCGACGCCGAGAATATGCTGCTCTTCTCCAGCGACTATCCACATTGGGATTTCGATGATCCGACGAAGATCCTGCAGCGACTGCCACTTGAGAAGAAGAAGAAAATATTCAGCGAAAATGCTCGGCAGTTGTTCAAGCTGAAGTGAATGAACAGAACTCCATTCTCACACTCACACTCACTCTCTCTCACTCTCTCTCACTCTCTCACCCTCTCTCTCTGAAAATGAGGGAGGGAGTTTTTAGTTCGCAGCGTTTAGGTTTAATTGGAAAATAAACAGCTATTTATGAGATATTTACCCTGAAAATCCATAAATTTTACTGGAGAAAATCCATCTATTCACAGTGACAGGCCACCTAGCGAAGACTTATGGCCTCACAAACAAAAAGCAGTTCCCCAATAAGGTGAACTGCTCTACTTTCCGAAGCACTAAACACTACTTCTTATTCAATTTATCATGAATAGCCTTGCCCTCTTTGGTAAACCAATCCTGCGACGCTTTGATAACATCTTGTCTGCCAGCCGCATCCGCCTTTTTAAAGTACTCATCCAATGCCGTAAGCGGTAATGCGCCGTTGATGATTTTGGCGACGTACTCATTTCTCAGGTCAATCAACGCTCTACCTTTGGCAAGTTCGACTTCCGTCTGCGGTCTGTACTGATTGATATTGAATGCAGTCAGCTGCGCACCCGCTTGGGCGAAGCTTTTCATAGCTGGCTCATATCCGCCAAGTAATGCGTTAGGCAGCCAGATGTCCGGTGTATTCCACATTCTATAATAAAGTTTATAGATGATCTGATCATACGCAGGTTTCTTCGGACTTAGCGCGCCGTTTACCATGTCATAGTGAACGCCTTCTTTACCGAAATTAACAAACTTCTGCAAATCTTTATCTTTCAAATAGGTGTTCAGTAGATCCACAGCTTCATTCGCATTTTTGGAACTTTTAGGAATGATATAGAAGTTGGATACAGGAGCGGGCATTGTATAGCCTTTCTGTCCATCTTTTCCTTCTACTGTAGGCAAGAAGCTTAACTTCGCATTAGCATCTGTTTTACTTAAACCCGCCTGGTAGGTAGCAGGATCCCAGTAGCCCGCATACACGGCAGCTGCTTTCCCCGATGACATCTTTTCAGTCACTTGTTGTGTTTTATTGAATAGGTACTCATTGTCAATCAAGCCTTCTTTGTAGAGCTTATTCAGGTAGGTCAGCAAGTCCTTCAGATTCACATCCTGTGCATCAACCAGCTTGCCATCCTTCACAATGAAAGGGACAGCGAGATTATTTATGCCGGACAATCCGAAAGCTGCGGTAATGACATCCAGTCCATCAAGCGGATTACCGTTATTTCCAGCTGCTGCTACGTACGGTATGGTTCCCTTGCCACTTGGATCTTTCTCCTTCATCGTCTTCAAGAATGTATACAGTTCATCCAGATTTTTGGGCGCCTTCAGTCCCAGCTTATCCATCCAATCTTGTCTGGCTAGAAATCCTGCGCCTAAATCTACGTTTTCGAATTTCTGAAACGGAGGAACCGGGATGGCATATTTCTTCCCTTCTAACGATACAGCCGTCCATGCATTCTCGGTAACTAATTTATCCACCTCGCTACCGAATTGCTTGATCGCATCGTCCACTGGCAGGAGAGCTCCCTGAGCACTGAAACGTTTGAAAATATTCAAATCATTCGTATAAATGAGATCATACACATCACCAGAAGCAAACATCAAATTGTACGTATCCAATTGATTCGCAGCCGGAATGACATTCCATTCAATATTGCTGTAACCTGTTTTCTCTTTGATCATGTTCAAAAATTGATTATCGTTTGCACTTGCTCCTTGCTCGTAGCCTTTGACTCCTGCATTGTCGGGAACGGCGATTCTGATTTTGGCCGCCTTATTCAGTTTTGGGCCTTGGGTAGCAGTCGCCTCTTTCGTTTCCTTGCTTTCTGGCTTCGCTTCATTACTGCAACCAGCTAGAGATACCGTAGCTGCAAGTGCAACTACTAATGTTGTCGTTGACCATTTGTTTAATTTTTTCCGCATATTACTTCCCCCTTCAAAATGTATAGCTATTGCTTAACAGCGCCTAGCGTTAAGCCTGTGACAAAATACTTTTGCAGAAATGGATAGACGAGCAGTATCGGAATTGAAGAAACGAAGATGGCTGCCGCTCTGAATGTCTCGGATGCGATATTAGCCAATTGGTCGGGATTTTCCAAACCGTTCTTATTGGCTGCGGCCACTACATTTTGCAAAAACAACGGTAGAACCTGAACTTCTTTTTTCGTTAAATACATTAAAGGGTCCATGTAGTTGTTCCATATCCCTACCGCGCTGAAAATAGCGATTGTCGCTAGCAAAGGCTTGGAGATCGGAAGCATGATGCGGAATAGAATGGTTAGATTGCCAGCTCCATCGATTCTCGCAGACTCCTCTAGGCTATAGGGCAGAGACTCAAAGTAATTACGTACCAGAATGAGATTGAAAGCGCTCACCATCCCCGGAATGACAAGCACCCACAGATGGTTAATTAATCCGGTATTTTTAATAACCATATAGGTAGGGATCATTCCGCCGTTAAACAGCATCGTGAACACATAAAGAATATTGATCGCTTTGCGGCCTACCAAATCCCTTTTCGCAATGGCGTACCCCACACATGCTGTAAAAAACACTTGAATGGCTGTGCCGATAACTGCGACGAACAAGCTGTTCGTAAACGCAGTGCGAAAATCAATGCCTGATAACAACACTTGGTAAGCTTTTAACTGAAAGCCCATTGGCCATAAGCTAACCTGACCACTAACGACATAAGCTTCCTCACTAACCGATTTCGCTAACAGTGTGATGAACGGTAGGACGCAAATGAGACCTACTGTAATCAACAATGTGTAATTAACAACCGTAAAAACCTTTTCCCCGGTCTTCATCCTCTTGTCGAACAAAGCTATTTGCTCCTCTCTGCTGCTTATTTACCATATCCCTCGGTTCGAATACTTGCGACTAATCTTATTGGCCGTAACCATCAAGGTAAATCCGATAGCAGATACAAACAAACCGACTGCGGTTGTATAACTGTAGCTACCGTTCTGAATCCCTTCGCGGTACACATAGGTCCCGATGACATCCCCAACACTGTATACAAGAGGATTGTACAGCAGTAGCACCTGTTCCGTATCGCTGCCCAATAAGGTAGACACCCTTAGAATAATAATGAATACGATCGTGCTGGATATGCCTGGGAGCGTAATATGCCACGTTTGTCTGAGCTTACCTGCACCGTCAACGCTGGACGCAGCGTACAGATCGGGATCGATTGACGTTAAAGCAGCCAAGTAAATAATGGCACTCCAACCGGTTTCTTTCCAAGCCGTTGATGCGACGAGAACACTTCGGAAGTAGCTATCATCACCAAGAAATGAAATCGGCGATATGTCGAATGCCTTCAGAATGCCATTGATAATGCCTGTACTTGGGGACAGGATATCCACAAAAATCCCTGCAATAACGACCCACGATAGAAAATGTGGCAGATAGGTAAGCGTTTGCGTCATGCGTTTAACCAAACCCGACCTGACTTCATTTAATAGCAGTGCCAAGATAATGGGCAGAGGAAACTGAAAAATAAATTTGAACAGATTGATCAGCATCGTATTGCTCAACACGCTAAAAAATTTAGGATCGGTCAACAATGTTCGAAAATGAGCTAGCCCTACCCACTTGCTATCCAGTATGCCGTCGAACACCCGATAATTCTTAAATGCAATGACGATCCCCAGCATCGGGACATAACTGTAAATCAAAAGCACCAGTAAGGGGATCGAAATAATCAGATATAAATCCAGATTATGTACGATTCTTGCCTTCAGGCGATTTTTTGTCTTGGGGATCACACCTGCTTCTAGAGACTTAATCGTATGGGACGGTGTAATCTTTGCCATTTCATCACCTCAACTCCTTGTTGTATAGCTTTATTTTACGTAAATGTACCCATCAGCTACAACAGGACAGAAGTAAGATATCACTGACAAAAATACGGATTATAGACTCCCCGAAATCTTTAGTTTCGCAACGGCACGACAGCCCATACCGGGTTCGCTGTAAAACTGTAACCCACATTCCATGCCATAATAAACTTGTATACGCTGATGCACGTTCTTCACGCCATACCCTCTGGTCTCCGTTTCAAACAGTTGCTGAAGCCGCTCTGTAGGTATCCCGACGCCATCATCGATGACCTCCAAATACATGTATGCGTCTTCCCGATAAGCACGGACAACAATTGTTCCAGCTTTCCCTTTTTTGGGTCTGATGCCATGAATAACGGCATTTTCAACCAGTGGCTGCAAAATCATTTTGATCATGATCTTCTCTTCTAGACCCTCTTCGACGTTCGTTATGAACTGGATGGCTCCTCGATAGCGGTAATTGATGATCTGCATATATTTGCTGACCTCCATAACCTCTTCAGCAACGGAGATATGCTCCTTGCCCTCGTTCAAACTTAACCTCAAAAACTTAGCAAGTGATTCGGTTAATTCTGCGATTTCTTTCGCATCTATTCGTAGGGCGCTCCATTGAATAATATCCAACGTGTTATACAAAAAGTGCGGATTGATTTGCGCATACAGCAGTTTCATTTCCGCATCTTGTTTGCTAATTTGGGCCTGATACACCTCTTCAATAAGGGCTTTAATTCGCGTGCTCATCTTGTTAAAAGAACGCTGTAATCTTGCATATTCATCATTTCCTCGGATATTGTCCTCTGTTTCAAAGCTCCCTTTTTCTGCATGCTTAATGAGCTTCACCAACTTTTTTAACCGTTTGGTGATACTGCCCGAAATAATTAAAGCCGTAATGATAGCTATAATTGACACTACCCCCGCCAAGGCGAGCATGAAGTTCTGAATCCACCTACTGTTCATACCCAGATGCGTTTCCGTCATTAGCAATGCAATCTGCCAATCCAGCCCTTTCGCCTTGCTGAAAACAGCATAATTAGTTCTCTCCTCAGGCCCGAAACTGACAATGCCCTCTTCCTCTTCTGGCAAAGACTTCAAAAAGAGGTCGCTTACACCGCTGCCCCCTGCCAGTAATTGCGTACTTCCAATTCGTTTGTTAGGGGACATAACAAGTGTTTCCGCTCCATCTGGAAGCCGAATATCATTTAGAATAGACCAGATAAATTTGGCATCCAGCTCGACCATCACATAGCCAAGAACATGCTGAAATCGGTTGATATCCTTGATTTCCTTAATAAAGAGAACCTCATCCCCTTGAACGATGCTTAGATGTTCCACGTCGCTTGCATAGAACCACTTTTCTTTGATTTTGCCTTCCAAAAGTGGCTGTAGACCAGCCTCAAGTTGAAGCTGGTCTATCCCAAAAAAGTTAGGGCTAGCCGAGACGAAGGTTGGATTCCCTTTCATAAAATAGCTAACCTTGAGCACATTGCTCTTGCCCACGTAATTGCTCACATTTTTGTTGAGCAGATTGAAAAAATCAATCACTTCCCCCGAAGTCAGAGCTCGTTCAGATACCGTTCTTAGAATGAGTTGAATATCATAATTGCTTTGTGTCAGATCGGCAATGTTATAGGCAGTTTCGATGCCGAAGGCGATGTTTTTCTCCGCCTGCTTCAAGGTTTCCAAATAAGCCTTGCCTGTCTGTTCAACCACGGACTTATGAATCGTAATATAGGAGAAATAAACCAATACCATAACCGGAATAATAATCAAAATTAAATAGGAGATAACCAGCTTGGTCCGCAAGTTGATATTATAGTACACGCCACTGAGCTTGTTTATCACTTTTCTCATAGCATTTTCTCCCGATATTCCATAGGGTTGACGCCCACCACTTTTTTGAATATTTTGGTGAAATAGTGCGTGTCCTGATAGCCGACTTGATTGGCTACTTCATATATTTTAATTGAGGCGTCCTTGAGCAGCTCCTGCGCCTTCTTTAATCGTACATGCGTGATATAATCGTTAATCGTGTGCCCTGTTTCTTTTTTGAATAACGTCTGTAGATGCCCAGGAGACATGAATACTTCTGCCGCCAGCTGCCCAATGGTCAGATTCTGATAGTAAATTTTATGAATAATACCCTCAACATCCCGAATAATTCTTCGGGATTTGCTGTTTCGCAACTCATTGGAAGCCATCTCCAAATAGAGCAGCTTCTCGAGCACAAACATCTCAATTTGTTGAGGGCTCTGCATCGTTCTGAATTGGTGCAAGGACTCTTTCACCTCTTGCGCAATGGCAGAATCTACATGCACGGCTGCTTTTCGTATCGCTTTAATAAGAAGCTCACTGCATATGGTCGTTAGGAACAGCATGCTTTCCATTTTCAATTGCCTGATCGTAATAAAGAGGTGCTGGACCTCAGCCGTTAGTGCTTCTGTTTGCCCTGTGCTGCACAATCCTACGATCTTCTCTATGAAATCCACAATTACCGGCAACCCCGTAGATGAGATACTGCCTGAATAATACTGGCTAACGTCGTCCTTCAATTGCTTCTCGGCTCTTTCCTTATCCAGCTTAGCGACAACTTTGGCTACAACCTGCTTTAATTCCTCCCGATTGAAGGGCTTTAATATGTAATCGATCGCATCCAATTTAATCGAAGCCTTCACATATTGAATGTCTTGATGAGCGCTGATCATGATCACCATTATAGCAGGCTGCTCATGTTTCAACTTGTCAACAAATTGAATGCCATCCATTACTGGCATCACGACATCCGTTATCACGATATTTGGCCGCAGGTCGCGGGCAACGAGCAGAGCTTCCGCCCCGTCTTCCGCTTCACCTGTAATCTCGATACCCAGACTATCCCAGTCGATGAGATCTCGCAGGCCTTCCCTCGAAATATAATCGTCGTCGACAAGCATCATTGTATACATGGGCAGGGACCTCCTTGGCAATTTGAGAGCGTTCTCTTAATTGTATCTTACTCTGATGGATTTGCTCAATCACAATGTAGGGTAAGATCTTGTTAAGAGACTCCTGGTGAAAATTCCGTTTACTCATTCATGAACGAAAGCTTAATCATCAAACGTTTCAGCATTACAACTGCTTCCGCACGTGTCGCTGAAAGTAAAGGTTGGATCCTGTTTTCCTGATCCCCAGTAATGATGCCCAGTCCTAACATCGTTTGAATAGCATCCTTAGACCAGTCATTAAGTTGGTCCCTATCTAACAAGTGAATGTTTGGGACAGGAGAATCGTATTTATATCCGGTCAAATGCAGTGCACGATCCAGCATGACGGCGATTTCCTCCCGCGAGACGGATGACTCTGGACGGAATTCTCCTCCGTCGTAGCCTTCCATTAGAGCGAAGGCTGTCGCCGTACGGAGAGCAGGGAAATACCAAGTGGACGGGTCTACATCACGAAATGTCATACGGGCATCTTTCTCCGGCAAAGCAAGCGCATCCGCTAACAACTTGGCAAATTCGACTCTGGTTATCGCATCATCCGGACGGAATCTTCCATCCGTATCCCCATTTACGAGCAAGCGGCCAGCCAATCTTTCAATATCCCCTTTAGACCAGTGACCGCTCAAGTCTGCAAATGTTCGGCTCCCCATAATAAGCCCATAGGTGCTATTGCCCATCCGGTGGATAAGTGCCATATAGGAGCCATCCGGTTGCTTGACGAACAAGGTTGGAACCGGGGCCAATGTGCCGTCCGTCCGAAAAAGAACCGCAGCGGATTCGGCTGGATCTATATTCTCTGCTGGTAACGTACGAGCAGCAAATGCGCTTTCATAGTCATGCATCTCCGTTACTTGACCGGAGGCATCTAGGATCGAAATGTAAAAGTCGACGGGTACACCAGCTAGCGTAAAGCCCTCATCAGCAACAATCGTCCTCAGTGCCTGCGCTTGTTCTTCTGACACGGGGGCTATCGTTATCGTAACCGTCGAACTCGCATCAAGTTTGAGTTGATCAATTGGCAGTTTATACATGCCGACAGAGCTTGAAATGACTAGAGAGCCACTTCTACCGCTTACAGATTGGATTGCTTGCAGAACTTCGGAGGGGACATCCACCGAAACGGCGGAAGACTCCTGCGTTGGAATCATGATGACGAACGTGGAATTCTCCTTAGAGGATCCCTGAATTTCTTGCAGAACTTGCGTCATATTCAAGACGGCATGTACACGATTTCCTGATTCGGATGTGACCGTAACCGCTTTTTCAGACAATTGCATGGTTTGAGCAGGGTTCGTGAAAATAGCGACTTCTGGGGCTACAGTGGCGGGTCCTTTCCCAATCCCGTCCGTTTTCGGCGCGCTTACACCTCCTGCGTCACCTAGACCAGATTCAGATCGAGCATGAACCCGAAGTGAAATATCCGGCGTTACGGCAACTTCTTGCAAACTGCGGTTCGCAATCCTTAGTGATTGCCAGCTGACCTCCGTCTCCCCTTCTTTCAGCACGGTGAAAGTCAGTTCGGCCATTCTCATGGTACCGTTTGTCGGCTGTTCATTGCCTTCCTTTGACCATGCAAGTATGATCTCCCCCTCTTCACCAACAGGTTTAATCAGATTTCCATTTGCAGCTGCATCAGCACGGATTAGTTTTACACTCTGCGGGTCATAGGTAAATTTCGTCTCGAATGCGAATAATTCCGAAACGTTCGCTGTCGCTGTTACCGTGAAGCTGCCCCCTACTTCAGGTGTACTTGTACTTGCTGATAGGGTGATGCCGGAAGAGAAAGGCAATGAATTAGCATGAGCCGGGAATGGAGGTAGAAGCATACATAGCAGCAAACAAATAAATAGGAGAAGCGCGCTTTGCTTAAGCTTCGGTTTATGTATTAATAACATTGTCAATGCTCCTTTGCACAAAATAAAAGATTCGGGAGATTTGGTGTGATAGTACCAATCTCCCGAAGTTGGATAGTTCTATTCGATTTTCATAGCAACTGCGGCCATATCAAGATAATCGATCTTAAGGTCCTGATTAACATCGTATTGGCGAGCAGTCGACCAATCAGCGCTTGCCGAAGTTTTACCATAATGGATCAAAATGGGATAGAGGTCGCTGACGCTAATCCGATTGTCACCATTCAAGTCCTCAGGCTTCTGCTTATTCACAGTCAGTTTAAAGGCATCTACAGCTCCTACAAGTAGGCTCGTTGCCGCGTCGATCTGTGCCTGGGTCACGGCAGTGTCAGTCTCTACTGCCTTGGCTGCGTTAATCGCCGATTGAAGCGTCGCTTTGGAACCTGCCGGATATTGTCCGATCAGCGTTCCCTCCACCGAAGCATTAATGAGTGCCTCTGCGGCAACAATGGCTGCGGTTAAGTTTGTTTTGTTTGCATATTGCACGTTTACTGTAAGCTTGTAGGAAGCAAGTGTACTTTCAAGTCCTGCGCCGACAACGGCAATGGAAGCGGCTTGAAGATCTACACTTCCATTCGTTCCATTCGCTTTGGATGTAAAGTTCAACTCGAACACATCACTGTTCGCCGTGATAGCTTTAGCTGCACCTAAACTTGAAGCAATAATGCGCACTTGGCCCGCAACTGAGGTTTTCGTTGAAACAATATCGAAACCATCCTTCAATGATGTAGCTGAGATAAAATCCAGCTTGCTCGCATCATAAGTTACCGTCGCATCCAGCGCATATACGCTGTCCGTCACACTATCCAGACTGTACGTGACATTGAAGTTTTGTCCTCCATCTACGGAGGCAGGTCCTGTCAATTTATTGTTCAAGTCCTGATTAGGAATCGGTATTGGACCTGTCCGCGTAAAGCGAACGCCATCGGCTAGAATAAAATTGCCTTGTGTATAAGAATTGGTAACAACAACGCTGCCTGATTCCCCTTTATGAAAAGGGTAGCTGCCAATTTTATACCAACTCTTCCCATTTTGCGATTGATTCACGAAGACTGTTTCAGAACCGTTCGCATGATGGATGGTAAAAGGAGCATTCTGCGTTCCAGTCGTTATATGCTGCCATACATAGACATCATACATGCCGTCAGTTGGAATGACTGGCTTGTAGCTCACGCTAGATGCGCCATTTTTCGTTGTATTTAAAGCAAAATTACCTTTATTTGCATCTGCATTCGTTCTGTTTTCCCATTGGCCCAAGAGGGTCACGCCAGTCGGATCTGAATTATCCATGGTAATCGTAACGTTCTCTGGCACCAGCTCGAAGCTAATGTTATCAAACACAACTTTGCCGACACCTGAAAGGATACCTACATTAAGAACCAACGTTTTGGGTGCAGTGACTTCATACGTTTGGCTGTAGTTAACATACTGATTCGTTAAGGTAACAGGTGCAAGTTGATGGTCGCTTGCCCCGTCCCAAATGTTCAACTCTGGTTGTACATCGCTGCCCTCCAGCTTTTTAATTTGGGCGGAAAGCACGTACGTACCAGGTTGTATGATATCTACTTGCTGGTAAATGAACGTTCTATTATTCGGAGCACCTGCCGAATTAAATTCTGCCGCGCTTTGTCCTGCAAATTGAGAAGTCTTCGTCACATAAGCATTAGTTCCATATACACCTCTGTTCCAGCCCATCGTCCAATCCGGTAGCAGCACAGCGGACGAGCCGCCAGCTGTGTCTCCGCTTAAGCGTTCGAAGTCCCCATTCTTCACTGTCGCAAGTGGCACATCTCCCGTGACTTTCGTGATTTGTAATGGAGCTTGACTGACAATAAACAAGCTATTCTTTTTCATCAACCGTTTCGTTCCATCGAAATCCGTAACCGGAACCGCATTGCCATAGGCATCCTGCGCACTAACGACTTGCTCAGCGTTGGCGACAGTCACATATAGTAAGAGGTCATCCGCTGATAGTACACTTAAATATTTACCATCCGTACGTTTCAGATAGTGATTAACTTTGAGGAAATTAGCCCCTTCAAAGCCAGTATAAGAACCTAAATACTCGTCAGCCTTACGAATATGATGCTGCAACGTCGCTAACGTCTGATACATTTCTGTAGGCGACTGAGAATGTCGTGTGACGAATGTATCCTCGGCCGGTGTGCCCATGTTGATATATTTAGCTGTACCTGCACGCAAGAAATCCATGTAATTCCACACCGTGTCATAAATGCGCCATGGTGTATAGGTACTATTAAGTGGGTACACTTCCGACTGCCACAATTGCAGATTCGGGTGAGTCGTTTTGGCTTGAGCATACGCAGTAAGTATATCCGCTATTTTCTCCGTTCCACTATATCCATGCACATTGTAAATATCGTAATAGTTAACGTTATCTCCTTTGAGCATATCAACAGCCAACTGACGATCCGCAGCCGGGTCAGGCGTTGCAAATCCGCTAGTTGTTACGAAGAGCTCAAGGTCTTGACCTGTTGCCAACTTATACTCGGATTTCACTCGCTGTGCTTGTTCATAGGCAATTTTTTGCATCAAGATATACTCTTCGTTCGTACCGGAGAAGCCAGCTGCAATGGTCTTGGGATTCGAAGTTGGGTGGAAATTCACCTCGTTGACGATCTCCCAATATTTCACTTTGCCAGCATAGCGCTTCATTGTCTGGTACACATAGTTGCTCCAATCCTCGCCAGTTCCAGGAACTCCATTCGTATACTTGATATCCTTAGGCACCCAACGCTCCGCTCGATACATAAGGTCGTTTAAGCCTGCTTGAATATCCTGTTCGGAAGGTCTGGTAGATGCCCAATCGGACGGGTAACCAAGGACGGCGAGCACATCCATTCCTGCCTCTTGTGCTCTCTCGACGTAAGCATCGCTTTTGACCCAATCGAAATTGCCCTTCGTAGGCTCAACGGCATACCATAAGAACTGTAATGCACCTTCCCAACCGCGCGTGGCACTCGTATGAATTTTGGTCCATGCGGACATATCATAGTCGTAATTCGCGTGCTGTCCATAATATTTGGCATATTTACCATCTGCCACTCCCGATTCATCTGCGGGTACTTTCGATATCCCACTCTTATAGACAATGGGGGCGGAACCGCTTGAACTTACCGTCGTTTCCAAATACCAGAAGCCTACCTTATTCTTCAACATAGGAAGGGCCAGATTTTCGATGTGATATGTACCTCCAGCAGCTACTTGCACATTAGGGTAGGACTCGGTAAATTCCACCTTCCCGTATGGGTCAGTTGCTTTAATGCTTACGTCGAAGGTCTTGGCGCTATCCCCATAATTCACCGTCATCATGGGATAGACAGCATCTTCGCCTGAATAGTAAACCTGTTTCTCATTGCGGAATGCAGGCTTTACTACACTATACTTAGATGAGTTATGCCATGGTGTCATAAACTTTTGGGATTGAATGTCTTGACCATAGGTAATGTCAGCAAGAAGTGCTGTATCCGTTCCTCGGCTGAAAGTCTGTGCCGTGTGCTCCAACTCGCCTGAACTTAGCGCTTTGGTCGAAATCTTAACCTGACTGATATTGAAAGGACTGCTGCGTTCTACCATGAATTCGTAGGGCATGAACTTCTCCAAAACTGCTGCTGCAGTTACAGGAGTTGGAGGTGTAATTTCAACACCATCTTTATAAATGGCGGCATAACCGCCCGTCCCCATTTTCCAGGAAAATGCCAGATTGAACGGCTGACCGATTTGATAGCTGAGCTGATTCGGCTGCGCATACGCATAAGCGCCATTGGTACCTTCGCCGTTTCTTACAAAGAAAGTAAGCGGTTGTTCGTACACGGCATTCGTACCGGTAGGCTTCTTAGTCGGCGGTGGAATATGCGCCTGAATCAATGTATTACCGGGACCACTTTGTTCCGGGATTAATTTAAACAGGAAATCCCAAGTGTTGCCGAATTCCTCGTAAGGCTTATCCAAACGCAATCGAAGCTCAATCGTCCCCTCATTCGGATTGATGATGCCCGGCGCATAATCGCGATACCAAGTAGGGGTATCTGTGAAATTTCCGGAGTCGCCACCGCTGATGACCGGACTCGGAGCAACCGTTACCGTGAGATTTTTATTTACCGATGCGTTCCCTATACTCAGTTTGATGACAGCGTTTTCATTTACGTCCGAGCTTGTCAGATTCTTTGCTTTGAGCAGGAGATTTCCATCTACTACCTTTAAATAAGTGCCGTCCACTGGAGCAATTGCGGTAATTTGAACATTCGGATTACTTATACTCCCCGTCTTCAATCGAAGAACTTGTTCATACACGTTCGCACCAACTGTCGTGCTTCCCGCAATCGTACTCGTCGATTCGTACTTTTCTTTTTCCAGATCGATTGCCCATTGATTCATGGAAGCTGACATGTCGGCATCACGCGCAACTTGGTTGGCATCCAATCCTGCTTGGTCCGGCAGCTCTCCGACCTTGACAAACTTGATGCCGTCGATTGCGATCGGAATCGTGCCATTAGCCGCAGGTGCCACTGGAGGGAAATATTGGTATCCGGTTCCGCCTGCTATAATGGGATACGTCTGCCCGCTTCGGAAAGGGTATACACCGTATGGCACCCATGCATCTGTCCCGTTGCCTGAACTCGGGTTGTTA
Source organism: Paenibacillus allorhizoplanae (assembly GCF_927798215.1). Classification (NCBI taxonomy): domain Bacteria; kingdom Bacillati; phylum Bacillota; class Bacilli; order Caryophanales; family Paenibacillaceae; genus Paenibacillus; species Paenibacillus allorhizoplanae. The sequence continues at coordinate 314,351 of NZ_CAKMMW010000003.1, forward strand.
ATAACATGTTCACCTGCGGCATTCGTAATCTTATACGGAACGTTGCCCGCATACCAGCGAGTCGTTGCAGGCTTCCTTACATAGAAGGCGTACATGCCATCCTGCGGAAACTGAGGTGCAAACGTCATACTTTGAGGCGTAGCCTTGTTCAAATTCGCATAAGTAAATCTGCTTTGATACGTTCCACTTGCTCCTTGAATGAAGTTCGCCACGCTTGGCGGAGCTGCAAGCCCCGTGTATGTGACACCCGGATCTTGATCATCTAGGATTACACCAATCTCCTCAGCGCCTAGCACATCACCTGTAGCTGCATAAACGGCTGTCATTCCAATCGGGACGATGCTGATAAGCAGCATCGCAATCATGATCAGCGCTATGACCTTTTTAACAACACGACTTTCCCGTACCCTTGTCATCTTCTTCAACATCTCGAGACACACCTCCATGATTATGATCACACCAGTAATAAGACTTCAGTCACCTCAGATCTTATGGGTATGATCTTATTCTAAGAAATGGATGGATGCGTCCACAACAGGACAGAAGTAAGATATCTATGACAAAAGGACGGACTATTTCAACGCTTGCCAATATCGGAATTCATCGCCATAAACTGACTGGGCTTAACTCCTACCGTAGACTTGAAAGATCGACTGAATAAATAAATGCTTGAAAAGCCCACCATCTCCGCAATAGCGGTTAAAGTTTGAGTCCCTTCGATCATTCTTATTTTCGATTGCTCGATGCGAATATGTGTCAAATATTTATGAATCGTAATGCCAAGCTGATCTTTAAATAAAAACGATAAATGATTGGTTGATATGCCAACATGCTCACTTATCGTATGATTATCGAGTTCAGGGTCCCAATATCTTTCATTAATGAATGTGATGGTGTTTTCAATAAACACCCAGCCCTTCGTCAGCTTTCCCTCTCTACTGTTATGACCCACTTGTCCCTTCATAAAAAGGACTAATAACTCTAAACAAATCCCTTTAAGGATCAACGAATAACCTGATCTCCGATCCAGAAACTCCTTCTGCATGATGAGGAATCTTTTCTTTAACTCAATCTGGTCCGGCAATTGCAAGCGGGAAATGGGGCTTGTAGATGCAAACTGCATCTCTTTATCTGTAATGGCTTTACGCTCTTCCGTAATCACTTGGTCCTTCCATGAGCTTCGTTCTTCGTCATAATACAAGTCAAAATGAACGATATATTGGATCAAAGGTATCTCTGATGTAGAGCGAATAATATGCGCCATAAAGGGAGGCATAAGGAGAATATCTCCCTCCTTCACCTCATATTTGACTCCGTTCAAAAAAAACTCAGCTTCCCCTTGCTCGATATAGGTAAACACATGGTCATAATCCATCCATTCACCTGCCAGAGAGAAGGATTTATGAATTTTGACCACTCTGACGTAAGGCGATAAGCTGTTCATCCAAGTCTCCATGTACTTCCCTCCAGCGAAATGATTGATGAATGTCTCAATATTTAATTTTAAGCCGTGCTCCGTTTGACGCCGACTTTGCGATCGCATCCAGCACCACTTGATTCCGATAGCCATCCTCGAAGCTTGGGGACGGATTCACATGTGTTGAAATGCCTTGCATAAACGCATGCATCAGATTAATAAACGTATGTTCATAGCCAATACCATGGCCAGCAGGCCAATAGGCCCCAGCATATGGGTGTACGCTTTCCGTACAATGAATCGTTCTAAAGCCTTGCATGCCGAATACATCATTGTCCAAGTATAACTGAAGGGTATTCATATTTTCCATATCCCAGCGTAAAGAACCTTTGGAACCGTTGATTTCGAGGCGATTCCCATTGCGGTTTCCCTTGCCAAAACGCGAAGCTTCGAATACGCCAAAGGCGCCATTCTCAAACTTGGCCAAAGCCGCAACCGCATCGTCTACATCTACGTCTGCCATGGTTGGTTCGCCCTCTACAGGCCTCTTCTGGATAAACGTTTCCATCATGCCAGTAACTTCTTTAATTTCTCCCACCAAAAATCGAGCCAAATCAATAGAATGAGCCATAAGGTCACCTAAAGTTCCTGAGCCGCATATGTCTTTCTTAAGACGCCAAACAAGAGGAAAATCCGCATCCATGAGCCAATCTTGCAAGTATTGCGCTCTCACATGATAGATTTCCCCTATAACCCCATCATTAATTAACTTTTTGGCATATTGGATGGCCGGTGCGAACCGGTAGTTATGCGAGATCATATGGATCACATTGGCTTTCTGAGCAGCCTTCCACATGGTGAAAGCTTGCTCTTTCTGCATGGCGAGTGGCTTTTCGCAGATGATATGCTTCCCCGCTTGAGCAGCTGCTATGGCAATATCCGCATGCAAATGATTCGGAGTACCGATATCAATGACATCAATATCATTCCTCTCTATGAGGCGACGCCAATCGGTTTCATACGATAACCATCCAAATTTATCAGCCGCACGTTTAACACTGGCTTCATCACGACCAACGATCGTTTGCAGTACAGGGTCGATATCTGTATCAAAATAGAAAGGAAGATCCCGGTACGCATGGCTATGAGCTTTGCCCATAAATTTGTAGCCGATCATGCCAATGCGAACTTTTCTTTTCAGACTCATGACTCGCTCCAGTCAAATAAAACACCACTGTATTGATCCTTATGCAATCGAAGACCCTCGTAAGCTTTCTTAGCTTCTTCCGGCTTCAGCACATGGCTGATTAAAGGTTCAATCTGCAACCGTCTCTGCTTCATCATCTCGAATATGATGCTCGAGTTTCTAACCAACGAATGTTTGACAAACTCGTTAGCCTCAATCGGATAACGCCATTCATGCGCTCCCTTGAACGTAATACAGCCCCTGCCATAGAGATGGCAGTAGTTCAGAACATCCGTCACGTCCGTGTTATATTCACCGCGAGGACTGCCTAAGAAAATGATTTCGCCTAATTTGGCGATATAGGGGAGGCTCTGGATCGCTACTTGCGGGACCCCCGTAGCTTCAATATGCGTAGAAACTCCTTTTCCATGGGTAATATCGGCGATTTGTTCCTTCACACTGTCTTGTCCACCATTCAAACCATAGATAACACCACACTGCTTGGCTATTCGAAGTCGCTCCACAGATAAATCGACACCAATCACCGTAGCGCCCTGTGCCTGTGCCAGTTGAGCGGCCATATTTCCGATGAGTCCAAGCCCCGTTACGCTAACATAATCACCAAATTCAATGTTCGAAACACGAATCGCCGTCGTTGCAACGGTTGCCATGCGAGTAAATGGTACCCATTTCAAATCCAAGTTCTCCGGAACTTTAAGGAAAGTCCCTCTTATCGAAACAACCTCATACTTGGAGTGAGTTCCGTAATGAAAAACAATATCGCCGGATGTAAACCCCGTCACGCCTGCCCCCACTTCCACGATCTCACTTACGGCTGCATAACCTGGAATGCCAGGCATCTGGAACCAAGCTTCGTTCCCCGACAGCATGGCCAGTTCAGTTCCCGGACTGATTAAGGTATACAGCTTCTTGACCAGTACCTCCTCTACCCCTATCTGCACGGAGAAATTCTCTTCCACCGTTTCAACCTGCCATGGACTTAGAAAAATCACTTTTTTGTTGTTCATCGCATTGATACACTCCTTTATATTGATCTCATTTTCAATATAAATGTTTTTACTTGGAGCGTCTTTGACGTAAAAAATGATTTTTTATCAAAAAACACGAAACCCTAAATTGGGTTCCGTGTTCTTGTTCTTGCGACGTTCTTCAGAAATAATATATGATTGACAACATCGATTATCCAAAGTATGAAAAAGATTGACTTACGGATTGATCAACCCAGCCTGCTGCAGCAGACGTTGCGACATGACAGCAACTTCTGCTCGTGTCAATTGCCCTTTCGGTGCTAGCGTACTGTCCGTTCGGCCAGTTACTATGCCTCCCTGTAAACAGATGGCTATGCTTCTTTGCGCCCATTCCGATACCTGATCGGCATCCTGATACTTGGTAAGAAGTGCTGCGTCCGACAAGTTCTCCTTCATGCTTGTTAATTTCATGGCATTAGCCATGATCACCATCGCCTGTTCCCTGTCGATGGTATTCGTCGGCCGGAAAGTGCCGTCCTCATACCCTTCAATAAGATGGTAGGCAGAGGCAGTTTGAATCGCATCATGATACCACTCCGCAGAGGTCACATCAACGAATAGGCCGCTACCGATTTGTGGCTTCAATCCTAGCGCTCGAACGATAATAGCGGTGAACTCCGCTCGTGTAATGTCATGATCCGGGTTAAAGTGAGTATCGTCCTGCCCTTGAATAATCATTCTGGCTGCCAAATTATTCACTTCTTTTTTCGCCCAGTGATTTTGAACGTCTCCAAACTCGATACGGTGTGAGATCAGAAAGTAGACGCTATTCGTCAAACTATTTATTTGGGCCCAATATTTTCCATCTACTTTTACTATCTTGGTAGGTACCTGCCGTAAGGTTCCGTCTTCGTCGATCACGACTGCTGTCGTGATTTGCCCCACATCGGCTTGATCTTCGATAGGCAGCATTCTTTCTACATAATTGCTGAACCGAGAAATCTCTATAGTTTGGCCCTTATAGCTAGCAGTCACTTTGAAATCAACTGGCGAAGATTTCAGTTCCAGCTCATTAGTGGAAAGAGTATTCTTTACAAGCTGCACCATATCCTCATTTGGTTTCACAATTTCAATTTGGATTGTAATATCTTGAAACTCCACATTTTCGCCAAACTGACTCTGTAAACTTTCAACTTGAATCTGCTTTGCTGGTAAAGTATACCTAGCTGCATCGGTTTGTAATTCAAGCACTGCATTCTTTTGCTCCATGCTTTTAATCATTTGTCCGGTCAGTTTACCTATGAACGCATCCGTGGTACCCGAAGTCGACAAAATAATATGACTACCCTCTCCACCTGTGGATAAAAGTTGCTCCAGCTTTTGAGCATCCACGGTATAGGTGGTTGTGGATTTACCTCCTAGTTCATCTTTGACTGTGGAGCCCAACTCACCTGTTTGTGAGGTAACAGGAGCTTGTTCCGATGGTGTACTAGATTGATTGTCATCGCCACTATTGGAATGTTCTTCCGTATATGGAACTGCACTTACTTCATTTGATGCTTCGCTGACTCCACCCGGATTTACAGCTTTAACGGTAAAATAGTACTTCGTATCATTGATCAAGTTCACGACATCATACGTATAAACGGAGCCACTTACGGTTGCAAGTTCACTTCCATATTCACCTGAATTCGTGCTGACAAAGATCTGATAATTCGTCACATGATCCATCGGGTCCCAGCTGAGACTTACTTGCCTATTGCTAGCAACTGGGGGTTTAAAGGTTGGTGCTCCAGGCGGCGATATTTGTGGTGTTGCACTAACTTCTTGCGATGCTCCACTTAATCCTCCTAGATTGCTGGCCTTTAGAACAAAGTAGTAAGGCGTTCCATTCGTTAAATTCACAACATCATACGTATAAACAGAGCCGCTAACGGTTGCAAGTTCATCTCCGTATAAGCCTGACTGATCACTGACATAAATATGATAATTCGTGGCTGAATCCATGGCTTCCCAAGTGAGACGCACTTGGGCATCGCCCGGCAACGCGGACGTTACTTGAGGAACTCCTGGCATTGCTATTTGCGGTGTTGCTAACAGTTCGTTGGAAACCTCGCTCTCTCTTTCACCACGAACTGCCTTAATGACGAAGTAATAGGTATCGCCGTTATTCAGCCCTTCAGCCTTGTAATTGTAAACTTCATTGCTAACCGTTGCTAGCGGGGAACCATATGAACCCGCTGTCGCGCTAGCATAGATGCGGTAATTCGTGGCCCTGTCTACGTTACTCCAGCTCAGATTCGCGTAACCATCACCGCTTATGACAGATAGCAATTGAGGCTTGTTCAGTTCAGCTACCGTAACCGTTGCCACTTTTTTGAATTCACCATTCGAGGTTTTGGCTTCTATGAAAGCTGTGCCTAAACCAATCGCAGTAACTAGTCCATTTTTATCTACCGCAGCTACATTTTTGTTGCTCGACGACCATAATACTTTATCGTTCGTTGTATTTGCTGGCAGCACCGTTGCCGTCAAGGACTCCGTTTCGCCTGGAAGCAAGGTAAATGCCGTTTTGTTCAAAGAGATCGTTTCAGGAAAAACTTCGGGACCATAGACCTCAAACTCCCACAAGGAATAGCCATACTGCGTAGCCCTTACTGTACCATACATCCTTACGTATCGAGCATCGGTCTGATTAAATGTAATTTTCTCCATTAAACCCTTGCCAGCTGTCGTGCTATACACGTTATTCCAGGTTTGCAGATCATTCGATACCTGAATTTGATAGCTTTTTGCATAGGCAGCCTCCCAGTAAAGCCGGACTTCATTAATGGTTTTAATAGTTCCCAAATCAACATAAATCCAGCCAGGATCGACGGCTCTTTTGGAACCGAACCGGGTCGACATATCTCCGTCAAAAGCCCAAGGCGCCGTATCGACCGTAGTGTCATTAGAGGAAGCCACCGCTGGCTGATTCAGGGCTAAATTCGTCTGCGGCCGAGGCTCCGGATTCTGCACAGGTTTAATGGTGATATCGCTATAATTATCCTTATTTGCGAAATTCATCTCATATAGACTTGTAGCAGGCTGAACTTTTCCCGGCATATAGACATTTTCAAACGTGATTCCGCTTATAGGCGCGTCGGGCAACCCTTTTATTTTGGCAACACCCTCGCCAGCATCGCGCACAGTAATATTTTTAACCGTAATTCCTGAAATCGGACCTACACCCGAATTGCTGCCATTTACCGTAAAAAGCGTCATCCAAGCACTGTTATCTTCGTTGAAGCCGCTGATATCCTCGACATCCATATTCTCGAAGGTAACATTGTTCACAGCACCAGTGCCATATTTGTGATGAATGGCAAACCCGACAGCCGCCTTATACACGACGCCATCTCGAAAGACAATATTATTCTGATCCTGCATGACCCCTTGGCCAATTTTGAAACCGTAGCACAATGTCCAAGTGATGGCATCCTCAAAGAGCACATTACTTACAGGCTGTGGACTGCCCGGCCAAGGTACTTTGCCCGAAGCAATATCCGTCGTTTCTTTCCAAGCTTTCGTTGAAAAGGGATCATCCAGGGCAATCCCGATCGCATTTCTCACTATGACATTCTGCGACTCGCACACATCGATGCCGTCATTTTCCCCCATGCCTAAGCTGTTAAAGAACTTCACATTCGTAAAACTTAGGTCATGTGACCGAACTGGCGTAACCGCCCAAGACGCGGATTCTCGGATGATAATCCCATCCATAGTGAAATTGGATGTCGCAATAGGCACAACCAGATTGTTAATCATGCCTTTGGCATTGGTTGATTTATCGGCATATAGCGCAGCGCCATTCCCATCTATCGTTCCACGTCCATACATCTTGATGTTCGTCGAATCAAATGCGGTGGAAATCCACCAAGTTGCCGGCCTGCCCATAGAATCTTTGTACCAATGTTCCTTGTAATCGGCTGTCTTTCCCGTTCCTATAAAAGCAGCCCCAGGCTGCATATACAGCGCGGTATTGCTTTTCAGCACGAGATTGCCAATATAGTACTGTCCCGCAGGAATGTACACGATTCCTTGAACGCCATTCCCTGCAAGTGTACCGTAGCTGCTAGCATCGTCAATGGCTTGCTGAATAGCTGCTGTCCTAGCTGTCACGCCCGTTTGCTCCCCGGTTGAGTTAACAAGATAAGGGGCTTGTCCTACGTTGAAAATACCTGTCCCTGTAGATGCAGGCACATCGGTTTCTGCCGGATCAGCCGCAATGACGAGGCGCGTCTTCCTGCTGTTCATCGTAACAATCAAATATTCATCTTTCTGCGTGGTGAACGTCAAGGTTCGACCCACAACGCTGTCTGGTTGAATTCCCAGTTTCTTGGGGCTAATTGCGTAATCGTGAACTTTGTCCGTATTTAGTATCGTAACCTCGAAGGTAACCGGTCCATTGGACATGGAAAAGTTCGCATAATCATAATCGTCAAAAGCTTTGACTACGGGAATATCCACTCCGTTCGCCTTCAGCGTGTAGTTAACGGAAGCCGCATACTTCGCTGGTTGATTATAAGGATATATGACTGCTTTCGACGCTGCTGCATTAATGTCTGGAGTCACTGCTGCCTCCACGCTAGTTGTTAGAGGGTTAAAAAGAAACCCTGCCGTAAAAATAACCGCCATGATCATACTGAAAAATCGATTCATTGTTATCATCTGTTTATTCCCCCCTGTATAGCTTCGCTGACTTTTTCAAGGATGTTAGCGTTACCATTTTTTCATTATAGCAACTGGGTTCTTTGGTTATAATGCGGTAATCTCTATTTCAAGGGCAGATATTTATTGATAATAGCGCTCAGCTTCAACGCAATTCAGCAGTTCAGTTAAAAAAGCAGTGAGTTTGGAAACAAAAAAGATTGCCACTCATCCCGGCCTTCCTGGCTAGGTGATTGGCAATCTATTTGGTCACTGCGACTTGGGCAAATTCACATCGTTTATCCCAATAATATATCCGTATAATAATAGTAAGGACCCGGTGAGGTCGTATCGAGAAGGGCCACCGGCAAGATATACACCTCAAGCGGTGAGCCATTGCCCATGGCCTCCACTTCCACAAGATGACTTCCAGCTGCTAGAGTTAACTCCACATACTGTTGGTCAGGGGCACGGTGATACGCTGGCATGAACTCCAGCGTTTCTTTGCATGAAATCACCGTCTGACCATTCAACTTCAGCGTTACAGGACTATTCGCTGCTGCAATAAGTCTCAGCTTGCGCTCAATCGGATTGGTAAGCCTTGTTTCCGCCTTATATACGCCTTCTAATTCGACTTTCTCCCACTGTACGCTATTCCCTGGGAAATAGATCACTTCTCCTTCGCTATCTTCGGGACCCCAGACGATCCATCTGGAGGAATTGACCATGGCAAATGGTACTTTTTGAATCGACCAAATCGCAAGGTCATGGATTCGAGTCCAACTAAACGTTAACTCATGACTTACAGCTGCATTCGGTCCAGCTTGTATTTCCGTATCCCACTTGAAGGATTCATCTGGTTGCAAACTAATCTTAACCGTTGTTGGTCCATGCCAACCTGAAGGTAGCTCTAATGCTATATCTCCATCGATCCGGGTCAATGAGCGATTTGTCAGCGTGAACTGCAGTACCTTGCTATGTCCTGTACCAATAGCTGGACCATCTGGTCCGAAATCGATGATTAATTCTTCGTCCGGGCATCTTTTCGTACCCAGAGGCAGCAAGTAATGATTCGATGTTACTTTTCTCTCCCAAAGTTCCCTTATGGCTTCATCCGCATCTCCCACTGCCTGCGATTGTTCCCAAGAAGTAGGAAACTCAGGATGTACCAAGATCCCAGTATCCCAAGCTGCGAGAATCTGTTTGCCCATACGGATTGTACGACGAGTTAATTCGTCCAAATTCTTAGGCGCTGGGAATCCCTTGATTGGGGGACTGACGACAATGCGGTCGCCTACTGGCTTTACCCATTTAGCAGGCAAGCCTTCCGGTCCTACCAGCATGCCCAATATTGCACCCAGCGTTGCTGCTGTACAATCTGTATCGTAACCACAATTGACGGCTTTCAAGATCGCGTCTTCAAAATCTTCCCCATACAACCATCCAAGGATGGTAAAGGCAATATTTTGAGGAGCATCGGTAAAATTATCGCTGCCATGGTGCTCCAGAATGAGTAAGCGCGTTTCAATCCAGCTTTTCCCTTCCTGATGCCACCGAAGCAGATCTTTCAATGCCTTGGAGGTACGACTATCCTCAGGGATATACTTCATTCCAATCTCGATCAACCGATCCCTGTCTTTCTCAAAGAATATGGCGCTTTCCAACGCAGCGAAAAACATTTCACCATAGACCCCTTCGCCGCCAGCATGATCTACAATCGCATCCTGATACGCATAGTGAGCGGCAATTTCCGGGGCACCTGGAGCTGCCATTGCCCATATTTCGGAACGAATTGGTGAGCCCATACAGTCATTGAATGGATTGTTGAACCAACCCGCAACCGGTGGAAGTAAACCTCGTCTTAAATTCGTCAGCGCATAGCCATATTCATCAAACGGGAAAAAGACATGCTCTAACCATTCCTGTCCAAGCTCAGTTGCGGTCAATCCCGGACCATACTGCTCCAAAGCGTGCAACCACACCAATTGCAGGTCCAAATCGTCATTCTCTAGTGGCCCGTCCGGCAGCTCTGGATAAAAGCTCAATTCAAGCAGCTCCTTCTTGCCTTCTACCGGTGCTCCAAGCGTTCCTCCGATATTTTTCCCTAGCCATCCCCCAAATACGATACGATAGTAATCTTGTTCATTTAAAATACTAATAGGCATGTGGAAACCTCCGTTGTTTGATATAATGGACATTGAATTCAGTATAAAAGCGGTTCCATTATAGTGCCATGTACATAGTTTTGTTCTAAAAAGAAAAAACATCAGGAGATGTCATGCCATGCACTACTCTCTTTCTCGATTATCCACATTGGATGTCAAATGGGCCGATCTTTTTGATGCCAATAACCCCCATTTCTTCGGTCAGCATCATAATCCCTATTATGAGCTTATCGTCATTGCCGACGGAACGGTGCATTTGCAGACTGCAGATGAACGCATGACCTTACACGCCGGGGAGTCGCTTCTATTGAAGCCTTGGGAAACGCATACCGGTTGGAATCCCCAAGAACGACAAGGGCAATTTTTCTGGGTGCAATTTTCCTGCAATCCCCCCCTAAATGAATACGTGCTAGATCGGGCTGCAGAGCTTAATATTGTCCATGCCGAACGGACCGAGCTTAGAACCACGGAAAACCTGCATGAGGATTTGCTTGTAATCCCGCGACAATTTCGTTCCTTGCAACGTTATAAGTTGCTTGGCTTGTTTGAAGAACTCGTGGAAACAATGAAACAGCCGACGGGTTATTTTCGTTATCATGCTACCTTATTGGTTGGTGAAATCCTTCGTCTTATGGCCAATGATTTTTTGAAGCAAAGCCAATTGGACACCGCTTTCTCCGCTTCCTACCTTACTTTTCGCAATCTAGTCAATTACTTGAATAATTTTTACGATTCGGACATTTCCAAAGAGACATTAGAACGATTGATGGATCGTAAATATGAATATCTCTGTCAGGTATTCAAAAAATATGCCGGAACGAACATCCACAATTATATCCACCAACTCAAAACCCAACGCGCCAAACATCTGCTGCGCACTACAGATAAAAGTGTTCAGGAAATTGCCAATGAATTGGGATATCCAGATCCTTTTTACTTCAGCCGTATGTTCAAAAAGATCGAAGGTGTTGCACCTCTGCATTATCGGAATAAAGAATAGAAAGTGGTACTTCTGAAAACCATGAGAAAAATGGAGGGATTTCAATGGAAGATGGTGAGCTTGAAACCATCGTGAATGACACGATCATTGCAACTGGTTTGGATATTGACGATGATGAAGACGACTTGGAGCATCATGAACCTTTTAACCGTGGAACGCGTCATGTAGTTAGATAAATAGTAGAACCAAAAAACTCATCTGCTATAGGTAGCAAATGAGTTTTTTGGCTCAAACATACAAATAGGAAAATAAGATCTGCGATTCCAACCGTTCTCTACTTATGTATATATGTAACAAGACACTACTTACCGCCCCTGTTGCTCGATTCTTTTAAGCCTTTGATCCAACCTTTCCAGCAAGACCTTGATCTCCATATTTTCCTGCTCCGCATGATAATTAATAGCGAAGTCAAGGATCGCCTCCTGCTTATCTTTGGAAGCTTGTCGATTCTGACTCATGAGAATGACGGGAGCTTGAAAGGCTGAAATACAAGAAAGGATAAGATTAAGCAGGATGAACGGGGGTTTATCGAAGGCGAAGCTCATGAGATTAATCGACATCCAAATGACTAAGAACAAGCTGAATAGCAAGATAAACGCCCAACTTCCACCGAACGTTGCAATGTCATCAGCAAGCCGATCAGCCCAAGAAGTCTTCTTCTCCTGCTGCTCTATTAAATGGGACTTAATGTTCCCTTTATACGCATTTACAATGGAAGCTATGCGTTCTAATTGGTCATTGTCCAGTTTAAAGTTCGGATCATTATCTAATTCATGAAACAACTGCTCCGATGTGAAATCACCTGCGGCTTGAGCCCCTTCCTTCTCATTTCCTATCTCTTTTTCCATTTTCGTGTCCCTTCTTCCCTAAGCCAATCTTACTGCAATGTAGCGAGGAGCTTGTCATCAAACTCCTTGTCCGATTCCGGATAAGTTAATTCCATGCTTTCTAACGCTGCTACGGCAATTTGCAGAACTGACCAGTCCCGATACCAGCGATGGTTGGCAGGAACAATATACCAAGGTGCTGACTCCGAACTGCAGTGTTTAATTAAATCCTCATAAGCCGTTTGATATTCGTCCCAAGATTCACGTTCAACCAGGTCATTCTTATCGAATTTCCAACGCTTGGTTGGATCCTTGAGTCGATTTCTAAGCTTGGCTAGTTGGAAATCTTGCGAAATATGCAAGAAAATCTTTACTATTTTCACACCACTGCTCTCCAGTAGTTTCTCAAAATGTTTGATATGCTTGAACCGTTGTTTGGTTTCCGAATCGTCAATTGATTGATGTACACGGGTAATCAGTACATCTTCATAGTAAGACCGAACGAAAGCTCCTATCATGCCTTTGGCAGGCGTCGCCTTATGTGCACGCCACAAAAAATCATGGGATGCCTCTTCTTCTGTTGGCGTTCGGAAACTCGTTACTTGGAACCCCTGCGGATGCAAGCATCCGAGCGCCTGCTTCACGACACCATCTTTCCCACTGCAATCCATGCCTTGAATGATGAACAGAACAGAACGCTGCTTTTCTGCATAAAGCATATTTTGAAGATCTTGCAATCGTTCTTTCAAACGTGCCATATTCGGCTCGATTTCTTCTCTGTCATGATGAGCATTCGTATCATTGGGGTCTAAGCTCGATAAATGTACTTTTTTACCAGGTTCCCATCGAAAATGGCTAATAGGCATACTTGACCTCCTCTACCTTGTTGTCATTGGCTGATATCAACCATTTTTTCTGCCACAATGGGGTGTGCGAACTCGCCGCGTAAGACAGCTCCTTGTTCCACCACCACTTGTTTGTCCAAAATAACATGATCCAAATAGGCGTTCGCTTCGATCGCGCACTGATGCATCACGATACTATTCTTGATGCTAACGCCTCGATTCACCTTCACACCGGGAAACAAAATACTATTTTCCACATAGCCTTCAATGCTGCAGCCATGAGCGATGAATGAGTTACGAATCAACGCTTGATCATGATAGGCCGTTTCCAGTTCTTCTTCCTGCCTTGTATAGACAGATTCATGGTTAATCATAAATTCATGCCATCCATGCGGTTGCAGAAGGTGCATACTATGGGCATAATAACTATCGATCGAATCCATAATTGCCACATATCCATGATTGGCATAACCTTGAACATGAATATCGGCTAAGTGGTTCCATATGACTTCTTTCAGATACCTCTCACTGCCAAGCATCATACTTTGCTCGATCAGCTCAATGAGCAGACTTCGTTTGATCACCATCGTATCCAAATCGATATTTTGCGGTTTTAAGCTTGGCAACGCATGGTACGTTGGCGTAACCTTGACGACTCTGCCCTGGTCGTTCATTTCCAAGTTATAGGCATGACCAATATGCGCATGGCGATCCATCTCCATTAAATGCTTGTAGAGAATCGTAATATCAGCATCGTTGCCCAGATGGTAATCGATCATATTTTCAAAATTCATATGGTAAATCACACTGCTTGGAGCAAGCAGCATATACGTTTCGGTACAATTTTTCAATAAATCAAGATGACTGTATAGATGAAATAGATCTCCACGCACATCCTTAGCGAGATAACTAGGAGGGAGCACCGTTACACCGCCTTCCGCGGTCGTATCTAAGCCCCAATGATGCCCGTTACCCACATGTTCGAGGAGGGAGTCCGCTTTGTCATTCGTTAAAAGCATCACCTTCTGAATACCTGAATTGCTCATATTGGAGAGCGCAAAGTCGACCATCCGATAACGACCGGCAAAAGGCACGGCACCTACACATCGATTGCGTGTAAGTGTAGATAAGTCATCTTGTTCATTCATCAAATTGATCATCCCAAGAACATCCTTCATCGTACACTCCTCCTTGTCTTGGATTACCCAAAGTACACCTGATTGGTCAGCTTGGCCGGAATAACAGCTGGATATTGGCGTCTTACCGTTGTTCTCTCAGCAATTGTCGTGATCTCTATCGCGTCTAACTGACCTACAACAGCTCCATCTTTAATCATAGCGCCCTCTCCGATAATCGCATTACTGATGAGTGCGTTTTTACCAATTTGCACACCTGGCATGATGACGCTATTGAGTACTCTGCTATTTTCTCCAACCCGAACATTATCGAACACCACGGAATGACTGACATTTCCATAGATCGTCGAGCCATCCCCGATAACGGCATTATTTACTCTGGCCGTCAAGGCAACGTGAGTCTTCGAGAGATTCTTTGTTTTGGTCAGGACAGGCCACGCTTCCTGTTCCAATTGCAATTTAGGCGTATATCCCAGTAAATCCATATGGGATTCCCATAGGCTTTGAATCGTGCCCACATCCTTCCAATATCCTTCAAACGGATACGCTGATAAATAGGCACCTCCAGCTAATAGTCCTGGAATGATATTATGTCCAAAATCATGGTCCGAAGCCTGATCTTTCGCGTCTTGTTCCAAAGATGATCGAAGAACATCCCAATTGAACAAATACACACCCATGGAAGCGAGATTACTACCTGGCTTCAGTGGTTTCTCTTCAAAAGCTGTGACCCGGTCGTTTTCATCGGTGCTCATAATGCCAAACCGACTCGCTTCCTCCCATTTCACAGGTGTCACGGATATGGTAACATCCGCACCAGATGCCTTGTGATGCTCGATCATCGCGCGGTAATCCATGCTGTAGATATGGTCGCTGGAAATAATTAAAACATAGCTTGGATTCTGTTCCCGGAGAAAAGCCAAATTCTGATAAATGGCATCTGCTGTCCCCGAGTAAGCATTGGGCGCACCAACTTGTCTTTCAAATAGAGAGATCCCCCCTCTATCACTCTTCATCCCCCATGCTTCCCCGTTTCCAATATGAGCATGCAGAACAGCAGGCTTGTACTGCGTCAATACGCCTACCGTGTCAATGCCCGAATGGTGGCAATTGCTTAAAGAAAAGTCAATGATTCTATATTTCCCACCAAAATGGACAGCTGGCTTTGCAATATTTTTCGTTAACGGACTAAGTCTACTGCCCTCACCACCTGCTAAAAGCATAGCTACGCATTCCTGTTTCTTCACTTTAATCTCATCCTTCCGTAGGCATATATTTGACGATAACCGCTGCAAGTGGCGGTATGTTAACTGAAATACTTTGAGGATACCCCTGACAAAACCATTCCTGGGTTTCCAAACTATGGTCATTCGTTATTCCTGAACCGCCAAATTCCAACTTATCGCTGTTAAAAACCTCCCGATAGCGCCCAGGCTCCATGACCCCAAGGCGATATCCCTCATGCGTTTCAGGCTTGAAATTGCTGATGATAATTAGCTGCTCATTGTTCGTCTTCGATTTTCGCAAGAGCGTCACCAGACCATCCTCTTTCTCATCCGCAACTAATGAGGTAAAGCCGTTCGACTCGAAATCCAGTTCCCACAATGCTTTTTCTGCTATGTAAAAATGATTCATCCGTTTCACAAATTCCGCAAATTGTTGATGCTCTTCATTCCTAAGCAATCCCCATACCAAGGAATCCTCTGAATTCCAATCGTCCATTTGACCGAATTCAGTACCCATAAAAAGCAGCTTTTTACCCGGATGTCCCATCATATACGTATAAAGCACACGCAGATTAGCAAAACGCTGCCAATTATCTTCCCCAGACATTTTACCTAACAAGGATTTGCTCGGATAATTCATTTCGTCATGAGAATAAGGCAAGACATAATTCTCATCGCTTGTCCCCAGCAGTGACCGCGTTAACCGATCTTCCTGTCCGACGCGTTCGCTCTGATTTTTCTTCATATATTCCAGCGTATCGGAGGTAAAGGCTAAATTCCATTTGTAATTAAACCCTAGTCCTCCATACTCAACAGGTGTAGTGACACCCGGATATGCGCTGGAGTCTTCTGCAATCATAAGCACATTAGGATACCTGGAAAATACGACCGCATTTAATTTTTGTAGAAATGCAATCCCTTCCAGATGCTCCTCTCCACCCTGTTCGTTTCGAATGTATTCCTCTTCTGGCCGATTAAAATTCAGCGTTAGCAGACTATAGACGGCATCGACTCTTAGTCCATCGACATGATACATATCCATCCAAAAGAGAGCATTCGAAATTAAATAGCTAATGACTTCCGGCTTCCCATAATCGAAAATATACGTCCCCCACGTCGGATTCTCACCTTTGCGACTATCTGCATACTCATAGAGGGGGGAGCCGTCAAAACGGGATAAGCCATGCGCATCTTTGCAAAAATGAGCAGGGACCCAATCCATAATCACGCCGATCCCCTTTTGATGACAACGATCCACAAAATACATAAAGTCTTTCGGTGATCCATAACGGCTTGTCACCGAATAGTAGCTGGTTACCTGATATCCCCACGATGAGTCAAGTGGATGTTCGGCAAGTGGCATGAGCTCAATATGGGTATACCCTCGCTCGTGAACGTAATCGACGAGCTCATCAGCTAATTCCACATAACTATAAAATCCGCCATCCTCCTTGCGCTTCCAACTGCCCAAATGCACTTCATAGATGAGAAGCGGCTGCTGCAAGTGTTGATTCGACGTATTATTCGCCAACCAGTCTTCATCCTGCCAGTCATAATTATCAAGCGAAGCAATAATGGAAGCGGTTTCCGGTCGAACCTCCGTTTGAAACGCATATGGGTCCGCCTTCAGATAACGATCTCCATCCAGCGTAACGATTTCATATTTATATAAAGTGCCTTCTTCCAGCTCGGGTATGAACAGTGTCCAAATACCTTCCTGCATGGTCATAGCATGATGAGTGCCATCCCAACCATTAAAACTTCCGGATACGTTCACCTGCTTGGCATTCGGTGCCCACACAGCGAAGTTGACTCCTTTGCAGCCATCGCGTTCTTCCAAATGTGCTCCAAGAAATTGATAGCTTTGATACTGTGTGCCCTCATGCAGCAAATAAAGCGCATCCGTGTTTGATTTCGAGGCGATCATTGTCATGCTCATTCCTCCCCAGTGTTGTTATTTAATGCTAATTACACGCATATGGATAGATTGAAACAACGAACTTATAACTTTTTGCAGCACAAAAAAAAAACACGATGCCATTTTGGCTCGTGTTTTTTGAACAGTAAATTTATTTAGCGCTTTTGCTGTTATAACATCGATTCCGCGCGTCTTAGGACTGATATTCATCATCAGTGACTTGCTCCAGCCATTCGACCGCCTTGCCATCAAGACGTTCTTGAATGGCAATATGTGTCATAGCTGTGGTGGGCGAAGCTCCGTGCCAGTGCTTTATTCCAGGTGGGAACCAGACCACATCCCCAGGGCGAATTTCTTCGATTGGCCCCCCCAATCGTTGAGCCCGTCCTACCCCTGCCGTTACGATCAGCGTTTGACCCAGCGGATGTGTATGCCACGCTGTCCGTGCGCCGGGTTCGAACGTAACACTTGCACTTGCTACGCGTGCAGGCTCAGCTGCTTCAAATAATGGATCGATCCGAACCGTTCCCGTGAAATAATCAGATGGTCCTTTACCCGAAGGTTGGGATCCTGCTCTTTTGATTTCCATTTTCTAATTACCTCCGTAAAAGTTACGTATTTGTTGTCGCGTTGTTGTAAACATAATGATACCAAAAGGGATGGCTAAATTAAATTCTCGCTAGCGCATACGCCATAAAATTTCTATTAACTGAAAAATATACAGATATTTGTGCGAGTTTTTTCGAAACTGCCGACGCTGCTGACGACGACTGTGTGGCAAGAACTAGCATCGCATAAAGGAATGAGCAAAGACAAGCCCTTCCCTTATTAGATGAGGAGCTTGTCTTTCTTATGAAATCACATCCTCTAGTCGAAGATCTGGCGATGTTCCAAGCTCTCGCTGGAGCAGTTGCTCTAATTCGCGATATTGCTTCATCGCTTCGTTCTTCCGGCCTAGCTCCGTATACAACCGCATCATTTTGTAATGGATGTCTTCTCTCATGGGATCGATCTTCAACATTTCCCCGTAGTAATGCAGCGTTTGCTGCTGACGGTCATGTGTCCGATGATGCTGAGCGGTCAGCTCCAGCAAATCAATGTACTGTTGCTCTAGCGAGCGACTGATCTCGATGGCCCACTCATAGGACCTGCCTTTCAACAGCGGTCCCTTATAGAGGGCTTCCGCCTTTTCCAACAAGACTGCACTCTCACTGGGTGCTCTTCTAATTTCCTTAATTAATCGCTCGAACTCATACAGATCGCACTTCAGGTCATCGGTTTCTAAGCGTATCTCGTTGCTTGTCGTTGTAATCCCGCCGCCAGACCGGTCGTATCCGACTGCTTTACGGATAGCGTACAGCGTCGAATTCAAATTCTTCAATGCGTTGTCTGGGGCCAGATTCTGCCACAACGTTTCCGTCACTTCTTCCCGAGCGACCGTTCTTTTGCAAGCCAAAAAAGCAAATAACTCCTCGGTTTTCGGAGTCCGCAATCGAATCGCTTCTTTCTTCCCTTCGATCGTACGGCCTATAATTTTAAAACCACCAAACAGTTGAACGTCCAGGTTCGGGGCGGGATCGTCCTGCCGACGAACCCTTTGAATCTTCTCCATGGTAACGGCCAGCCTCTCCGACGTAACAGGCTTTACGATATAGTCCAGCACGTTAATCGCATAGGCCCTAACCGCGTACTCGTCGGAACCCGTCACTAACACGATATCGATATTTCGCCGCAAATCCGTTAGCAACGCCGACAATCTCATTCCGTTAATATCGGGCATGGAGATATCTAGAAAGGCGACATCGACGTCATGCTCTTTGGCATAATCATATCCTTCTTGGGGATCTAAGAATGTCCCGATACTCCCGATTCCACCGATTTCCGACAAGAGGCGCTTCAATCTCCTTATCGCCATTTCCTCGTCGTCTACGATCATCAATCGCAGCATACGCTACGTCTCCCCTCTTTCTAAAATGTGGCTTGTCGACAATTCCATCTCCACACGCGTACCTTCGCCCTCTCGGCTGTCGATGCACAATGTTGTTCCATACAGCAATCGCAGGCGCTGACTAATATTCCACAATCCAATGCCTCCGACAGTCGTATCGGGCTTCATGACTGACTTCAACTGACCTTCATTCATGCCGCAGCCATTGTCTTCAATGCGTATCCATATATCACCTTGTACCCGTTCGATGACGGTCAATTTCACCGTCCCCCCTTTCGAACGGGACATAATGCCGTGTCGAATCGCGTTCTCGACAATCGGCTGAATGACAAGAGGGGGGATCATGACCCCCAAATTTGCCTCCAAGACGTATTCCACCTGCAGCCTCGCGCCAAATCTTGCCTGCTCAATGGCTACATAAGATTTGACAAGCTCCAACTCGTTCTCCAGCGTAGTCAACGCTTCAAGGTGCTTGAAATCAAAACTGCTTCTCAAATACCGCGACAATCGGAGCGTAAGCTGCTCCGCCTGTTCGGCATCCATCACGCACAGTTCGGCGATCGCCGTAAGCGCGTTATACAGAAAATGCGGTTTGATCTGCGAACGTAGAAAAGCGATCTCTGCATTTCTGGCCAGCTTGACCGAAGATTTCAGCTCGGTCAAATTACGTACGCGGGCCATCAATTCCTCGGATTCAAACGGCTTAGCGACGACATCGTTCGCTCCATTTTCTAGCGCAATCCGAATATCCTCGCTGCTGTTGCGGGCCGTCAGCACGAGCACTGGCAATTCGAACGGCGAGAATCTTTCCCGTATGCGCCCAAGAACTTCGTAGCCGGACATGTCCGACATGATGAGATCCAGTACGACAAGGGAAATATCCGGATGACTGAACAATGTTTCCAAAGCTAATTGCCCACGGTCGACAACGATGAAAGTGCGCTCTTCCAGCTTGAACATGTTCATCATACTTTGAAGATTGGCAAAGTTGTCATTCACCAGCAGGATTGGTTCCTTTTCTTTCCCCGCAACATAAAGTGGATACTCGGTAGGGTGCATGCTGAAAGTTCCGGACAATGGCAATTCGACTGATT
Organism: Paenibacillus allorhizoplanae; assembly: GCF_927798215.1. Classification (NCBI taxonomy): domain Bacteria; kingdom Bacillati; phylum Bacillota; class Bacilli; order Caryophanales; family Paenibacillaceae; genus Paenibacillus; species Paenibacillus allorhizoplanae. The sequence continues at coordinate 334,791 of NZ_CAKMMW010000003.1, forward strand.
CAGCCAACCTTCCGTCGCCATCCAGTTTCAACTTATCACCTGCCAGGGGCAGCGTGAAGCGGAATGTCACCCCCCTACCCGGCTCTGAATCAACTTCGATATGTCCGCCGTGCAGCTCCACCAGACGTTTCGTAATGCTGAGCCCGAGCCCGGTGCCGCCGTAATCGGCCGCTCCGCCTTGTTCGAAATCTAGGAAAATGCGTTCGCGCATATCTGCAGCGATCCCAATCCCTGTATCTCTCACTCGCACTTCCATCCATTCTCCCCTAGTTTCTGTGCTCACTTCGACGGTCCCTTGATTGGAAAACTTAATCGCATTACTGATTAAATTATGCAAAATTTGAATGAGACGATTACCGTCCGCATAAACGAGAGGCAAGTGATCCGGTACGTTGTTAATGAGCTTCGTGCTACTACCCTCCAGCAAAAAGCCGTGAATCTGAATAACCGATTCCACATATGATTTCACATCGACTGTGCTTCTTTGTAACGCCAAATCACCGTGCTTGAGTTTTGAGTAATCGAGCAACTCGTTTACGAGCATCATCAGCCTTCTGCCGCTATCAACCACGATGGACATGTTGCGAGCCTGCTTGTCTGTAAGCGTCCCCTCCACTCCCTTAAGCAGTGACTGTGAAATATTAACGATCGCATTCAGCGGTGTCCGCAATTCATGAGACGTATTCGACAGAAAGTCGTCTTTGATTTTATCGAGCCGCAACAGTTGGTCTTTCATCCTGTCAACTGTCTGGTAAGCTTCAAAAAAGCGCAGTACTACTACAGGTACCATCACGACATTAAAAATAATGATGCAAAACTGCGCCAGCGAAGCGCTGCTATGGATCCCCATTGCGAAAAAAATAACGTCCAGTGAATACATATTAATCATCAGGACAGCCACACACAGCATCAGTAATTTAAACCGTGACCCTCGCTCGCCTCGGACGAACAATTGTGCAGATACGAGAAAATTCCAAAATTGAACGATTTGGTACAGGAGAACAATATAAATCTGAATTGGCGTATACGCACGGATGGATAGCAATGGAATAAGGAGCATAAATCCAATCAGCACGAACGATACTCCTTGTGTAATCCGTAGTGACAGCTTGCTTCGATGCAAATGATGGAAAAAAAGCGCTAATGCCAAACAACCGGAAACCGAAACGAAATCCTTGATTTTATATAAGACATCGAAAGATAATCTGCCTTCCAACAAAAAAAACAGCGATCGCTCTCCCATTAGCCCGTGATACAGCCCAAACATCAGACAGATGGACGCCAATAGGAAAAGCGAATTGTCTTTGATGCGATAAGCGGAGGCAGCTACGAAACAGATCAAATAAATCAGCGTCAGCGTACAGAGAATACCTAGTACGAAAAAATCTTTACTGAGCGCTAGCTGCCGTTCTGCGATCAATTGGTCGGCTGACCCAAAGCGCAACGAATCGACGATACCTGAATTTACATAATCGTAGTTAGCCGCTTGCACGATAATCTCGATGCGTCCCTGGTTCGCGGAAAAAACGCCAAGCTGCGGGCGGTTTCCCGAGCGATAGCCCGATTTGTTGTCGCCTGACGTTTGCCCATCCGCAAGCAGCTTGACTTCGTTCACATAAATCTCGCTGGCAAAACGAATATTCGTTTTCTTCAGTGCCAACTCTCCGGAATAGGAAAGCCCCGTCAACACCATCCTGTACGTAGCCGCTCCATAAACCGGGAGCTCGTCGCCATTAATCAGCTTCCCGTTCCACGGGGAGGGGACTTTCATATAAGAAACACCGCTACTATCAGGGAATTTCGATGGTTCTCGGAAGTCATCCGGCGTAAGCAACTGGTTCCAGTAGAACTCCCATTCGCCATCCAACAGGATAACTGGATCGTCTTCGGGACTCCACCGCGCAAGATCTAAGACGCCATTCTGCACAATCCATTGGTTTTGCTGCTCGCCGCCTCCAACCTTCCCAGAAAGAGGTACGAGCGAAAAACCGATCAATCCGATAACAGTGACAAGCAAGACCCTTGCAACCCAAAATATTCTTTCGTTTTGAATCAGGTTCACCTCCTCCTTCCAGTACAATTACTTAACGATATAAACTATTTCGTTGTCGTCATCGTGAATTCCTATTCGCTATGCGGCTTACAATGAAAATAAAACCGCTTCGATACGAAGCGGTTTCTTTGTCTGAATAACACGTGCTTAGATCAGTTCTGATTTCTGAAGCAAACGCTGCACAATGGAGGCAACTTCCGCTCGGGTCATGTTAGCCTTCGGAGCAAGCACATCCGAATTTCTGCCCGATACAAGTTCAGTTCCGATACAATCAATGACTCCTTCACGTGCCCAAGATGACATTTCATTGGCATCGACGTATTGCTCAAGAACTATCTCCACGCCGCTCGTTTTGCTCGTCAGCCCGGTAATCTGCATCGCTTTGGCCATCATGACCATCGCTTGTTCTCTAGTAACGCGGTCGTTCGGACGGAACGATCCGTCTTCAAAACCAGCAACCAAACCATATCCATAAGCCGTGCTTACCGCACTGCTGTACCAGTCCTGTGCCTTCACATCCGAGAATGGTACAGATGATCCAACCGGCTTCAGTCCCAACCCGCGGACGAGGATGGCCGCGAATTCTGCTCGGGTAATGTCCTGATCCGGGTTAAACAAACCGTTACCCGCACCTTCGATAATCATACGCGAGCCCATGCTGTTCACTGCCCCTTTCGCCCAGTGCTTTGCGACATCAGCAAATGAAAGTGGATGCCAGACGACCGCATACGTACTATTAGTCAAGCTGTTGATTTGAGCGCGATATTTACCACCGTCAACGACGATTTTCGTCGGTACGTGGCGAATCGTTCCGTCCGGCTCTACCACGACACCTGTCGTTATTTGGTTCGGCTCAACACCGTCAGGAATCGTTATCGTACGTTCCACATAGCTGCTAAATTTGTCCAACGTGACCGATTGTCCTTTGTAAGAGACCACAATATCAAAATCAACCGGCGGCACGATCACTTGGAATTTGTCCGTTTGTGAAGCTGCTTGCGCTTGTGCCTTCTGATCATCAGAAGCCTCGGAAATCTGGATTCGAATCGTCAAGTCCTCCAGCTTCAAACCAGTTCCAAACTTCTCGGATATCGCATCGATGTTGATTTGCGAAGCCGGGAGCGTATAGCTGCCTTTGTCCGTTGCAATCTGAATTTCTGCGTCATGCGTTTCTAACAATTTGACCAAGCCGCCGTCCAACTGCCCTGTAACAACCTGGCTGTCTCCACTTACAGGTATCGTCAACTTTTTGCTATTGTCACGGCTCAGTTTCTCACTTACTTTCCCGCTATCCAGCAGAACTGTCGTTACTTTCCGTCCGTTCACCGTATCCTGCTTGGCGGTTGCTAATTGACCCTGCTTCACACCATCGACGATGATTTCGATTCCCGGATTTGTCGTCGTTCCTGAAGAGCCTCCACCTGTATCCGGTCTAGCCGAAACCGTTACCGTCGCTTGAGCCTGCTGTCCTTCATATTCGGCTGTAATAACAGCTTGCCCGTTCGCTTTCGCCGTCACTAACCCTGTGGAGTTCACCGTAACGACATTCGTATCACTTGACGTGTACAAAGCGCCAGTGCTGACATCAAGCGTAGTTGTATCGGAATATACTGCTGTAACGACCGTTTCATGCGTATCACCATTATAAAGTGAATAATTGGTGCTATCGAGCTGAAGACCTGTTACCGTTACAGGAGGCTGAAAATATGCTGTATACGTTATATTGCCAGTGATCACGACTGAGGCCAACTGAACGTTCGTGAGCAGCGTTGCTCCACCATCACTGCTCCAACCTAGAAATATATAGCCTTGATCGGGCGTTACGACAGGTACCGAAAGAGGAGAACCGCCTTGAGCAACAATCTCACTTCCGGAACCACTGATGCTGCCGCCGTTTCCTGCTACATAAGTCACCGTGTACGTTGGAATAGGCGTCCAAACTGCATACAGCGTTACGCTTTGTGTCATAGGTATTATATCTCCCGCAGCATACACAGCAGTCGTCGCAGTTGACGAAGTATCCCAGCCCGAGAAGGTGTGATTGGTTTTCGCCAAGCTACCTTGACCCGCTACAGTAGCGAACTCATCCGGTTTGTATCCGTGTAGCTGTTCGGTAGGAACGGTTCCTGACGTATTCCCCATGCCATTATAAATGACCGTAGCCATCAAGGTATTCACGTTTTTGCGACTCATGTTTGTACTAAATATATAGCCAAGGCTATCTACCGCAACATCGAAATTACTGAGGGAGCTGAGCGGATCGGACATGATCACAAATTCCGTCCAATTATCGGAGTCACCGTTATAGCCAAGCTTCTTTATACCGCCATTTATCATATTAACTACATACACGTTATCAAATTGATCGACAGAGAGTCCGTAAGGAATGAATGGAAGTGATCCCTGTGGTGTAGTAGGTGTAACGTCCGTCCAATTGGACGCCCCGTACGCCAACTTCAATATTTTTCCACCTCCGCCTCCAATCCCAGAATATGGAATAAAGCTGACAAACAAGTTTCCTACGGTATCAACGACAATATCAAAAGCGACGGTGTTAGGAAAAGAAGCATCCGAAATCTCCGTCCAACTCTGCTGTCCGCTTACCAATTTGAAAACTTTAGGTTTCGACACCAAACTGCCGTTCGTATTATCGCTGTCAACGACGTACACATTGCCTAGCCTATCTGCTGCAACGCCCATCGCATAGCGCGGAGTCAAGCCGTTTGTAATGTCCGTCCAAGTATCCGTTCCCGACGTTAGCTTCTTAATTCGGGCAACGTTGGAAACGTTATTTCCTGAGGTAGAATTATCCGTCACATACACGTTTTCATTATGGTCCAAAGCAATGCCCACTGTATACGTGCCCGCAAGATTATAAGTAATATCCGTGACCGATTGATCGTACTTCGATATTTTCTCCACCTTGCTGGCTATTCCAGGGCCGTTGCTGACAATATTGGTGAACTTGGTCACATATAAGTTATCTTGTCCATCAAATGCTAAGGAGTAAGGTACTGGACCGAGTGGACTATTTACACTCCTCACCGTATAATCCATCCAAGTCAAAGGCCCTGTGTACGCCGGAGCTGTTGGAGCAGGTCGTGCATAAGCAGTATCGCCTTCGCCATAAGGTACAAGTAAAGCGAGCGTAAGCATAAAGCTCATCAACATGCCTACTGCCCTGGTTAAAGAGTTTCGTCTCATTGTTGTCATCTTCGTTCTCTCCCCATTTGTCATAATCTCATGCAATTATAATACATACATGACTACAAGACCCTGTCCATGGACCTATTTACAAAAAAAATGTTTCGACAGTAATCGGGATTATTATACAAATTACGAATAAACAAAAAATGAACAAGATGAAATCCTTCGGTATTCCCCCCATACGTGGCACACAATAAGAAACTCTACCCACTATACAACGGGTAGAGTTTTCCCCATTTACACCGAACGAAGTTTCAAAGAAATGAAACAAAAGAATGAAAGAAATCTTATGTAAAAACAAGGCTCTCCAAGCTACACTTAATACAAGACGAAAGAGCTCTCGTCACATTTGCCTAAATAATTAAGGGGTATAAGGAGATGTTGAAATGAGAAAGAAATTGTGGGGATTTGGTATGACAACCATCATACTAACATCGATTGCACTTACTGGCTGCGGGAACGGTGAATCAGCTTCTGGAACTAGTGCCCCGGCAAGCGGTGCGGAAGCAACACAAAAGGCTACAGGAAAGAAAACAACGATTGATATCTGGGGCGCAGCGGTTACGCCAGAGAGAGAACAGTTCTGGCAAGGAATTGTAAAGGATTTTAATACCAAAAATCCGGATATTACAGCCACTTTCTTAGGGGTACCTGGGGATTTAGCGGGCTATAACCAAAAGGTTAACGTAGCACTTGCCGCTGGCGAGGCTCCCGATATTATTAGCAACTTTACTTCTGATCTTGTGAGTCGTGGTGTGTTGGAGCCACTAGACGATTACTTCACGAAATGGGAAAACAAAGACAAGGTCGCTACGACGGCAATTGCTTCGGTTAGATCCATGGATCCTAAAGGCGGTAAGCTTTATGGCTTGCCAACATCCATTCAACCATGGATTATGTGGTTTAGACCCGATTGGTTAAAAGCAGCTAATCTGCCAACCCCAGGAACTTGGGATCAATTCTTTGAAGATGCTCAGAAATTGACAGACAAACCTAAAGGCCTCTATGGATACGGCATTCGAGGTGGAGCTGGAAGCGCTAACACATTGGAGATGCTCATGTACTCCTACTCAGGCATCACAAATTATTTCAAGGACGGCAAGGCTACAATAAACGATCCGCTGCATGTTCAATTCCTCGAAAAGTACCTAGGCGGATATAATGTTAACACGCCAGAGGACGATTTGAGTAAAGGTTGGACAGAATTAGCAGCATCGTTCCAGGCAGGTAAAATCGGTATGATTTTCCATAACCTAGGGTCGGCCAGTGCCCATGTTAAAGCGTTCAACGGAGACTTGTCCAAGTTTACTGCAGCACCTTTCCCTAAAAGTGTCAAAGGTTATAATGTGCACCCAGGCGTAACGCCAAGCACCTTGATGCTCACCAAATCCTCCAAAAACAAAGACGCTGCTTGGAAGTTTTTAACCTTCTATTACATGAATTATGATGGTGCTGCTGGGAAGCTTTACGGAGAAATCCCAACGAATATTGATGCTATGAAAGAAGACTGGATCCAGAATACAACGTATATCAAAACAGGTGCCGATCTCATGGCTTCCAAAGATACGAAACTTACTGACAACCCTGTCTACATGCCAGGCTACACGAATATTCAACAAACGATGGAACCGATGGTTCAGAAGGTTATGGCGAAGAAAATGACGGCCAAAGACATGCTGGATGAGTGGGCGAAGTTATTGGAAAAAGAAAAAGCAACTTTCGATGCATCTGTAACAAGTAAGTAAAAGAAGGGCAGCCGAATTGAACATCGGCTGCCCTTTTCTATTTAACATCTCGTTTATTTGGAAACTTGAAACCAATCCACATCAACAAATCCACGGGCTTCACCAGAGCAAAACATGCCAACCTTGGCACCGACCCATCGCCCCTCACTTGCCACAAAAGGTTCAATCGGTATCGCCTGATAATTACTGCCATTTAAGCTATAGCTGTAGGAACACTGTGCTGCTTCTACTACTTTGACCTTGAGAATAACATCAGTTATCTCCTCTACAGCCACAGACCACAACTCCTCTTCCCCGTCAGCATCCCCTTGGGCCATAAATAGCGTCAGTGACTTGCTAGCCAATCCAAGATCACTTTTGCGCAAGCCCAGATAAGCATAACGGTATCCGAATACGATCAAACCAGCGAAATCATCCTCCTGAAGTCCAGAGGCGTCGAAACTGACTGCTACTTCGAATTCGGGTGCAGGGAACTTCTGTAGAAGCAGGTGCGGTGCATCATATAAGCTTAGTTGTTGGTACTTCGAAACAGCATGCAGCCGGATTTGGCTCGAATGCGTTCGTAAGCTATACCAATCCTCTTGCGGATTAGTCTGCCATTGCCATTGAAGCCCAAGCTTAGCCTGATCAAACTCATCCGACGTAGCTGGCACTTGAATGGGAAACACGCCACCCACATCAGGCTTCTTATACGTTAGAACTGGCTCGCCGATACGCTCCCCTTCTCTTCTTTCTCCCATCAGAGGCCAGTCTTCTACCCATTCAACAGGCTGCAGGTGTACAACTCGACCGTAAGCGCCTTTGTCTTGGAAATGTACAAACCAGGATTCCCCGGATTCCAGCTCGACCCAGCCGCCTTGATGAGGCCCATTTACTGACGTCTGACCCTGGTGGAGTACAATTTTATCCTCATACGGCCCCCAAATTGTAGTCGAACGGAAAATCGTCTGCCACCCTGTTGCAACGCCTCCTGCTGGAGCAAATATATAATAATACCCATTACGTTTATAAAGTTTGGGGCCTTCGAGCGTTGGATGCGACTCCGTACCATCATAAACAATTTGCCCTTCATCGAGCAGTCGTTTCCCATCCGCTGACATCTTGCAGATTCGGAGCTTATGTTTAATACCGCTTCGACTTTGAGCGTAGGCATGAATCAGATATGCTTGCCCATCTTCATCCCAAAAAGGACACGTATCGATCAGTCCTTTCCCTTCTTTCACCATGTGCAGAGGCGTCCATTCACCCGCAGGATCTTCCGCTGTTGTCATCATGATCCCAACGTCTGGATCGCCATAGAAAATCCAAAACTTTCCTTCATGGTAACGGAAACTTGGCGCCCATACACCATTCCCGTGTTGAGGTACCTCATACCCATCCAGATTCATCTTAGGGATAGCATGATTGATGAGCTTCCAATTTACTAGGTCTTGAGAGTGTAAAATCGGCAAGCCCGGAATATGCCCAAAACTGGATGCCGTCATATAAAAATCCTCACCAACACGTATCACATCTGGATCCGAATAATCCGCGTGTAGGATAGGATTCTTGTAGGTACCATCGCCTTGATCTGCCACCCATGGTTGTTCATTCATCAATCTCTGTAAGTCATTCATTTGCCGTTCTCTCCTTTAGTTTAATTTAGGTCCTCTCGTTGTCCTAAAAAAGGCCCTGCGCGTTTGCTTTTCCCACGCACAGAGCCCATTTTCAATTTTTTATAATCACACTATCCTTTAACAGAACCTCCAGCCAGCCCTTGAACCAGGAAGCGTTGAATATACATGAAAAGCAGGATTGGCGGGATGAGACCAATAATACTCCCTGCTGCAAGTGATCCGTACTCCACACTGTACTCGCCAATTAGAAACTTCAGCCCAATTGGAATCGTAAATTTCTTCGCTGAAGTAATGAACGAAAATGCAACGAGGAATTCGTTCCAGCAACCAATAAAGGCAAAAGCAGCTGTAGCAACAATACCTGGCAGGATGACCGGCGTGATAATCGTCGCTATGATGCGGAGTCTTCCAGCGCCGTCGACCATCGCAGCCTCGTCAATTTCTTTCGGAATGCTGTTGACGAACCCCTGCATGAGCAAGGTATTAAAGGCAACTTGCGAAACGATATAGAACAGAATGATGGCATAAGGCGTATTAATTAATCCCATATTTTTGAAGATGAGAAACAACGGGATTACGAAAAGAATAACCGGCAGCATTTGGGTGCTAAGCAGGATTAGCATAAACGCATTCTTTCCCTTAAATTTATATCGGCTTAAGGCATACCCATTCGCAATGGAAAGAATAGCAATGAATACAACCGCTATAATGCTAATGAATAAACTGTTAATGAAGTAGACTGAAAACTTGTTTACACTCCATACTTTGACGAAATTATCGAAGGTCATCGGGCTCGGAAAGTAACGGACCGTAGCACTAATGATGTCACTTTCCTTTTTGAGTGAGGTGGAAACTGCCCAGAGAAAAGGAAACAAGACAAACACAAGAGCAATCGTCATTGGGATATAAAATAGGGTTAGTGAGGAAATCGCCTTTTTGACTTTAATCATCTTGTCCACTCCTACTTAGCTTCAAATAGATCAGAACAAAGATCATTAGAAACGCGAAAGTGATGACGCCAATGGCTGAACCATATCCATAATTGCCTTTCAGAATCGCCGTCTGCATCATATAGATCGGAAGCGTTGTTGTCATATTCATTGGGCCGCCGTTCGTCATTGTGAAAATCATATCGATGGAATTAAACTCCCATATCGCTCTCAACAATGTTGCGAATACGATACTTTCTTTCAGATAAGGAAGTGTGATATAGAACAGCTTCCTTACTTTGCCGCAACCATCCACTTCACAGGACTCATAGACATCACTTGGAATCGACTGTAAGGATGCCAACAAGGTCACTGCGAAGAAGGGGATCCCTCGCCATAATTCCGCTACGACTATCGATCCGAAAACCGTTGAAGTATTGGACAGCCAGGCAATATCTTGATGAATAACGCCAAGCCTCTTGAGAACATCATTGATAACGCCAATATGTTGATTGTACATCAGCGTCCACAACATGGTCGTCAGTACGCCTGATACGGCCCAAGGTACTAAGACGAGTGAGCGTACTAATCCTCGAAATCGAAAGCTTTGATTAAGCAATAAGGCAACAATGAGACCAAGAACGAGTTGAAGTACAACTTCAAGGCTAACCCATTTTGCCGTAACGCCCAATGTGCCAAAAAACATATCGTCCTCAAACAAAATATGTTTAAAGTTAGCTAGCCCAGCGAATCCGAATTCTTGGGGCCGTGTTAAATCATAGTGTTGCACGCTTAATTCAAAGACGCGAAAAATAGGAAAAACCATAATAATTGCAATGAGAATTAGTGTTGGAGCAACTAGGAAATAGGGAAGTGCACGATCCCCTCTTAACCGATTTCTCCTTTTTTTGACTGAGCTGACGGGTCCTTCTGATACCAGCTGTTGTACTTTCATATAATCACCTCTCTACTATCATAGGTGTTACACGTTTTTTTCTAAATAAGATATCTTATACAAGATTGTTTGTTTTTTTTAAATGAAAAAGCCAGCATCCGCCAACCACGTTGACTTCCTGCCAGCTCTAAACATCACCTTATTGACGGTGATTTTGCCTATATTCCATGGGGGTTAATCCTGTATATTTCTTGAACGTTACACTAAAATATTGGGTGTTGGGATAGCCCACACTCTCCGCAATCTCATAAGCTTTGAGCGTTGAATGAATGAGCAATTCTTTCGCCTTTTTCATCCGGACACGAATCACATAATCACTAAAGTTAACATCATTATATTTTTTAAAAAGCGTACTCACATAGGAGGGGGTAATATGTACCTTCTCCGCAACTTCCTTCAAATCCAAATCCTCATTTGCGTAATGAACATCAATATAATCCGTAATAATTTTGATTATGGCGTGATGCGAGCTATTCGACTGCTTCACTTGATCGGTAAAGATTACATCCTGCGTGGCAAAAATGCCTTTCATTTGCAACGCAATTAAGGCTTCCTCGTAAGATAAAGCAATGTGTCTGAACCCTTCTCCAAAGCTGCCAACGCCAATATTGACGGTTATTTTCAGGTATTGGTTAATGGATTCGATCATGGTTCTGGATACCCGTTCTACGACAAGCCTCCAGTCATCCGAAATAGCCTCAGTAAAATTAAATAGCAAATTAATACGGTGATTATATTGAATGACTTGAACCTGACAATTCTCGATTTCTTCGGATTCGATGACTTCCGTACACAGATTCTTCATCGAAAATAGCAGCAGTTCCATATCTTCCGGTTTATTAGGTTTTAGATACCTTGTTACACTTCCCATATCAATACTGCCCATAGCAAATGTGTTGCCGCAGAATGAGACTTCCAGTAACTGACTGTCCCTTTCAATGGTATCGTCGTTTCCTACCCCAGCAATCAAATCACTAAAAAATTGGTTGATGATCAGTCCTTGGCTTTTTTTCTCTTTCAAGACCACTTTTCGTTCCGTATGGAGTCTGTTCGCCGCATTCACGACAGATTGCAATATTTTGTTATTGTCTTCATATTTTAAAATATAATCAGATGCTTGCAGCTGAAGTGCTTGCTTGGCAAAGGAAAAATCATCATAACCGGTTAGAAATATGACTTTCGTATCCAACCCATGAGCTTTAATCGTTTCCGCTAACTGTAAGCCGTTCATGAATGGCATCTGGATATCTGAAAGCAAAATATCAGGCTTCACCTTCTGAATCAGGTCCCAAGCCATTTTACCATCCTCAGCAACGCCGACGACTTGAATTTTCTCTCGCTCCCAAGGAATGTTCCTTCGCATCCCCTCTCTGATCCACTCATCGTCATCTACGATAACCAACTTATACATGGGTGTATTCCTCCTTATCGGTAGATGGTATAACAAGCTTGACAAGGGTATACTCCCCTTCGCGACTTTCCAACGTCATCTCACAGCTCCTGCCAAATTGAAGGACAAGACGCAAATAAATATTGCGCAGCCCAAAGGTAACAGGTACTTCCTGAACTTTAGGGGCTTGGATGGAAGTTTGAATGTCACGTAACCTTTCTCCACTCATGCCAGCTCCATCATCGAATACTTCCAATACCGCATAATCGCCTCTCCGGCTTCCCGTGATCCGAATAACGCCACGCCCTCGCTTACTTTTGATCCCATGATAGATGGCATTCTCCACGATGGGTTGCAAGGTCAGCTTCATAATCGGAAAATGCATGATCGACTCTTCGATTTCGATTTCAAATTCAAAATCCTTGATGTAGCGTATATTTTGAATCAGCAAATAATTTCTAACGTGTTCCACTTCTTCACCGATCGTAATGACTTCCCGCCCCTTACTGATCCCAATCCGAAAAAAGTGTGTTAACGCATTCACCATGGTGGAAGCTTTCTCTTTTTCACCCAAATCAATGAGATGCTTGATCGAGCCTAACGTATTATATAGAAAATGAGGCTTGATTTGGGATTGGAGAGCCAGCAATTCAATCTGCCGCTTCTGCTCTTGCTCATTTTTCACTTTTTGCAGCAGCTCCTGAACAGATTCAACCAAGCTCTCGAGACCTTTTGCCAAAACACCTATTTCATTTTGCTCTTCTAAACGGAAGCTAACCTTCAGATCACCTTGACTAACCCTTTGAACCTGTTTGGATAGAAACCGAATTGGATTTGAAATTCTGCTTGCAAAGAATGTAGCAACGATTATACAAACAAATAAGATGATTAACACAATGTACAAAGTGATCGATTTAATTTGACTGGCATTGCTCAGAATATCGCTTTCGGGAACAATCGCTGCCAACTTCCATTTATTCAAAGATAAGGTCGAATATCTAATCATCATTTTATGATTGGCCGTACTCGTCTCTACGATGCTGCCTTGTGCCTCGGCACTATTCTGAATAGCTTGGATCGCTTTCTCATCAATCGTGAAATTGGGCGCTAACGCTTTCGAATACATCATACCATCTGGGCTAATTAAGGCTAGTACGCCATTAGGACTTACTTTTACATTCCGTAAAATATTAAGTAAAAAGGTCTCCCGCATGTTAATAAGAATAACGCCGTTGACATCCGATTCTTTCTTGCCAATGATTTTAAATAAACTGACCACATTTCTCTTCTCGACCGTATCAAATACATGATCCTCATGCCGATTCAGCCAGTAATAGCCACCTGGATTATCTACGCGTGAATATCGAGTTATCCACTCATTCAAGTCAAATCCGACATGCCTTGGAACGAAATCCTTCTGTAAATTAAATGAACGACCATTGCTGAAAGTCACATAGATCGAGTCAATCATTTGAAAGTTATTCTCATACGATTCCGAAAACTGTCTTTGAAGATCGATAATGTCGTCGAAACGGTGCTGATCTTCAGACTGGCCATTATTAGCCAATATATTTCGGAAGGCTGCGTTGTTTTCTATCACAACAAGCTGTTCAAATACAGTATTAAATTTATCATCCAGAAACGTTTTCGTTTGTTCCACAGTGTCATTCAACAAATAATAAGCATTGTTCTCCAGTTGCTTAACAGAAGACAAGTAGGAGAATAGTCCTGTGAGTACAACGGATAAAATCAGAATAGGTACAAAGTAGATGAGCAATTTAATTCGTATGGGACTCCTTGTTATCAATGAAATCATGCCGTTCCTCCTCTAGCTGCTTTGCCCATTTATCCAACAGCTCTTTGGCGCTTATTTTCTTGGTCATGACATTCTGAATCATTGGCTCCATATTCTTCTGAATACTTGTGTAACCCGGCAAATAGATGGGATTATCGGTAAATTTGGTTGTCGTCGACAACATAAGTGCAGCCCCCGTTTTGAAATAGGGAGTATTCTGTATCCAATCGGCTTTCATTGCATCTATCGTTGGAGGGATTTCTCCGTACAGTTTACCATAAGCATCATTATACTGGGTGGCAAAAAAAGTCATAAACTTCCACGCGGCTGCCTTATTCTTCGACGACTTGAGCATCATTAAAATGGATGGCGGAACATTGGGATGGACACTATACCCTTGCATGCTCTTCGGGAATGGTGCTGCCGCAAATTTGGAGTAATCATCATTGAAACTTTTCACATGAGAGCTGGCCGATCCCAAGTTGTGGAAAATCATGCCAACTTTGCTCGATTGAAAGGATGCAGCTAATTCTGTCCATCCTTTTCCTAGATCATCCTCTGGTGTATTCACATGAAATCCCCCCAAATACTTCTCCAGGAATTGAACATGCCTTGGATCATTTATTGTCGCCTTACCATCCTCTGTAAAGTAATTTGTAATGCCAGAATAGGCGTACATAAGCATCTCGAGTGTACTAGCACTTCCGGATCCACCTCGTATGCCGTAACCATAGCGCCCCTGAGACAAATCAGTCAATTTATTAGCGTCGTCAAAAAATTGATCCCATGTAACGGGTAGGGGCAAACCCTGTTCTTTCAACCAATCTGTTCGGACCCACATCATCCATGGCAAAATGCCGTAGGGCAAGCCATACAGCTTGTTTTCCCTTGGGTCAGCGGACCGAGTCGAAGCAATTGATCTAGGCGTGATTTTATTTCTACCTTCCCATTTGTCAAAATAATCGTCAAGAGGTTCCAGTACACCGCGCGAAACAATATCCGTTGTAAAATTATTCATAATATCGGGCGCTTGTCCCGCAGCAATGGCAACGTTCACCTTATTGTTGTAAGCATTTAAATCTCCGGGAATTCCCAAAAAGGTAACATGCATGTCTGGGTTCTTGGCATTAAACTCCTCCACGACCTCTTCCCAGAAGGCTTCCCGCTCCAGCGTGATAACACTTGCCCAAAATACAAGAGACGTCTTCTGGCTTACGCCATGACTAGACGGGTCGTTAGGGTTCGAAGTAAAGTAGCTTATCGTATAGCGAGTCAATAAGACGCCAGCCAGTAAAGCAGCCGTAATGGCAATTCTCCCTATCTGTTTATTCATTATGCCATCTCCTCAGGTCAACGCCACTTGGAACGACAATGTTCCGCAGCTTACAATTAATTTATCAAATTTACGCCATATAAAGATACCCTAAGTCGGCAAGCAGGACTACAAAAAAGCAGCTCCCCCTTTTGTGGAAAAGCCGCATCTATGGCAAGGAACCGTTGTAAAATTAGACACTTCTACTTCATCATAGACGAAAGATCCCCATAACTAAATAAGAAATTTTCGAAACTTTTGTTTGTTTTTATTAAAAGGCGAGCCCAATGTGAATTTGGACTCGCCATATACGTTAATTACCTAAAACTTTTCTAGCAATAGCTACCAGATCAACAATATCCAGCTTATTATCCTGATTTATATCGTACCTTCTGTTTTGGTTCCAAGATGAACTAACTGACGTCATTCCGTAACTAGCCGAAATAATGGCCAAATCACCGATACTGGCTTTGGTATTTATGGCGCTCAAGAAATGCTGCAGCTTGTGATCCAAATCAGATAAAGCTTGATCGATAGCTAACTGGTCCGCATTCGGATTATTGCGTACAAGCACCGCAGAGCTAATCGAAGCGTTCAACGTAGTTGCCTCGCTCTGAGCATATTGCCCCCATCGTTCTCCAATCGATGCAGAAGTCAATATGTCGCTCACGCTGGCTATTTTCAAACTTAACGGCGATTTGTTTGACACCGATTCCAAGAGCTCTTCTGCTGTTTGCAGGTTCGATACGGCGGCATTGACTTGGCTTTGCGTGGAAAGCGGGTTCGTGTTGACTGCAATCGCAGATGCTAAATACACTTGCACCACCGCCCACGAGGTTGGCGTGTAGTTGTCGGCAGTCAGCGCTGATACTTCATCCACCTTAGCCACTAATACTGATTTATTAATCTGAAGTCGCAGGGTAGCAAATGCATGGTTTAATGTCATTTCCGTCCCAACTTCGTCAGCAATGACAATCTGATTCAAATACATGAGTGTGGTTGCCTCACCAGGCTGCTCCGTCCCTATTGCTTTCCAGATTAATTTCAGCAGATCGCCACTTGTACGGACTCCTGCGTTCAGACTTGCGAGAAAGATTCTGACTTTCCCAATCGCGTCTTGATCTACGCTCACTATCGTAAGCCCAGGTACGAGTGATTCCGCCGAAACGAACGACATCAGATTCGGGTTATATTGGAACGTTAAATCTTGTCCGTAAACAGATGCATGGACACTATTGGCATCCATACTTAACCCGTAGATGAAGTTTACGTTTTCACCTACATAACTGGAGGTTGCGCCTGTTAGATTCGCTACTGGAGAGCCAGCAGATGTATTGGTCATAGACGCAACAACCTCATTCGAAGATCCGCTCTCCCCAGCTCCATTCGTTGCTGTAACAACATAATAATACGTATTCGCAAGGAGTCCAACATCAGTATACGTAGTTCCCGTAACATTAGCAGCAATGGTTTGATAACCAGTTCCAATCGTAGTACTACGCTTCACGTTGTATGAGGTCGCCCCTGAGATGGCATCCCAAGTTAAGTGTACGTCAGAATAACCTGTGAATGAACTAAGGTTGGCAGGTGGTTTCGGAACTTGCTCTAATCCTGGATCTAGAATCTGTATGACACTTGGACTAATCCCTTGATCTATTTGGAAAGGAACTCCAGCTATCGAATAATCTGTCTGCTTCATCTGAATATGACTTGCGCTTCCTGCAAGATGTATAAACGTACTTGTTCCTCTAGGAATGAAGACATTGTTAAACAGTACGGATGATGCATTGCTTAACGTGTAGAGTACTCCACTGGATGGCGTAATTTGAACGTTATTTAATTGAAAATTCGCCGTATTCGTAGATACCCACCCTGTCGCAGCTGTTATCTTTACGTTAGTCAGTTCAATATCATGCACGGGTACTTGAACAAGTGCTTCAATATTTACGGCTTGTTCCGCGCCGTCAACGGTAATATTACGAATATGAATGTTTTTAATCTCAGGCACGCGTCGATCCACCCCAAGTTGGGCATTATCCAACACAGCGTCATGGCCATTGTAGAAATCGCTAATACTAATCGCGGTTCCGCCAATATTTTGCATATGAATGCCATCAAAATAAAGATTTTGGATCGGTCCGCCGTTGCCTACATACGATTTAATGTTAATGCCGGCATCAGTACCAATATACTGATTGTTCCGAACTGCAAGATTATTGACACCTCCGGAGGTATTACTACCGATTGACAATCCGCCATGGCCACGGAATACGATATTATCAGCTACGACCACATTCGTTAAGGTGGTTGTAGGGCCTGGATCGTTACTGGACTTCATGCCAATCCCGTCATCCCCAGCATTAACGGTGTTATGGTACATCACCACATTTTGCGAGGAAGTGACATCTAGGCCATCGCCATTCTGATACCAAGCATCGTTATTGACCGTTGTATTTCGAATGACAAGATTGCGATCACTCGTAAAGCTTGTAGCAAATTGCGGCGAATTCATAAAGGTTGGCCCGTCGACTAGCACATTCGTACTATTCGTAACTTCAACCATCAGAGGTCGGCCAACGTTGATGGCTTGTTGGGAAGGATACCAGATGCTTCCATCTGCGCTTACGACTCCCCCCAAAGACAACAGGTATGTCCATTGACCTGCGGTGACCTTAGATTTTTTCACATAACGCCAGTACTGGCCGTTTCCATCAATCGCACCATTACCGGTAATAGCAATATTACTAAGTCCTGTTGCCAGGAACATGGACTGATATCTCGTGGAGCCTGGCGTGTAATCACTATAATCTGGACTAAATAGGATTCTGGCGCCGTCCTCCAAATGAAAATTAATGTTACTCTTCATTTGAATCGGTCCTGTCAACCAATCACCTGCCGGTATGATGACACGACCTCCGCCTGCATTCGCAGCGGCTGTAATCGCATTCGCAATGGCAGTTGTATTCTTCGTCACCCCATCACCAACCGCACCATATTCCTGAATGTTAAAATCCTGATTAGGATACGAATAAAGCGATATCGATGGCATCGTGAACGGCAAATTCGTCAAATAAGATGACAGTTCAGTTCCACCAGTGACGGCACTTACGGTATTCAACGCTTGAACTGTAACATTCGCAGTTACCGGAACGGTAGTTCCAGCGACTACCCCTTGAGCCGTGAAGCTGCCAGCCGAAGCATATTGAGCCTGATTTACTTGGTTCCAGTTTACCCGGAGGGCCTTCTCCGTTTGATCTGTAAAATTAACAGGAACAATACTAGGCAGGAACGGTGCCACACCTTCAATGGAATATAGCTGAAGTGTTGGTACATTTAAAATCGTTTGACTTGGAAGCGGCGTCGTATTAATAACTTGAATAACGTAAGAAAGCTTATTCCCTGAGCTAAATGTAAACGTTAAGGTCGTTGCTCCTATCGGCAATTGGGCCAGATAGGATTTGTTAATCTTGTACAGATTACCGTTGACACTAAAGTCTGTCGTCGGTACCAGCTGAAACGTCCCATTGGCTAGACCCGTAACGGTTTCACCTGCAACTTGCACAGTAACAGTAAGATCCGCTTGATTTGCCGTCTTTCGGTCAAAGGTTCCACTGCTTGAAATTGCCGCCTCGTTCGAAAGCGCACTTTCACCGGAGTCATTGACAGCGGACACCTTGTAGAAATATGCCGTTCCCAAACTTATCGTCATATCCGAATATCCAGTAGCAGTAAGGCTTGTTGCTAATTGTGTATACGGACCTCCGGCGGTCAAACTGCGATAGATCGAATACGTTTTGGCGCCAGCAACCGTATTCCAACTCAAGTTGATTTGCGAATAGCCTAAGGCTGCAGATAAACTGGTCGGGGAAGCCGGTTTGGCCGATTGCGGCTTCTGCGGAAAGACGCCGATCAAAGTCGGATCCCATCCATCCGTCCCTTTGAACACATTCTGCACTGTGTATTGATTGGCTTCACTTGCTGTCATTTGTGTCGTCCACTTATATCGGCCTTTGGGGTTCGCTCCTGGTCCGGTAGTGTTATATTCACCATAAAGCGCAGTTAATTCGTTGGCTGTACTTCCCCAGTTATCCCAGCCAACTGTTTTAATATGGGCATCCATCCAAGTGTTAATGTACTTCACATTCGCGTATGCTCGCCAAGGGCGGCCTAAATCCACGGATCCGTTGGTAGCGGCTATATTGTTGTCAATATCCCAAGATGGGTCCCACGTTCCTACCGTTACTGCATTTTTCAGTGAGGACGTCCCCCGAGTCAATTTGGAGTTCAGGAAAACGTATCCGAAAGAAGCGAGTTGGTCCGTTGAGGCCGCCGTTGTATGCCCCCCGCCATTACCGACAAATTTGATTTCCGAGTTGTCAAAAATAGCCGTTGCATTGCCGAAAATCCAGTCCACATCGCCTTCAATAATCGCGTTCTTGAAATATTGACGGCCAGCGTTTACATATAGCGTATCTTGAAAGCCTGCCAGTCGGACATTGCTAAAAATTGCCCGGTCAGCCGTCACATAGAGCGCAACAGCTGGGCCTACCGCTGTTCTGCTAAACGCCGTATTTTGAATTGTCATGTTCTCCGCTGTGAAATTGCTCGCTGAAACAGAAATCGTGTAGCTGTTACTAGTACCTACAGCGTTCCCATAATCATTGTAGGTCAGAATCGTTCCGTCTCTGCTTTCCCCTACAAAGCTAAGATTAGGTTTCGTACTGGGTACAGTCACTTTTTCGCTGTAAACACCATTACGAATATAGACGACCTGTCTTGTCGTATTACCACTTGGAATCGAATCCACAGCCGATTGTACAGTGGCGTAATCACCCGTACCATCCTTCGCTACTACGATTACATGCGCAGGCGTTGCGGTAGCAGCCGCGCTGCTAGCACTCTCCCCGCTCCCATTGACGGCGGAAACGGTATAATAATAGGTCGTTCCGTTCACTACACTGTTATCTACATAGTTTGTTCCAGCTACGTTCGCAAGTGTCATGTAGGGTCCAGTGAGTGTGGTTGCCCGTTGTACATGGTAAGTCGCAGCACTAGAAACTGCAGTCCAAGTCAAACTAATTTCACTATCCCCGGCTTCCCCTGTTAGACCGACCGGAGTCGAAGGGGAACCTGCTTGAACATTGTAAGGGGTTACACGAACCTCATTGGCATTCATACTTTCCGTCTGAGCGTTCGATGCCGAAACGACATAATAATACGTACTTCCATTAACAACCGTCGTATCGGTAAAGACAGGCGTGCTCAAATGGCTAGCAACTGCAGAATAGGAACGCCCCGACAACGTGCTCCGCTTCACCGTGTAGTAGGTTGCACCTGTTACTGAATTCCAGCTTAAATCCACTTTGGAATTGCCTGTAGCTGCAGCAAGATTCGTTGGACTCGCGAGCGTGGATACAGGCGCAATCAACAAGGAAGCCGAATTCCCGCTTACCCCGCCAACATTTTTGGATTGAACCACATACATATAGCTCGTTCCGTCGGTCAGTCCAGCATCCGTATAACTCGTTGTTGTCAGGCCAAGAGCGATGTTCGTATATATGGCTCCTCCGTCACTGCTCCTGAGCACATTATAACTATCTGATCCTTGTACGGCATCCCATTGCAAGCTGACTTGACTATCCCTTGACGTTCCCTTCAGTCCTGTCGGGGCCGTCGGTGGATCTGGCGCATAGACCGGTGTGATATTCGCTTGAAGGGAATCCGGACTTTCACCGCTCCCTGTTACCGCACTAATGACATAATAATAAGTCGTGTCATTCAATAGATTCGAGTCCGTATAACTGTTGGTAGTCACATTTGAAACGAGCTGATAAGGTCCCCCAGACGTCGTACTCCGTTTCACGTTATAGGAGGAAGCGCCCGTTACCGCCGTCCACCCTACCGTGCCCTTCGTATTGCCGGCAATCGTGTATAATCCAGTTGGTGTCGAAGATGACAACGAGCTTGGAAACACCGCATTGCCGAAGGCATCCATAATCGTCACCTGGCTAAATTCAACCGTTCCGTAATCAACTCCGAGCCCGATATACACACTGCCAGTTCCAAAAACAGCATTATTAGTATCTGTAAACGAATATAGGGCTGTACCTGTCGTTGTTCCGTTACCGTAATTCGATCCGTCGTTAGATATATACGCTGAATAGGTACTGTTTTTGGAGACGGAATCCGTCTTCTTCACCAGTTTAAAATAAAGCGCCTTCGTGCTTAAATCACTCGTCGAGATTGGATAACCAGCGAGTTGACTCGTTTCGCTCACAGCAGTTCCGACGTTACCGGCAGAAGTCGTCGATGTTACATGATTTTGCCACGCATAGACATAGCTGCTATTTTTCAATACACCGGAACCATTCACCTCCGCTGACTGTTTCGGTTGAAACGAAAGCATAATAGAAGGAGAAATCGAGCTTGCATTCAAGTCAGAAGGATCGATTAACTTCTTAACAAATAGCAGTGCTTTGTTCTGATAGCTTAGCGCTCCCGCCCCCGTTGTATCTGTTGCATTCGAAGGTTGGTTTTTAAAATTATTCACTTTGGCTGTAACTGTAAAATCGCCAGTAATTGGCATAGAAGCCGCATACATGGTATCGCCTTGCGTTTGCAGCTTGCCGCTGCTGGTTTTCAGTGTCATGACATTGCTGGCATAATTAGCATCATAATTCGAAAGAGCCGGACAAGCTGCATCGGTACATTTGATGGCCGAGGCACTCCAATATTGCGGCAAAGTTCCTGCTGCCCATGCACCGATTGGGAACATCGGAATGCAAGTCGTTACAAGCATCAATCCAATCAAAATCTGAATCATGATTCGGCGGTTACCCTTCATTGCCGTTCAACCCCTCCCAAAATAATCCCTTGAATTCCCATTAGTGATTGTAGATGTTATACATAAGCACAACAGTTTCTGCACGAGTCGTGGTTTCTTTGGGATGAATCGCCTGATTATAGCCTTGAACAAGTCCGTTTTTTACTAATGTAGCGATACTTGTTGCTGCATAAGACGAAACCAAGCCCGCGTCTTCAAATTGGTCTAAGGCCCCCAAAGCAGTTGAATTAGCCAAGCTGCCTGTTTGCGTTAGTGCTCTAGCCGTTAATACCATCATATCCTCTCGTGTAATAGGATCCCGTGGATTAAATTGGTTATCGCCAACTCCATCCGTAATTCCCAATCCTCTTGCAATGCGCAGCGATTCACTATAATAAGCATCTTGTGGTACATCCGAGAAAGCAGCCCCTAAGTCACCGTGTAATTCCAAGGTTCTAGCAAGTAATACCAAGAAGTCGGCTCTCGTGATCGCTTGAGAAGGATCGAAATGGGTTTCTGACATGCCATTGACTATACCTTTGGATGCCAACACTTCAATTTGTTTTTGGGCCCATTGCACCGATTGAAGATCATCGAATGACTTCACCAAGTAAGCAACTGCATATGTGCTGAAATGCGTCGTCTTAAAGGTCACACTCCCTGTACTTGCATTGTATTTGGCGCTAGGAACGGATGTCACGTTGCCTGAACTATCGATATACCAAACGACAATATGCTCCGGATTTTGAAGTTCTTCGGGAGTTGGTGCATAAGGGATGCTTACTGATACTGGAGCTTGACTATTATTCCATGGAATAACCTGGTTACCTGATTCAAGGCTTAACTCAATGACTGGATGGGTACCTACTTGATTTCGAACTTCTGATGACAGATTTTCTAGTTGCGCATGAGCAATGCGAATCCTGACATCCGTCGAAGAAGCAGCTTGTTTTTGAAGCATATTACTAGGTAATACAATCGTGGCAAAATCAGAAATAATTTCGATCTCTTCACTTTTTGTACGCGTAGACACAAGCGTTGTTGGCACAACCTGCACATAAGCTTTTGCATCTAGATTCTTCGGAATAGCAATACTAATTTTTTTGATCCCTTTCTCATTGGCCACAGCTTCCTTTTGGGCCCGCTTCAACGAATCTGAATCCACTGTCGATATAACAGAATGTGTGTCTTTATCCAACTGCACGTCCGGAATGAGAATGCCCTTCTCTCCATTTCCTGCTTGGCTTGTTCCTGTTTGGCCTGCTCCTGGTTGACCTGTTCCTGGTTGGCCTCCTCCTGGTTGGCCTCCTCCGCCAGTTGAATCATTAATCGTCACACTCTTAGAAGCGTTACTCGTATAAACAACAGAAGATACCTGTGAATCCACGAGCTTAATACTGGTTATAGCAATCTCGGCATTCCCTTTTTGAAGAGCTTTGAATGTCACCTTCGCAAGCATTGCGCTTCCATTCGAGCCAGGCTTTTCTCCGATTTCAGTATGCGCTAACTGCACGCCATTCGTTATTAGAATAGGACTAATCGTAAATCCGCCATTGCCCGCCGTATAGTTGATAAATTCTAGTTTGGTGCTGTCATACGTCAGATTAATTTCATATCCAACCATATCGGATAGATTTGTGGCATTAACCGTAACATCAAATTGACTTTGAACCGTTGAACTCGTTTGCGTCGTAGAAAGCGAAAAATCCGGAGCGCCACTTGCTTGTGAAACCGCTGGTTTGGACAGTAGGATCAAACATATCATCAGGAACATGATTCTTATTCTAGCCACTAGGACATCAACTCACTTCCAACTTAGTTATAAGAGAGCAGCGAAGCTGCTCCCATGAGATCGATACACTTACTACATTATTTGTTTAAAATTTTCCGTGCGATCGCTACCAAATCCACGATATCTAATTGATTATCCTGATTGAAATCGTAGCGCTTCACGATAGCCCAATCACTTCTGGTCGATGTTAGTCCGTAATGGGAGGCGACGACTGCTAAGTCGCCAATACTGGCATGCGTATTAACCGAGGCCAAGTAAACTTGTATCGCGCTAGTTAAATGTTCGAGCGCTTGATCTACTTCCGTCTGTGTTGCTTGGTTATTATTCATTACTCCCGCTGCACTTGAAGTTGCTGCAGCTAACGTATTCACCGATGTCTGTGCATATTGTCCCCACAAGTTTCCGATATTCTCAGGAGCCATTACGGTTTGTGCATCACTAATTTTTGAGATCAACGCTGCTTTATTAGCTGCATCAGGCACCTGAATGAACACTTGATAAGCTGTGCCATCCATCCCCGTCTCTGTCCCGCTTCCATCTGCTATGATTGCCTGAGTTAGGTTCACCGTGCCGGATGCATCTTGATTGGCGTTGCCTGCCTGGAAGTGAAGTTGAAGAATAGTTCCTAGATTCCCCGTCATTGTTACACCAGGTGTTGAGCTTGCAACAAGAATTCTCACTTGCCCTGACGTACTGGACTGATCTACAACGGATATGCCTTGAAGTAAGGATTCAGCTGATACATATTGCAGTTGATTCGGATTGTAAGTCAATGTTAGATCTAGCCCATATACTTGCTCCGATACGCCCGACCATCCATAAGTAAGCGTCAAAGGTTGACCCGCATGAATGGATTGAGGTCCCGTTAGAACGCTGCCCGCACGAACGGTAACCGTTGCTAGCGCTTTTATCGTTGTACCTTGAACGGTTCCTACTACCGTAAAGCTGCCATTTTGAGCATATTGTTCAGGTGCGATTGTATCCCAAATCACTTGAACTTGTTGTGTAGTTCCATTTGAGTACACAGCATCTACAACCGAGGGCAGCAAAGGAGCCGTGCCTACAGGCGTAACGATCTGTGTAGAAGTGATTGAGACAATGGAGGCAACAGGCGTTTGAATCGATGGATCCCAATCGTCTGTTCCGCCAATCAAACTACTCGCTTGGAATATCTGGCCCAGCGTATAGCTCTGTGCTTGCGTGCTGGTTAGCTGATGTGTCCAAGCAAGTCTAGCAGAAGGATTCGCTCCAGGTCCGCTGCTGTTATATTCGGCGTAATAGGCCGTCGCTTCATTAGCAGCATTTCCAAAATTATTCCAGCCTGCCGGAGATATATGCTTCTCCATATAGGAATTTAAATAAACCGTTTGCGCGTATGGACGCCATGTTCTTCCAAGATCAGATGTACCTGCCGTGCTTTGTATCAAAGATTCAGAAGTGATTTTGTTGTTCAAGAACACATACCCATACTTCTGGCCCCTTGGCGTCGAAGCAGCTGTCACATGACCAGCCAGTCTAGCATGCAATTCACTATTCTCGAATACGGCTGTTCCCGGTCCGAAAATAAAATCAACAGAACCGGCAATGTAACTATTTTTAAAATAAGAGCGATAGGTTTGAATCGTTGTGTTATTCGCATAATTCGCTGGATCCACATTATCCGTCAAGTTCCGGGTCAAGAGTGAATCTTGATAACCAATAATTTTACAATTCTCAAAAAATGCCTTATCCGCATACACGTCAACGGCAACTGATTGCCCGGCTCCGGATCCTGAGGAGTTGATGAAGGTCATGTTTTGAGCGTAAAAATCATGCCCTTTGATCATAAACGTATAGTCGTTATATGTGCCTAGTCCTAACGAAGTTCCATCGAGAGCCGTCTTTTTCGGATTGTCATCATAGGTAAGAATGGCTCCGTCTTTACTTTCACCAATCATGGAAATGTAAGGTTTCGTTTCCGGAATTAGCACTTTTTCGTAGTAGACACCGTTTTTCACAAAGATAACAGCTCTGTTATTGTTTTGATCCGGTACGGAATTAATGGCGGCCTGTATACTCTTGAAATCTCCACTGCCATCTGCAGCTACAAGAATTGGCGTACCGCCTTGACCAAGGTCCGGAAGGACAGAAACATAGGCTGCGACCGGCAATGTTGATCCTTGCACAGTGCCCTGTACCTTAAATCCTTTGACATTGGTTTGGGCATATTGATTCACTTGAACAGCATTCCATACGACAGGAAGAGATTGAGAAGAATGATTGTTATACATAGCTGTTACCATAGTGGGCAGGTTAGGCGCTATTCCAGCTTTGGTCTTTATGACAAGCGACGAATAGCCTGTGACAGCAAGCGGAACAACCTGAATTGTGGCAGTAGCTCTTGGTGCATATCCCGTTACAGTCCCATTTACCGTTATTGTTCCGGCATGATTGTACTGTGTTGGATTTATCAAATCCCAAATCACAGGGGATGGAATCACGGATCCATCATCCTGCATGACCGTTATAGCTGCAGGCAAGTTCGGCGGAGTTCCGACCGCAGTAGATACGTTTATCGTTTTAAAGCCTACTGTATTTTCTTGGCCTGTTATCTTAATCGGCATTAAACTTACGATGGCAGTACCATCCATTAACGAGGCGGCAACAACGACATTTCCATTTTTCTTCGCAGTTAATAGACCATTGGTATCGATTGTGGCAGCATCCGTAGCTGTAAGATCACGATTGTAAACAGCCCATGTGACTGCCGAGGAAGTGGCGCCTGTCGTTCTTGCAGCGCTAAGTTGTAAGCTGCCCCCCTTCTCAGAAATAGAGGTAGCTCGATTCGTTGATGATAGATTGATCCCGTACCCTTGATTGTCCGTCACAGGGCTGCTAATCGTTAAATCATCCAGAAAAACCTGGGAGGCTACAGTCGTATTATTGTTCGGTCCAATAGATTTAAAAGTGTTTATATCCGGCGGAATGACCGTCTTATCATAGAAAGGCTGCCCGCTAAGTACCTTCGTTCCATTGTAATAAACATCAACTACCTTATTTGGGATATCCACTACCGTCTTAACCGAAAACCATGTATTTATCGGTATGGAGGGAACGACAATTGGCGATGTGACACCATTAATCACGTAGCTTAACGCTCCTGAAGTTTCCGTGTTTAACCATACGGCAATTTTGCCGTTGGAACCGAGCAACTGAAATACTCTGTTGTTGCTTGTTGGTTTAGTCGCATAAGTACCGTTGGGCACACCATTCGTTAAATTTGGCGGTGCCGGGAATTTCATGTATACTTCTGCCGTTACGACAGAGGTTTGTGCGGCAAAATTGCGGGACACGGATACATAACCAGCATTTTCATCATCGAGAAAAATACTGTTCGCATCCCGAGCACCATCCGCTGCAATCGTGATGAGACCTGGGGCATAACTTGATGCTGCCCAGTAGCCGCCAGGCACATCGCCTACTTTGTAAGAAGTGAAATCATCATTAACAGGGAAGGATTTATCATACACAACGGCTCCGTCTTGTACGATATTCGAGCTATTTGTCGCATTAATTCCCTTGGGTAAGTTGCAATTATAGAAGAAAATATTTTCCGTATAGGCTAATTGGGCTTGTGTGAAGGAGCTATTGATGAATTGCACATTCTTCAATGCATTGTCTGAGGTGGGAGTCGAGGCCGCGCCAATCAAGGAAATAATATTATCCGTTCCCGTTCCTGCTGTATCATTATTTCGAAGGTTAATAAAACGGAAATTGCTCATATCCGGCGGATAGATATCGGGAACTGTCAGTTTATCGTAATTGGAATTGAGGTCAATCTTATTAATGAGTGAGTCCCTGACTTGTATATTGCGGATGTATCCGCCTCTGGAAGTACTCGTTTTAATTTTGAAGCCTGGCGCTACTGCATTGGAAGATACATCGACTGGTATAAGATTACAGTCCTCCGCGTACACATCACTTACCCCTCCGGACATCTCACTTCCTAATACGATCCCGCCATGGCCACCGCTGAACGTATCCCCACGATAGTAAATAAAGCGCGAGGGTCTACCTATTTCTCGACCTTCTTGATTAATACCGGATTTAATCGCACTGCTGTCATCACCCGTCTGAAAAGTGGAAGAAAGGATGTAGACATTTTCAGAAGAGTTAGGGTCAAAACCATCCCCATTATGGACAGAAGTATTAATATCAAGGCCATAGGCTGTAATATCCTTGGAGTATACAGGCACGATGGTCCACATCATCCCGTTTCTAATTTGCAAACCGTCCAGATACACATTATGGGCATTATTGAAGCTAAGCAAGCTTCCGCCTCCGTAAGTCTTGCCGACTTCTTTCACATCATTGTCATATTCCACCCGTAGGTCGAGGCCATTTTGCGCGTCCCCAATCGTTCCAGGTCCGATAATGGCAATATCATGAATTGAATAACCGTAATTATTGTGGTCCATAACCCCTGCATTAAAAAGGCTAGCATAGGATTCTGGCTCTTCTAAACTATGCCTAGCCATCACGAAAGGCTTAAAATCGACCTTATGTGTGCTTGGTTTAATCTGTGCCCCTGCATCCACATACACGGTAATGTTACTGTGATTAAAAAACAGCGCTCCCGTTAAATAGGAACCCGCCGGGAAATATACCGTTCCACCTGCTGGAACTGCGTCTAACGCAGCTTGTATGGAAACCGTATCCATCGTCGACCCATTACCGGTTGCCCCAAAATCTTTCACATTCAGCTTTACGCCAACTGGCTTGGTTGTGATTTGTACAATATTACTATCTAATGATTCTAGTCCTGAAGCATCCTGAGCCCGTACGATGTAACTACTTATTGTATTCGGCGACAAGCCGAGTATCTTATAGTAGGTTTTGGACGTACTTCCAATGAACAAACCCTCACTGTTGTAAATGTTGTAATTCGCTACGTTATCGTAGGTCAACGGCTTTTCCCATACGAGTACTACCGAATCTTCCGTGTTTGACGCTGGCGACATTCTGAGATCTGTTGGAACATATACACCATGTGTAGAGGCAGCTATCGTGTCGGCTAGAGCAAACTGTGATAATCCCGGCAAATAAGAAACAAGTAATAGGAAAACCATTGTAATCATCGTACTTCGCATTTTTTTCAAGTTATTACACTCCCTTTATACAATTTTGACAAGGTACAATACAAAGATTACTTCAAATAAACCGCTTTCAAAATAAGTTTTCTTATACAGTTTTGTTTGTTATGATTGAGAAAAAAAATAGCCCTACGATTTCTCGTAAGGCTAGCCATTTCAGATCCTAGTATTTTCTAACACATTCATCGCAACAGATAATCCTGCATAATCTCCAACTTGCTCACCTAAAAGATCTCTATACACCGAGAGTTCTTAGTGTTGTGATTTCCAAATCACGGTCGGCCGACGATAAAATGGTAGAAAATCAACTTGTATGCAGAAATATTCCATATGCTTATATATGAAAACGGCAGCCATGCCGGCTGCCGTTTCAACGATCTTATGTGGTTATTTTGTGCACTAACCTTATTTATCCCGTTTCAATGGAATAACCATATTCCAGGTATTCGCAGCTTTTGTAAATTCACCAGGGCCGTCAGCAGTAGCAAAAAACATATGGGTGGGTTCGTTATTTTCAAATAAAATAAAGGGCCTCTCCAGGCTCCCCATGACCTGTTCCGTGCCATCATCCCATTTGATACTCCGGGTGTATGACTTTTCTCCCTCAAGAGCTTCCCAGTGTATCCCATCCTGCGATCTTGCCAGAATCCCGCCATGATATTCACCACAAATGTTGCCAATCATATCCTTCGCAATCATTTCATAGCCGCCAGGTACTTGATAAATAAAAGGATCCTCCAAGCAGAATTTATCTGTAGGAAATACCGTCTCATCCGCTAAAGCCGTATAGGGTCCCCTGTAATGATCGGCCTTTGCAACCCCGAACGACATAGTTTGACTGTGCAAAAAGGTAGGATACGGCCTGGATTTGTAGGTTCTAGTCTTATACACCAGAAGTACGGATCCATCTTCATGCATGCACGGCGCAGGATTAGAAGTGAAGAAATTATCGAACTTATCCGGTCTTGGCTGTAAGATGGGAGAATCCATTCGTTCCCACGGCCCATATACACTCTTGGAAACAGCAATGCCAATCCGCTTATTAGCTCGCGCTACGATACATCTTGGATCATGAAGATCATAGGACTCTGCCTCTTCAGGCGATACATCCATAAATGGGTGCGTGGACCCCATATAGTATAAAATATACGTATCCTGATGCTTCACGATATGCGGGTTATGCGTACTTCTTCCATCCCAGTATTCCGCTCCTCTGAAAGGAAGAACAACTTCTTCAAATTGATAAGGTCCTTCGGGAGCGTCCGAAACGGCTCGCACCACCTCGGATGCGACTAGCCAGCCAGGATGCATCGGCAGGTATTTAGGCCATCTGGAAGCAAACATATGATAGCGCTCATCCTCGCCTTTCACAACAGAACCGCACCACACCCAGTAACCATCCATTCGAAAACCGCCAGATCGTGGCGAGGGTAACATTTGATTAGCTAACATCCAACTTTCCTCCTTGGGTAACGAAATGGATCAGACGCGTGCCTAGATGGACTAATCATTCCATATATCCTGAGTCGCTGATTCTTGGTCTGCATAGTTTTTGCTAACCAGAAACGTATATTTTTGGGTCGTGTTACTTAAAAGCGCCGCCTTCGGCAATCCCCGCTCTAAGCGGAGCTAGCTGACCATTTCCCGTAACAGGTGCAACCCGGCCATCCTTACTTGGATCCGTATATTTCACGAACCATTCACTGAGTCTTCGTCGCATGTCTCCCAGCACCTCTTGGCATGCAGCATCATGAATCAGATTCACATCTTCGTTCGAATCATTATGCAAGTCATATAACTCGTGTGGACCGTATGGATAACGATGTACATATTTCCATGCTTGCGTGCGGATCATACGAACCGGTCCGTATTCGTCATAAATAACAATATCCTCATGACCGTCGTCCTCTTCTCCCCGTAATAGCGGAAGAAAGCTACGACCTGGCAGCGGATACGGATCCGGATTGGACAATCCCGCATAGGCCAGTAGTGTTGGAAACATATCATATTGGCTAACCAGTTCACTGCAAACACGACCGACAGGGATGACACCTGGGTGGCTGAAGATCGCGGGAACCTTAACGGAGGTATCGAACATATTCAGAGGGAATGTCCCGTTTCCTTTGCCCCAAATGCCGTGATGCCCCATATTCATACCGTTATCGCCCGTAAAGATGAGGAGTGTCTGCTCCCTTAATCCCTGTTCCTCCAACCTTGCGATTATTCTGCCGATGCCGTCATCCATAGCAGTAACAGAAGCATAATAGCCTCGAAGCAACTCCTTACGGCGTTCACCTTCGCCATGCGGTGCAGAAGTGATTTGATTCGCATGCAGTGGCAGCTCAGGAACAGATTCAAACGGGCATTCCTTATACATGGACACATAGGACTCTGGGTGCTCAGAGCAATCCCAAGGTGAATGCGGCGCTGTGTAATGAACGCTCAAGTAAAAAGGATTGTCCTGCTGCGAAAGCTCATTCAGAAAGTCCAGTGCGCGATCCGTAATCAAATCTGTCACATAGCCATCCACTAGTGTAACCTCGCCATTTTCCACAATATCAGGCTTCATATACGAGCATCCGCCCCTGGCGATGGAAAACCAGCGTTCGAAGCCACTCTGTGGGACCGTGCTGGAACCAAGATGCCATTTCCCACTCAAAGCACAAGCATATCCAGCTTCGGCCATAAGCTCCGAATACGTCAGCTGACCGGCCAAATATTCAGTAGCTGTACGCTCGTCGGCAAAAATTGGTTGACTCTGCACCTCTTCCCGCAATTCGCTCCGAGTCACATTGCCGGAGCAAATCCAGTCATGAACGCCGTGCTGAGACGGCATACGTCCAGTCAATATTGAAGCACGCGCCGGGGAACAAACCGGCGACGTGCAGAAGAAATGATCGAATCGCATCCCATCGGCTGCAAGCCGATCGAGATTCGGGGTGTGGATTTCGTGATTGCCCGCACAGCCAAGTGCCCAACTCCCCATGTCGTCAGCGAGTATCACAATGATGTTCGGTTTCCCACTCATTTCGTTGTTTTATACCGATCGTAAACCTGTTGGTAAATTTTCACCATTTTATCCATACCCATGTCATTCAGCTTTTTCACGTAATCGTCCCATTCTTTGTCGATACCGCCTGTAAGCATCCACTTCGCGTACATTTTACTTACGTAGGCATCGATATCCGTCAAGTAGCGGGAAATCTGATCGCTTTCTTCCGCCGTGAAATACGTTTTCGGGAACGCATTGTCAACCAGATACTTGCCGTATAGGTTATCTACATCTACCTTGGAGCGGATTTGCGACGGTGAAGGCGGCACGACCATATCACTGACAGCTTTGGTCAGCGCCCAGACTGAATAGGCGGTTGGCGGCACCTTCATGAAGTCTTCCGAGTTGGCTCCTTGCGGCAGAGCAATCGCATCGTATTTACCATCCGAGCGCTCTTTTAAGCTATCGCCTCCGATAACCCCTCTGCTCATTTGCATGGAAATTTTCGGATCATACGTGTAATCAATCCAGCGAATCGTCGCTTCCGGGTGTTGATTCTTGTTCGTAATGGCGAATGATCCTCGTAACAAAATACCGTTTGCATATTCCGCCCATACCGGATCCTTACCGTTGGGTCCTTTTAGCGGCGGTAGCGATACATAGTCCTGGTTGGCTGGATTCCAATCGAACACAACGCCTACAAGCCCTTTGCTTTCTTTGGCCGTGAGCACCTTGCCATCTTGTGTAAAGCTTTCTGGATCTGCCAAGCCTTCGGCGAAAAGTTTGTTGAAATATTCAATTGCCGCTCTGTACTCTGGCTGTACCGCTGTGTAAATAACTTTATCATTTTCAACAGCTAGGTGATTGTTGCCCGCTTTATGTACATCGCGATCAATTCGTCCGAAAGCACCGAAGAAGGAATTGACATCACTGTTCCAGTTTTGTAGGAACGATAGCGGGATTTGATCCTTCTTGCTGTTACCGCCTAAATCGTTCTCTTTAAAGGCTTTTAGCGTTTTATAGAGCTCGTCGGTCGTTGTCGGCATAGGCAACTTTAACTGGTCAAGCCACTTTTTATTGATAAACATCGTCGATTTCGTCCGCGAATAGCTTTCGTCGATCGTAGGCAGCGAATAAATGTGCCCATCCGGCGCGGTTAATTGCTTTTTATAGGTCGGATTATCTTGCAGCAATTTCTTCACATTAGGGGCATATTTCTCGATCAAATTCTCAAGCGGGATGAGAATACCTTGAGAACCATACTTCACAATATCTGTGTCTTCGCTGAGAATACCGTGCGCATAGAAAGCGTCAGGCAGCTCGCCGCCGGCAAACAAGAGGTTCTTCTTCTCTGTCCAACTGCTGCCAGGGGTCAAATTCCAATTGATATGAAGGTTTGTCGTGGCCTCTATATCCTGGAAAAGCTTGTAGTCGTTCAAATCCTTGCCTGAAGGCGGCTTAAACCCCGCAATATTTAGCGTTAGCTTCTCTTTGGCGATCGGGAAGCCGCTCACGTTCATATTGGACGGTACAGATCCTTCCGGCTTGCCGCTCACCTCTGGTGCGCCTTTGTCTGAACTGCAGCCTACAAGTGCAACTGACATGCCTAGCACTAATCCAAGTGAAGCTTTTGACCATTTGTTTGTCATCTTTTTTTCCCCTTTCTGATATAGAGATTACCCTGCCTATAGTAAGCGAAGAAATCGCGATTACCCTTTGACTGAACCGACCAATGTGCCTTTGACGAAATACCGCTGCAGGAACGGGTACAAAATCATAACGGGCAAGCTGGATATGATAATAATACCGTATTTCATCAGCTCCATCCGTTTCTGCTGCTCCTGCGAACCATCGAGCATCCCCTGCATATCAGAGCCCTCATTCATAATCAAGATATTCCGTAATATGATTTGCAGCGGCTGCTTGTCGTTGCTTTTCAAATAAATGAGTGCTTGGAAGTACGAATTCCAGTGCCCTACGGCGTAGAAGAGAACGATCACCGCTACGATCGGCAGTGCAAGTGGAATGGCAATTTTCCAGAAAAATTTGAGATTGGAACACCCGTCCATTTGAGCTGACTCGAGTAATTCCCCCGGTATGTTGGTTTGAAAAAACGTCCTTACAATAATTACATTGAAGACCGAAACTGCATTCGGAATGATCATCGCCCAAGTCGTATCCAGCATGTGCAGCTCTTTGACAAGCAAATAACTGGGAATAAGTCCGCCGCCAAAGAACATCGTAAATACAAGCAAGAACATAAACACATTTCTACCAATTAGATCCGAGCGGGACAGCACGTACCCTGCGGTGATCGTGAGCACGACGTTAATCGCCGTTCCCGTGAGTGTATACCAGAGCGAATTACTGAAGCCAAGCCAGATGGAGGACTCGGCAAGCAGCCGTTTGTAGCCGTCCCAGGTTATATGTTCAGGAAAGAATAGCAACTTCCCGGAATAAACCAGGTCAGGATCTGTAACAGACGCGGTCAAGACAAAATAAAGCGGATACAAAACTAACAGCACCAGAATAGAGATGAGCGTATAGTTGCAAATATCAAACAGGAGATCCGCTCTTGTTCTCGCTAGTTTCATCGGTTCTCCCCCTTACCACAAGCTAGTTTGTTTTAACGATTTCGCAATTTTGTTAACGCTGATCAGCAGTATAAAGTTAATCACGGTATTGAACAGCCCTATGGCTGCGGAGTAGCTATACTGCCCCTGCACAAGTCCGGCTTTATAGACATACGTCTGAATAGTCTCCGACGAGTCAATGTTGAGCTGGTTTTGCATCAGATACACTTTCTCAAATCCAACGCTCATCATATGGCCCATATTCATGATTAGCATAATGATAACCGTCGGCATGATGGATGGAATATCCACGTGGTAGACACGCTGCAGCTTGGATGCACCATCAACGGTTGCTGCTTCATGCAGATCCGGATTGACCGCAGTTAGGGCTGCCAGGTATATAATCGTCCCCCATCCAACGCTTTGCCATACGCCAGAGAAGACGAAAACGGTCTTAAACCATTCGGCACTTCCCATGAAGAAGATCGGTTTGATGCCTGCCATACCGAGGAGACTGTTGACCGCTCCTGTTTTCGGTGAAAGCAGCAGATATACGATGCCGACTACGACTACCGTAGAAATGAAATGGGGAGCATACGTAACCGTTTGCACAAAACGTTTGAATCTTTCGCTCGTTAGCTGATTGATCATCAATGCCAGAATGATTGGTGCCGGAAACGCGACCAGCAGTTCATAAATAGAAATACCTAGCGTATTCCGAATAATGGTAACAAGCTGGTACGATTCAAAAAATCGCTCGAAGTTATCGAATCCTACCCACGCACTTCCCACGATGCCTTTCACTGGGTTGAAATTTTTGAAAGCAATTTGAAGCCCGTACATCGGGAGATAGTGGAAAATAATAAAATAGGCCAGCGTGGGCAAAAGCAGTAGATATAAATCATAGTTACGGATGATACGCTTAAACATTTGTTGTTGTGTCATGTTGTTCTTTCACCTCCGCTAGCTATCAGCTCTTCATGTCTCATTTGTATCATCCTTTTAGACCGTCCGTATATAAGTGAGATCGCTACATGGACTATGCCATTCTTGATATTGGCCTGATTTGGCCAAGAATAAGTCATTTTTAACTTGTCTATATGCCAATTTCAATACGGAATAGCAAAAAACGCCTCTTCAAAGAAGGGGCGTTTGATGAACATGTCATCATCGATGCTGTTTCCGATACTCACCCGGTGTGACACCAACTGTCTGTTTAAACTTGCGAATAAAGCTGGAGACATCACTATAGCCAATTTGCTGAACAATATCTTTTACGGAGTAATCCTCTGCCTTAAGCAGTCGTTTGGCGTGATCAATTCGAACTTCGTTCATATAGTCCATGATGGTCCTACCCGTCTGTTCCTTGAAATATCTGCTCAAATACGATAAGGATAACGAGAAATGCTCGGCGATCCTCTGCACAGAAAAGTCATATTCCCCACAGTGCCGTGATATGTACTGCGTGATTTGCTGGATCAATGCGGATGGATTTGCCGGCTTCTTCGATTCAAGCAAATCACAGTAGGTTGCACAGGCGGTCGTCAGAAGATCCACGATTTCATCCAATGTCATATACTCAGTCAGCGTCAGCACGTCGGGAAAGCTGGTGGTTGCCCCGCCTGAATTGCGTTTATCCGCGTAGGCAATAAACTTACGAATCATATCGTAACAAAGCTCTCTAGCAACAAACAACGTAAGTCCACTCTGTTTCATCCGCATGCCGATTTGATGGACGGTTTCCGCGACTCGGCCTGCGTTTCCGTGCTGCAGCACGATTTCCAAATCCTCCAGCACTCTTCTGGGACTTAATAGGTCCGCATGGTCATATACGAGCAGCTCATCAAAGAAAATGACCCGCTGATTGCCTTTGATCAGTTTATAATCAATGGCAGTTGAAGCCTCCAGATAAGAACGGCCCGCTTGCACAACCTCAGCATAACGATTACCCACCCCCATCGTGATGGGCGCTTGGAAAACGGCTGTCAGATGTTCGTGCATTTGATTCAGCCATTCTCTCCAAGCTTCCGGCGAACAGGCTGATGATATAATAAACAGCATCCGTCGTTCTTCGAGACTTTCTTTGCGATACCCGACAATTTGCCCTCCGAACCAAGCATCCACCTCTTCATGCAGTCTACCTTTCATAGGCACAAAAGAAGCAGGAAATTCCAACATTAACACGGCTGTTTCCGAGTAAGGGAGCAGGAAGCCAATCTCTTTCCCCTGTTCATTTAACGCTTCGACAGAAGTAAATTCCCCCTTCAGTATACTGGCAAGCAGGTGCTCCATAACGGCGGAACGGTTGGCTTCCAGCTTCAGCCCCAGGCTTCGGTTCGAATCCGCCATATCATGAATAACGTTACCGATCATCTCAAATACGTTCGCTCTACGGAGTGACTGGCCCCGTATCGTCTCCACAAGCGCAGCAAGTCTTTTAACCGGATTATAGTTAAAAATCATGAGCACATAGACGAGCACGCAGCCTGCAAGGAAAATAGCAGCCATCCAGCTTCCCCATTGCCAAATCGCTCGGTTAATGGGGGCCACCAGGGTAGACTTAGGAAGCATCGTGACGTAAGTAAACCCACTCTTGTCCGATTTCTTGTAAGAGGCTGCATAGGTAATATGCTGAATTGTAACATCCTGATATTTGGCTTTGCCGTTCACAATTTTGCCGAAGAAGCCGGGATCGTGCAAGTAGTCAGTAGGCGTTTGAGCCGCTAAGACGCGCCCTTCCCTGTCGAAAACAATAGCATTGCCCCCTGCCACCGGCAAGCTTTTGAGCAATTCGTTTTCCTTCAAGATGAACAAAACTGTGCCGTAAGGATGCAAGCTGTTAATCGGAATCGGCACAATGTAGGTAACTAGCCGCTGATTAGGCAGCCCTGAAATGCTAACGTCCTCCGCTGGCCTTAGCTGCGGGGTTGTCAAACGGTTCAAGTCATCGTTAAACTGCGCTGAGGTCCACTGTTTATACTGATAAAATTCATCAATGAAGGAATTGACCTTATAGATGCTTGTCGATGAAAGCAGAAAATCAGTCCCCCGAATATGCAAAGCAACTTCCCGAACGCTTTCGTCAACAACCTTGCTTTCCAGCACCTTTTTCCCCTGATAGACATTGTAGTAATCATGCGTCAGCACATAAGGCGATAGCTCGGAAACACTCTCTAGTTGACCTGCAATTCGATTCAATAGGATCATCTTCTGATCCATCCCATCCTGCAGATCTTGAAGAAGCGCCTGATTGTTGCGTTCCACATCATCCCCGACGATATGAACCAACTGATGGTAACCGGTCACCCCTAATACAAGCAGCGGGAGCAAAAATAACGCCATGTAGGAAAAAAGATAACGATAAAAGACCGGTAGTTGGTTAATCGCCGCTTTCATCTTTTCGCCTCCATTTCGATTTGTATTTGAGCATTTCTAAGTGATTACACGATTGGAACCAAAACAAGCTCCTTTGGCATCCCATCTTGGCAGATTAGCTCAACGACACTGCAATCCCCCTCACCTGCAAAAACTTGAACTCCCTGTTCAGGCGACGAAAGCATCCACTGTCCTTTGAGCGTAATTCGCATCGGATGCGCAATGCTTTTCGCATGCACCCACTTGCGTGAATAGACACTGACTTCTTTCTGAATCCCGTTCCTATCGTATTGATCCTTTTCGATTTCCTCATATAAACGAAGATCCGGATCGACCGCACTCATCGTCAAGGTTCCACTTTCCTCGCGAATCATGACCATTGCTGGCGTATCAACTGCCGTCACGTACCCGATTCCGAGACAATCGTCCGCTTCGAACAGCGCGTATGCGGTTGTACAGCTCTCTGCATCAAACACCACATGCGCTGATCGTTCCTGACGCAGCACCTTATATGGCGCTGAATCCGGATGCTCCATCTGCTCATAAAAGCGCTTAACTTGTCCGCAGTCCGTATCAACCAGAATCGCGTACGCGTAGCTGCCCTCAGTCGGTGAAGTCCCATGATCCAACCATGCTGCAGCAAAATCCCCTTGTGTATCGACATCTGTCGATTGATGCTTGGAATGTTGTGTTGCTTTCGAGACAGAAATCGTCTGTCCGGCTGGAATATAATACCCGTTTCCTTTATTGTCCAATATCCATGTAGGATTGTCCAATTGCTTTTTTTGGAAATAAGGGAAATCATAAATCGGCCCTGCTTCGTCAATCCAGAGCGGATCTTCCCTGATAGGCAAATGATTCTGAAACAGGGTCGTTTCTGTCCTGTTGGCTGTATTGTCGTTTTCGATACCTGAACCCAAGCAAATAATGCGATTATTGAAGAAAAACGCCGACTTGCGCGCTCGATGACTCCCTTCATATTTGGGATGCTCATGCAGTTTCATAGCAAACATCCCGTTGTGTCCTTCCAAATGAAGCCCGCCTGCAAAGGTTTCATCCGAAAGAAGCATTTCCTCGAAGCCGCTGAAGGTATCTACATTGCAGACGCTGGCGCGGAGCTCCTCC
Organism: Paenibacillus allorhizoplanae; assembly: GCF_927798215.1. Lineage (NCBI taxonomy): Bacteria > Bacillati > Bacillota > Bacilli > Caryophanales > Paenibacillaceae > Paenibacillus > Paenibacillus allorhizoplanae. The sequence goes on from NZ_CAKMMW010000003.1 coordinate 373,605, forward strand.
AGCGGCTTATGTACCGTGGTCGTCCCCGGCCACCGGTTCCAATCCCAGCCATCTTGCTGATAACCGCTGGCTTGATGATTGACTGGCTCGCCACGGCTCATAATCTGGAGATGACCGTGGGAGATGTAGCGGCCGTACAGATTCGCGTTCACATACGTTTCGTTCGCCCACAAATAGCGGCTATGCCCGCGCATGCCGGCAAGCCAGGAACCACGTCGGTGAATGGCTAGGGCAGCGTAGTTCATCGTCCAGTGACCGTTCGGATCTGGCTCCGCTATGATGCCCATTGCTTCAAAGCGATGTGCCGCTTCCGTTCGCTCATCTGGGTCAAGCAGACGCAGATAAGCTGCAGCTACTTCTGTATCTACCTCACTGCGACCATCAGGCGTGCCACTCTCCGCTAAAAAAGCAAAAGGCTCCGGATCGAGCGCCCACTTACCTGTCGGATGACGGGCAGAAAGCGAGATCAGCCATTCCCGCTTGTTGCTGTACAACCGCATAGAGAGGAGGGCCTTTCGTATCGTCTCATGTGCTTCTCGGCTGACACGGAACGGGGTACCTTTCAATACGTACATCATCGGCGTCACGCCTTGAAAGCCGCCTACTGCATAGGCTGGGTAATGATTGACATGGTGATAAGCAGACCCGTCGATTTTATACGCTGCACGCAAACCCGGAGCAGGCAACAACGACTGGGAGAGCCAATCGCAGAACGCTTTCAGGTCCCGTACTTTTTCAGGAGTGTCGTCCATGATCAGTAAGGAAGCAAGCATCCCGTGCAGCGTCGTGTTGTAGATGTCGATGTTGCCTTCTACTTCTGCAAGTGGCGTATGCGTGCGGCCCACGCCGCTGTACCAACGCATAGTCCGCTGTGTTCGCTCCAGGATTCCTGCCTCTTTAAGATCAGCTCTCATAAGAAAGACGGCAGGATAATAATCACGGAAGTTATAGCCAAAATGATGGACGGTTCCTTGCGAGCTACCGTACGTCCACCCTTGATCCTCCATATAGTCCAATACGGTTATAAACATTGCCTGCAGATGAGCTTGTTGTTCCTCCTCTTCGCACGACCGGAAACAGATCGCCGTTTCCAGCAGGAACTGTGTAATCTCGCTCAGCTGTACACCGTTGGAAAGGCGTTTAAGCTCCTCCTTTAGCAAAGGCGGATAATGATCGAAGAACAGCTCGATCGGACGGCCTGTGAGAATTCCACCTTTGCGCGCGATCCCATACTCGGCGAAACGCCGCTGAAGCAACGTGATCTCCTCCTTCGACACACGCCGTTCCTTGAAGAAGAGCGCCTCGAACCGCTCGTTCATCAGCCCAAAGGCATCTTGATCTTCCTGTATAACCGCTGAAGGGATCGCATGCTTCGGGGCTAACTGTTCAAACGCATATAACGCAAGCCAGTGTGCGTTTGCAGATACATCAGCGCGAAGATTTACCAACGGCACCTGAAAATCCCTAGTATGAAACCTAGGATCGATCGGCGTGTTCAGCATCATCTGATCGATGAACAACGTACCTGGCTGTATGCCCATTGGCATACGGATTGTAACCGTATCCATATCTGGATGAGGGCAACCTGTCATATCCCGTTCATAAGCAACCCAAGCGGTTCGCCAACCACGGAAATTCAACCCAAATTGAAAGGAGCAATCCACGGCTCCACTGCGCCCGAACTCGAATACAAGTTCGCCCTCTACCGCAGCAGCGTTATAGATCCAGATCGTAAACGAGTCGCGCGCCTGATCCTTCGTTCCTTCCTGAAACGGACGATATCCTATCGACTCCGTGACGATCACGGATGAATTTTCTGTATAATCCCACTGCAAGCTAGCGTTGCCATCCTTGTAGTATTGATTCGTAATGGACAAGCGAGAATGCCTGTCACAAGTAAAACAAACTGGGATACCGCTTTCAAAACTGAAAATAGTCATTCGTCTTTCCCCCTCTTCTACACCTAATCTGTCAAAGTGATTTATAAGAAAGTGTAGAACAGCGCCTACCCGCTTGTAAATCGGCGGTTTCCCTCCACGCATATGCGAAATCTGAACACGATACATATCAGTAGTAATCTGCAAAAAAAAGTTCACTCAATTGAGTGAACGTCGAATTACTTCATAATAAATTTCCCGTAGGAGATGCGAGGCAAACCCAACTTCATTAATTATTAATTCCTAGCTCTATGGTTTGCGATAAACATGAGTCCGAATGAGATGACTATGATGGCTGCTGCCCAGCACCATGCAAGAGTTTGATTACCAGATTCAACAGCGATATAGATGGCGGTAGGCAAAGTTTGGGTTTTGTGAGGGATGTTGCCCGCAATCATAAGTGTGGCACCGAATTCTCCCAGTCCTCTAGCAAATCCAAGAATGTAAGCTGCCGTGACAGAACGCCACGCCAAAGGCAAGGTTATATAACGTAGAACTTGCCACTCATTTGCACCAATTGATCTCCCCGAGTCCTCCAAATCTTTGCTGACTAGTGAGAACCCTGTTTTCATCGTTTGATAAACTAATGGAAAAGCCACCACGATCGATGCGATCACCGCAGCCCCCCATGTAAATATAATAGACTGATCAAAAAATCTCTCCATTAGGTATCCAATCCAACTCTTTTTGCCCAATAGGACTAATAAGATAAAGCCTACAACTGTTGGAGGGAGTACTAGTGGCAGAAGAATGGCCGTTTCAAGCAATGTCTTCCCACGAAACTTACGCCGCGACATTCCCCAAGCTGCTATTCCTCCTATGAACAGAACGAAGATGCTGGATACCACGGATACCTTAAACGAAAGTAGGATAGGAAAAACAAATTCTGTCCAATTAATCTGATCTCACCTCATTTTGGAATAGAAAATCCGTATTTGACGAAGACATCTTGTGCTTCTTTCGTTTGAAGATAAGCGTAAAAGTCAGCCGTTTCTTTACTGTGTTTTGTTGCTTTCACAATACCAGCAGGGTATTCAATCGGTGTGTACGATTTTGGATCAACACTGAATGCTACTTTGACACTTTTGGAAGTCAGCGCATCCGTTTTATAAACAAAACCAGCTTCTGCATTGCTAGACTCAACGTAGGTAAGTACTTGGCGAACATCCTTGCCCTGTACGATTTTAGCTTGAAGCGAGTCCCAAAGTTTCGCATTAGTCAATGCCTCTTTGGCGTAGCTGCCAGCTGGAACGATTTGCGGTTCCCCAACTGCTAAATGTTTAATATTTTCATTCGTTAAATCCTCTGCTTTTTGAATGGCAACCTTGCCATCCACTGGAACTACAACGACTAATTCATTGATTAGCAAGTTTTTTTGCTGTGCCGTATCGATCAATTGCTTGTCGACTAGCGTCTTCATATTTTTGGTTGCTGCCGAGAAGAATAAGTCCGCGGGTGCCCCTTGTTCGATTTGCTGTTGCAGTGCCCCGGAAGCTCCGAAGTTAAAGTTGAGTTTAATTTGTTTGTTTTTGGTCTCGTAGTTGGTTTGAATTTCTTTAAATGCATCGGTTAAGCTTGCAGCTGCCGATATAGTTAGCTCTACTTTCTCGGTCGGCACTGGTGTTGCTGTAGGTGCTACAGTTGCCTGTGTTGGTGTTGTACTTACAGCGGGTTGTTCCTTTTGGCTGGAGCAACCTGTGATGATCATGGCCGCAACAACAAAACAAGATAAAACATAACTAAACCTTCTTAAACTTAACATTACGTCCCCTCCAAGATTAAATTTATATCTATTTGATTATAAATAGAATAATATAATCTCTGATCATTATATAAAAACAGAATTAATTAGTAAACAACAGGATTGAAATACCCTATTTATCAGCTTATGATAGATGATGGTGGTTCCGTACGGATGCAGGAGTAAATCTACGCTACTTTTTTAGAAGACAAGCTTATGGAGGTTTACAATGACAACTGACATGTCCTATACAACGGAAGAAATATCTAAACTTTTGAAAATATCTAAACTAACTGTTTATGATTTAATAAAAAAAGGCGATCTACCCGCTTATCGTGTTGGCAAGCAAATGCGTGTGGATGCATCAGATCTTGAAGCCTATAAAACACGTGCAAAAGATGGTATGGTTTCTACGATTAAAAGTGAGTATGTCGAACCCGTTACTCATCATTCTTTCCAAGCCGTTTCATCTTCCAATCACTCTCTTGTAATAACTGGACAAGATGTTAGCTTGGACATTTTAGCTAAACATATCGAAAGAAATGTAGCCCATTACAGACCGCTTCGTTCGTATGTTGGTAGTATGGATAGTCTAATCTCTATGTACAAGGGCGAGTCCGATATTGTCAGCACGCATCTGCTGGATGGAGACACCGGTGAGTATAACCTTCCTTATATCCGAAAATTACTGATTGGTTCTTCGTACATTGTTATGAATCTCTTGTCACGATCGGCCGGTCTATATGTTCAACCGGGAAATCCTAAACAATTACATAGTTGGGCTGATCTCAAAAAGCCTGGACTTCGATTGGTTAATCGTGAAAAAGGTTCCGGTGCACGTGTTCTGTTAGATGAACAACTCCGACTTCATGGAATTCCAAAACAACGGCTACATGGTTATGAGCAGGAAGAATCGAATCACTTAGGCGTGGCTGGTAAAGTTGCTACAGGTGAAGCTGATTTCGGTGTGGGTATAGAGAAAGTAGCCTCTATGGTTAACGGCGTTGAATTCATCCCGCTTATTCAAGAGCGTTATGATCTTGTCATGCTAAAAAAACCAGAAAATCTTGCTTGGATTGAACGCGTAAAGCAAATCTTGCAATCGGAATCCTTCCATAAAGAGCTGCGTCCTATCCAAGGATATGATTTATCGCAGACAGGACGCATTTTATTCGAGACTTAACTTAGCTACATGAACAACAATAGGCATGATAATGCGCGGCAATAAATCTTTCATAACTCTGAGCTTTGCTAGTCAAAGAAATTAATTTCCTACTAGACTCAACTCCAAGTCACTCAACCTTTTTTCGAATATGATAATTGGTATGATCCAAGCCAATTCCCAAGTAAAGGTGCTGTGTTGACAATGAGTCGTGCTAGAACAGTAGGCAGTAAATGGGTAAAAACGAAAGTTCTTTTACGCAATAAAGAACTTCGCAAATTTGTTCCGGAAACAAGGATCTACAGTCGGACCAACCTGCTCCAGATGTTAATCAAACATAAGATGGTTTATGTGAAGCCCGACCATGGTACTGCTGGGAATGGCATTATTCGAGTGGTGAAAAGTGATAAATACCACTTTCAAGCCGGTAAAGTTGCTAAGTCATTTGGAACGTTTCAAAGCTTATTCGCTGCTCTGAATAAAGCCAAGTTAAAACGATCTTACCTAGTTCAACAAGGCATTCATCTTCTAACTCATCACAAGCGAATATTCGATATACGTATTATGGTGCAAAAAAACCAGATGAAAACTTGGGAAACTACTGGTTATATCGGTCGTGTCGCGCATCCCAAGAAAATAGTGACAAACTTTCATAATAGCGGGAAGCCGTTACCCTTAGAATTGCTGCTTAGTTCCTATGTAAATGGACAGAAGAAAAAGGATTATATCCATAGCCTGCGAAAATTAGGGTATCGAATTGCTAAGCATTATCAGACGAGTTATCCGGGATTCAAAGAGATTGGTATCGACATTGGCATCGATAGAAAATTGAAACCATGGGTAATAGAAGTTAATACATCACCGGATCCCTTTATTTTCAACCAATTACATGATAAAAAGATGTTCTTCAAAGCTCTGCATTACGCGCGAGCAAACGGACGGTTCTTACGTCTGCGACGTAAGTAATGTAAAACACTCCAATCCTTGTAAACATGGAATTGGAGTGTTTTACTATTGCTATTAAATTAAGACAAATCTAAGAATTTGGCGAATGAAAAGAAATCTAAACACGATAAAACCTCTCGCGTTCATGAATTTAATTCTTATTCTAGTTAACCCTCTTGCCACGACGCGCGCATTAAAAACGGTGGTTGTTCCATTAGCATTTCTATAAACTATGCCATAAAACTGGTTGACCAAAAGCATCATATATCAACTCCTTTCAATTGAGTTAATATATGATATTCATATGATTCATAGATGCGAGGGCTAGTTTCATAGATTACTATGTTTAAAATCCTCTAATTATATGTCTGCCCACGATCTAACTTTAGGTCATGCTTCTCAAAAATCCTCTTCATGACCTCAATGGCTTCCTTTTCATCAGGTCCATGAATATCAAGCTTGTACGCTTGATTGTTGAATAGCGTAACGCTCAAACCCAGAATGCTTTTCACATCAATAAACCTCGTACCCACCTGAATGACAATACTGGATTGAAACTGATTCGCCGCTTGATTGATTTCTACAATGGCTTTTGTTTCCAAACCACCCATACGAATCCCTCCACTTTAGTTCCATCGTTGGTATCCGTTTCGGTAGGACTATTCCGCCTGTCGAAACTCACGCGGTATCCGTCGCGCTGTCCCTGTTTGAATAGCCGCACGGATGACGGCTTCACGAATCCGTCTAACTACTTCTTGATTAAATACACTTGGAATGATATATAACTTGTTCAATTCCTGCTGTGTGACAACCGACGCAATCGCGGCGGAAGCGGCCAGCTTCATTTCTTCGTTGATCGTAGAGGCTTGGCAGTCCAAGGCCGCACGGAATATACCTGGGAAGCACAGTACATTGTTAATCTGATTCGGGAAATCCGAACGCCCCGTAGCAACGACACCCACGATATCTTCGATTTCATCGGGATGAATTTCCGGCGTTGGGTTCGCCATCACGAACACTACGGGTTTAGCCGCCATTCGCTCAACATCCCCCCGCTTCAGTAAGCCTCCTGCGGAGAGTCCGATGAACACATCTGCTCCTTCGATAACGTCATGAAGATTACCTGAGCGCAGGTTAGGGTTCGTCCGCTCCGCGTATTCCGTCCAATGCGGGTTGGCGTACTCTTTCGTACGTACCAACGCACCTTCTCGGTCAACCCCGATCAGTTCCTTCACGCCTGCAGCCAGCAAAATGTTGGAGCAAGCCATTCCCGCTGCACCAATACCGCAGACGACAACTTTCGCTTCATTAATCTGCTTGCCAACTACTTTCAACGCATTGATGAGCCCTGCGTATAAGACCACAGCTGTACCATGTTGGTCGTCATGGAATACGGGGATGTCCAGTTCATTCCGCAGCCGTTCTTCAATTTCAAAACATCGTGGAGAGGATATATCCTCCAGATTAATACCGCCGAAACCTGGTGCCAAATGCTTGATGGTCGCGATGATTTCTTCGGTACTTTGCGTGCTTAAACAAATTGGAAAAGCATCGACATCAGCAAACTGCTTGAACAACATCGCCTTGCCTTCCATGACAGGCATCGCCGCATAGGGTCCGATGTTTCCAAGTCCGAGCACGGCACTGCCGTCGGAAACAACAGCGACCGTATTTCGCTTGATCGTCAGCTTATAAGCGTTAGTCTCATCTTCATGGATAGCCATACAGACCCTGGCTACATCCGGCGTGTACACGCGGGAAAGATCATCCCTGTTCTGAATTGGTGATTTGGGCTTCATCTCAATTTTGCCGCCGAGATGAAGCAGGAATGTGCGATCCGACACGTGAACCAGCCGTACACCAGCGAGATCCTTCATCCTAGCGACAATACTGTCCAACTGGGACTGTTCGGAAGCGGATACGGTAATGTCTCGAACCGTCCAATTCGCACCGGTTTGAATAACGTCAATCGCGATAACATCCCCGCCATTTTCGGTAATTACCGTAATTAATTGACCGAAATGGATTTGCTCTGTTAACAATTCCAGACGCAAAATAATACTTTTGCCAGCCATCGTATTTTTCATATTAGTTACCCTTCCTCATTCACAAGTACATTTTTACCTCTAAGTTTCATTATCAGCGGAATGGTAATCCAGATCAGACCGATGATGAGAAATACAAGAGAAACCGGTTTTTGCAGGAAGATCATGAAATCACCATTTGAAATGGTCAGTGCTCTGCGCATGTTGTTTTCCATCATTGGACCCAAAATAAGACCAAGTACGAGTGGTGCTAGTGGATAATCATTCTTAGATAAGAAGTATCCCACAAGACCACAGCCCATAATGAGCATTAAATCAAACGTCGAATACTGTACGGCATAAACCCCGAATACGGAAAAGACGATGATTAACGGAATTAAATACTTAGCAGGTGTTTCAATGACTTTGGCAAACACTTTAACCAACGGCATATTAAGAATCAGCAGCATGAGATTGCCGACGAACATACTTGCAATAACCCCCCATGCTAACTGTGGGTGGTCTTGGAATAGCAATGGACCTGGCTGGACGTTGTACATAATGAAAGCACCCATCAGAATAGCCGTCGTTCCTGAGGATGGGATCCCCAATGTCAAAAGCGGAATCATCGCACCACCCGATGCAGCGTTATTCGCAGCTTCCGGCGAAGCGACACCCTCGATAGCACCCTTGCCGAATTTTTCCGGATTTTTGCTAATCTTCTTCTCCACGATATAAGCAAAGAAAGAAGCAAGAATAGCGCCTGCACCAGGAAGTAAGCCGATGAAAAAACCAAGCACAGAACCGCGTGCAATCGGTGCCGCGCTGTCTTTCATATCTTGTTTTGTCGGCAGAATGCGATTGATCTTGGCAATCTCGCCATCGTTTCCTTCGCGCTGAAGGATGGTTTTGAATACTTCGCCGACAGCAAATGTCCCCACGGCCACAGTCAGGAATTCCAAGCCCTGATATAACTCAGGAATGCCGAAGGTGAATCGCTCCACGCCCGACACGTTATCGATACCGATCGTCGCTAACAACAGACCAAATGCCGTCATCATAAGCGCCTTCACCATCGATTTCCCAGCCAGTCCGCTGATCGCGAGCAAGCCGAGCACCATCAAGGAGAAATATTCAGCAGGTCCGAACTTGATTGCGACTGCCGACAAAGGACGAGCCAAGAAGATAAGACCGATCAGCGAAATAATGCCCGCAGCGAAGGAACCGATTGCTGAAATCGCGAGCGCTGCTCCTGCTCTACCCTGTTTGGCCATTTGATAACCGTCAAGTGTTGTGACGACAGAAGACGATTCTCCAGGTGTGTTTAATAGAATCGACGTCGTCGAACCTCCGTACATCGCCCCATAATACACGCCTGCCAACAAAATGATGGAACTCGTAGCTGCCTCTTCTGGGCCTAAGCCAGCTGTCATTGTTGCCGTGATCGGAATCAAGAGAGCAACACCGCTCATCGGGCCAATTCCAGGTAGAACGCCAACCACCGTACCAATCAATACGCCCAAAAATACAAAAATAACATTATGCCACTGCATCGCTGTGCCCAAACCGTGCAACACATAATCCAAAGTGCTCATCTTATGCCCCCCCTAACCATGTTGGAAATCCGGGAAGCGAACCATCCAGCAGATTCACATATAAGTAATACACACCATAAGAGAAGCAAGCTGCAATCAGCAAGGAAACCCATACTCTCCCCTTTTGCATCGTTTGAAAACCAATCATAAGGAACAGGAACGTGGAGATCACGAACCCGATATCTTCAAGGAAATAGGCATATAAGACAGCCGCGATGAAAATAATGAGAAATCGTTTGTAATCCAAGTCTTCTTTGCCCTTCTCAGCACGCTGCCTGCGGAACGTCTCATAAATAAGACGCAAACTCATCAAAGACAAGAACGAGCCCAAAATCATCGGAAAGATATTAGCACCTACATTACTACCATAAGCACTAGTTGAAATACCTAAGGAACCAATCACAAAGGCAAGACCAATCGCGAAAAAGGCGATACCTGCATAACGATCAAACGTTGTATTCATTTCTCTGCCTCCTACCCCACTAAGGGCAAGGGAGAAGAGGTCATCTTCTCCCTTGTCTCGTTAGGTTTTATTTCTGCATACCAAGCGCTGTCAGCATATCTTTCAATTGTGTTTCTTGCTGGCCCAAGAAAGCTTTGAAATCATCTGCTTTCTTATAATCCGACTCCCAGCTGTTCGCTTGCATTTCTTTTTTCCAAGCATCGGAATCTACCATTTTCTTAATCGTATCTTCCCAGTATTTTTTTGCATCTGCTGACATGTCCTTCGGTCCGAAGAAACCGCGCCAAATCAGGAATTCGGCATCAACGCCTTGTTCCTTCATCGTCGGAACATCTTTCAGGCTGCCACCAAGGCGGGCAGGTGCTGCAACAGCAAGTATGCGGATTTTTCCAGCTTTCACGTATTGATCTAAGGAAGAAGCATCTGTACCTAAGACATCAGCATTACCGCCAAGCAACGCAGTTACGGCTTCACCGCCACCGTCATAGGACACGTATTTCACTTTTTTCGGGTCAATCCCAAATTTGAACGCGGGTAGAATCGATACCAAGTGATCCATGGAACCAGGTGCCGAACCGCCCGCAACCGTTAGCTTCGTAGGATCTGCTTTCATATCAGCTAGCAAGGACTTCAGATCTTTGTATTTCGAATTGGCTGCTACCGCGACAGCGCCGTAATCTTTGGTCAGTTGTGCTAACGGCGTCGTATCATTGTAGCCGTAAGGTGTGTTTCCTTCTTTTTTCAAATGATTAATAAGGATTGGTGGCGAACTCACGAACAGCTTGTAGTTATCTTTGATATCTTTAGTCGCGTATTCCGCCATAAATACAGTACCGCCACCACCTGGTTTATTTTCAACTGAAACGGGCTTATCGACTGCTTTTGTTTCCGTTAATACTTTAGCGATGGTACGTGCAGTCATATCCCAGCCGCCGCCAGCACCAGATGGAGCGATAATGCTAAGTGCTTTTTCTGGATAATTGGATTTCGCAGCTGCTGGAGCTGATGACGTTGATGACGTTGATGACGTTGATAACGATGATGGTTTCGCTGAATTGCTTCCGCAAGCGGACAAACTAACTGCAAGCAAGCTAATAGCTGTTACTTTCCAAGATGCTGAAAAAAGTTGTTTTATCAAATGAAACCCCTCCATGTTTGGTTTTAATTTATCAATGTATCCGCTTTCTTTGAAGCGCTTTCAGAATAACACCCCCTGTGCCTATTGGGAAGTTTATGGCGATTAGTTGTAATAACGGCGTTTTGACCATTTTGTTCATATTGTTCACGGATCTGGAGACCCTATAATCATCAAAATGAGAACGCTTTATGTTACAATACCAAACACATACATTCTTCTAAATTAACCAAAAATGGGAGGCTGCGTGGAAAATGAGGCTTCATACCAAGCTTATCCTCATTATTTGTTCGTTCCTTTCCATCGTCATCATCAGTTTGGGCAGTATATTTGATTACATGATGACCACAGCACTAGAGGATCAAATCGGGACTCGTGCCTTAAAGGTGGCTGAAACCGTTGCTAATATGTCTGATATTCGTATGGCTTTTCAAACTTCGGATCCATCCAAGATCATCCAGCCTCTCGTCGAAAAGGTAAGAGATCAAATCGATGCCGAGTATATCGTTGTCGGGAACCGCGAAGGCATTCGCTACTCACACCCGCTCCCTGAACGAATTGGGCAAGAAATGGTCGGCGGGGACAACGGTCCTGTTCTTGCAGGACAATCGATCATCTCCAAGGCCATCGGCTCACTTGGCCCTTCACTTCGCGGTAAAGCGCCTCTGTTTGATGATCAAGGCAATGTCATCGGCATTGTATCCGTTGGATTTCTTACGAAAGATATCAACTCGATTACCTATACTTATCAGTCGCGAATCGAGCTCATTTCTCTCATCGTCCTAGTCGTTGGCCTGATCGGCTCCGTCCTTATCGCACGTAATGTTCGAAGCTCCATACATGGACTTGAGCCTAAGGAAATCGGTGAGCTGTATACCGAGAAACAAGCCATTCTGCAAACGATCCGTGAGGGAATTATCGCGGTAAACCGAGATGGCATCATCACAATGGCAAACCGTTATGCTTTGCAGCTTATGCAGCTGCCCCTCAGTGCGAAAATTACAGGCAGACACATTGAAGATGTGATCCCGAACACGCGATTGCATGAAGTGGTACGTACGGGCGAAGCCGAATTTGACCATGAAATGCTGATCGGCGATCATGATGTCATCGTCAATCGTGTGCCGATTGTGAGCCGAAAACACGGTGTTACTGGTGCCGTTTCAAGCTTTCGAAGTAAATCCGAGCTCTACCGGTTGGCCGAGGAGCTGTCTCAGGTGAAACGCTTCGCTGAAGCACTGCGCGCTCAGACGCATGAATTCTCCAATAAGCTGTATGTCATCTCTGGACTCATCCAATTGGAATCGTATCAAGAAGCTGTCGATCTCATCTCCAAGGAATCAGACGTGCACCAGAACTGGGTGCAGTTCATCATGACCGAAATCCCTGATCCCATGATTGGGGGGCTGTTGATTGGCAAATTCAATCATGCACAGGAGTTGAAGCTAACTTTTGAAATTGACCGTGAAAGCTCATTTCGAGATATTCCTCCGGAAATCGACCGAAATTTACTCGTCACCATCATCGGCAACTTGATTGACAATGCCATGGAAGCAGTTCTGGCCGTTGAGGTACAACAAACGCCCTATGTAAAATTATTTTTAACCGATCTGGGCGAGGATTTGATTATCGAATGCGAGGACTGCGGCGTTGGCATTCCCGATGAGTTAGGCAATGCCGTATTTGAGAAAGGATTCTCAACTAAAGCAGGTGAACATCGCGGCATCGGTTTAGCCTTAGTCCAGCACGCTGTCCATAAGCTTAACGGGTATATCACTTTCCATAAAAACCCGGAATGCGGCACACTCTTCACCGTCGCTATACCGAAACATCCGATGTCCACAGAAAGGAGTTCAATCTCTGATGATGGAACACCAACAACCGAACATTGAAGTTTTGATTATCGAAGATGATGTGAAGATCGCCGAAATAAACCGAAGGTTTATTGAAAAAGTAGACGGCTTTCACGTTGTCGGTATCGCTACAGACGATGTTCAAGCCAAGGAACAGCTAGACATTTTACGGCCAAATTTAGTTCTGTTGGATATTTACATTCCTGGTTCCAATGGCTTGGAGTTGCTCTCCTATATTCGTCAACATTTCCGAGATACCGACGTCATTATGATCACGGCTGCCAAAGAAGCCGAGGCTATACGGGAAGCCGTTCGCAGCGGAGCGTTTGATTATATTATGAAACCACTTGTTTTCAATCGGCTGCAGGAAACGCTCCTGCGTTATCTAGACTTCCATAGCGAGTTGAATCGGCTTCATCATACGGGCTCTATTAATCAAAGCGATGTCGATCGCCTCATTTTGGGAACGAGTAAAAAAGATTCCCGCGCTGAGATTGCGTATCTCCCTAAAGGCATCGACAAATTAACGCTAGTCAAAATCGTTCAGGCGATTTCTACCGCGGCAGACGGGATGACTGCGGATCAAATCGCCAAAGAAATAGGCGTCAGTCGTTCGACTGGACGCCGGTATTTGGAGCATCTAGTCTCCTCGGGCGAAGTTTTCGCCGATCTGACTTATGGCGTCGTGGGTCGCCCTGAGAGAGTGTATCGTAAACGGGAGTCGTGATGTGACCTGCCCCTTTGATTGATATATTCGTATTCTAAGGTTGACCAACTATATCTGGTAAAAATGCCATTGAAGTTTTCTAAAATAATAAAGCGATCCGAGTTAAGGATCGCTTTTGCTTTTTCACACAGTCAAAAAGGCTATTTACACGCTAGGTCCAGCTAAGCGAATACCCTCACTTACATCATCAAACTTTTCGAAGTTTTTTGCAAAGCGAGTCGCCAAGTCTGAAGCCTTTAAATCAAAGGCGGCCTTATTTTCCCACGTGTTTTTGGGGATAAGAATGTCATTTGGAACTCCTTGAATATGACTGGGCACCGAAAACCCAAAAATAGGATCTTGGTTATATTCGGCTTGTTCAATACTCCCGTTAATCGCGGCCGTAACCATTGCTCTTGTATGAGCAAGATTCATTCTTTTACCAGTGCCGTATGCCCCTCCAGACCATCCTGTGTTCACTAGATAAACGCGTACACGATGCTTTTCGATGTTCTTACCTAATAGTTCCGCATACACGCTAGGACGAAGTGGAAGGAAAGGGGCTCCGAAACAAGCTGAGAACGTAACTTCTGGTTCTGTAACTCCGCGCTCAGTCCCTGCCAATTTCGACGTATAGCCAGAAAGAAAGTGATACATGGCCTGATCTTTATTTAGCTTAGCAATAGGAGGAAGCACACCTGAAGCATCCGCTGTCAAAAATAATATCACTTCCGGATGTCCTCCAAGACTTGGAATCCTGGCACCAGAAATATATTCAATCGGATAAGCGGCACGAGTGTTTTCCGTAATCGAGTTATCGTTATAGTCCGTTTTCCCGGTATTAGCTTCCAGAACCACATTCTCTAACACAGAACCGAATCGAATAGCCTCCCAAATTTGAGGCTCCTTCTCTCTAGAAAGGCCAATACATTTGGCATAACATCCGCCCTCAAAGTTAAATACTCCGGTTTCTGTCCAGCCATGCTCATCATCTCCAATTAAATGACGATCAGGATCTGCTGACAGTGTGGTTTTCCCCGTGCCTGAAAGTCCAAAGAAAAGCGCCACATCACCATTCACACCAATATTGGAAGAGCAATGCATTGGAAATATCCCTTTAAAGGGATATACATAGTTAAGAACGCTGAATATCGACTTTTTCATTTCACCAGCATATTCCGTGCCACCAATCAGAACTACTTTCTTTTCAAAAGAGATAGCAATAAATGTATCCGATCGTATTCCGTCAATTGAGGGATTCGCTTTTAGCCCCGGAGCAGCCAGAATTGTAAACTCTGCTGAATGCGTTGTCAATTCTTCCTCTGTTGGACGAATAAATAGTTGATGAACGAACAGATTATGCCATGCATACTCATTAACGATTCGAATTGGCAACCGATAATTGGGATCAGTACCAGCAAAACCATCGAATACAAAAAGCTCACGATCGTTTAAGTAGTCCAATACTTTTTCATATAGTTTATCGAAACTAGCCTGGGACATCTCTTGATTTACAGATCCCCAAGCAATATGATCAGCGACAGACGGTTCATAAACGATATACTTATCTTTCGGAGAACGTCCTGTAAATTTACCAGTGGAAACACTAAACGCACCGTTCGCGGCTAATACACCTTCTTCACGAGCTATTGCCTTTTCCACAAGTCTAGGAACAGATAATTGATAATGAACCGATTCCCTTGCTAGTACTTCTTCTAACTGACGACGATTCGTGTTAGTCATCTTCATAAGCTGTCGCCCTCCTTTTCTTCAATGGCATTCATGAAAAGCTGCCTCGAAGATTACATCCCAGCAAAATCCGATATCTGATCCATAATGGTGATGCTTCCAGTTCCACCACACATCGGCACTTGCCTGTCCGTCTAATGTTCCCTTACCGGTAAGTACAATATTCCTTGCACGGCATGTGAACACCTGAATTCCCCTTATATCGTTTTTTGTGATACACGCTTCAGTTTTATCGAATCAGGTGCTTTGCATAATAATTGCCCGAACAAGGAAGCGAGGAGTTGTTGAAAAAGCATACACATAATAACAGGCATTGCGACAGGCGGCGGAAAAAACGAAATGGCCAGCACGGCACCAGCGCTATTATTTCTCATCCCGGTATTAAACACCATGGTAACCATGATATCACGGTCCCACTTTAGCCATCTGGCGATCAGCCAACCAATCAGATAACCAGATGAAGCCATGACGACAATCACACAAGCTGTCAGGACCAATTTACTGTCAATTTTCGTGAAATATGGTGCCACCACAGCGCTGTTAATCGCAATGGTGAAGGCCAACCCTATTTTAGAGAAGGGCGATAAGGGGCGCCCCCATTTCTCCTTCACCTTTCCTTGCGAAAGTTGATTTAGCAGCATACCCAATAAGGACGGAAGGACGATCATAAAGAAAAGGCCTTTCATCATACCAAACACATCCATCTTCACTTGTACGCCGAGAAACGCATCCATCGTAAAAGGAACGAGAAACGGCGATAATAGGGTATCAATCAAAATAACCGATAACGTTAGCGCAATATTCCCCTTAAAGATGGAAACCCACATGAAACTTACGACACCAGTAGGAATGACGACCATTAGAATTAGTCCCGTTCTCAGATACACATCATCATGAAAAAATACATTGCCGATGATCCATGCTATAGCAGGCATCAACACATGCAGAGCAAGCAGTGAGACGAAAATCGGGAAAGGCTGTATTAATACCCTTTTTAAATCTTTAAAGTTCATACTTAAGCTGCCTGTAAATGTCATAAAGCCGAAGATCCATGGTACTAAGTAAGTAAAGGACTTTAACCATACTGTCAAAATAATTCCTAGAATAACACTCGTTGGAGTAATCAGCGGAAGCCATTTCTCCAGGCTCTTGTTTAATTTATGCAGCATTGGATTCTCTCCTAACTTGACTTTAAAGCTCTGAAAGCTTAACCTCGGTATACGCCATAATCAACGGTGCTACGCCATGTCCATTGTTACTCACGATGATTTCGTTTTCGGTATAGTACTTAAAGGTCCCATCACGAACCTTGCCTGTATCCGGATTTGTGCCAAGTCCTGCACTTCTACAGATTCCACCAAGCAGCACTTCTCCATCCTCCTCACGGAGATATTGCTGGACAGTAGCGTCAAAGGCAGACTTCCCGCGCTCAGCGTATTCGGTAGCAAGATAGCCAAGGCGCGAACCTTTCAACATCGCATAAGCCAGCATCAAGGTCCCGCTAGATTCTAAATAATTCCCTGGCCGATCTCCCATATCAACGATCTGATACCACATACCCCCGCTATGCTGGTAAGGTAACATACCGTCTAGCGTTTCCTGCAACATCATGTTCAGAGGCTCGCTGTTCACCTGTTCATCTTCCAGAAGTTCAAGTACGTCCACCAAGGCCATCACCAACCAGCCTACAGCACGCCCCCAGACATTCGGAGACATGCCCGTCGTTTTGTCGCACCAAAACATCTCTCTACTCTCGTCATAAGCATGGTAGTATAGACGATTTTCTTCATTAAAAATAAACTTTTTTACATTTAAAAATTGATGTATGGTATCGGAATAATCCTTCTTTTCCTCAAATTCCTTGATGTAACGAACCAAAAATGGTTGTCCCATGTAAAGTCCATCCAACCAAATTTGGTTTGGATAATTTTCTTTATGCCAGAAGCTTCCTGACGCTGTTCTTGGATAGGTTTTCAACTGCTCATAGATCAAATCAAGCACATGCTTATATTTGGGATCATTCTCTCTTTGGTATAAGTCAAAAAGAATAGTCGCTGGTCTGATTTGATCAATACTATAATAACGCACATCAATGGCCGGGATACTGCCATTCTCATCATACAGACGGTCGATGAAGCTTTTGACGAACAGGTAAAAGTCTTCATTACCCGATTGCTTATAGCTGTCCATATACGATTTGAGAATACAGTTCTCAATATAATGCCAACGCAGGGAAAACCATTTCCCTTCACTTTCCATATAGTGATCTCTAAGTTGATCCAGCATTTGATACGTCATATGTTTCATCTCCCAAATGGTTAACATGGTTAACTTAGGTGTCCCGATATTGGCCAGGTGTCATGCCTGTCAGCTTTCGAAAAGTCCGGATAAAACCCGTAGAATTGGCATAATTCAGCCGCTCCGCAATTTCCGAAATCTTCATATCTGTCTCTTTCAACCATTTCTTCGCCATGTTAACCCGATAGTTGGTTAAATAATCAATAAAAGTAACACCGATCTCTTTCTTAAAAACACGACTGACATAAACAGGATGATATTTGAGCTGAGCAGCACACGATTCAAGTGTAATATCCTGCTCGAATCCTTCATGAATCATTGTAAGCATTTGATGCGCGAGGTTGATATATTGCGAATCTGCCCGTCCTTTGAAGAAGGCGAGTGCTGGCGGCAGCAATTCGGTCTTAAACCAAGACGTAATTTCTTGTACCGTGTTCAACTTCATAAAAGAATGAAGCACGGATTTCGAATCAATTAAGCCTTCCAATTTACCGCCTTGCTGCTGGACTAAGCCATGAATCTCCGTAATCAGTTCAATCATCACGAATTGAAAATCGTTAAACCGGATCTCTCTTTCCATGATCAACGCAACGTATTTATCAAAATGTTCAAACGTAGATGTGGAATCACCCGTTTTTAATGCGTTTACGAAATAATCTTCCAAATAATTCAGCGAGGCTGCCAGATGTTTGCTGTTCTCATGAACCGTTTCAATATCATCATAATGAATGATGATATCATTCCCCAGACGAATCCTTCGCTTCAGCGCTTCCAAAGCCTCTGCA
The DNA here is from genome assembly GCF_927798215.1 of Paenibacillus allorhizoplanae. Taxonomy (NCBI): domain Bacteria; kingdom Bacillati; phylum Bacillota; class Bacilli; order Caryophanales; family Paenibacillaceae; genus Paenibacillus; species Paenibacillus allorhizoplanae. The sequence continues at coordinate 391,998 of NZ_CAKMMW010000003.1, forward strand.
TGTGCATTCATGGCATCCGTGTATCGGGAAAATACGCGACTGATACCGATGCTGACTTTCAGCTGAAGCAGCTCGTGCACCTTATCTTTAATTTCCTCCGCCGCTTGGTGAAAACTCACTTGCAGTTCCTGCAGATCTTCGACATCCCCAGTAAGCAGGGATACCTGAGACTGATCCAGCAATAAGGAACCAAGCAAACGATTAGCTGGCAAAAGCTCACTGACAATGTTATGAATAGCAAATAACAGCAATTCCTTATCGCTTTCCATGTATCTTGTATCCTGAAGGGAATCGATCTGCAGCGCAATCACACCCATGGGCTTCCCTTTTTCCGCGAAGCCATAGGTTTCACACTTGAAAGCAAATTCGCTCTCCGTCACCTGTCCCATGAACAGTTTCAACAGGAAGAACTCTTTCATCTGTCCCGTTTGACCTTGAAGCTGCTGTTGAAACTGCTTCCGTGTCCGGAATAACGCATTAAATCTATCCTCGATATAAGCAAACTCATCTTTCCTGCGAGACTCTGTCGTTTCACCGCCGAACTGTTCCATCGTCTGAAATAAACGTCGGATCGGAGAATACATCCGTCTGCTCACGTAGAATGCGGCAGATGCAATCACAAGGAAGACAATCAAGCAGACATTAATTGTAACGAGTGCAATCTTCTTGGATTCCATCGTCACTTGACCAATGGAAACGACGGAAGCATAAATCCAACTATTGGACGATACTCGGTAATTCACAGCTGTATTTTTGCCTTCATAATAGCCGTTAGCATCTGTCACTTTTTTCAAAGGCTCCAGGATCGAATCGGAAATATAATCTGCTCCCGCGTTACTTAAGAAGGGGATGTGCTCGCGGTTCAGTACATAGATGTCTCCCAACTGCTTCGTTTGGGCTAACCCTTTTTCCAATTCCGTCTTCGACATTTCTATGATCAGTAATGCCTTCGGAGCTGCCGAAGGAGCAATCATTGGGAGCTTTACAATCATCCGAACCCCATATTCATCTGCTAACCAGAATAAATTTTTGGGATTTTTTGCGTAATCTTGCAAAAGGTTTTTATCGGAATAATCCGCCGTATGGGTGAATCCTAAATTGCTGATCATCCAGTCCTTTTCCAGGTTAATGAGGTGGGTGTCAGCTACGCCCGATAAAGAGTGCAAGTTATATAAACCCTTGGCAAGGCTTGTAATCGTTTGGAAATCATCCTGTGTCAACGCATTGTAGAGGTTGTCTGTTACAAGCGGTGAGTTTAAATATTGCACGGCACCCATTTCTACATTTTTCAATACTTGCTCAATTCTCATCTGGTTCTGCAGCAAAATTTGAGAATTGCTTTCTTTAACCTTTTTCTCTATATCTTGGGAGGAAATATGATAAGAAATCATTCCGATTGTCGTGACTGGAATGGCAACCAGCAACATAGCGAATAGGATCATGCGATATAAATAGGTGGGCAATGTTATTCCTCACTTCTGTTTACTTTCGTTTCAATGACCCTTATTATATCAAAACCAGCCGTCCGGTGTGAATGTGCGGACGGCTGCTTGCATGCTTACTTCTTGGTTTGCGAGGTACGGTCCTGAAGTTGATGAACAGATACGTTCCCCCAGCTTAGATCGTCCACGCGATATTTGTTGATTTGATCCCAGTCAAGCTCCATACCTAGACCGGGTAAGTCACGGCCTGGAACAAGAAGATATCCCTTCTCGTATTGCACTGGACTTTTAACAATATCGCCAATATACAATTCAGGTCCAGTCGGATCTGATGTATAGTTTAAATTTACTAGAGAACTTCCCAGATGTGCCATAGCGGCTGTACCTACAGACAGCTCCTGCGTTGTGCCGATCAAGCAGGATTTGCCAGCGACTTCCGCAGCAGCAGCCGCTTTCCTAGCAGCGGTAATTCCACCGATAAAAATAGGTGATATGTTGAAGATATCCACCGAATCGTGCTTAATCATTTCGGACTGCTGACGGAAGCTCCATACATGCTCACTTACAGGGTATTCCGTGTTCATTCGGTAATGATGAAGTCCCTCGAAATCATTCTGAACCGCTGGGCTCTCCACCATTTGGAAATCATATTGCGACAATCGCTTCGTGGCCTTCAACGCCGATTTCCAGTCCAATAAATGGCTGAAGTCCAGCGATTTAATCGTAACTTTCGATCCAAATTCCTGCTTTACGCCAGCCAAAAATGCTTCATCGGCATCTAAGTTTTTTCCAACATAGAGTCGGAATGTATCAAAGCCTTTACTCAGTCTCTCGCGGACAATCGCCAAATTTTCTTCTACCTCTTCCATAAAGCGATGTCTGAAAATTGGATAGCAGACTTTAATTTTCTCTTTGATTCTGCCGCCAATAAATTCAGCTACGGAAATACCTAGCGATTTCGCACAAAGATCGTGTAATGCCGCATCAATTCCGTTACGGATAAAGTTACCCTTTTCATAATAAAACATCGTTTCTGGAAAATTGCTGAGCAGCTCCTTATTGAGCAGTGAAATATCAAATGGGCTCTGGCCTAATAGAATGGACTTGAGCACCACAGCCATGTCCTGAATGTCTAATGAATAATGAGGAAGATGAGAGAAGTCCGACATTTCACCAATACCTGTTAATCCGTTATCCGCATCAATCTCCACGATGACATGCTTGCAGACAAACCCTGTATTACGCGGCATTGCGATAACCGTAAGTCTAAGATCTGAAATTTTCATGTTGTTAGCAGCCCCCATGCGTTTAGTAAATTCGTTACTTCCTTCTTATCCGCTTCATTCAAAGGATCTACAGGTTCGCGCGTAACGCCGGCACGAAGTCCCAACTGTTCCATCGCTTCCTTTACAGCAACCACATTGTTACCTGCATGATATTTGGCACGCAAGTTCTCGAAAGGCAGAACATCTTCCCACAGTCTCCACACAGTAGGCCAATCTTGATCGCGTAATGCTTGCAGCATCCCCTGCGAGATGCTGGGATTTACATTGATTAAGCCCGATGTAAATCCTTTTGCGCCTGCATTGTAGAAGAAAGGTGCCCACTTTTCAGCTGTCCCGCAGATCCAGGCGATGTTGTAGTCAGCGCTGATCTTGCGCACCGTTTCGGTAAAACGCGGAAGATCGTTGATCGCATACTTCACACCCACGCATTTATCCAACGGTGCTAAGCTAAACAAGATATCGTCCGAAACATGAGCATCTTTCAAATAAAGGATGGACGGAATATCCAAGCTTTCAATCACATTACGGTAATAGGACACCGCACCAGGCGTCGTGATATAAGGATGAATGGGCTGATGGATCATCACGCAATCCGCTCCAACCTGCTGGGCGTGCTTACCAAGCTCTACAGCGGTTTCAACGGAATATCCGATTCCAGCCATAACAATAGCACGATGATTTACGATTTCAACGACCCGTTTGGTCACTTCCTTGGCTTCTTCCAGCGTTAACGCATAGAATTCGCCCGTGTTTCCGCAGGGCACAATCACTTCGGTACCATTTGCCAGCAAGAACTCGATATTCGCTTCCAGTCCTTCCCAATCAATACGGCGCGTCTCTTCATCAAAAGGTGTAATATTGATAGCTGAAATCGTTTCCAGCCTTTTACTGAATGCAGCATAATCCATCTGAGTTCTCTTCCTTTCGTTTCGTTCCCACGACTATGGTGTAATCACGACCGTTTTGACCTGTGTGAAAAACTCGATTGCTGCTCTTCCCTGTTCACGAGAATAGGAGCTGGATAGCTTCATCCCGCCAAATGGAGCCTGCGGTTCCACACCAGCGGTTTCACCGTTCACCTTGATCAGGCCTGCCTCGATACGATTCACAAAGTGATGAACATGCTTTTGGTTTTGTGTAAAAATAGCAGCTGCTAATCCGTAACGAACGCTATTAGCCAGATCGATCGCATGATCAAGATGATCGGCCTCGTTAATCACTAAGACCGGACCGAAAATTTCCTCTTGTGCGAGCGTGGATTGCGGGTCGACACGATCTAGAATCGTAGGTTCGATATAGTACCCTTTAGCAAATTCGGCTTCCGTCTTCGCTTTACCGCCAGCAAGAACTTGGGCTCCTTCTTGGATACCAATTTGGATAAATTCCAGAATCGACTCGTATTGGCGTTTGGACACAACAGGTCCAAGGTAACAGTCATTTTCCTGCGGATTGGACAATTTAATGCGATTCGCTCGCTCGATCAATAAGGAGGTCAATTGTTCCTTCACAGACTTCTCGACGATAACACGGCTAGTCGCCGTGCACTTTTGGCCAGCAGATCGCATGGCAGCGCTAATGATGACATCAGCCGCTTTCTCCAGATCGGCGTCCGCAAGCACAATGGTCGCGTTCTTCCCGCCCATCTCCAATTGATATTTCGCATGACGGGACGATGCGGCTTGCGAAACTTGCTTGCCGACAGCATCTGAGCCCGTGAATGAGATTCCCGTCACATCAGGATGATCTAGAATACGCTGTCCGACAACGGAACCTGAGCCGCTAACTAGCTGGATTACACCTTGCGGGAAGCCGCTCTCTTCCAAGAGCTGCATGAGCTTGGCTGCCGTAATGGTAGAATGCTCTGCAGGCTTCCATACAACGGTATTACCGAATATTAAAGCTGGAGCCATCTTCCATACGGGAATGGCAACAGGAAAATTCCAAGGTGTGATCAGACCTACGACGCCAAGTGGTACCCTCGTCGTGTATAAGTGGGATACACCGTCCGTGGAAGGCAATACCTCGCCAATGCCGCGTAGTCCCTCACCTGCGTAATACCGGAACAGTACGACAGCACGATTGACTTCACCTCTCGCTTCTCCGATTGGTTTACCCATCTCTGCTGTGAGAAGCTGTGCCAACTCTTCTAGATGATCCTCAATCTTCTGTGCAGCCTTAAACAAATGAGCTGCTCTTTGTGTACCTGACAAGCTTGACCAATTTGGAAGCGCTTTCTTAGCACTCGCAACGGCTAAGTCAACGTCTTCCTTGCTCAATTGGAGGCTCCGTCCTACTAACAACTCCGTATTTAGGGGACTGTAATGATCCTTAGAAGGGTGGCTGCCGGGTTCTACCCAGCAGCCATTGATATACGCGGTTTTTTCGATGACATTTACATTTGTAAGCATGTACTCACTCCGTCTCTCAGACTCTATATTTATGGATCACTCTATTTTTTCTGCTTAGCGTATTCTGCCGTGTACTCAGCAATGACCTTCTCGCCGCCTGCTTTCATCCATTTATCAAGTTCAGCCTGCCAGCCAGCGTCGTCGATTTTACCCATAATGTATTTGGTTTGAGCATCACGAATCATGTTATCGAGCTCAACGCCTTTTTCGGCGTAGGTCTTCGAATTAAATGTCAGGGCCACATTCGGAACGACACTTTTCAGATTATCTTGAGCGATCTTCGAACCTTTTGCCTGAAGATCATTTTGCTTCAACGGGAGTCCTTTTCCTGCTGTTTCGAATGACGGCAAGCTATCACGATACGGTTTAACTTCAAGGTTGAACAATGTCAAATCTTTTATTTGTCCTTTGCCATCCTCGGTTTTGGTAAAGTGTTTGCCTTCAATTCCTCTTGTCAGCAGTGTTGACATTTCAGCATCTAGCAGCTTATCGAAGAAGCCTAACAGGCGCTTCAGTTCCGCTTCCTTCTTCACGCTTGATTTAGGGAATAGGAAGAAACCGTTGTTTCCAGACTCAGCCGGAACTTTAAGTCCAGATGGACCTTCAAATGGTACGACATCTACTACTGCGCTTGGTGTTGATTTCGAAACATTATCAAAAGAAAGTGCAGCAGCTGTTGCTACCGTGTTAACACGAATACCAACTTTACCAGCATTCCATTTATTATCGGAATCCGCTGTTTGCACGATGGAGAAATCCTGGTTAATTAATTTCTCAGCATACAAACGTTTCAATAACTTCAAGGAGTCCATATACGGCTTCGTCATAAATTCAGCTACGATTTTACCATTTTCAACCCCCCATTTATTAGGCGCCCCATTCGGAACAGATAGACGAGTTAAAAAGCTGCTGCTAAGAACTGGATCGTTATAGTTTTTATCCAAGAAGAAGCCGTACGTATCCGCTTGACCATTCTTATCCGGATCTTTTTCTGCCACTGTTTTGGCCATGTTGTACCAATCGTCTAGTGTAACTGGAGGCTTTAAGCCGAGCCCACTAAACCAGTCTTTACGGTAGATGATACCTGCACGTCCTATGTCACGGTATAACGGCAACCCGTATAGTTTGCCATCCACTTTAATGTTGTCGTAATACATCGGACTAAGCTCCGATAAATTTTTGTAATCCTTCAATAAAGGGCCAATTTCCCAGAACAAGCCAGACTGGATGGCATTTAGGGTCGATGCGTTAGCTTTCACTTTAAAAGCTTTAGGCATTTCGCTAGAAGCAATCATGATGTTCTTCTTGTCTTCAAAAGCAGCATCTGGAATCCATTGAATATCAATTTTGGCATTCGTATATTTCTCTATCGCCAACTCGATATCGCTGCCCTTCTTAGGCGCTTCCCCTACCTGCGGCGTAGCAATGGTTACCTCTAGTGGTGTGTTATCCACCGTTTTTTCTTCTTTCTTCGGATCTGTGCTGTTTCCGCAACCTGCAAGTGTACCTGTTGTCAATGCGATGGAGCAAAGTAAAGCCATATACCTTTTTTTCATCATTCTTACCCCTCCATGATTATGAATAATATGGTACATATGCAAAGATGAACCCTTATAGGTTATCCCTTTACCGAACCTAATAAAACGCCTTTCGCGAAATGCTTCTGTAAGAATGGATAGACGAGAACAATCGGTATTGTCGCGACGACAATCGAAGCCATCCGAATCGTTTGAGGCAAATAATCCGTCGGATCGGACTGTGAGGTCGAATCACCAATTTTATCTTGAGACATGAGCACAATTTGCCTAAGCACAACCTGTACGGGCCATTTCTCAGAATCGTTGATATAAATAACAGCATGGAAGAACGTATTCCAATGTCCCACTGCGTAAAACAGTCCGAAAGTCGCCATAGCTGGCATGGACAAGGGCAGCACGATTCTGAATAAAGTTCCGATATCGTTGCAGCCGTCAATTCTCGCAGCATCTTCCAATCCATCAGGAATTTGCTGGAAAAAGTTTTTTAGAACGATTAAGTTAAATGCACTAATGGCTGTTGGAATCATAAGAGACCAATATGAATTAATTAGACCAACCGATTTGACGACGAAGTAGGTCGGAATCATGCCGCCACTGAAAAGCATCGTAATGAGGATTAATAGCATAAAGGTTTTACGCCCACGCAACGTGGCCCGAGCCAATGGATACGCCGTAAACGAAGTGAGTATGAGATTGATCAATGTTCCTAAAACGGTTACATAAATCGATACGCCGATGCTTCTAATCATGGTGTCCGTTGAAAAAATGTATTTATACGCACTAAACGTAAATTTAGTAGGTATCAAAAGCAATCCACCTTTGACAACCTCTGAAGGGGCAGCAAAAGATACCGAAACAATATAGACAAACGGTATAATCGTGATCAAGGAAACAAGTGTTAATAACGCATAGTTAACCCAATCAAATACTTTATTGCTTAATGTCTTATCATTTGTTGGCATTGTATATCTCCACCTCCTAGTAAACGCCTTCTTCGCCAAACTTCTTCGCTAGCTTGTTCGCACCGAGGACAAGTATCAGCCCCACTAACGATTTGAACAAACCAACTGCAGCACTATAACTATATTGCGCCTGTGTCAAACCCTTCATATACACATAGGTATCGAACACTTCGCCCACTTCACGGTTCATCGAGTTCAACATCAGGAAGATATGTTCAAAGCCTGTATCCAGGAAACTGCCCAATCGTAGAATAAACAGAATTACAATCGTACTGCGGATCGCAGGTATCGTAATATGCCAGAGTTGACGCCAGCGACCAGCCCCATCCATACGGGCAGCCTCATATAATTGCAAGTCGACGCCAGACAAAGCGGCTAAGAAGATAATCGTCCCCCAACCTGCCTCTTTCCAAATCGATTGCGCAATAATCATGGGTCTAAACCATTCTTCGCTCAACATAAATGGGATTTTCTCAAACCCGAATTGTGCCAGCAATTCATTAACGACGCCACCCTCTGTCGTAAATAACACATAAAATATACCTACAGCAACTACCCACGAAATGAAATGCGGCAAATAGAGCAATGTTTGGACGATTCGTTTGAACATCTCTCTTCGCGCTTCATTAATCATAAGAGCTAATAGGATCGGAAGCGGAAAAAAGAAGACTAAATTATAGATGGCTAACAACAAAGTATTTCGAAACAGTGACCAGAATTGGGGCTCCATAAAAAATCGTTCAAAATGTTTAAAGCCAACCCATGGACTGTTTATAAATCCGGTAAAAGGCTTGTAGTCCTGAAACGCCATGACCAGACCAAGCATTGGAACATATTTGAATACGACAAAATATAAGATCCCGGGAAACAAAAGTAGATACATCCATCGATCTCTTAAGAGATCTCGCACTAGCTGTGATCGTTTAAATGAGCTTAATCGAGCTCTTTGCATTTGTGCTTCCAAGGGTTGCGGCACTCGACTTCCTCCTGACTGGTATGTGTTTGGCTTCCCTCGTATCATAAGTTATGAAATGAATATCAGGCTATCGTACTCATTTAACTTCTTTTTCTCAACCTTGAAAACCCTTACATGACGGGCGTTTAGCGGATGTGAAACCTTCAAGTAATCATTCTTTGCTGTCATCGTAATGATTTAGCTATTAGCTTCATTCCGTTATATCACACAAAAAAGCCCAGTAAATTAACTATCTAATTTACTGGGCTTCGTTATAAACTTTTCTAATACTATACATTAATTACAGACAGGCACTTTCAGTAAAGCCTTTCTGACATAGTCGGACTTAGTATCCCTGCACCAAGGCCTGTGAATATCTGATGGCATGAAAATGGCGAACTGCCCTGGACATAGCGTCAACTCCATCTCATTTTCCGCACCATCGAAAAAGGTATGATCGTCAATGGCTGGACTCACCTCAACCGGTTGATTCCTCTCGCAATCCCGTGCGAATCCAATGGTCTCTGATCCGGCAAGGATATAGTGAATATCCATATATCGTTGATGTCGCTCTGGCAATGCCTCCGCGAAGGGAAGCGTAGCTGTCGTTTTCACGACCAGATAGGTACCGTCTTCCCCCACAGGATATACCCCATCCTCGATATCATCGAATGTGCATGTAGACAGGTAGTCCAAATGCTGCGCAAGCCGCTCTGCGTATAACCATTTATCCTCTGACCACTTACGGAAATCTCCTAAGATCACGTGTGGTTCCTCCTTGCCAATATGATCGTTTCAACCGAGTGAAGTCCTCACACATCCTATGTTTTCACTAGCATCAATAACGATCCTGCTATCGGTGTCATGATCATCGCCGAGCGAAGCAGCAGCTTCGGAGCTCTCTTCGTAAACTTAGCCCCAATATAAGAGCCGATCATCGTCCCTGCAACGACTTGAGCGAGCAATACAAAGTCCAAGAATCCCGCTTGGAAAAATCCAATCGACCCGAACAAAGCGATCGGTAGAATAACGACCATTGTCGTCCCCACCGCTTGTCGGAGTGGAAACCCGAATAGAATGAGCAAAGCCAGCTGGATGAATGGTGTCGATCCAATCCCAAAGACTCCAGAGAGTGATCCCGTTACTATACCCGTAACCGCCGCTAAAAACCAGAACTTCACCTTTTTTAACTCGTCGGATTCCGTAGCAAGCACCCGCTCCTTCGAGGAAAACACCTTGCTTGTTCGAAGCCAAATAAGAAGTCCAGAGACGAACAACATACCACTGGTTAGCCAGATCAGCTGATCGGCTGCAATCATGCGAGCCACAAAGGTTCCAGCATACGCACCACCCGCTCCGAAGGCTCCAATAATGAGGCCTGAGCGAAGCCTAGCATTCCCTTCTCGGAAATGACTGATTGAACCCGATAAAGTTGTAAAAACCATTGCTGCAATTGAAGTGCCAAGCGCTGTATGAACAGGGACATGAAACACGGCTAGAAGAATCCCAATAATAAAGCCAGAGCCCCCCGTCCCGGCAAAGCCTAAGATCATCCCCATCAGAAGCATGGTTACTAGAATGTCCACATTCGCCAACTACTTTCTCATTCAGGTTGTTTGAAAGGCATATTGTTGATAGAAAGAAGGCCTCATATCGGTACGATTCCGATTATGTCCATTTTCTCGAATGTATTTCAAGTAATCTAGATTAATATCTCCGACGACAACCATCTCCACATTCGCTTCCCCTTGGCTGACAATCGCATTCGGTGTGCCAATCATCGGTTGAATCGGTGAATAGATGCCGCTTTTACCCGTGAATGTGAAACCGTAAGGAATATGCGTTGGAAACGGAATCGATCCGATCATATGACTATTCACAACGTACACCTGATTCTCCGAAGCTCTTGCCTGAGCGAATAGAATATTGCGGCTTTGCCCCCACTCATCGAGACAACAAGTCGGTGCGAGGATAATATCAGCCCCCATTTGACTAAGGATACGCGCCACTTCGGGAAACGAGTTATCATAACAGATGGAGATGCCATAGGTCACACCATTTATTTCGAAAACATCCAGCTTATCGCCAGGTGTGGTCAATTCTTTGTTATACACCATCTCATAAGAAGGATGAATCTTGTTCTGTTCAAAGACTGCGCCGCTAGCTGTGAAGACATACGCTGTATTGTAATAGCATTTACGATCCGGCTGATAGGCGAAATGTGTCCCCGCAGCGAGTGTGATTTGATACTCTTTGGCCAAATTGGCACATAATTGCTTGATCGCTGTTGTGTATTCCTTGCCAAACCACTCGAAAATTTTCGTGACATCCTCCGTACTCTTGATGTCAAAATGGTGCAGCGTGAGCAGCTCAATCGCGAAAAACTCAGGCAATAAGAGCAGCTCCGCCCCTTGTGCTACGGCTGATTCAACGTGCCAACGAACATGATCCTCAAAGTCTTTCATTGATCTTAGCTTTTTGGCCCGAAACTGGCTGCTGGCAATCTTCATCTTAGTTAACTCCTCTCAGTTCGACCTCATGGGTGATCTTTCGCATGAATTGATTCATCCTCGCATTTTTCAAATGAAAAACTTCATCTGGTTTCCCGCTCATCGTAATTTGACCATCCTCCATAAAAAGAACGCGATCAGATACGTTGCGAGCAAAATTCATCTCATGTGTCACGACGACCATCGTCATGCCCTCTTTCGCAAGTTTGACCATGATATCGAGCACTTCATGGACTAATTCAGGGTCAAGTGCGGACGTCGGCTCGTCGAACAAAATAACCTTTGGTTCCATGGCCAAAGCTCTTGCTATCGCCACACGCTGTTGTTGACCACCCGATAAATTAGCGGGATACTCATTAATTTTCTCTTGTAAGCCAACCTTTTCAAGCAGCTTAATCGCTTTGGCTTCTGCTTCTTTACGTGGAACCTTTTTCACAATACGCGGTCCCTCGGTTACGTTATCCAGTACGGTTTTATTCGGCCATAGATTAAATTGCTGAAAGACCATGCTGACCTCCGATCGAAGCCAGGTCAATTTCATGTACGATTGAAGCGTTAAGCGGCCGCGAGCGTTCGTCTTATATTCGGCTTTACGTGTATCCACGTAAATCTCCCCTGAGGTCGGCACCTCCAGTAGGTTCATACAGCGTAGTAATGTGCTTTTCCCCGCACCGCTCGGTCCAATAATCGAGACAACCTCACCCTCTCGAATTTCGAGATTGATTTGATCCAGTACCTTTTTCTCATGAAATTGTTTATTTAGTCCACGAATATGAATCATATCTCACGCCTCCTACCTTTTCGCAATACGCAGCTTCTTTTCAATGAAGAATTGCAGCAACATGATCGAACTGGTCATGGTTAAGTAGATAACGCCTGCCACACCCAGTGTCTCCATGACACTGTATGTACTGTTATAAGCTCGTTGTGCGCCAAGCATTAAATCCGGCACGGTAACAATGGATACGATGGCTGACTCTTTCAGCATGATGACACAGTTATTAATATAAGGTGGGGTTAGCAGTCTAATTGCTTGCGGGATGGTGATGCGAATCATCTTCTGAAAAGGGTTCATCCCGATCGAATCCGCTGCCTCTAATTGACCTCGATCCACCGACATGATGCCTGCTCGAATGATCTCCGACTTAAAGGAAGCGGAATTGATCGACATGGCCGCAAGCCCTGCGACAAAGGCAGGAAGCTTGAGACCGAATGGTGTCGCATAATACAACCAGAACAGCGTAAGCATTAACGGGGTTCCTCGAAATACCCATACATAAACGAAGGCAATGCCGCGAACTACACTGATACTGGAAAGCCTCATAAGAGCAATAAAGTAGCCAAGTATTGTTGCGCACAAGATGGCTAGTATGGAGATTTTGAAAGTCGTCAGCGCCCCCTCTAAATAGAGGGGCATATAATTGGATACAATTTCCCAGTCCATGCCAATCACTCATTTTCTGTTTATTTTTAGGTTACTTCGGAAGCGGTGCCCCTACCCATTTGGTAGCGAGTTTATCGATAGTTCCGTCCTTCATCTTCTCATCAATCAAACTATCAATAATTGCCTTTAATTCGGGTTCATTTTTACGCATACCTACTCCCATGTTTTTCACTGCTGCAACATTACCAACCAGCTTAAGTGGCTTATCGCTCTTATCATTCTTGATGTAATCGTTCGCTGCAATGTTGCCAACTGCATAAAGGTCGATTCGACCTGCTTTTAGATCTGTGAATGCTTCCGCATTCCCTGGGTATTCCTTCAGCTCTTTGAAGCCTCCGAATTCCTTAATGACGGTATGTGTTGCTGAACCGCCAATCACGCCTGTAATCAGACCACTCAGCTTTGTTACGTCCTCTACTTTGGTGGTATCCTTCAACGTCACAGCTACCGTGCCGTCTTTGCCATAAGGAATGGAGAAATCAATACTCTTCTTTCTCTCATCCGTTTCCGAAAGAGCTGACATCACAAGATCAAATTTCCCTGCTACGAGACCTGGGATTAAGCCTGAGATGTTTCCTGGCACGAACTCAACCTTAACGCCAAGTTTCTCTGCAATCATTGTACCGATGTCGATATCTAGTCCTGTGATCTGGCTTTGTTCATTCATGAAGGTCATTGGACGGAAGTTTCCGCTTGTTCCAATCACGAGCTTGCCGTTCTTTTTAATTTGCTGAACTGTTGCTGATGTTGCAGGCACACTTGATGCAGCCACGGCTGAAGTTGTTGATGCTACTGACTGATCTGTAGGCTTAGCAGATGTACCTGTTGTCGTTGCCTTACTTCCACAAGCGGTAACTAATAAAAGCGATGCAATAACCAAGCCCTTACTCATCCATTTACCATGTTTCATTTTCCCCAGCTCCCCGTAATGTATATTGTCTTTATATGTTAGATTATATATCATTGAAATTAGGTTTACATTAGAGTTGCTTCACAAATCTATCATGATTCCATTGTGAACCATTCACAAAAATTCTGCACTCATAACGGTAATATTCAACGATTCATTCTACTTTCCCTCTATATACGAAAGATTTTTTTAGTATTTCCTACTAAATTTGTTCTTTCCTCCATCTTCATTTTATGTTAGGTTTATTAACATAACAATTGAGGAGGTCAGGCTATGAATGGAATCAGTGTGAATGAATTAATCGCTCATAAACCTTTCCTATTTGGAGAAGATCCTATCATAAGTGGCGCCAATGGCTTAAACCGTCGCATTACCAATGTGAATGTGATGGAAGTACCGGATGTTTTCAACTGGGTAAGGCATGGCGATCTCCTCCTCACCACCGCATACTCCATTAAAGATAACCCCAATGCTCAGAATGAGCTGATTCCCAAACTTGCTGCAACAGGAATAGCCGCTATAGGTATCAAAACCAAGCGGTATCTCGAAACCGTTCCAGAAGAAATGGTTACTCTTTCTAATGAATATGGGCTGCCCATCTTGGAGCTGGCCTATCAAATCGGCTATTCCCAGACTATTTCGGAAGTGCTTGAGGAAATTCTCAACCAGAAAACGAATTGGCTCATGGAACAGCATCATAAGATACAGTTGCTTACCAGTACGCTAATTATGGGCGAGAACAGCAAAACCTTTATTGAGACATTTTCCAAGAGTACAGGTTTGCAAGCTGCCTTGATTACCTATGAATCTGACATGTATGCCACTGATCCCGCGTTTAGGAAGGAATGGCCTGATGCCAGACACCTTCGGCCCGTTGCACCGCATTCATCTACCACAGCACTGCCTTCTTATTGGCTCGACGCTGACACAACCACCATTTATTTGCCGATTGAGAAAAATAACGAAACGATGGCTTACTTTGTCTGTTGGGGTTGTAAGGACGGGGAATGGGAGCCGTTGCAGTTCCTGCTTCAGCATACGGTTAACTTACTAACCCTGCACCTCAGCAAACAACATTCGCTGCGCAGTTTAGAGGATAATCAGAAAGATCTTTTTCTCAAAACCTGGATCCTAGGTGAAATTACCGATCCACAGGCCATAGCGCTGCAGGCTGCTTCATGCGGACTTCAGCTGCAAACTAGCTACAATGTTTGTCTAACCTCACCGCTCCCACCTTTTTCATCAAGAGAAATCATGAATGTGAAAGCTTACTGTATTCTTCAAGGCATTGTCTTACTTTCTATGGGGAATGAATGGGTTTTCCTTATTCCAAAGCCGCTGGCTAATCAGAAAAGCGCCTATCAGAAGCTTCAATCAGAGCTCCATAAATATTTGAAACAACCTGGCATTCGTCTTGGCATCAGCAGTATGAAGGGACTGTCCGACATAAACGAGGGATACAAAGAAACCGTAACGGCACTAGAACTCTGGGACTTCATTCAGCCAAATGAAACGCTATGTTACTACGACCAACTCGGTATGTACTCGATTGTTCATGTACTTTCTGATCAAGAATCCATCAAAAAACAGCTATTTCAGTATATTCAGCCCCTATACATGTTCGATAAAGAGAATAACGCTAAGCTTGTTGATACGTTAATTACTTACTTGCAATTCGGCGGCAACATTAAGGAAACCGCAAAGGCTTCTTACTGCCATTACAACTCCATTGTCTATCGACTAGAAAAAGTTCAAACCTTATTAGGGGTTGATTTGAAAGACCCTGATATTCGTTTCCAATTGCAAATGGCTGTCAAAGTGTTCGCTTTTTCCACAAAAAAAAAGGAACTATGATGGGCTCATAGTTCCTTGTGAATCGTAAAGTGATGATTGCCTAGCTGCGGACTCTTCATCTCAACGACATCGCCAATTTGACAAGTCATTGGATTCGACGGTGTCCCTGTTAGGATGATATCCCCCTTACATAAGGTTGTCATGCGTGAAATATGCGAGATCAACCAGTTCGAAGAGAATAGCAGGTTCACTGTGTTATCTTTCTGAATAAGATTGCCATTCACCCACATTTCGAGATCAACCTGATGTGGATCAGCAATAGAAACCATCTGGCCAATCGGGGTCATCTGATCAAACATCTTGAATCTTCCCGTATCAAAATGCGCGCTCGCCGTCATATCATTAGCAATAGCATAGCCCGCGACAATGGACGCTACATCCTCTTCCGCAATATTTCTGGCTTCCTGACCGATAATGACCGCCATTTCCACCTCACAGATGAACTCCGTAAGCTGGGGCGGCAAATAAATATCGGTCTCTACTGTTAAGCTTTGCGGAGACTTGATAAAGAGGAAGGGATCCTCTTCATGGGTGATCCCTTTTTGAGCGCGAAAAGCTTTAAAATTCGGTCCCACACCAATGATTTTGCGTGTTTCTTTCAAGTACGCTTGGATATTCATGAGAAGCTCCCCTTTATTTCTCTAATCCTTTAAATCCCGAAGTCGGTTGTTTTTTTGCTGAACAGATCGCATTAAGTCGACGTTAACATCCTTATCCTCAGCGAAGCTGATGAGTGCGTTAACATCTTTGGGCAGGCATTTGCCACCATAACCGCGATTATCCTCATAGACAAATGTATGACTTCGCCCGATTCGAGGGTCCTCGAGCCAAACTTCACGCAATTCATTGTAATCAATGCCGTAAGCACCAGCGACATCATAAAATTCGTTGCAAAATGACACTTTCAGCGCAAGGAAGCAATTCTCCATGTACTTCGCCATTTCGGCTGTACGAGCATCTGTCAACCGTATTCTCACTTCCGCGTTATACACCTGCTGATACGCACGGACCACAAGGCTAGCATCAGCAGATGCGCCTCCCAGCGTAAGCCACGTACGGTGACGCAAGTCTGCAAAATGATGATCCACTGTTTCCCCGTAATATTCAGGCTGGAAAACGATTCTCTTCCTTGTGCGTTCCTTCATATCATCCGTGAAGCCAACTGGTACGGTCGAACGAATAACAATCACTTCAGATGTCAGCCACACAACAACTTCTTCCACAATAGATGTATCGCATTTACCATTCGGAAGCGAGGGCGTCGGAACACAAACAAACACCATGTCACATGCGTTCACCTCATTTTGGCTGCCCATCTGTAGAGGTCCATCATATATAACAGCCTTGGGAAATAAAGCATGAATCGCTTTGCCTACATGGCCATATCCAACAATTCCTATCTTCATCGTTATCCTCGCTCCTCATGTTGTTAATTAATTTATAAACGACTCCCCTATGTATTACGCTGCCACTTTATCTTCTTGGATCTGTTGCTGTTCCTGACGCTTCTTCTGAACAGCTAGAAGAATGAATACTAAGAAGTAATATCCCCAGTAACCCACGAACTCTTCCAGTGAAGGATTCTGCGTATAACCAAGGAAAGCTTTAAAGAAAATACCGACTTGGCCGTTAATAAGCGGCTCTTTTCCATAATCACGCAGATATTGCACACCGTCAATAGGGTGTTCTGGCATAAAGGCCGTAATATTATAAATTTCAGCTATCTGGTGTCCTGCTGTTCGATATAGGCTGCCTATAATTCCTAAATCCTGCATAATCCCAATCGCCTGAACAAACAGTCCAGCCGAAATCATCATCAGAAACACGGCAGTTATGCGGAAGAAAGTACTTAAACGAATTTTCTTCGTCCCTTTGAAAAAGAGTAGTCCCACCACTGCGGCTAGCACCAGACCGAATAGAGCTCCCCAACTTTCAAGTGCTTTCTGAATATTGCCTCCCGTAATGGCTGCGAAGAAGAATACTGTCTCTACCCCCTCGCGCACAACGACCAAAAAGGAGTGAACAACCATGTTAATGGCGCCGCCAATGGTCAATATATGAGCAACCTTGCTCTGAACCTTGCCTTGCATCTCACTGCTTTGCTTCCCCATGAACATAATCATATGAGTCAATAAACCAGATGAGACGAGCATAATCCCGATCTTCAAATAATTCTGACTACCCATACTTGCAAAACCAGTTAATAAAACCTGGAAAGCAAGAGCCAAGCCATAACTGACAACTATGGCGAAAAACACGCCAACCCATACCCATTTATGCCAATGGATCGCATCAATTCGAGTCAAATAAGTAAGGATGACACCTACAATGAGAATGGCTTCCAGTGCTTCGCGAAACGTAATGAGAAATGCCTGTAAATCCATGATCTGCCTCCTGTTCTCTTTCCTTGCATCTGAACATTGAAAAACACTTGTGCTTATACAGCACAAGTGTCTCCCTTCTGAACGAGATGATTAACGAAGAATGATGATCTCACCATTTTGATAGAATACGCCATAACTGAACAACTCAGCTACTGCACGTAATGGGATGAATGAACTGCCGTTTTGAAGAACAACCGGCTGATCCAATTTAACTTTCTCGTTTACTTTACCATTCTCAACAACTTGATCGGAACCAGCTTTGATTTCTGTTTTCTTGCCATCTTTCGTGATCACGATCGTTTGCGTTGCTTCAACCCATTCAACTTGCGCATTAATCGCTTGAGCAATAACTCGAACCGGTACTAGCGTACGGCCGCTTTCTTGATTAACGAACGGAGCATTCTCAGCTGTGAAAGCAGCACCATTTACTTTATATCCTTTGTCGTTCACTTTTAAGCTGGAACCATCTTTGTCAACGAGGAATTTTACGATGTCAAAAATTGCTGCGTTCGTAGCGGCTGCATCGGATTTATCAACAGCTTCATTTAATTTCGTAGCTGCAACACTTGCAGCTGCAAATTTCTCTTTACCTAAGAACACTTCTTGGCTAGCAAGGAACATCGTACCTTCAGCAACATATCCGCGTGCACCTTGTAGATCACCAGCTTCTTGTTTAACTAGGATTTGGTTAAGGTATTCAGATACTTTACCGATCATCGTGCGTTGAAGCGCATCACCAATTTCAGCTTGTTTGATTTTGCTAGCATCGCCGGAAGCAAAGGCATTTTTAACGAAATCAGCGTCAGCAGGGCTTCCGCCTTTAAGGTAAGTGTATACAGGCATAAACAGGAAGTAACCTTCTGTGATCGCTTTTGATTGGTCAGCTGCAGCAGCTAATCCAACGTTTTCTGCGTATGTATATGTTGCAAGCGCATAGTTTTTGATCAATGTTTTGTCAAGAATTTGACGGTGAAAGTTAAAGTCATTCAAGTTGTTGTCTTTGATATCTTTTTGAATTAGCTCAATTGTTGTTTTCAAAAGTGGAACCATGTTCAAGCTATACTTCGTATCACGTTTTACAACGTTAGCTTGTAGAGCACCTTCATAAATTTGAACGACTTTATCGAATGCAGCCGTTGCTCCAGCGATGTCACCCTTGGTCAACGCAGGACGTACTTGGTTACTCATCAAATCACGAAGTGCGAAGAAGTAATACCATTGCAATCCTTTATCGATTGCTTCTTTCGCTGGACCTACTGGCAAGTCACCTTTAATGGCAGCATCCAAAATAAGCAAGATGTTGGCATCCATTTTAGGGTCATCTGCTTTGATGTTGACATCCAGTCGTTTAACATCTGTTTGGAATTTATCAACATATAATTTCTTAATATCAGCAAGCACAGCTTTATCCGTTTTATCTGTGAAGAGTGCTTTAATATCTGTGAACGACTTAAGGCTAGCGGAGATCGTTTGATCTTCTTTGATTTGAAATTTAGTTTCTGCAAAAGCAACGGATGTTACTGTAACAACGCTTGATAGAGCGATTGAAGCACTTAATACTACTGATAAAAATTTACGCATGATAAGTTTCTCCTCTATTCGTCTCAATTTTTTGGTTGACCTAACGGTTACGGTTAAATCCACTTTCTTTTGCGAGCGAACCATACGGCCCCGCCTAATACAATGATGACACCACCAATGACACCAACACTGACCCATGGATTCGTTTTGTCTGAGCGTTGCATCGGTGCATGAGCGGCTGCTTCTTTCACAGGCTCAGCTTTCACGGCTGCGCTAGTCTCTGTAGCTTTAGCGGGTGCTTCTACTGTAGCAGTAGGCTTAGCCGCTTCAGTCGTCGGTGTTGGGCTTGGACTTACTGATGCAGACGGCTCAGGAGAACTTGTCGATACTGTCGCAGCTGCGTCTGGCGCCTTCGTCTCTGCCGGTTTGGCCTCCGTCGTGGCAGCAGGCTGTTCTTGCTTAGGACTAACTTCCACCTTCACAACGGGCTCTGTCTTTGTCGTCTCTACCGGCTTAACGGTAGGCGTCGGCGTACTTGTGGCAGCTGGTGCTGGTGCACTGTAAGCTTTATAAGGAAATAGTGGCTTTACCTTACCAAAGATAAAATCAACCTTCTCCTTAAAGACAGCAGGCTGCACTGGCTTCTTCCCAACGCCGAACAATCCTGGATTACCTAATGCATCAAGGGCAGCGTCAAATGACTTATCAATTTCTGCTTTGCCCGATCCTATGTAAGGCTCTAGGGTATCATAGGTTGCCTTGGCTTTCGCCAATAGCAGCTTTGCACCCGCATAGTCATCAATACCCTGTTCAGCATAGGTAAAACGACGATCTAAGTTCATAACAAGGACAGCTTTGAAATTAGCAATAACTAATTTATTATCCTTTTCCTTGAAATTAGCATCTAACGTAGTTCCGACCTCTTCACCAAAGTGTGCTACAAGTTCTGCTCTTCTCTCTTTGTACGCACCTTCAGCTGCTCCCCAATCATTCGCACCATCACCAACACTAGCTTGCACCAGTTTGAACGTCTCAGCGACATCTTCCGTATTGGCGTCGCCGTAAGAATAGGCCAGCGCGGAAGTCGGCAGGATCAATATTGCCGCAATCACAAGAGTCAATCCGGCTAGTAGCCATCTTTTCATATCTTCACCTCTACTATGAATGTGATTCTCAATGTCATTGATAATGATAATCATTGTCCATTTCTATGTCAACCTTTATTTTACAATTTGATCACACATTGATCATCGTCCGTTCATAAAGGTAACTAACGAACCCATTCAAATAAAGTCACGTGTCCATAGGCAGGGTCAAACAGCGAATCGGATGTAAACTCGGCAATCTGTTTTAAATGCGATTCCACCGATTTTCCCTGAGCGGCAAAACCTTGCACAACATGATCGGTTAGAAAAACGCGTCGATCCGAATTGGCTCCTGCCAATGATTGGAAATACCCGTACGTATAGATGCGCTCATGTTCGTAATCTGCTTGTAAGTACTGCAGGACTCTCGTTTCTTCCCATGTAAACAGAATGAGAGGCTCATGCAAGCTACTCAGATAGTCATGCAGCTGATAAATCGCCGGTTCGTCCAAAGCCTGCCTTTTTAATAGCTGCGAGCCATAGAAAACCTGTACGACAATGAAACTAATGAAGAGCGTGTACAGTAACTTTGGTGCTAGTCTCAACAGTCGGGACTTGGGATCTGAGGCCTTCACAGCATCTGCCGTTCGAATGATATAGACAAACAGGAGGCATAAAATTGGCGAAACGACTGGAACAATATGTCGAGGTTTTTCGATATTTTGACCTATTAACGCCCATATGGAATAAAGAACAGCACAACCGACCAACCAAAGTAAGTAATTCCTGTTCTCTTTATTAAGCTGCTCTATCGATGCGACGAATCCTCGTACGACCAACGTTATGACAGCCAAAATCGCGAGACTCGCTCCAATTAGAATGGAACCACCGAAAAGGGCAGAACCTAGCAAATTTTGCCCGAATAGCTGGATGATTCGGTCCCCCATGGGCATCGGCGTTGAGATCACTCCACCGCCCCACTCAGAGAAATGCCCCTCTACAAAAGCTAGGGACAACTTCCAGAAGCCAGCCACATTTCCTTCTGAAAGTACCAAGCCGGCTACCCAAATCAATTGAAACAGCCCTGCTGCCAGAGCTGAACCTCCTACTCGGAGCCATCTCCTCCAACGGGTAGCCCCCTGCTGCCAAAGCGAATACCAGAGGGGGAATAAGGCTAAACCGTAAGGAAAGAAAGATAGGCGTATCCCCATCAAGAAGCTGAACATCAGCAGCGCTAGCCCGTGACGCAGCACAGCGTGCGGACGATCCATCGCAAAGCGGATACTCCAAAGAAACCACCACAGCATGGCCATGCCTGCGCATTCCGACATGGGACGTGAGGACATGAGCCAAATGTAGGGGCTGCTTAAAACGAGTGCAGGCAGCAAAAGGCTCTTGATGCCGCTACCCGTCAGACGATGTGCTAATAAAAACATAGGAATCGCGGAGCTTAATGCCGCTAAGGTATTGAAGACGGATAAGGCGATAGCGGGATTATTCATCCATCGATTAATAAACCAACCACCCAGAATAAAGTAGGGATATCCAGGAAAATGAGGCTGCATGGCCAGTAGATCATACCGATGCAGTGCGAGTGTGAAGTCCACCTCGTCCCATGTACGCACATAAGGACTCGCATATAGCAGACTAAGGCAGATCACACTGGCTATAACTGCAGCTGCAAAAAACGCCATTACTAACGCGTTACGTGTCATAAGCTCGGTTCATCTCGATGCATTTGGACAGTGGCCTTGCGCTTACGGGAGACGGGACGTCTCATTTCTTTGTAAATCGCCGGAATTACGGAAGATACATACTGTCTGAACTTGATGAAGGATTGACCCTTGGTCCGTACTTGGTACGAGATCGGAATCTCCTCTAAACGGTAGCCCTGACGAACCAGATTAATCGTGAGCACCTGGGCGTAATTGTAGTCATGAATAATGACGGCGTTCTCCATGGCATCGCGTGAGAATCCACGCATCCCTGACTGGCCGTCATAAATCCATCTGCGCAGTAGAATCGCCTGCAGCAGGGTAAAGGTATAGTTGCCTAAGCGGCGATGCAACTTCATCCCTTGAATATGGCCTTTGAAACGTGAGCCAAAGGTGTAGTCCGCGCGCCCGCTGATAATGGGCGTAAGGACGTCAGGGATTTGCTCCGGTGGATACTCATTATCCGCATCAATCATGATGCCAATGTCGCCGCCGAGCAGGCAACATTGCTTCAGCCCTTCGCGAACGGCTGCGCCGAGCCCCCGATTGTGCGGAAACGACACAATGTGGTCGGCCCCCGCTTCGTGCGCAACTTGGACGGTGAGGTCCTTAGACCCATCGTCGATCACAAGCACTTCCACCTCATATTGCGGGTGGAAATCTCTCGGAACGCGGGCAATGACCCCGCTGATATTCTCTTCTTCATTATGTGCAGGCATGAAAACGATGATTTTTTTCTTAGTCATGATTTTTAATAGCCTCCGTTAGAACAGGTCCACGACTATGGCTTGGAAAGGGTGCTCCCAGCAAATAAGCCAGCGTCGGCGCCATAGATACGAGTGAATGCTTCTCATCAATGCGGCGGCCCGCTTCGATGGTTGGACCGTGCAGGAAGAAAGGTACATAACGCTCGCCTTCGTCAAGATGCCCATGTCCGCCAATGCCATCTGCTTGCCCGTGATCTGCACAGATGATCAATGTTGTATTCGCCATCATACCGCGTTCTTCGAGCCAACCGACGAACTCTTCAATAAGTTGGTCCGCTTCGGCAATCTTTTGCGTGTAATCATCGTAGAGAACACCTCGGCTGTGACCTGTTTGGTCAACTCCAATTAATTGGGCAACGAGTAGGTCAGGATTTTGCTCTGCCATAATCTTCTTCGCTCGCTCGATGATATTACGATCTGCAACATCGTTGTGCATAACAGCCGTCACACTCTCCACATCGTCTCTCATGGAGTCAATCAAGTGTGCAATGCCCAGCAAGCGACCTTTTTTGCCCACTTTACGCAGTGAATCGAAAATACTCTCAACCCGAATACCCAGCTTCCACACCATATTGGAGCGAATCCCATGCTCACGTGGATATGTACCTGTAAACATCGAGGAGAAGCATACTACGGTACGCGCTGGATATACGGTTTCCATTTGCGCATATTCGGTGCCTTCTGCTCGCAGTTTCTTCATAAATGGGGCATCCGCTTCCTCAAAGCGTTCTTTACGCATACCATCCACAACGATAACGATCACTTTCTGGTTCAATGCTCTAGCGCCTGCTTGTACAGGGCTTGAATCACGTGTATACGTTGGAATTTCAGATGGCTTCCAGTCGAATAAGTTACGGTGCAGAATGAAACTGTAGATCAACAAACCTCCTGCAAATAGCAGCCCTGTACCCACATCAACCGAAACATCCGCCTCGAATTGACCATAATAATGACTCCATACAAACAGCAACAGTAGAAACTTAGGCATCTGCTCCTGCGCATTGCCGCTTGTAGAGTCACTATTCTTCAGGACAAGCTTCCAAAAGCGTGTGAAATTCCACCAGGTCGTTCCAATTCGCAAATGGTAGTAAAACGTGCCCCAGAAATAAATCGTAAAAAAATAAAACACCCCTAACGCCAGCACATATAGAGTTAGTTCATTTCGTTCCCAAATAAGAAGTGCGGCAATAAGAGGCAACCATAAATAATTGCGTAAAAAGAGCGGAAAATCGAAGCAATAATAAAGTACAAATAGAGGAAGCGTCACAAGCAGGCTTAGACCCGCCGCGCTCCAAAAGCTAGAATCAGACCATACACCGATATGGTACAACAGAAAAACGCCGACAACGAAAATTGGTGTAAACGGTTTCCCCTCATTCAACAGGTTCCAGCAGCGTGCTGCAACAATCTCAAAAGATGATGCCTTTTTCATATTAATCTTCCTTCCGCACTTTGTTATAGGATTGTGATTTAGTTTGACTTGTGACTCGGCTAATCCAAGCTTTCATTTCTCTAAAGTGCAGCGGCATCCGCAACAAAGAATAGCCACCTAACGCATAGGCAAATAGAAATTTAAACGTATGCGACAATAGCGCCGCTCTATAGGCGTCTTTCCCATCTATACCCAATAAGGCAAGTGAGCCGCTCATCGTACTTTCATAGGTGCCAATGCCCCCAGGTGTAATATGAAAAATTTGCCCAGCAATCGTCATGCTATTGGCCCATACGAGCGAAATGCTTCCTAATTGCAAATTAATAATTTGGAAGACTGCGATAATGACCCCCGCTTCTAGCACCCAACTGAATGTGATTAAGCCCAGAATGGCGAGCCCTTTGCCCGAAAGCATTTTAAGATGAAAATAGGCAGAATGTTTGACGACAAATGGGAATTTGCGAATCACAGGTAAATAATGAGCCGTTGCGAGAATCGCTGTGCCAGAGGCTAGCAGCGTCACCCACATCCATGAAGAAGGCAGACCCATGCGGACGATACCAATGCCTCCAATGACCCCAAGCACAAGCATATCCAACAGGCGCATAACCGCTACGGAATGGAGTGCATCCTCCCATGACTTTCTGCCATTTTTCATTAATAAACCGGTTCGGACCCCATCTCCCACCTTGATCGGCAGCACATGGTTTACGAGCAAACTGTAGCTAATCGCATGAAAATAGAACGAGAATTTGACATCTTGTCCCGCGTAAATTCGCCAAGCTGCCGCTTTGAGAAGAAAGGAAGCTAAGTAGGCGATTACCATGAAGGCAAACCATTTGGGCCGGCGGAAGAGCAGCCCTACATCGCGAAGCCATTCCTTCGAATCGAACCATTGCCATGTGATAACAATGGAACAAACGACCAGAATGATCGCTATAGATTGGATCATTCGTTTTTTTGTCAGCATATTTGTTGAGACCTTCTTTGGAATGAAGTTAAATACCAGCATGAGAATGAGAATCATGGTCAGTATAGGCGGTTTACACCTTTACGTCAATCGAAGATTTACCAGAGTGTATAAAAAACCTGAGGGCAGCATGAACTGCAATCCCTCAGGTTTCTTGTGCTGTCTATTTTATCCAAAACAATAACTACTTATCGGCTCTCGTGAAATACCTTTACTTCAGCTGTTCCGAAAACACTAGCTTATAGATGAAGACACTTAACAGTATGCTCGTAAATGCTGCAGAGCCGGTAAAGGAGAATACGATTAAAATTTGATAACGCACAGCTTCCACTGCTCAGCTCCTGCCACGATCATACCTGTCATCATCCCTGGAAGCTGAACAAGTCCGACTGTCGAATGAGGACACACCTAAGTGCATCCTCTTTTCATAATGCATATCCTTATAACTTGTCAATTACATCATGCCAATCTCCTGCACCGAGGTCTATATCTACATACCATTCAAAAGAGTCGTGTGCTGGTATTGTCTGTGCAGTCCCATTACTTACGGCCATATCAAGTGAATCATAGTAACCAATACTAGGCTCTAATGCACAAGTAACTCGATCATTGAACATGCCTTCATCTATCCAAACTCCTAGATAAGGAACCTTCTCTTTTGGAACAGAGACGATCAAGAAATTCTCACTATCCTGACCGTATAGGCCAGACCAACGTACAGGTACTTGCCCCTCATAATAAAACTTTCTTCCATCTCCAGTAACCTTGGGGTAAATGAAAGATATATCATCCCAAGCATACGTTTCCCCATTCTTCAGCCTATGACCTTCGTACACGCATAGCATTTCCGACATGGATTCAGGAAGAAGTATACGCGTCGGTTCAGTGACTGCAAGTTGGGGGTGAGGCACCCACAAAAAAGGCATGGGTTGATCACTCTTATTTACCACACGGTAATTCATCCTTACCTTATTCCCCGAGTAGAAGGAGATGCTTCTTGTGAACTGATACGATAACAACTGGCTTTCTACCGAACAAATAACCTCGTTCTCTTCGATTCTATATGTCCAAGGAAGCGACCAAATTTCGCCATGATCGGGCAGGTTCATGCTCTTATCCATTTCCCATGGACAAGTGTTAATCGTCGGAAAACATTCATCCCAACCGCTCATATCCCATTCGCCAAAAGAAGAGCCGTATTCAGGCTGTCTTAAAGGTCTTTCACCTGAATCAATCAGCCACTCCTTACCACTAGGCTTATAAACCAGTGAAACCAATTTGGCTCCGAGGCTCGGTACGATCACCATGCGGATTTGTTCATTTTCAATGGTCACCGATAAGAAACCTTTATAAGATCCCATTGTTATGTTGCTTATACGCTCAGTCATCATTTGCACATACTCAAATGAATGCGTGCACCTGAATGATTCGCTTCCAAAACTAGTGCATTTTCAAACTGTTCCTTCGCCTTTTCCATGTTACCCAGACCGAGATACCCCAGACCCATCATATATAGACAGTGAACTTCATTTCGAACATTCAAATTGTCCTCGAATACTAGGAAGTCTGGCAAGGAAACTGTAAAGTAATCAAATTTCACTTCATCAAACAGATGCTTCTCTGCATAATCGATCAGCTTATTGAAGCGGCGCTTAGCTTCCTTCTCATTGCCCAGAGCAAGCCAGGCCATTCCTTGATAGTAGATCATATCAGGCGGTTGGTCATTGTAATACATGGCACTTGCTGGCTCATCTAGTCCCTGTGAAGCCATTTCGAAACATTCCTGTGCTTGCTTCGTCTGCTTTAAACCTTCATGAGCAAGTCCAAGATAATAATACACATTATTTTCTTGCGCTCCCGACAGTTTACCTTCACCTAAATTATCCGGATAAATAAGTGCTTGTTGTAAAAATGATACTGCCGCTTCAAAATGATTATCGGCTAACGCTATTTTCGCAAGCTCAACATGGGCAAACACATGCTGACCCGTGACTTTACCCTCGCCACCTTCCCAAGGGTGGAAATTGCGTGATTGTATAGCTTGAATAGCTTTGTCATGATAACCTTGCGCATTAAGGAGAGTAACATACTCCACGTAGAGATCGTCACGTTTGTTAACTAAAGCTTGGTGTTCCTCTAGCTTAGCGCAACGAGTAGCTGCGGTGTAACTAAGCTTTTTATACAATTGATCCAGTTCATAGAAAACCCGTGCATCATCCTGCCTGCAAGCAAAGGCTTTCTCCATGGAAATCAGAGCCGATGCTCTGTCCCCCCGTTTGTTGAAATAAGCGAGTGACAAATTACGATGCACGGTCGGGAAATCTTCTCGAATGGTACGTGATGCTTCCCAATGCATTATCGCATCTTCGTATCTTTTTTTATCATAAAACCAATTTCCAAGGTAATAGTGCGCTTTATCATCGTCCTCAGTATCCACAGCAATAACGCTTGTCAGCACTTGCAAATCAAATAAATTATTAGGGAAACAGTAATCTGAATTCGCCGCGTTTCCAGCTTTTCTATGGCGTCCAGCCTTGTCAGCATTTCCTGCTTTATCATGTAAAAAACTAAGTGTGTAATGAATCATCGGGTTCACTTCTGCAGAATCGTGATCTTGAATAATTCGTCCTAGCAATTCAATGGCTTCCTCATATAAGCCACAATTCGCATAATCCGCCGCCAAGTTCAAATAATTATGCGCATCGCCGCGCATGAGTCGCACAAGCTCCGTCTTCACTTCATTTGCAATCACCTGCTCGCCTTGGCTTGAAAGCGTAAGGTATCGTTCGTTCGCTGATCCGAAATCCGCGATATCCAGCAGCAGTGTCTCCTGCGAGAAGACTAGTGCTTCATGCAGATGTCCGAGCTTCCGCAGAAGCGCAGCTTTCAAGTGACGCGCCTTGTAATTGCGGGAATTGCGTACTTGTGAACGCTCAACCAATTCCAACGCTTCACTGTACGAACCTTTCTCACAAGCAATTTGTGCCAGTGTGAAAAAGCCTGCATCTTGCCAGTTCGCGGACCATGTCGATTTGTATAGTGCAGCGTATGCCTCTTCTTTACGTCCCTGTTCCTTAAGCGCTACGCCTAATTGATAGAGAGCTTCACTGTCATAGGGGTTCGGATTCCGCCAAGTCAGAGACTTTATTGCCGTCCGGAAGTGAACTTCCGCTTTGTCATACAGCCCGCGACGCAGCAAGAGTGTGCCGTAAGCTACATTAATACGGCTATCATCCTGGTCGCGCTTTAAGCCTTCCAAATAGTAATCTTCCGGCTCGAAGGTTGCGTGGCGATATTGCTCTAAATGTAGACCGGCTAAATACAGCTGCTCATTCGTTTTTAATTCCGCTGGTTCCAGCAGTGGCTTAGCTGCATCTGGGACTTGCTCAATCGAAGGCTTCGCTGGCTGGTAAGCAATGAGCAGCGTCCCTTTGGCATCCCTAACAGTCAGTTTCAAATCGTGTGCTTGATCGTTTTCATCCAGTGTAAGGACTGATTTGAACGTTTGTGTTGGAGATAGCTCCACAATTTCCTTCAAATACGTTCGGCTACGGCCTTGTAACTGGACAACAGCGCCATTAAACAAGGAAGTCGCATAAGCAAGAACAACTGCTTCACGTGTCTTTTCATCAATTTCTAAGTTGACTGCAGCATCGATGGAGGCATTTTTAACGACTCCGATATTTTTGTAAGGCATGAAATATTGCTTGAATGATTTTTCTTCATAGGGTTGTAACCACGTGAAATCCGGTTGGTTATCTGTGTAAACGCCAGTCATGAGCTCGATATATGGGCCATCTTCATCTGTCAGATTGCGATCCCAAGCCTGCCCAAACTCACCGTTCCCCCACGTCCATTGCTTCTTACCAGGAGACACATGATGGTTCGCCACGTGCAACAAGCCTGCTTGCACACCATGATCATAACCGCCAACGAAGTTGTAATCAGATTTATAAGCCATATACGATGTAGGAACCGGAATGTTCTTGTAGCGTGAGATATCAACGCCTGCCGAATAATCCATTTTGTAGTATGTTCCTGTTGCAATTGGAAACCTAGACACATCACGCTTCCCGTGATCAAAGACGGCTGTAACATCTGGTGGAAATACAGATTGCGTATGCTCATTTACCGCAACTGCAGGGTTCGCCCACCACAAGAACGTTTGTGGTTCCGGTGTTCGATTATATAGCTGTGCAGAAATTTCTAGATAGGCTTTGCCTGGATACAACGTGAATCCCGCCGTCACTTTCGTGCCGTACATGCGGTCGATCTCACTCACCCATACGGTAGCGCTTCCGTCTTCTTGTTCAGTGAGCTTGTATTCAACCGGACCGTACGTATTTGGACGGTGATGCTGCGGCCAGTTGAATTCGATGCCACCGGAAATCCATGGACCGGCTAGGCCAACCAGTGCTGGTTTAATGACTTGATTATAATAAACGAAGTCGTAATCATTCGTTTTATCCAACGCACGGTAAATGCGTCCGCCAAGCTCAGGCATAATCTCGATACGAACAAATTCATTTTCTAATATCACCATACGATAAGAATGGGGCTTCTTCTCATCTTCAATTTTATCGATAACTGGATGAGGGTATACCTTACCAGAGCTTCCTTGATAAACACGTTTCTCTAAGAACATCGGATTGCGATCCGGCTCACCAATGCCATAAGTCGGAATCGACTTTGCTTCTTCCCATATGCGAACCTTCTGACTCAACATCATCACTCCCTTATCTGATTGTCTCTACTTTACCTCGGAAGCTGCCAACAGCCAATTGACAAAATGCTTAATATAATGGATTATATTCTTATTATCAGAGGGAGGTTCGACAATTGGATATGGCTGGAAAACCGGAAGGGTTTGAAGAGGAGAAATTGTTCATCCTTCCTGATTATATGCAAACTGAACTATCCCGCTCCGAGCTGACGCGTGATTTATTCGTAAGTGATATTGGCTTCTTCCCACATGCTCGCCATCATTATCGCGAACGTCCCGAGGGCAGCAACTCTCATATTTTCATCTTTTGCTCCGAAGGAGAAGGTTGGATCCAATTAGGTCAACAACCTGCAATCACCCTAACTCAAAATCACTTGGCAGTCATTCCTGCCCATACACCACATCGATATGGAGCATCTACCCATACACCATGGAGTATTTACTGGTTTCATCTCCAAGGCGACCATACAGCGGCTTTTATAAAAATGTACGGAATGGATACGGGCCCCCTACATTTACCCATCGGCACTATAACCGAGTACAAAGATGTTTTTGATAAATGTTATTACTTGCTATCCGATAAAACCTATTCATTACCCATCCACACACATGTTTCCCAGTCAATCCGCCAACTGATTAGCAGTATTGGTATCCGTGTAGGCGGTACAGCCAAAGTCAAAAAGAGGGAGTACTATCTAGAAGTTGCCATCCAATACATGAATGATCGTATTGAAGAAGCCATTAAGCTCCCTGAGTTGGCCAAACACACTGGCTTATCTAGACAGCATTTAATTTTATTATTTAACGAAGAAACAGGATTTCCGCCGATTGAATACTTTTTACGTATGAAAATTCAAAAAGCAGCCCAACTGCTCAGTTTAACGCCTCTGTCTATCAAAGAAGTTGGCGCAAGCATTGGGATTACTGATCCCTATTATTTCTCGCGATTATTTAAGAAAATGATGGGTTCTGCCCCTAGTACTTTTCGAAACGTTCCGAAAGGATAACATGGAGGAAATGATCTTGAATCATTGAAGTGTGTATTATCGCCTGCTTCAACTGTCATATAAATCTTTTTGGAGCCTTCTACACCAAGGGACTCCGAGATAACTGTCAAAAAAATTTTGATTATTACATTAAGGTCTTATTAATTCTAGTAACTTTGATGGCTTTATTAGCTTGGGAAAACCCATAATTTTTTCACTTTTGAAAGTCGGAATAAACCATGTAGCATGGTAAGCCCTCATTCCAATACTTGCAGTTCCTTCTAGCTCATTGGAGCCCCCGTCACCAACAAATAATGATTCAGTTGGTGACACCCCCATTCTTTTACAGGCAAGATGATAAATGGAAGAATTAGGTTTTGCCGTTTTGACAGCAAAAGAAAAGATAACATCATCAAAATATTTTGATATGGCACAGGAATCCCATGCTGAAATTTCCTCTGGCGTACAATTGCTAATTAGACAGATTTTCAATCCCAAAGCTCTTATTTGGTCCAACATATCCAATATTTCATTGTCTATACTGCTAAAAGGTATAGACTTGGAGCAGCAGAAATTGCATTAGCTGGCACTTTGTCATCTGTACTACCTTGAAATAGTAAACTGGTTGAATATAGTTGCCGTCGCGAACTTCCCCCGTTAGAACCTACCGTAATATACCTTCTACCGAATAAGGTGTAAGCCCATCAGTGGCAGGCTTATAGTTTATCCCAGACCGTAACTATGAGATTCTCTCCTTTTTTAAATCGCGATCTTTAATAGACGAAAGCCATTTATAGATACTCTATTTAATTCGTCCAATCAGACATCTATTTATAGTCATATATTAGTATAAGAGAGTTTCAAAAGGAGGTACCACTTTATGGGGGGCGTTAAAATAGTTAAAGAAGCTATTGAGTCCGTAGGTATCAAAAAAATCAAGGAAATTGAAATTAATTATTTATATGGGAATAAATTTGAGCTGTCTTTCGATAAAGACGAAGATGAGCATGAAAGAGAGGATGAACTCAAGCCCTTTCTTGAAAGTATTGATTGGAAATGGGCTGAGGAAGTGAAAATAAAGTTGTACAACGGAAGTAAAATAAAAATTGAATTTGATGTTGATGACAATCAACATCATGGTAAACGGGGTCGAGCAGGTCCGACTGGTGCTACTGGAGCTACTGGATCTACAGGTGTAGCAGGTGCTACTGGAGCTACCGGATCTACTGGTGTGGCAGGTGCTACTGGAACTACCGGATCTACTGGTGTGGCAGGTGCTACTGGAGCTACCGGATCTACTGGTGTGGTAGGTGCTACTGGAGCTACTGGATCTACTGGTGTGGCAGGTGCTACTGGAGCTACTGGAGCTACCGGAGCTACTGGTGTGGCAGGTGCTACTGGAGCTACCGGATCTACTGGTGTGGCAGGTGCAACAGGCCCTACAGGTGCTACAGGTGTGGCAGGTGCTACTGGAGCTACTGGAGCCACTGGTACAACAGGTGCTACTGGAGCAACAGGTGGCACAGGCGCTGCAGGCCCTTCCCAGTTACTTGTGAATCAGACGGCATTTGTCGATTCTATGTATGGGAACAACGCAACAGCCATGCTTGATGACATGACCAAGCCTTGGCAAACGGCAGCTGCGGCTGTGGCTGCCGCTCCTTCTGGCACAACAATCGTAGTACGACCCGGATCGTATACAGAGACGAATTTGGCTAAAGACGGGATCAGTTGGGTATTTGAAAAGGGTGCCATAGTCACAGCAGTTGC
The DNA here is from genome assembly GCF_927798215.1 of Paenibacillus allorhizoplanae. NCBI lineage: Bacteria > Bacillati > Bacillota > Bacilli > Caryophanales > Paenibacillaceae > Paenibacillus > Paenibacillus allorhizoplanae. The sequence continues at coordinate 424,660 of NZ_CAKMMW010000003.1, forward strand.
AAATCTTTTTGATGATCTAGGAACCGCGATTGATTTTGACGTGCTTGGAGAGGGTGTGTTTCTGACCAATGGGGCAACAACTGGTGGCAGTTCCATTCTCCAAAGCACAGGTGCCAGCACGATCCACTTTGATTGTGAATCCATGAGTGATACGGTAGGCAATACGATCAATCTCGCCGGAGGCGGCAATTACACCATCAACGTCCAGGAGAGTATCACGAACGGTATCATTGGAGGTTCCGCGCTTGTGATTTCAAGCGGAACGTTATTTATGAAAGCTTTTGAAATTACGAACGACACCAACGGTACAGATGACCTCATCATGTTTGCGGGGACAGATCCGATTAGCGTGAATCTTGAAGCCACGATGATCACTAGTGGGGGCAGGGCTGTCGTTGTGAACAACAGTGCTCCGAACCAATTATCGGTTATTACCATGCGAACCCGAGTTATTCAGACCATTTCCGGGCTCATTATAGATGTCGCACCTGTATTTGCAGGAAGCTTTATCAGCTACTCCATCGCTTTAGTAGGCGTTTCCCAAGGAGTATCTATCCAAGGCGGGTCGGTTAGTTTGAATTCCTATATTTTGGTCGTGATTAATCAAGGAGCTCCAACACTTGTTCTTGGCGGGTCTGCTCAATTCACGGGTGATTTTGATAGAATATTTAGTCAAGATGCGTGTATTTTAATGCTAAATGGTGAGGCAGTTATCCATAGCAAAACTATGAACTCCTTCCAGACAATGAGCCCAGTCATCGATCTTCAAGGTGGTCAAATGAGATTGCAGGTGGATCTTATTTCCAGCGAGTCTGGCTGTATTCAAGTGACTGGAGGCAGTCACAAGCTGACTGTTATGCAGATGTCGACCAATGGACAGGCGGCTCCGGCAGTCCGAGTGGCCAATAATAGCAACTTATTTCTCAATTTCCAAGAGATTACCGGCTCTGTTAATGGACTTATTACTGTGGAGACCGGTGGCAATTTGAATATGATCGGAGATCGCATCACCACCAATGATAGCGGCAGCGGTTTAAAGACAGCCTTGCTGATCGTGGATGGTCTAGTCGATGCAAACGTTAATGTGATCTCTGCATTTGGAAGCTGCATCCATCTATCGTCCGGCGGCAACCCCAATCTGCGTTGTTACGTAAATGAGCTATTCAGCACAGTGAACCCAGACCCTATATATGCGGGAACTAGCTTAATTCTTCAAGAAACAGGCAACGCCATCATTCGATTCAATCGGATGGATGCTTTCTTTTCATCGCAAATGATACGAGTCATAAATGGAAATCTTGAAATAGATGGAGAGCTTATATTCAACACCTTTGCCCCCTCCACGGGAATTGTGGTTTCCGGAGGGACTTTTAACGGCAACATCAACAGAATTCAAATGGGCACCCGTGCATTGGAGGCGAGCTTGGGCTTCGTAACGCTCACATTTGTCGAGATTTCAGTGTTTCAACCCGACTTAGAACGCATTATCATCGCTCTCAGTGGAAATGTTGCAGCCCGAATCGTCGGCGATTTAATTCAGGGTGGTACGGATTATGCAGGTATTGTTGTTTCGGATACGGCATTTCTCGAGGCGCATATCAACGAAATGAGAGTGGGCGGTACTTGTCTTCAATATAATTCTACAGCATCTTCAAACTTCTTCTTCGATGTGCTAACTGTTGTGGGCGGTGTAACGCTAACGGATACAGCTGCCATTGCTATGACCACCGGTACCTTACAGGTAAAGGGAAGCCGGATTGAAAATGGAACAGGACTTATCACTGGATTCGGTATTCTCCTTGCTAATGATGCCAATTTTATTGGAGATATTGATTACATTCGCTCTTCGAACAACGGACTGCGAACCTCCAGCACAGGCAGAGTTCAACTATATGCAGATGAGGTAGAGTCGTTTGATGTGGAAACCATTAATATAAACAACCTGCCTAATGGTAACTCTGCGGACTATACGTTTAAAGGTTTATATCGAACCTTTGGTCCCACATCAACGGTTATAATTGACAGTACAGCAGCACCGCCAAACGTACTTCGGTTCATCAATACGACTCTTATTAGCAACGTGTCCCCTTGCATATTCTCGACAGTTATAGTAACAGTCAAGAACTATGGCATTCTTACATCCACGTTTCCAGGGGATCCTAATGTCATATTCCTATTCCCCTTATCCGTCAATACTAATCCCGCAGTTAATTAAGTGCATATTACGAACACATCCGTCGTTTGATGAGAGGCGGATTTTTTTGTTTTCCAAACCTCGTATTTCTACATATAGGAATGCTGCCCGTTACTTGAACAGGCCGCCCAGTATCTCGGCAACCTGTGTTATTATTGTGCTATCGTTCTTTCGTTAGTTGAATAATCAACGACATTCTTGTACTTTTTCTAGAATCTCACTAACACATTGTTCAATATTCTTATTTGAGCAATCAAGGGTATGATCACTGTATTTATTGTATAAAGGGACTCTTTCTTCGTAAACATCCTTTAGACTATTTCCCTTCTTTATAACAATGCCTCTGGTTGTTACATTTGCTAGTCTTCTCTGAATTTCTTCATAGGGGACATGTAAATAAATAATCTGACCATCCTGTTTTAGGATATTCATAGCCTTTTCTGAATATATAACACTTCCACCTGTAGAAATTATGCAATTTTCCAGTTGCAATTCAGACACAGTTCTTTCTTCGATTTCCAAGAATTGTTCGATACCTTCATTATCAATTATATCTTGTAACAGCCTACCTTCATGTTGTTGTATAACAATATCTGTATCCACGAAGTCCATTCCTAAAGCTTTGGCAAGTAAAACACCTAAAGTGCTCTTACCTGCTCCAGACATACCTATAAGAACTATATTCATATTCTTCCTCACTATTGCTAATTGATATTGGTTTCGTTAAACCATTCGGCAATCATCATAAATATCCTTCAGAGGTCATTAAACGCCCGTTGAAATAGTTTATGCGGGTATATCCAAAGATTTAATTCATAACCTATGTGGTCTAACATTGAGATGAGAAAACTCAATGAAACACCGAACAAAATGATATCTTTAAGCCTATTTTTATCAGCTAGTCTCCACCATACAACCCATGGAAAAAAATCATTGGTTTAAAACCGACAGCATTAATGTGTTCAGCCCTTTCACTAAAGAGGTCTTCGAAAGATGCCGAAGCGATTGATGGATTTAGAAAAGTAGACCATGATGCAAGAACAGCTAGTGCGAATATGATACATATCCATTTGGATGCCACAGCATTATACTGATTTATTGTGCTATAATAAATTGATTTATCATTTAACTTTCTTTACGTTCTGGAAGATAAAAAAAATCTCATGATCTATGATCTTATGGTGATACGTAATGATACAACTGCTTGCTTGTGGTTATAATTTTTTACACGAAGATGGCATCGTCATTGATCGGCCGAAAGGCTCAGGCGATTATGCTTTTGTGTTATTTAAGAGCAACACAAAACTAGTGCTTCACGGTAAATTAATGTCAATCGAGAAGAATACCTATATGTTATTGAATCCTCATACTCCGCACCTCTACGGACATTATGAAAAGCCGTTTATCAATGATTGGTTTCATTGTTCCAGTAACGGCATAGACGCGTTCCTGACCGAGATCGATTTTCCAATGGATACGCCAGTACGCGCTGAAGATACGATGTTAATCTCCAAATGTATTATGGAAATGAGCAATCTTGTTAGACAGGCTTCCCCTTTAATGGAGAGAATTCTGGATTGTGAGCTTAAATCTCTCTTAATGAAACTGGTCACCATACACAAACAGACGGCTGTTCATGAGCATAAGAGCCGATATCTCCTGCCATTCACACAACTGCGAAACCAACTGTATAGTGCACCTAACGTCACATATACAGTAGATATGCTCGCTTCCAGCGTAAATTTAAGCAAATCTTATTTCCAACACTTATATAAGGAATTGTTCGGGTGCTCCATCATAACGGATCTCATTAAGGCGAGACTGGAATACGCCAAGTATCTTCTCATGAACAGCAGCACATCCATAAGTACTATTTCGAGAAAGTGCGGGTATGAGAATGACACTCACTTTATGAGACAGTTCAAAAAATTTGTGGGTGTTACTCCCAGTCAATATAGAGCTGGAGGGCCAAATTGAATACATGAAAGGCTGTCGAGAAGATCTCGACAGCCTAAGTATCCTAGATTAGGACTGAACTACAATCTTTGCAATCACAGTAACATCGATAGCCGTTCTTCCTGGAGTTCCTAAACAAGGAGTACCATCTTCATTCCATGAAATGACTTGTACGTGAGCATGACGATTCGGGTCTGTCAATGGGCTGCCGATAAGATCTCGGTAAGGTCGTGCATGGAATACGATAAGATCCAAGGCACCATTTTCACACACAGTAAAACAATTATGTCCAGGACCGTAGTTACTAGTCTCCTCGTTGGTCTGAAATACAGGTGATGGCTGTTTACGCCATGAACGGGCATCCAACAAATCATCTTCCAAAGAAGCTTCCAGTAATCCCATACAATAGTTGTGATCTGTAGCGCTAGCGGAATAGGTAACAAAAATCCTTCCATCACGCATCAGCACAGCAGGTCCCTCATTCACACGGAATCCTTGAATTTCCCAATGATGCTCAGGCTTCGCTATTAATACTTGTGGACCCGAGATCGTCCACGGATTAGCCATCTTTGCGATATACAAATTGCTGTCCTTTTCCTGGTATTGAGCCCAGATTAGATATTGCTCCCCCCGGTGGTGGAATGTCGTGGCATCTAAGGAAAAGCTTTCAAAATCCAAAAATATCTTTCCTTTTTCAATCCACTGACCGGTCATGGGGTCGGCATCAGAACACTCCAGGACATAGGGACGAATAGCCCATCTATCTTCAGCCGTTCCTGCTGCAAAATAGATGTACCATTTGCCATGGATGAAATGAATCTCTGGAGCCCAGATATGGTTGCCCATCTCCCCCGTCTCATGCTTAACCCAAATTACTGCTTCATGGGCTTCCCTTAACCCACTAAGCGTTCGCGCCTTTCGAAGAATAATCCGATCATATTCCGGAACTGAAGCTGTAAAATAATAATAACCGTCCGTATGCTTCAGCACATGGGGATCCGCCCGCTGGAATATCCAAGGATCCAGATAGGTGATCTCATGCGCTGTCCCTTTTATCTGAAATGTACAGGGTTGTCCCTTTACTTCTAGTTTAACAGCATCCCATTTTACATTCACCGCAGCGCGTAACCCTTCAATGTATTCGATCTCAACTTGGGCAGGTATTTCCGGTATCTGGTTAACAGGAACGGAAATTTGAATCTCGGCTGACACTGCATGGCTCATAGTGGGCACTCCTTTATGGCGATTTCATGATTAGTTATCAAATCGTTAAATTTCACTCTATTTAGTATAGAGTTATCCATCCGTTCGGGACAATAACAGATTCTGCCTAATAACTGATCTATTACACTTCCTTTATCTGAAAATAAGGACAATAAGTCAGTTGAATACCATGATAGTCTATTGATCCGTCCATAGGAGTCTCCTATACTTTCACTATGATCACTAAAATTGGGTAAGGAGTGTTTCACGTGTCATTGTTGAATCAAGCCTATATGGGCTATCTTTTAGTACATTTTATCGGGGAACAGCCAGACGGTGAACAAGTCTATTTCTCCTATAGCGAGGACGGTTTACATTGGAAGGACCTTAACGCCGGTCAGCCAGTACTGTGTTCCGAGTTGGGGGAAAAAGGCGTGCGGGATCCCTTTATCGTACGGTCACCCAAGGACACCAAATTTTATCTGATCGCCACGGATCTCCGTATTGCAAATGGAAAAGGATGGCATACAGCTGTTAATGCTGGAAGTCGCGACATTATCGTATGGGAATCGACCGACTTGGTGCATTGGTCCTCCCCTTGGTCCGTTACGGTTGGTCTGCCTAATGCTGGCTGTGTTTGGGCACCGGAATCCATTTATGATGAAGTCTCCGGCGATTTCCTTGTATTTTGGGCCTCAGCCACGCAGGAACCGCATGAGGAAGAGCGGAAACAAAAGATCTACTGTGCACGCACCAAAGATTTCCGCAGTTTCACAGCGGCTGAACCGTACATTGAGCGGGATAACCATATCATCGATACGACGATGATCGCGCATAACGGTTACTATTACCGTTATTCCAAAGATGAAACGACCAAAAACATTCGAGTCGAAAAAGGCACATCGTTAGAAAGAGACGCTTTCACCCCACTGATTGCCCCGGCATTAGAAGCCTTGTTAGGCGTGGAAGGCCCTCAAATCTATAAGTTTAACGAACGAGAAGAATGGTGCCTCATCGTAGACCGATTCGCAGAAGGAAAAGGTTACCTCCCGCTTCTCACCTCAGATCTGGAAAGCGGTGAGTTTCGAGTTCTGGAGGATGGCGAGTTCGACTTGGGAACATCCAAGAAACGTCATGGCGGCGTCTTACCGATTACTTTTGAAGAGAGTTGCCGTCTACTCGCGGCATTCGGCGACGGCCATCAGGTGCTGCCCGGACAATTTGCCGACCCGGATCTTGTGAAATTCGGTGATCGTTATTACCTCTATCCTACCACCGATGGCTTTGATGGCTGGTCTGGCACGCAATTTCGCGCTTTTTCCTCGGATGACTTAAAGATTTGGCGGGATGAGGGAATCATTTTGGATCTTGCTACGGAGGATGTCCCTTGGACCATCGGTTCCGCGTGGGCGCCTGCGATTGCTTTCAGGAATGACAACTATTATTACTACTTCTGCGGCAAAACGAAAAGCGGAAGCCACGCAATCGGCGTTGCGGTTGCGAAGACACCTGTGGGCCCATTTCGCGCACAACCTGAGCCTCTTATCTCGATGGAGCAAATGAAGCGTTTGGGGATTCCCATGAGCTTGACCATTGACCCATCCATTTATGTAGAGGACGACGGCACCGCTTACTTGTTGTTCGGAAATGGGAACCCAACGATCGTACGCCTCAGCGACGATATGATTAGCATAGCGGAGGATACGATGAGAAATGTGGACGGCCTACACGACTTCCGAGAGGCTGTGACCGTGCTCAAACGAGGAGGGTTGTATCATTTTACATGGTCATGTGACGATACTGGCAGCGAAGACTATCACGTCAACTATGGCACCGCTGAGCAGTTGTACGGTCCAGTCACTTTCCATTACCCCGTTCTAGTCAAAAATAAAGAAAAAGATATGCTCGGCACTGCTCATCATTCCATACTCCAAGAGCCCGGCACGGATCAATATTGGATTGCCTATCACAGGTTTGTAACTCCAACGACCCGGTTTAAGCAAGGCAAAGGCTTTCATCGGGAAACTTGCATAGATTCGCTCACATTTGGGGAAGACGGTTTTATACAACCTGTGCAGCTGTAGAAACAACGAATCGCCGATCAACACCTTGTTTCAAAGGGGTGTTGATCGGCGATTTGCCATTCTTAATGCTCACTAAGTGGGCAAGCGATCTCTTTATTTATTTGCGGCTATATAACAATGGATTCAGCTCTGAAGCAGCTAGCTCCCCCGGCTGCAAGCCAGGAAACCACCTTTTCAAATCACTTTCACGCGCTTTACTATCCGGTTCAGCAATTTGCAAGCCATCTGCATAATAAATAACCGTCATGACTTTACGCATCGTATCCGTCGGATTGCCTGGCGCGCTATGCAGCGTCCATCCGGCATGGAACGTTGCATCTCCTGCAGCCATCGCACCGTGAGATTTGGTTTCGAACCCTTTCCCCTCGATATAGCCTGCCAGCGTACGATGGGATTCATCGGAAATAACCATCTTATTAATGTAGCCCAAGAGATGGGATTGTGATGCGAAAGTCATCGAACCCACTGCTTCAGAAATCGGTACAAGCGGCATCCACATCGTAATCGTCTTATCTGTATCTAGCGGCCAATAAATTTGATCTTGATGCCAAGGGGTATGACCGCCGTGTGGTTCTTTATACAACGCTTGATCATGATACATACGAACGCCATCAACACCCATTAAGTCAGCGGCAATTTTGGCAAAACGCTTAGCAAACACGAAACGTTGAATCGCTTCACTTTGCTCCCATAAATTAGAAATTTGGATAAAGGCCTTCCCGTACGTATCACGTTGATCTAGAGGTTTATCTTGGTTGTTCAACTTTTTCACCAAATCGGAGATAATCGGTTCATAAATATTGATTTCGGCTTCGTTCGCTACTCCGCGAAGAACGATGTGGCCATCTCTCTGATAGCTGGCCTGCTGCTCTTGCGACAACGCGTAACTGTCTTCTAACCATGGTAATGCGTGGATTTGATTCGCCTCTAGATTACTCATTCGCTATGCACCTCTATTTGTCTATTTATAGCTTTATTATAGGATCCTCGTCCCTAATAATCTTTGTCAAACAAGGTTATCGTTTTGTCAAAAACAACTGGATTTCAACACTCTTCCTGCACTAAAATAGAGTAGTGTACGACCACCTACAATCCGGAAGATACTTGTGAATTTTATGAAAAGAGGCCTTTCATGCTGCAACCACTACTGGATACCCCACCGATTGTCCCTTACATCAGAGAATGTGACTTTGCCGTTCGCAAACCATGGAATTACCCAGAGAGAAGACTCCTCGACTATTTATTGGTATACATCCAGGAAGGTACATGCTGTTTTTGGGTCGATCATCAGAAGTACATATTCAATCCAGGTCAATTCTGCCTCGTCCAACCAGGCAGTCTGATTTCCTTAGAGGGACTAACGAACACAGTCACACCATTTCTCCACTTTGACATCGCCTATAATCCCGAAAGAGAAGATAGCTTTCCCACACGACCAGGGCAAATTGACCTATCTGCCTATAGCCATCTGATGCAACCAACTCTTCAAGAACTATTCAGTATTCGAGTTCCCGTACACGTCCAACCACAAGATCCCCTTCTGCTCAAAGAAAAACTGATGCAAACCATTGAGCTTGTCCATTTGTCTAATCCGCTTAACCAACTAAAAGCTCAGCAAATTATGCTAGAAATCATCCTAACTTTATTAGAATCGTATCAACGCGAGGTTCCTTCACCTACGCCATCCCTAAACTGGATCACCTCCTATTTCTCAAATCACTTGAGTGATCCCCTTTCCGTTCAGGATATGGCGGATCGCGCCAATTTATCTGTTTCTAGGTTCAGTTTCCTCTTCAAACAACGTTACGGCACTTCTCCTCATCAATACTTACTGCAGATGCGCATTCACCATGCCAAGGAACTACTTATTAATACAGAGCTCAGTCTTGAATCCATCTCCGAATATTGTGGCTTTGCTGATTTGCATCATTTTTCTAAAATATTCAAACAACGCACTGGCGCGTCACCTGGTGAGCATCGAAAATCAACAAAAAATCCCTCCAACCGATAATCGCTATCGGAAGAAGGGATTTTTCATGTCATTAACTATTTCCCAGGAAATAGGATTTTATAGTCCTAGTCGAAATATACAGCTTTACCTGTTTTCGCAGACTCATAAATGGCTTCCAAAATCTCAGATACCACACAAGCTTGCTCTGGTGTAACAACAGGATCAGTGTCATTCTCTATCGCTTGAATCCATAATCTCATTTCTAGATCTGAGGCAACTTCTGCCTTTCCATCATAAAATGCAACTCCGCCCGCTTGCAATTCCACTTCTGTCGTGAACAAACGACTGTGCTTCTCACCGTTGATGCGAAGGCCGCCTTTCATATCAGCGCCGCCTTCCGTTCCGGAAAGTGTACATTTCGCTTCGTCAACCTCAAGCGTATTCAACGCCCAGCTCGATTCAAGAATAATTGTGGCACCATTTTTCATTGTAATCATGCCAAATGCGGAATCTTCCACGGTGAACTTAGCTGGATCCCAAGGGCCCCAAGCATTTGCCGCGTTCTCACGCTGGGATAGCTTGTGATAGGAAGTCCCCAAAACAACCGCTGGCTCATAGTTGTTCATCATCCACAACGTCAAATCCAATGCATGCGTGCCGATATCGATCAACGGGCCTCCGCCTTGTTTCTCTTCATCTAGGAACACGCCCCATGTAGGTACTGCGCGGCGACGAATCGCATGTGCCTTCGCGAAATAAATGTCGCCAAGCTCGCCTTCGGAACAAATCTTATATAAATGTTGGCTATCGCCACGGAAGCGATTGTTGTAGCCAACGGTTAGCTTTTTGCCAGTACGTTTAGCTGCTTCAACCATACGTCTTGCGTCTGCTGCTGTTTTCGCCATAGGTTTCTCTGACATCACGTGCTTGCCTGCTTCCAAAGCAGCAATCGTAATTTCCGCGTGGGAATCATTCGGCGTACACACATGTACGATATCGATGGAGCTGTCTTTCAACACCTCACGATAATCTTCATAAACGCGAGCTTCTCCCTTGCCAAACTTCGCAGCAGCTTCCTGCGCTTTCTCCGAAATGATATCACAAAATGCTACCATTTCTACATTGTCCAATTTACTTAGACTAGGCATGTGTTTGCCATTAGCAATCCCTCCACACCCAATAATCGCGATCCGATACGTCGTTGACATGATGTTCCTCCTCTATAATGATCCTGCAAATTCTTATAATGACAGTACTCATATGTATATATTAATTATACCCAATACCACCGTTAATAAAATTCCCGATTTTGCGAATATTGTATGCAATTGTGTTATCGCCTCTAAGTCCCACAACAGAAAAAAAGCACGGCCACTGACTAATCAGCATCCATGCTACTTACTTTTTAATCATCGTGGCTACAAGCTTGTACCCCACGCCGCGTATTGAATCAATCTGAACCGACTGCTGATTCATTTCCAACTTCTTGCGCAGAGAGCTCACATGCACATCAACCGTACGCTGGCCCCCAATATAGTCGAAGCCCCACACGATATTCATAAGATCATCTCGTGTAACAACGACGCCTGGTCGCTGAACTAGATATAACAGAACCTCAAACTCTTTAGGACGCAACGGAATCGACTCGCCACCCAGCACAACTTCATATTTCTCTGGATAAATACGAAGCTCACCCGCCTGAATCACTTTCTCATTCGATTTGGCTATATCCGCAGCCGCTTCATCCGATTGAGTACGCCGCAAGACAGCAGCCACACGCGCAAGCAGCTCGGCCACCCCAAATGGCTTCGTGATATAATCATCCGCCCCATGCTTCAATCCCTGTACAACTTCATCTTCTGCGTTGCGTGCCGTCAGGATAATGACAGGCGTTCGATTTCCTTTCTGTCTAAGCTTCGCCAACACCTCAAAGCCACTAAGACCTGGCAGCATAATATCCAAAATAATCAAATCATACGACTGCTGAAGCGCTTCCTGCAGGCCATCTCCACCATGATCAATGACCTTCGTATCATAGGCTTCCTGCGAAAGATTATAAGATAACAACCGAGCCAATGTCGGCTCATCTTCAATTACTAGTATCTTTTGTGCCATGGGATCCCCCGCATTTACAGTTTATTAACAATGCACAACTTGAGTGTATCACACAAATGTAAAGGCATTGTAAAACCTTCGTCATCGCGGTGTAAATCCGCAACTTATTATCGATCTATTTTAATGAATCACAGGCAATTCAATAATAAATTTCGTACCTACGCCAACTTCACTCTCAACGCGAATCGTGCCTTTATGCATTTCCACTAAATGCTTAACGATGGATAACCCTAGTCCTGTACCGCCTGAGCTTCGGGAGCGCGCTTTATCCACCCGATAAAACCGTTCAAAAATACGCGGCAAATCCTTCTTCGGAATTCCCATCCCCGTATCCGAGACAATGATGCGCAGTCGCTCATAATCCCCGTCAGCATTGGTCTCCAGAGGTTCTACACGAAGCCTGACTTTCCCGCCATCTTGCGTATAGGCAATGCCATTGGACAGCAAATTGATGATAATTTGTCGCAACCGATCCTCGTCCGCTTCAATATACATATCATCCTCAACCGTCATACTGAGCTCAATATGCTTCTTCTCGGCTTCTTTTCGCAATACACTAAGTGATCTATCTACAAATTCAGGCAAATAAACAGGAGAGAAATTCATCGGAATTCGCTTCGATTCAATCTTCGAAAGTTCTAGAATATCCCCAATCAATCGGTTCAACCGTTCACTCTCATCAAAAATGATTTGCAGAAACGATACCGCCGTTTCCTTATCGTTCAACGCGCCTGCCAGCAGCGTCTCCGCAAAGCCCTTAACTGCCGCAATGGGCGTTTTCAACTCATGGGAAACATTCGCCACGAATTCACTGCGCATTCGCTCTAATCTGCGAACTGCCGTGATATCGTGCAGGACGATAAGCACGCCTGACCATTCTTCATCTTCATGTGCAATAGGACTCAAATGAATATCCAAGATACGCTCAGCTGGGTAATAGAACATCATCTCGTCCGAAATCGGTTCCTGAAGCTCAATGCATTCTTGAATCATCTTGGTAAAATCATATTGCTGCTTTGCTTCATTATATTTCTTCCCTAATAGCTCTTGGGATGAGAAGCCCAGAATAGCTTCAGCTGAAGGATTGAGCAGCATAATCCGCTCTTCGCGGTCAATCATCATGATGCCGCTCATCATATTTTCCATGACGCCTTGCAGTCTGCGTTCATTTTCTTGGATGCGCGCCATTTGACCTTGCAAGCTTTCAGACATACGATTAATAGCCTGTCCAAGCTGCCCTACCTCATCATTCCGATAAGCAGGGACACGAGATTCATAATTCAAATTCGTGATTTGCTGCGCTACTTTCGTCATCCGCTCGATCGGACGTGTAATTCCTTTAGCAATGCGATAACTGACAATACCTGCAATAACAAAGAGGATCGCGAGTCCTGAAACAAGGAAATACCAGAGACTGCGAATGGATTTATCTACTTGAGCTAAGCTCAACGAAATACGTAAATACCCCATTGTCACTTTGGCTTCATTTTTTACCGGAATAGCGGCATACAGCATGTTCTCCTTTAGCGTGTCACTATACCGTGTCGTATAACCAATTCCATCTTTAGCCGCTGCCGCGATTTCCGGTCTTGTTAAATGATTGTCCATCTGCTCTGGCAGTTGGTCGGAGTCACCGAGAACTTTGCCGTCAGCACGTACATACGTCAATCGCTCCGTTGTCGCGTCTTTGAGCCGGTGGGCCTGCGCCGTATAATACTTAATCAACTCCGCGTCCGTCCCTTGATAATCCCATACACCACTGGAAGCAATCACATGAAGCTCTCGCTCCATATTTTCTTGTAATGAATTCACATGTGAACTCTCGAGAACCTTTGCCATGAAAATACCGGCAACCAACATCGAGCATCCAATTAATAAGATTAAAATCAGGGTTAACTTTGCACGAAATTTCGTCATGGATGCATGAACCTCCAACAGGGTTGTGTGCCGATGTAGTCTATAACATATAGAAAAAGGGCTACTCTAAATAGTAACCCTAATTTCTACAGCTAATCCAGTATTTTTTTTGTAAAGGTGATCCCGAGCCAATTATTATTTGAAAACGGGCTCTTTCAGAGCTGCCAATTTTTCTAACGAGTTCTTCTCTACATCTGCATGTAGACTGTTGCCATGTGAATCCATCGTCACGATCGCAGCGAAGCCTTCTGTTTCCAGATGCCACATCGCTTCTGGAATACCGAATTCTAGATAATCAACGCCTTCAACCTTTTTGAAGCATTGTGCGTAGTACTGTGCAGCACCACCAATGGCATTCAAGTATACACCGCCGTGATCTTTCAACGCCGCTAGCGTTTTCGGCCCCATGCCGCCTTTACCAATAACCGCGCGAATACCGAACTTTTTAATAATTTCGCCTTGGTAAGGCTCCTCACGAATACTCGTTGTCGGCCCAGCCGCCTTCACGTGCCACTCACCCGCATCATCCTTAGCCATAACCGGACCGCAGTGATAAATAGCTGCGCCATTCAGATCGATTGGTGCATCGTGATCCATCAAATATTTGTGCAAGGCATCGCGTCCAGTGTGCATTGTCCCATTAATAACTACGACATCACCGACCTTCAAGCTGCGAATTTGCTCTTCCGAAATTGGAGTCGTCAACACGATCTCGCGACGCTCTTCTTGTGGCGTGTTTCTAGCTTCTTCCGCACTTGCTTCGAAAGCCTCTTGGAAAGAAACCTCAACACCTCGTGGGTAAGACCAGCCATTGATTTCGCCTGTTTCCGCATTCAAAATCACACCTTGGCGACGGAACGCCCAACAGTTATACGCCACAGAAACGAAGAAGCTAGCTGGCAAACGGTTCATCACTCCCACTTTACAACCAAGCAAAGTAACTTGACCGCCAAAGCCCATCGTCCCAATCCCTAGCGTGTTTGCATGCTCCATCACGTACTCTTCAACCTTACGAAGGTCTGGATGTGGGTTTACATCGTCAACATGACGGAACAATTGATGCTTCGCAAGCTCGTAACCGCTTGTCCGATCGCCACCGATGCCAACACCAATAAAGCCTGCGCTGCAACCTTGACCTTGTGCTTGATAGACCGCGTGCATAACGCACTTGCGAATCCCATCGAGGTCACGACCTGCTTTGCCTACACCTTCCAGATCAGCTGGTAGGCTATATTGAATATTTTTGTTCTCGCATCCGCCGCCTTTGAGAATGAGCTTCACTTCCACATCGTCGCGTTCCCATTGCTCAAAATGAATAACTGGTGTTCCTGGCCCGAGGTTATCCCCGCTATTAGCACCCGTAAGTGAATCTACGGAATTCGTCCGAAGTTTAGAAGCTTTCGTCGCATTCGCAACGGCTTCAAGAATATGTTTCTTCATAACAATTTGGTTTGCCCCAACTGGACAGTGTATAATAAACGTTGGCATTCCTGTATCCTGACAAATCGGGGATACATTCGTTTCCGCCATATGAATGTTATCAGCAATTCGGGATAGCGACAACGCGGAACGCGTGCCATTGTCCTCTTTTATTTGTGCAGCCTGTACCGCACGACGAACATCACCAGGAAGATTCGTGGATGTTTCTACAATTAAATCATACACACTTTGATAAAAATGTTGCATAACGCTTTCTAGCTCCTCTCAATTACCCGCATAATCGTAAAGAATATAAACCATTATACCATACCTCATAGGAACAGTTCGACGGTTCTTGTGAGCAAAACAAGGAGATTCACTGACATGTATAAACGGATTGCGATTTCGATTCTCGTTAGTCTACTAGGGCTTACGCTTTTGCTAACCCCTTTGCAGGCTGAACGGTCCGAGACCATTTACTTCCAAGATCAGGTTGCCGTCCTGATGTATCATCACATCCATGACACCGATACAAGCTCAAGTACAATCACAAGTGCGCTATTTCAGAATCAGTTAACAACTCTGCTCAGCAAAGGCTATCATTTTATTTCATTAGATGAGTTTAAAATGTATTTGACAGGCTCAACGGTTCCATCGAACGCGGTGCTGGTCACTTTTGATGATGGGTATCAAAGCTTCTTTACAGGAGCTTATCCGATTCTCAAAAGCTTACGCATACCCGCTGTCAACTTCGTCATCACAACGGATTTAGCGAACCCCTTGGCCTCCTATATTCCGTCGATGTCCAAGGAGCAAATCAGCGAAATGACGCATACGACGAATTTCATCGACATCGGCTGCCACACGGACAACCTTCACCACAAGCTCCCGAGTGGAGAAGCCGCGCTTGTAGGCAGACTTGATGGAGAGAACGCGGATGCTTATCAGCAGCGCGTTTTCTCGGATGCGCAAGCCTGCATCGGCAAGCTTGCACCGCTCACGGATAACAAGCCGCTCGACGCGATGGCGTACCCGTACGGCATCACATCGCCTGCGGCGACGGAACAAGTGAAGAAGGCAGGCATCCGCTACGCCTTCACGATCTCGCCCGAGATGGCGACGCGCAGCGCCGATCACATGTTGATCCCGCGGATCAACGCGGGCAGCCCGAACATCACGCCGGAGCTGCTGCTGCGCTCGATCCAGCGCCGTGTTCAGGCGCAGCGTGACAGTGCGCCGCTGCGCTTGGACGCCGCCGCTGCCATCTCGCAGCTCGGCGGCAGCGCCACGGCTGAAGGCGGAGCGCTTCGCCTCCGCCTCGGGCAACAGGCATTCACCCTGCAGGTGAATGCCAAGACCGCAACGCGCGGCAGCGACACGCGCGTCCGGTTGCGGGAGCCCGTGCTGCGTGAGCACGGGAAGGTCACGATCGCGCTTGATGATCTGCAAGCGCTGATCGGGCAATCGCTCGTCTATACCCCGGCCACCGGTAAGATGGCTGAACGGGTGTCGCCGAGCGTGAAATAGACACAACTAGATGCTGTTCCATAAGTAGATATTTCTACTTTAGGACAGCATTTTTTGTGCAATCTTTTTAGCTTTCAAGACGAGTCTCAGAGGTAACGTAGATACCTATTTAGTTGAAATGGACTTAAACTAAGATGCAAGAGGAGCGGTATCTTACGGAACAGTCCCTTCCTTCCCACTCGCCAAACTGATTTGTTGACTTCAAATTGGCGAAGTGATATACCTGTTAGGTACCATAAATTGCGGAATGTTTGCGGTCCGTTTTCAGGAGGAAATTATTCACTTATGAATCATCACTTTTTCGCTTACTTATATCGTCTCAAATATATTGACCGCTGGAGTCTCATGTGGAACATGCGCCGCGAGAACGTAGCCGAGCATTCCTTCTACGTAGCTTCGATCGCGCACATGCTGTGCACCATCTCCAACGAAGTCTACGGTGGGAATGTCCCGACCGACCGCGTCGTCTCTATCGCATTGTTCCACGATGCCTCCGAGGTGCTGACGGGTGACATCCCTCAGCCCGTGAAACACAACAACGAGCAAATTCTGCGGAATTTCCGCGAGATTGAAGACGTCGCCGTAGAACGGCTGATAGGCACAATCCCACCAGCGCTCAGCAACATCTATCGTGGCCTCATTCAAGATCCTGACCCTGAGCTCTACCGTTGGGTAAAGGCCGCTGATCTAATCGAAGCCTATATCAAATGCTTAACAGAGCTTTCTACCGGCAACCGCGAGTTTGTTGTTGCTAAGCAGCAAGTGCTCGACAGCTTGAAAAAGATGAACATGCCGGAAGTCGATTACTTCTTGGAGCATATGAGTGCCTCCTTCGAGAAAACGTTGGATGAGATCACGTTGGATATCGCGGACCCGAGCTAATTTCAGTTTCATACTCGAATAACTGGAAACCTCCAGCTATATTCACCTAATTCACCTCATTCGCTAAATAATTATTCAGCAAATATCATCAACAAAGAACCCCTTACACCGCATGTTCCATGCGATATAAGAGGTTCTTTTTGTATCTTTATCGACTACGCCAAAATTTGGGGATTTGTCATAATCACAATAGCTAAGATAACCGCGATAGCAGCGATCCAGCTGAATGTTTTAATTTTCGCAGCATCAGCTGCTGTACTTTTACCTGCTGCACTGTTCGCTCTCAATTTCTTGATGCGGCCACCGATCATTCCTGTAACTGCCCCCACAATTACGAGTAAAATGATAGCGAGTGCCATCCATAAACCAGAGAAACTACCTTCGCTAACCATTGCTCCTCCAGAGATGAAGGTAACAATCAATGAAAACTGACCAATTCGGTTAAGCGTAGATAGTAATCCCATGAAGCTTTCTTGTCCTGCGCCGGATAAGCTAGCAGCTCGTCCTACAATGAAAGGGAAAACAACATAAGATCCAAGCAATAAAGCACTAATTACGTGTAAAAAAAGCATTACATGTTGCACTGATTCTGGCATTAAGTCGACCTCCGCAATTTTAATTAGAATCGTTCTCTTTTAGTATACAGAATCGGAATGTGGGTAACAAGAAAGCGATGTCAAAATTCTTACAAATTCACCATATCTCCATAAAACTGTGACTAAATAAGTAGAAAACAACCCCTACTCTCCCTGCGGAAGCCTTCGAACAGTGACATAGAATGACCTTTCGATCCTCTATTGTCCATTCATCCGGAGGCTTCCGTACAGGAAGCTGGCGTTGTTCTACCTTCGTTTAATCTTATGGGCTTAAGGCAACGGCTCTGCTGCTACATTTGCAATCGTCACAGCTTCCGTGAATTTATTCGTTGTATTCTGTCTAATCCGCATGCTCGCTGCTCCAGATGCGGTCGTATTGATTTGGACACTGACAATCTTCTCTGCGTGCCCGCTAGCATTCGCTGTCATCGAGAAGCTCGTGCTATATCCATAGGCAGCTGGCCATGAGCCATCACTATTCTGTACCTTCGCCACTTGCGTTCCAGAACCATTGTAAATCCCTAGATTATAACCAGTGGTTGTCGAATTCGCAGCTAACCCGTTCATAATAATCTTTACTTGGAATACGTAATGATTCGGCAGCTGAGCTTGATGAACGAAAGCAAAGGGGTCTGTTGTATTCGTAGACGAAGCAACTCCATACGATCCTACTTTAAATGTCGTTGGATCATACCACTTATACCCTGCTGCTGGTGCTGCCCATGGCTCCGCTTGCGGCTCCGTCGTGTTAGCCGGCTGTTCCCATGTGAATAGCGTGGTCGCCGTGTCTAAAGTCAATCCTGACACCTGCGTCAAACTCGTGTAGCTCTCTTTGGTAGCTAACCAATTGACCATATTGACGAGCAAGGTTGCGTCATTCTGCTCCTGAAAACCGGCATATGTCGTTTTCGTATCGCCTGTTTCCTCTCGCTTATATTTCGGTGTTGCATCCTCAACAGGCGATGAATCACCAATAAAGCCCGCTTTACCAGCGCTGACTTTGGAAACGGCCACATACGGTCCTTCCGCTACGCCTCCGCCATTGTATACGCCTTGATCCACAGCACTCGCCCATTTCGTCGTTGTCGCCGGCAAATACACGATACCTTTTGCTTTGTTAGGGTCGGTAATCGCTAAGGTAGAACCTGCGTGCATAGCCACGGTGGAAACTCCGCTTGTTATGCCAAACCCCTGCGCACCGCTCACCATATTATTCGCCGTGATATCACCTAGCGCATTGTATCGGAAACGTACACCGAAGTTCGTCGATAACCAGTCTGAGCTTGCTACTCCTGACATCGCTGCCGAAGTTGCCTCTGCGGTACTCATCCCTAAGGCAGGATTCGTCCAAGCCCCTCGGCGATAGCCATTGAATACCTCTGAAGCGTCCCAGCGGTTCTTATTCCGATCTGCATTGTAATGATCGCCAATGAAGAAAATGCTACCGCCTGCTTGCACGTACTGCAGCATAGCGCTTTGTTCTGTGGTTTTATATGGAATATTAGCTTCCCCTATAACGAATACATCATAAGCAGATAAGTCCGAAAGTGTAATTGCTGTGCTTTTACGTAATTCCTTCACATAGTAACCGGCGTTTCCTAACGCATTTGCGAAATCAGAGAAAGCCCCATCGATTACCCAATCTGCCGCTCCTGCAGTTTGACCATGGGTATTATCAAACAAGACCTTTTTTCCATTAGGGGATGCAGGTGTAATCGATGGTGCTGGATCATTTGGTCCTTCCGCCCATGCTTGCGGTACGACGCTTACCAATGTACTAAATATTGCCGCGGTAACCCACAATCTTCGCAAGCCTTTCTTGCTAAACCAACTTCTTCTCAACATTAATTCCCACCATCCTATGGAATAATTAACCAATGTAATTTGGCTATACATATCGTATCATAGGCCATGCTCATGGGATAGATTCTGGAAATTAATTTACAAAAACAACAACTTTTTGTGCATCATTACAAAAAAAGGCCAGCCCCCTAAAACCTAGGAGACTGGCCTCTCATTTATTAACCTGCCACTACTTTAATGACGTTACGTACAGATTCAGCTGTTTTGTCCAATGCAGATCGTTCAGCGTCTGTCAATTCGATGTCCATAATTTTCTCGATGCCGTTAGCACCCAGAACTGTGAGAACACCCATGAACAGGTTGTTATAGCCGTACTCGCCTTCAAGCAGCGCGATTGTTGGAATGATTCGCTTCTTATCTTTCAGGATGGCTTCCGTCATTTGCACAAGAGAAGCCGCTGGTGCGTAGTATGCACTACCGTTACCAAGCAGGTTAACGATTTCGCCGCCGCCAGTACGTGTACGTTGAACGATGGCTTCGATGCGATCAGCTGCGATCAGCTTCTCAATAGGCACCCCGCCAGCGTATGTGTAACGCACGAGTGGTACCATGTCATCGCCATGTCCACCGATAACAACCCCCTTCACATCCTCAACGGATACGTTCAACTCTTGCGAGATAAACGTCAGATAACGGGCTGTATCAAGTACACCGGATTGACCGATAACGCGATTTTTCGGGAAACCTAGCGCCTGGTAAGCGACGTAAGTCATCGCATCAACAGGGTTACTCAAAATAATCACGATGGAATCAGGAGCAACTTCCTTCACGTTCTCACATACGGATTTCACGATACCCGCATTTGTGTTAACAAGATCGTCGCGGCTCATCCCTGGTTTCCGAGCAATCCCTGCCGTGATGATGACAATGTCAGAACCAGCTGCATCCGCATAACTGGATGTACCTGTGATTTGAGCGTCAAAGCCTTGCACTGGACCTGCCTCAAGCATGTCAAGTGCTTTCCCCTTTGTAGGGTTTTCTAATTGCGGAATATCGAGTAAAACAACGTCACCAAGTTCTTTTTGAGCTAGCATTAGAGCAGTAGTAGCACCTGTGAAACCCGCGCCAACAACGGTAATTTTATTACGACGAATAGCCATTTAAAATGTACCTCCTCATAATCTTTTGTCTAACTCAACGATAGGTATGAATTAAGCCATGTTTTTGATGATTTCGTTCGCGAACTCGGAGCACTTAATTTCTTTCGCGCCTTCCATCAAACGTGCGAAGTCATAAGTAACAGTTTTGTTGTTGATGGATGTTTCCAAGCCTTTGTAGATCAGCTCAGCTGCTTCCAACCAACCAAGGTGCTCAAGCAACATAACGCCGGAAAGGATTACGGAACCTGGGTTAACAACATCAAGACCAGCGTATTTAGGAGCTGTACCGTGAGTTGCTTCGAAGATTGCATGACCAGTCAAGTAGTTGATGTTAGCTCCTGGAGCGATACCGATACCACCAACTTGTGCAGCAAGTGCATCAGACAGGTAGTCACCGTTCAAGTTCAATGTAGCGATTACGTCGAAATCAGTTGGACGTGTCAATACTTGTTGAAGCGCGATGTCAGCGATAGCATCTTTTACGATAATTTTGCCAGCAGCTTCTGCATCTTTTTGTGCTTTGTTTGCAGCTTCTGCGCCTTCTGCTTCTTTAATACGATCGTATTGTGCCCATGTAAATGTTTTATCAGCATATTCACGCTCAGCCAACTCATAACCCCAGTTTTTGAACGCGCCTTCTGTGAATTTCATGATGTTACCTTTGTGAACCAATGTTAATGTTTTGCGGCCATGTTTGATTGCGTACTCGATAGCTGCGCGAACCAAACGCTCTGTACCTTCGGAGGATACTGGTTTAACACCGATACCTGAAGTTTCAGGGAAACGGATTTTGTTAACACCCATTTCGTTTTGCAAGAAGGAGATTACTTTCTTAACTGCTTCAGATCCAGCTTCCCACTCGATACCTGCGTAGATATCTTCTGTGTTTTCACGGAAAATAACCATGTCAACCAACTCAGGGCGTTTAACTGGGGATGGTACGCCATCGAAGTAACGAACTGGACGGGAACATACGTAAAGATCAAGCTCTTGACGAAGTGCCACGTTCAGGGAACGGATACCGCCACCGATTGGTGTAGTTAGAGGTCCTTTGATGGAAACGATGTATTCTTTCATAGCTGTTAACGTATCGTTAGGCAACCAGCTGTTAAATTTGTTGAATGCTTTCTCACCAGCGTATACTTCGTACCAAGCGATTTTCTTTTCGCCTTTGTATGCTTTCTCTACTGCAGCATCTAGAACGCGTACGGAAGCTGCCCAGATGTCAGGACCTGTACCGTCACCCTCGATAAAAGGGATAATTGGATTGTTAGGGACTTGAAGTACACCGTTTTCGATCGTGATTTTTTGTCCTTCTGTTGGAAGTTCGTAAGCTTCGAATTGTGGCATGATAATAGTTCCTCCTCAAATTTGTATGAAAATGATTTCTTTTCTATATGTTGTGCATAACTAGGCACACAAAAAGTGACGGGAGTCGCAGTACTCCCCCAGATGACCTAGGGATGGGTACCGAACTGCCCGCACCTTGAGCTTAATGCATGAACAATTAGCGTTGGCCAATTGGGATATATTTTTGGTTAACTGGACCTGTGTACTCAGCGCGAGGACGGATCAAGCGGTTGTTCTCGTACTGCTCAAGAATATGAGCTGCCCAACCGGATGTACGGCTGATCGCGAAGATCGGCGTGAACAAGTCACGTGGAATTTCTAGCGTTGTGTATACGGATGCCGAGTAGAAGTCAACGTTCGGTTTCAAACCTTTAAGACCTGTTACCAACTCGTCTGCTTTAATGGACATTTCGTACCATTTCAGGTTGCCCGTCAATTTACCAAGCTCATAGGACATTTTTTGCAAGTGCTTTGCACGTGGATCGCCGTTTTTGTATACGCGGTGACCAAAGCCCATGATTTTGTCCTTGCGCTCTAATTTACCGTTAATGTAAGGAACAACGTTCTCAACAGTACCGATCTCTTCCAGCATAACCATTACCGCTTCGTTAGCACCACCGTGAAGAGGTCCTTTGAGTGTGCCGATTGCGGAAGTAATACCTGAGTAGATATCTGTCAATGTTGCTACAGTTACGCGCGCAGCGAATGTGGATGCATTCAACTCGTGGTCAGCATGAAGTACTAATGCTTTGTCCAAAGCTTCGATTGCAACTTTATCCGGCTCGTTACCCGTCAGTTGGAACAAGAAGTTAGCAGCTACAGAAGAATATCCTGGGGAAGCTACTGGCTCTTTGCCTTCACGAATACGTGCGAACGCCGCGATAATAGCAGGGATTTGCGCTTGCAATTTGATGGCTTTACGCACATTGGATTCCGAACTTGAATCATTTGCTTCGGCATCATACAGGGCAAGTGCAGACACTGCTGTACGAAGTGCAGCCATGGAATTCACATCTTTCGGGAAGGCACGAATAAGATCAATTACCGCGTCTGGTACTTTGCTGTATGCGTTCAGGTCGCTTTGCAATTTCTCAAGTTCAGCTTGAGTAGGCAATTTACCGAACCAAAGTAAGTAAATAACTTCTTCAAAAGTCGCATTTTCTGCGAGGTCATCAATATCAATCCCGCGATACGTAAGCACACCATCTACAATGGAGCTGATCGACGAGGTTGTGGCTACAATTCCTTCTAAACCTTTGGTTGCAGACATGGGAATCTCTCCTTAGCTACTCTATTAGCATAATATTGCTGTTTTCTACTCTTAATAATAAAGTATTTTACTTGGTAAGTGAACAAAAGAGGTCATAGAAGTAAATTATCACTACCATAGAAATTCTTTTTGGCGGAATTTTCACACCATTTTTCGTACACAGGTTCTAAACACACGATACAAGTTTTTGTTAATTTCCTCGAATTATGCAGTGTTCGCGGAAAAATTTGTAGACCTTGTGCGAGATTGATACAATGTAAGGAATGAATCCGTGAATTGAGTTAAAAAGGAGCGACATAATGAGCAACCTTGCAACTAGGATTGGCATCATCGATATCGGATCCAACTCCATCCGACTTGTCATTTATGAAATAAATGCCCATGGAGCTTATCGCGTTGTAAGTGAGCATAAAGATTCCGCAAGACTTAGCGAACGCATGGGTCCTGATGGCATCTTACATAACAAAGATATTATTTCAATCGTTCCTATCTTAACCCACTATGCCAGGTTATGCCAGTCTCAATTTGTTACAACTGTTCGAGCCGTTGCTACTGCTGCAGTTCGGAACGCTGCCAACACATCAGAAATCGTACGCATTCTCGAGGAACAAACAGGGCTCACGATTGAGGTTCTGAGCGGCTTTGAGGAGGCTCGCTATGGTTATTTAGGCGTCATTAACTCCATGGATATCCGCAATGGCATGATTATTGATATCGGTGGCGGAAGCACGGAGGTATCTTTAGTAAAGGATCGGAAGTTAGTTCAAAGTGTCTCTTTTCCTTTTGGAGCCGTGAATACCACTCGTCAATTTATGAAGGGCGCTAATCTAACAGATTCCGAAATCAGCGATATTCGCAAGATGGTGAACGAAGCGTTAGCTTCTCAACCATGGATTATGCAATCCCCTAATCTTCCAATGATCGGACTAGGCGGGACGATCCGTACACTTGGTAAAATGAGCCGCAAGCGAAATAATTACCCGCTTCAGCTGGCTCACAATTATGTCATGAAGCCAGGTGAGGTGCAGGAATTTTCATTGCAGTTATCCACAATAACTATTGAGAAACGGAAGAAAATCGATGGCCTCGCCAAAGAACGAGCTGATATCATGGTACCTGGCCTGCTTATTCTAGAGACGATCTTCGAAGCCGCGAAATCCTCATCTTGTCTCATCAGCGGATCTGGTTTACGTGACGGACTTTTCTTTGAAACCTATAATCCGAAGCAACCCGTGAAAGCTGACGTATTGGAAGCCAGCATTCAGAATATATTGGCACTTCACCCAAATGCAGCTACCACGCATGTCCGGCATATTGATACCTTTGCTATGCAACTGTACGACGCGCTGGCGCCATCGACAGATCTGGAAGCACGCGGCAGGTTGATGCTGCACACAGCTGCTCTTTTGTACCGAATTGGTGTGAGTGTCCATTACTACCAATACTTGAAGCACACCGAATACATGATTCAAGAAGCGCATATTGACGGCCTCAGTCATCGTGAGATTGTCATTGCCTCTCTGATCGCAACATTCAAAACAAAAAATCGGACCCAGCAGCAGGCACTTGTATACAAGGACCTATTACTGGAATCCGATGTTACCTTAATCATTAAGCTTGGTACGATCCTTAAGCTTGCCATGGCTATGGATGCCAGCGAGACACAACCCATTCTTGCAGCCATCAGGATCCAGCGCAATGATACTTCCATGAATCTTAATCTGCTTTGTGCGCATAACCCTTATTTGGAACTCAAGGAGCTTAACGCATTCACCAAAGATTTCGATAAAATCTGGGGTATTAAGCTTAAGATTCAAACCGAAGTTTTTTCCATGAAGTAATCCGCATCGCCTCGAACTGGCTCCGATAAGGGGTCAGTTCATTTTTTATGCGCGTATACATGCCATTGGGCATCAGCTCTCGCGCTTTGACATTATCATGGAGTGTCACGTTTAGAATTTGAATCATCATTTTCTTCATATCTCGGTCCAAAACCGGGCACATCAACTCAATTCGCCGAGTTAAATTACGCGTCATCCAATCTGCTGAAGATAGATAGACATCGACATATCCCCCATTTTCGAAATAGTAAATCCGTGAATGTTCCAGGAATCGGTCTACAATACTCCGAACGGTAATATTCTCACTTAGACCAGGCACACCTGGCCTCAAGCAGCAGACACCTCGAATGATGAGTTCGATCTTCACACCAGCTTGTGACGCTGCGTATAACGCATCCACCATTTCTTGATTCGATAGGGAGTTCATTTTCGCAATAATTCGAGCTGGACGACCGGCTTTAGCATGCTCCGATTCACGTGCGATGAGCTCAAATAACTTATCTTTCAAGTCCGTTGGCGCGACAGCAAAGGATTGCCAATCGTGAGGGGCAGAATAGCCCGTAATTTCGTTGAAAAGCGCAGAAGCATCTTCTCCAATCACACTGTTGGACGTGAACAAGCCTACATCTGTATAGAGCCGCGCCGTACTGTCATTATAGTTACCTGTTCCAACATGAACATAACGTCGAAGCGTATGTTCTTCCTGACGAACGACAAGTGTGATTTTGGCATGCGTTTTGAGTCCTACTAGTCCGTAAACGACGTGGCAGCCCGATTTCTCCAGCATTCTCGCCCAGGCTATATTCCGCTCTTCATCGAACCTTGCCTTCAGTTCGACAACTACCGTCACTTGTTTACCGGATTCTGCCGCTCTAGCCAATGCCTGAATAATCGGCGATTTACCACTCGCCCTGTATAAGGTCATTTTGATGGCCAATACGTGAGGATCATAAGCGGCATGAACGATAAAGTCCGTCACTGCATCAAACGTCTCATACGGATGGTGAACGAGGACATCTTTCATTTTGAGAATATTAAAAAAGTCCGCCGAATCTGCTGTGTCTTCAAACTCAATAGGATATTTGGCAACAATGCGTGGATAACGTAGATTATCGAACCCATTCAATGTGTTGGCAAGCTTCATAAAATAGGTGATATCCAAAGGGCCATCGATCTCAAATATTTGTTCCTCGATCTCAAATTCATCCTGTAATTGTGCTAACGCATAAGGATGAATCCCCTCTTGTACCTCTAACCTCACGGGTGAGCCCCAACGTCTGCGTCTAAGCTCCTTTTCGATCTCTTCCAGTAAATCCTCCGCGCCTTCTTCATTAAGCGTTAGATCCGCATTACGCGTGACACGGAACCCATGCACAGAAATCGGTGTATACCCGCTGAATAGCGATTGAATGTGATGCTCAATCAGTTCCTCAAGCAGAATAAATTCTGTCTTTTTACTATTGGAACGGGTAGGAACAGGTATGCAGCGAGCTAAATTACTAGGAATTTGGACGATTGCAAAATAAGGCTCCTCATCCAAATCTTCGCCTTCGCGTACAAGTAAAACGGCCAAATATAACGACTGATTATGTACAAGTGGAAAAGGACGGCTTTGATCGACTGCCATCGGCGTCAATACAGGAAATATAATGTCATGATAGTAGGCATCCATGGCCTTTTTCTGAGACGTGTTTAGATCCTCATACTCGGTAAATACAATGCCTTCCTTCGTCAAAAGCCGCGTCACTTCTCGATATGTCTTGTACTGCTCTGTCACCATTTTCGCCGTGCGCTTCATAATGCGTTTAATGAGGCCTGCCGGTGTGTAGCCGGTGAAATCCTTTTTGGTATAGCCAGCCTTAATCTGATCCTTGAGTCCTGCGACACGAACACTCATGAATTCATCGAGGTTGCTCGATACGATCGACAGAAATTTCACACGCTCTAGCAATGGTGTACTCGCATCCTGCGCTTCCTCAAGCACACGCCAATTGAACTCGATCCAGCTCAAATCACGATTTAAGTACTTGGTTGAAATCTCTTTGACTTCTTTGACTTCTTTGAGTTCTTTAACGTCCTTTAGTTCTGGTTCGCGCGCAATACTCATAAATCCTCCAGTATTTTTCCATTTTTAGTGACCTAATATCTCCATTGTACTATGCGGCTTAGTGGGGCGACAATCCAATACCCTGTATTTCAATATATTAAGATTTTGTAAAGATCATGATATTTCCGTATTTATCCATGTTCATGTTACAATATAAATGACTTGAAACAAGGAGTGATTCCTACCATGGGTATCCTAAATCCGCGACTGGTTCACCAAATTTTCAGAGGCATATGGGTGGCCATAATTCTCTTCTTAGCAGCCATTGCCTTTTACTATATCGTTCCACTCATTTACCCATTTATTTTTGGTTGGATTATCGCACTTATGCTCAACCCGCTAGTTAATTTCTTTCAATTCAAATTAAAGCTGCCAAGGTGGCTGTCTGTCTCGTTATCCATGCTCTTATTTTTAGGTGCGATGGTTACGATTATTACTTTGCTTGTAGCTAATATTGTCGTGGAACTTGGCTCCCTTGCGGATACGATTCAACTTCAAATCAACCGATGGGTCGAGGAATTCAATGTGTTCATTAATTCAGTCACTTTCCAGCAATGGATTGAACGTGTGAATGAGTTTTTTGAAAATAATCCAAAATATCAGGAGACAGTTAACACCAATCTCTCCTCGACTGCCGGCTCTATTGCCGACGTTAGTAAATTGGTCATCACCTATACTTTTGCCGCACTCAAAGCTTTCCTGACATCTCTACCTAATATAGCGACGATCACGATCATCGTCATGTTGGCCACTTTTTTCATCAGTAAAGACTGGTACGGGCTCATCAAACGCTATAAGGGCATCTTCTCTGACATGATTGTTAAAACGACTAAATTGATCCGAACGGATCTACAGAAAGCCTTGTTCGGCTATATGAGAGCTCAGTTGATTCTCGTTTCACTTACTGCACTCGTCGTGATCATCGGTTTGCTTATTCTCCGTGTTGATTATGCGATTACCATCGGCTTATTAACCGGTTTAGCAGACCTGATGCCGTATCTGGGAACAGGTGCCGTGATGGTACCATGGATCCTCTATGTTTTCTTCGCTCAAGGTAATATCGTGCTTGGTATTGGACTCAGTGTCCTGTATGGCGTTATTGTGATCGCGCGGCAAATCATGGAGCCCAAGGTATTAGCCTCCTCAGTCGGGCTGGATCCACTTGCTACGCTTATTGCGATGTTTGTAGGGTTAAAACTTTTCGGGCTGCTGGGACTCATCGTCGGACCTGTCTCCCTTATCCTAATAACCGCCTTCTATCGGGCAAGAATCTTCCATGATATAGCAGCTTACATACACAAAGGCTCGGCACCTCCTGAATAGGAGGATGACCGAGCCTTTCGTTTACTCGTTACTTATCTGCGATTGATGATGTGCATATTGCCTTTGCCAATTTGCTTGCGAATGATGGCCAGCAGTAATACTTTGAAAATCGGTCTTGTGTAAGGAAAGACGAGCAGGAAACCTAGAATATCCGTAATGAACCCAGGTGTAATGAGCAAAATTCCTCCAAGGAAAATACAGATACCATCAAGGATTTGCTGCGCTGGCAGCTGACCCTGCGACCACTCGAACTTCGCATATTCCATCACCTTGCGCCCCTCGCGCTTCGCAAAGTAAGCACCTAAGAAACCGCTCGCTATGATTAACAGGAAGGTCATCCAACCTCCGACTAGATGTCCAAGCATGATTAACATAGTAATTTCTACGGCAGGAACGAGAATAAAAATAGCGATAATCCATCGAAACATAGGTTTAGCCTCCGTCTTCAGTATACTTCGCAATAAGCTGCCACAATTCTGGCGCTTCCTTTTCTATACGTACTGGCCTCCAAGAAGGATTCACCCAAACATGACCAGATGTTCCTGTCACCAATATTTCTTCGGTGAAATCGTCGTTTATTCTCCGAATTTCATACGCAAATTGCATCCGAACGCTGCTTATTTGTGATACGCATGTATAGATACCCACGAGATCATCGTATCGCGCTGGTTTTTTGAACTTGAGATCCGCTTCTGTAACGGGAAGCAAGAGTCCCATTTCCTCTATTTTGCGATAGGGATAACCTAGGGATCGTATAAGCTCTGTACGGCCGATTTCGAACCAAGTCAAATAATTGGCATGGTACACAACCCCCATTTGATCCGTCTCTTGATAACGCACACGCAGCTGTTGTTGGTGCCACCGTTGCTGAGTCATGATACATCCTCCCGCTATGACTTTGTAAATCCATTATAACATAGGTAGCATGTGAGTCTTAAATGCTGCTGTGAGGCGCGTTTGGGTTCTGTTATTCCTTTTTCAGTTCGTGTCATTGGATAAATACATTAAATACTCTATTTTAGCCCTCTCTTTTAAGCTAAACATTGGATTTATCCATTGGATGAGCCCTATCTTGGTCTGAATATGCCCTTTTTCTGATATTTGATTGGATTTATCCATTCAAATCCCTTTTTTGGCCATTTATAATGGCTTCCCATTGGAAAAGTCCAATGGGTTCAAAGTTTAAAAGTTCGAGGTTAGTTTAGAGTAGATGAGGCATGAAAATTCCTAAATCATGTTTAGTAGAATCAAAACAACGCAAAAAAGAGTGAAGCAAGAATACTCTCGCTTCACTCTTCATTATCTCTTTTCTTACAGAACGCTCGCTTGACCTGAGTAGATAACGCCTACTTCTGGGTAAATGGAAACTTCTGTACCGTCTTTAATTAATTCAACGGCATTTTCTACACCTACGATGACTGGAATCCCAAGGCTTAGTGCAACGACTGCCGCGTGAGACGTGATGCCGCCCACTTCGGTAATCAAAGCAGAGGCTCGTTGAACAGCCGGCATGTACTCTTTATCTGTTGAAACTGTTACAAGCACAGCGCCGTCTACCATTTTGGCGTTAGCTTCTTCAGGTGTGCGCGCCGTTACAACCGTACCCGTAGCCGTTTGCATCCCGATGCCTGTCCCTTTGGCAATCATCTCACCAACGTGATGAACCTTGATTAGGTTCGTTGTTCCAGAGCGGCCTACTGGCACGCCTGCTGTGATGACAACGATATCGCCAAGGGAAACGATTCCTGTTTTGATGGAGCTGTCTACCGCTAGATTGAATAGCTCATCTGTTGTTTTCGCTTGTGTACCCAACACCGGAATAACACCCCAAACAAGGGATAAACGACGAATCACTTGCTCGCTTGGTGTAACAGCGATAATTGGGGATTTTGGACGGTATTTGGATACCATACGCGCTGTGTAACCACTTTCTGTTGCCGTTAGAATCGCTTTCGCACCTAGCTCTAATGCGGAGTTTGCTACTGCTTGCGAGATCGCTTCTGTTACAGTTACTTGTTGCGCTTGTGCTTGACGAAGGAAAATCTCTTTATATTCCAAAGCCGCTTCTGCACGCTCAGCAATACGAGCCATCGTTTCAACGGATTCAACTGGGTATTTCCCAGCTGCTGTCTCACCGGACAACATCACCGCATCTGTTCCGTCGAATACCGCATTCGCTACGTCACTTGCTTCCGCACGTGTAGGACGCGGGTTACGTTGCATGGAATCGAGCATCATTGTAGCCGTAATAACCGGTTTACCAACGATGTTACATTTTTTGATCATTTGTTTTTGAACAACTGGTACGTCTTCAGCAGGAATTTCAACGCCAAGATCTCCACGAGCAACCATCAAACCGTCGGAAACTTCAAGAATTTCGTCAAGGTTGTCAACGCCTTCTTGGTTTTCGATTTTGGAGATGATTTGGATATGCGAAGCGTTGTGACGCTCCAACAATTCACGAATTTCCATGACATCACTTGCTTTACGCACGAAAGAAGCTGCGATGAAATCTACACCTTGTTCGATACCGAACACGATATCATTCGCATCTTTTTCTGTGATACCTGGAAGGCTGATTTTCACACCTGGTACGTTAACACCTTTTTTACTCTTGATCGTTCCGCCATTGACGATACGGCATTCGATCTCAGTTCCACGAATATCAACAACCGTAAGACCGATTAAACCATCATCGATCAGAATCGTTGATCCGACTTTAACGTCACGCGGCAGATCCGAATACGTAACTGAAATACGGTCTGTATCCCCAAGAATTTCTTCGGTTGTCAAAATAATATGCTTGTCCTGAACAAGCTCAATTGGCTCTTCTTTTAGCTTACCTGTACGGATTTCCGGTCCTTTGGTATCAAGCAAAATAGCAGCTACTTTACCAGTCTCGGCGGATGCAGCGCGAAGGTTGCGGATACGTGCACCGTGCTCTTCAAAATCTCCGTGGGAGAAGTTAAGACGAGCTACGTTCATGCCCGCTTCTAGAAGCTTTTTAAGATTTTCTTGTGATTCGCTTGCTGGTCCAATCGTACAGACAATTTTGGTTTTACGCATGGTTACTGTTACCCTCCTGAGTGAATGTGAACCGACCGATATCTCTAAATTTCCGGTAACGGTCCTCGAGCAGCTCCTGTTCGTTCAAACTTAGCAGTTGCTGAAGCTGTTCCCAGATCGCTGATTTAATATGTTCGGCTTGTGTTGGTAAATCCCGGTGAGCGCCGCCCTTGGGCTCCGGTATGATTCCATCGATGACACCGAGTTCAAGGATGTGATCAGCCGTAATTTTCATAGCTTCTGCCGCGTGTAATGCTTTAGAAGCATCTTTATAAAGAATCGAAGCCGCGCCTTCGGGACTAATAACCGAATAGATCGCGTTCTCCAACATTAACACCTTATTACCTAAACCTAATGCAAGAGCGCCGCCACTGCCGCCCTCTCCGATAACGATACAAATGATCGGCACACGAAAAGAGGCCATTTCCAGTAGATTTCTGGCAATCGCTTCTCCTTGACCGCGTTCTTCCGCAGCATTCCCAGGGAATGCCCCTTTGGTATCAATAAATGTCACAATGGGACGCTTAAATTTGTTAGCTTGACGCATCAAACGCAGCGCTTTACGGAACCCTTCAGGGTGCGGACATCCGAAATTACGCGCGATATTGTCCTTCGTATCTTTCCCTTTTTGGTGACCAACAACCGTCACGGGTACCCCGTTCAGTTTCGCCAGTCCACCAACGATAGCTAGATCATCACCATATAAGCGATCACCATGAAACTCAATGAAATCCGTAAAAATTGTGTTAATATAATCGATCGTCGTCGGTCTTTGCGGATGACGTGCTAATTGCATTTTCTCCGCAGACGTCATCGTTGTATACAGTTCATCCTCTAATTGCGCATATCTTTCTTCCAAACGGCGAATTTCCTCTGAAAAGTCGATTTGCTTTTCTGCCCCAAATTTACGCAGCTCCGCAATTTTGCTTTTTAGTTCCGCCAGTGGCTGTTCAAACGGCATTTCACCCGCCATAAGTCGCCTCCTCCTTCGTTCCATGCATGTCGAGCAGCTTAATTAACGTCGGTCTCATATCCTTGCGGCAGACGACCTTGTCGAGCTGACCATGCTCGAGATTGAATTCAGATGTTTGGAAATTATCCGGAAGCTTCTGCTTAATCGTTTGCTCGATAACACGGCGGCCCGTAAAACCAAACGAAGCAGCCGGTTCTGCAATAATAATATCGCCAAGCATCGCAAAGCTCGCCGAAACCCCGCCGAATGTCGGATCGGTAATAATAGATATGAATAATCCGCCATCCTCGCTGAGCTTGGACAATGCTGCACTCGTTTTGGCCATTTGCATAAGGCTAAGAATACTTTCTTGCATACGTGCGCCACCAGATGTGGAATAAATGAGAATCGGAAGCTTTTTCTCAATCGCAATTTCGACGGCTCTCGTCATTTTTTCACCGACAACGGAACCTAGCGAGCCTCCCATAAAATCAAAGCTCATCGCCGCAACGATAACCGGAAATCCGCCAATTGTTCCTTGACCCGTCATAATCGCATCTTGAAGTTTCGTAGCGTTCTTGGCTTTGTCCAATTTCTCGACATAATCAGGAAACTGCAATGGATCTTCGGAGATCATATCCGCATCAAATTCTACAAATTGACCTTCATCGAGCGTAAGTTGGATTCGTTCAGATGCGCTTAAACGATAATGATAACCGCAAGACGTACACACTTTTAGATTCTTCTCAAGCTCTTTGCTTGTTTGAATCGTGCCACACTTCGGACATTTATTCATTAAACCCTCAGGAATATCCCTTTTCGTTCTCTCGGAAGGAATCGTTGCATATTTTCGCTTTTGAAATAAATCCTTTAGCACATTTCCACCTCTACTTGGCTATGATCTATATTCCCTGACAAGCCACGTTTCTTAGTTCTACTTTATCTATCTATGTAAAATAGAATTGAGCACTTCTTGTACTTCTTCTAGCTCCCCTTCGGGAACAACAATTTCAAACTGGTTTTTGGATAAAGAGATGCCTCGTACCTGAACTAGAAAACCTTCTTCCGTCAGTCTCTGTTTAATCCGCTCTGCAATTTTCGCAGTAGGAGCTATATAGATCACCGTCCACATGAATAAACCTCCTATGACGTGCAACTACAACCACTAAGGCAACTAAGCAATGACGATAATAACATCCTTTATACGCATAGGAACACACAATGCAATAATGATAGCATAATTCCACTTTTGCCCGCAACAGAGCACATCGATGAAACGAAAATAAACGACTACACAGTCCACTTTGGACGTGAGCGTTTATCTAGAAATATAGCAGATTTAACGCGTGAAACATATCATTTCTATATGTAAAATAAAGCCTGAACTATTTAGGCTTAGTCCAGACGGTGTTTAGAGCTATAATCAGGCGCATGCTCATTTTGGTGAGCAATTCTGGCTGAGGCTGCTGCCGCTAATCCACAAACTAAATCGTCTAGAAACACATGAACAGCGCTGCGATCATCATTCAAAGCACGAATAATTCCAATTTTTTCCTTGTCCAAATAGCCGAAGCTGGTTAAACCAATCATCCCATACACATGAACAATACCTAGAGCTAACGTCTCGTCTACCCCATAGAGAGGTTCATCCACCTCAAGAATCGATTGCAGCGGCTCTGGCAGCAGTTTCTTCTCGGCTAATTCATCCAGTGCAATCCCTGTATAGAGGGTGTATTGCACTTCACGCTTAGAAAGTACGGCCATTACACTGTCTACACATTCTTCAATCGTGAGTTGATCATTATACGGCTTCTGCAGCTTGTATACAATTTCTGAGACTTGATCCACGGACACGCCGCGTTTCTGGAGTAGCTGGATCATGTGTTGTTCGGTCATAAATCCTCCTCCTAGCAATGGGATGCTTATATGAATAAGAAAAGCCGGGTTCCTATTCATATGCGGAGGAAGTCATATTTACCACAAGAACGACAAGCGAAAAACAAAGATTAAAATTTTCTCATTTTACTCGCACGGAATCTTTGCCCATAATCGTCTCGATCATGCGCGTAAGATCCTTGTTCGGATCGACCCGGTACTGGTCGCTCAAGGCCAAGAGCTTGTTGCTGCTCTCATAGAATAGCGCAACCGCAAGCTGGCCCTTATGCAGCTTCAACAGCGCCTTCAGCTGCAGGAGCTTATCCGGCTGCTCGCAATCAGCCGTGATCTTGACGAACACGCGCTGCGGCTTCGCCTCAGCAGCGGTAGGCTGTGGGCGCCCCGCTGCCGGGGCCGCCTGCGGTGCTGGAGCGGCGCTGCGCGCGCCGCTCTGTGAGGCAGCCGGGCGCGGTGCACGATCCCTGACGTCGTCAGGGGATCGTCTGCCCGCAGGCTGCCGGCGAAGCCGCTGGACGGCCTCCGGGTCGTCCAGCGCGGCCAGCTGCTCCGCGAGCAGCTTGGGCGGGTCCTCGTCCTGAAGCTGCAGCTTCGCACGGACGAGAACCAGTCTGCCCTTCTGCACGAGCGGAGCCGACTTCTTCCAGGTCTCGGGGAACAAGACCACCTCGACCTTATCAATGCGATCCTCCAGCTCCATGAACGCCATCGGGTCACCTTTTTTGGTGACGATCGTCTTGTTCGAGAGGATCATCCCAGCAACCAGAACATCGCTATGATCTGGAAGCTCTGTTAACTGATGCAGCATCACGGCATCCAGCTCTGCTAGCTGTTCCGTGTAGGCATCCAGTGGATGACCAGAGATATACATACCGAGCAGCTCTTTCTCGAGCTCGAGCTGCTTGGATTGCGGCATCGGAGGGATATTCGGCACCTCCACCTCCCAGTTCGGCTCTTCAACGAATCCGAAGAGGTGAAGCTGCAGATCGTCCCGTTCCTTGCGCCATTTCGTAGCAGAAGCAATGGTTTCATCGAGAATAGCGAGATGCTGGGCACGATGTCCACCGAGTGAATCGAAAGCTCCGCCTTGAATAAGCGATTCAACAACCCGCTTATTACATACACGGAGGTCGACCCTGCGACAGAAATCAAGCAAGCTCTCAAACGGAGCTTTCTTTCTCTCGCTAAGAATGGCATCGATGGCTTGTGTTCCTACATTTTTGATAGCAGCCAGTCCAAATCGGATAGCGCCAGCACTCGAATCCGGCGTAAACACCGTTCCACTGCCATTCACATCGGGTGGCAGGACAGCTAACTTCACTCGTCTGCATTCGTCAACATACTCAGCAACCTTACGATGATTCCCCATGACTGCGGTTAGCATCGAGGCCATGAAGTAGATCGGATAATGCGCTTTAAGATAAGCCGTTTGGAAGGCAAGGACGCCATAGGCTGTTGCATGAGCACGCGGGAAGCCGTAATCGGCAAACCGCACGATCATATCATACACATGATTCGCCTCATCCGCGTTAAAGCCTTGACGTAAACTTCCCGACACGAAATGTGTTCGCTCTTCATCAAGGACTTCCCGCTTCTTTTTGGAAACAGCTCTACGCAGTAGATCCGCTTCTCCTAAGCTGAAACCTGCCATCGACGAGGCAATTTGCATAATTTGCTCTTGATAAACGATGATGCCGTAAGTGTCCCGTAGAATGGGCTCAAGCGTTGGATGCGGGTAAACAACCTCCACTTGTCCGTGCTTACCGGCAATATATTTGGGAATAAACTCCATCGGACCTGGACGATACAAGGCTAAGACAGAAATAATATCTTCGAATTCAGATGGTTTCAAGTCCTTGAGGACCTTGCGACAACCTGTTGACTCCAATTGGAATACGCCTGTTGTTTCCCCTCTGCTAAGCATCTCATAGGTGATAGCATCCGAATCCATATTAAGGAGATCGAAGTTAATCTGAACCTCTTCCATTTCGGAAAGCCAATCGACCGTTCGTTCAATAATGGAAAGCGTCCGTAGCCCCAAGAAATCCATCTTGAGGAGTCCGATCGCCTCTAAATGCTCCATCGTATATTGGGTGAGTGCCGTCTGTGTCGTTCCTTCTTGTAGAGGTACGTAATGCGTTAGTGGCTCTCGTGAAATGACGACTCCGGCAGCATGCGTTGAAGCATGGCGCGGCATCCCCTCAACTCGCATAGCCATCTCTAATAGTTCTGCAGTCTTCGGTTGTCTGGCTACCATCCCTTTCAAATCTGAGCTAACCTGAAGTGCTTCCTTCAAAGTCATCCCGAGTTGATTCGGAATTGCTTTTGCTGCCCGATCCACATCCCCATAAGGCACATTAAGGACACGCCCTACATCCCGAACTGCGGCTTTCGCCGCCATCGTTCCGAAGGTAATGATTTGGGCTACATGTTCATGACCATATTTGGCAACGACATAATCAATAACTTCATCCCGACGTTCGTCGCTAAAATCGATATCAATATCGGGCATCGTTATCCGTTCCGGATTTAAAAATCGTTCGAATAGCAGCTTATATTGCAGCGGATCGACATTCGTAATGCGGAGCACATACGCTACTAAACTTCCCGCAGAGGATCCCCGCCCTGGCCCTGTCATGATCCGTTTCTCATGCGCGAATCGAATAAAGTCCCACACGATTAAAAAATAATCCGAGAAGCCCATGTTCGCTATGACACCAAGCTCGTAAGAGAGTCGTTCTTCGGCTTGTTTTCTCAATGGATGGCTCGCATCGTGCCACTCAGGCTTGCTTCCATAACGCTGTTCTAGCCCTAGTCTGCACAGCTCCTGCAAATAAGCCCCTGCTGTTAAATGCTCAGGGATCGGACTGAAACTTGGCAAAATCGACTTACCGAACTTCAGTTCTAATTCGCAGTGCGAGGCAACCACAGCAGTATTCGCAAGCGCTTCAGGCACATGGACGAATAAACGCCGCATTTCCTCTTCGCTTTTCAAATACATCTGACTCGTGCCCATCTTGAGGCGATCTGTGTCCTCTACTGTTTTGCCAGTGCCTATACAAATAAGAATATCCTGCATGACATGATCTGGCTCTGTTACATAATGCACATCATTCGTTGCGATTAAAGGAATCCCGGTCTCTTTGCTCAATTCAATCATCGAAACCATCACTTTTTTCTGCTCAATCATGCCGTGATCTTGAATCTCCAGAAAGAAATCGTCACCGAATATGTCGCGATAACGCTCTGCTGCTTTGCGAGCTTCGTCATATCGGTTATGCAGCAAATGCTGAGAAACCTCACTGCCTAAGCAGGAACTAAGGCAAATAAGCCCTTCCGAGTGTTGGGATAAATGCTCTAAATCAATACGTGGTTTATAGTGAAAGCCCTGTAGATGTGCAATCGACGTGAGCTTCATTAGGTTTTGATAGCCTTTGAAATTTTTGGCAAGCAAAATAAGATGATAAATCGGCTGTTCCTGCCGCGATCCTTTTTCACGAATGGAACTCGAAGTGAAGTAAACCTCACAGCCAATAATTGGTTTGATGCCCCGCTGTTTGCAAGCTTTGTAGAAAGCTATCGCCCCATACATGACGCCATGATCTGTCAACGCCAAAGAAGTCATGCCCAGATTGGCAGCTTGTGTAACAAGCTCCTCCATCCGTGCCGCACCATCTAATAAGCTATATTCACTATGCACATGCAGATGTACAAACGAACTCATCCGCTGGTTCCCCCCTTCTTTCGTGATTTATTCCTTACATTTTATCATATTGGAGCTAGCCAGTCCCATACAGTAGTAGAGAGAGTATGTCCTCCAACTCAGTAGAAAGGAAGCGATTGGCACATGGCTGGCTTTTGGGCAAGTATTATCATGTATTTCTGTATTGCGTTTGGAGTCGTATTCGGAGGCAGTATGTTAAGCGGGATCGCAGCCGTATTAACCTTGCAATCTCCAACCGAGAAAATGCTGACCATTTCGGAAAATATCAAAATTTGGGCAATGGTCGCTGCGGTAGGCGGTACTATTGATCCAATCCGTTATATTGAAAGTCATGTGGCCATCGGCCACCTCAATCCGGCAATCAAGCAGATTGTCTATATCGTCGTTGCATTTACAGGGGCACAATTCGGAACTGCGCTTATTCAAATGATCTGCAAAGGTGGGCATCAGCCTTGAGAGTCCCTCCTTTTGCCCGATACCAACGACTGCTTGCGAGCTTCGGATTATTATTGTCGGGAGCAATCATTGGGAGCGCAGTTTATATGAGCATTCATCAACACACGTATAATGAGTTGTACGTACAATTGCATAAGGTTATACAGGAGAATTATGATCTCCAAGATGATATCGCTAGCTTGAATAAAACCAAAAATAATCAAACCTTAGTCAATGTCATTAATGTTCATCTGCTGCCCAAAAATCAAGATGATCTAATCAGCGAGGATATTCAAAAGGAAATCGAAGGTGATGTGAAAGCTGAGCTCAAGCTCGTCATTGGCCAAAAGGCAACTTTCGTCAGGGATTCACAACCCCTCTACGAACGTCTTATCACACAAAGAACGTATTTCCTGCATGATAAAAAATATGTCGTCGAGGTCAAATCCATTGTGTTAATCCAAACCGAATTAACCCTTTGGATTACAGCGCAAGAGAAAAAAACATAACGTGAAATGGCCGCTCATCTTGCAATCCCCTCTTAAAATCGCTAAAGTTAATTGTAAATTCAACGAAAAGGGACGGATTGTCGTTATGCACGCCATACAATTGACGTTATTCATTCTTATTTGCCTCTTCCTTGGGCTTACCTTGTTCTATAGCATTCGCTCACGTCGCGAACCAGATGCTGCCAAACGAGGCTTGTACACAGCACGCATGAACATTTGCATGGGCTTGATGCTCGTACTCATTGCGATTACACAGATCTTTTTCTTCAGTGAATCCAGCTTCCGCCGCATTTTCGGTACCGTGCTCGTATTGATCGGTGTATTCAATGTTTTCGTTGGTATTCGGAATCACGGTCACTTTGATCGTCTACTCCGCTAGATCACTTGTGCGGTTAGCATCGCCTTGGAAACCAGGGCTCCTGCATGGTAAATCTCTACATCGATTTTGCCAAATTTACGGCTCACCTCAATGATGGTGGGTCGTATTTCTATTTTGGAATCAATCTGAAGCGGCTTTAGAAAGTAGGTCGACATATTATCCATGACGAGATCCCCCTTCTTATGCTCCTGCACAATGCGATAGGCTGCCTGCGTCATAAGTGTCGTAAGAACCCCTTCCGAAACCGTCCCCAAATGATTCGTCATCTGCGGTGTAATGACACCATGAAATTGCAGTTTGCCCTTCTCATCTCTGACCTCTTCCATCCCGGACCAGATCAAATCTTCAAAGGTTTCGCCGTTCTGCGGCTGCTTCTGAATCGATTGCATGGCTTTCAAGATATCGCTGCGGTTCAGCACACCGACGATTTTGCGATTCGTATCCACAACTGGCAAAAGCTCAATGCCTTCCCACACCATCATGTGTGCGGCCGATGCGACCGACGTCTGCGGTGACACGGTTAATGGATTGCGTGTCATTAATTTATCAACGGATTGTTGGATACTCGCGCCAACCATATCTTTGGACGTTACAACACCGATAATCCGATTCCACTCATCGACAACAGGAAAGCGGCTGTAGCCTGTATCCTCGGACATGCGCTGCCAATCCTTCAATGTACTATTCGCCTTTAAGGCGAAGAGGGCTGCACCAGAGGCGAGAATATCTTCCACGAGCATGATTTTCTTTTTGATCAAACGATCGTAGATAGCCCGGTTAATCATGGATGCGACGGTAAACGTGTCATAGCTGCTTGAAATAATCGGCAGTTCCAGCTCATCCGCTAGAACTTTGACGTCAGGACTCGTGTTAAATCCACCTGTAATAAGAACGCCAGCGCCTTGTTCGAGAGCACACAAGTGAGCTTTATTCCGGTTACCTACAATAAGTAAACTGCCTGCCTCAATATAACGCATCATGGCGTCTTGCTCCATTGCGCCGATGACGAACTTATGCAGCGTCTTATGCAGCCCTTTCGCTCCGCCAAGCACCTGGCCATCCACCATGTTCACAACCTCGGCAAAAGTCAGCTTATCAATGTTCTGACGGAGTTTCTTCTCGACACGAACGGTTCCGATCCGCTCTTTCGTTGAAACGAGTCCCTGATTCTCGGCCTCTTTAATTGCGCGGTATGCTGTGCCTTCGCTGACTTCCATATTTTTGGCGATTTTGCGTACGGAAATCCGACTTCCTAACTTCAAGTCCTCAATGTGCCGCAAAATCTGCTCATGCTTCGTTAATGTATCGACGGAATGTGTATCCAACTGTTACACCTCATTATTAGATCCTGTATTAGTCTGTACTACTAGTATAATCGTTCCACTGGGTAAGAACAATGAGGGTTTGGAAGATGGAAAAGCATCCAACCCTATAGGATTGGATGCTTCATAGTCATTATACCAAACATATGTTCGAAGTCAAAGTTTAGCTCATTCTTCGCTTACTTGCGGAATTGAAGAAGCTTCCGTCTGCCTTGTACAAGTTGTTCCATTTGCCATTTCTTCATCCGGTTAATGCGGAGTTGTTGCTTGCGTTTCTCTTCATCTACACCAAGGATTTGGTGCAAATGTGCGGCGATGATGAGCAGCGCCATCACAAGCCAGATGACGCTAAAAATCATCGGCAATGAGCCCACTTCGCGAAAATTCAATTGGGGAATGGAATAAAATAACATGCCGACCGCCAAACTCATGTACACGACATTTTTGAAACCTTTCAACCGAATCACACGCCTTTCGTTCATAATAACCTCGAACCTAGCTCTACCTACTTCCATTGTATGAGACAAGTCGTCGAGATATGAATGCGTGGGGCGCAACATGTCCAAGTTTATTCTACTTCGTAGCCTTGGCTGCTTAGAAAGGCTTTCATATGCTTCCTTGGACGCTGCGCTTTCGCAGCCATTTCCTTGGACCAGGTCGTATCGACTTTGCCGCCGGTACGCACGTTCATATAGTCGCGTAGCGTCTCGTCGTATGCAAGGGCCGCGGCTGGATTGAGCGTATACCGATTCTCATGGTATACGGCTTCAAGCGGGAGCCGCGGGCGGTGCAGCGGCTCTTGGTCCGGCATGCCGATGCACATGCCGAAGATCGGGTACACGAGCTGTGGCAGGCCCAGCAGCTCGGATACTTCCGCGGGCTTATTGCGCAGCCCGCCGATATAACAGACGCCGAGGCCGAGTGACTCGGCAGCGATCGCTGCATTTTGCGCAGCTAATGCAGCCTCGACCGTGGCAATGATGAGATTCTCAGCATTGCCGGTGACCGGCGTGTCCACGTGTTGGTGGACCGCCTCCGCGTAGCGGTAAAGGTCTGCGCACCACACGAGGAACAGCGGGCACTCGCTGACGTAAGCTTGATTGCCAGCTAGCTCAGCTAGCTGGCTCTTCAGATCATCATCTGTCACATGGATGATGCTGTATGCTTGCATATTGCTAGAGGTGGAAGCAGCCTGAGCCGCTCGGATAATCGCCTCGCGTTGCTCGGTACTTACGGGCTCATTCGTAAATTTACGAATAGAGCGATGACTTTTTAGTAGATCAATGATTGCATTCATGAATGGGTCCACTCCTCTATCTCTTTTCTATCAGTATCCTTGAATTTGGAGCGATTTTCAAATGCTGATCAGATTTGAAATGAGAGGTGTTTTGGCGGGCTGGTGTTGAGGCAGTTGCAGAGACTGGGGTGGTGAGGACGAGGATGCTAGAGTAGATAGTGGGGCTGGTAACTGATGATGAGGGGGGCAGGATGTTCGTGCACGTGCGGAAGCTCTGCTAATAGTCCACACTACTGATACTCGTACGGGGGCTCAGCGGATGGTGCGCAGCGCAGGACCTCTGCCAGTTCCTAATGCTCGTTCAAGGCACATATTCCCCTTTTCCACGAAAAAGCTCCCACCAAAGCTGCATTGCCGCAGTTTTGTGGGAGCCGTTTTTGTGAAAGCTGAGGCATCATAGTTTCTTTATGCAGGTGCTGATGAGAATGTCTGACCGGTGCTGGACTAGAATGGGGCTAGAACAGAACTCTTCCCGTAATAGCTGGTACAAATGCTAAGCGAGCTACTGCTCAGAGGTTTCTTACCTCACTTAAACAAAACTTTTCTTCCCTTCCGATACAACAAAGTTAAGATCCACGGTATGGCCACAATCAAGACAAACACAATGCCATTATAGACATTAAATAGTAGAATTGATCCCGGCATGTGAACCTTATATTTCCATAAGGAGAGTAGGGCGGGGTGCATCAGGTAGACGCCGAAGGAGACCATCCCCAGTGAGACGAAAAAGCTCGCAACACGCTTCCATTTTAACAAGAGCTCCTTAGCCATCCAGATCATGCTCACACCAATGCCAAGGTTGTACAGCAGCCACGCAATCTCATACCATGTATTTTCAAAAGAATATCCTCTAGAAGCTAATAAATACAGTCCCGTGTACACCAAACCACTCAAGATTGAGGATGGAATGACCCACCCTTTGTTGCGATCCAGCCACGCGCGGAAATTGCTGTAATTCATCCCAATGGCGCCGCCAACTAGGAAGTAACCGAAATAGGTGATACATAGCTCCGGCTTATGGCTGATAGGTCCGACCCAGTGACTATAGATGTAGACACCAGCTTGAATCGCTAATCCCCAAAAGGCTAGTGTTTTACGAAACCATGCTGCATTCCTTACTGCCCAGACGAGCAAAGGAAACAACAGGTAGAACTGCACAATAATGATCATAAAATATAAATGATAGCCGGAATCTGCCCATTTTAGCTGCTTGAGAAATACACTTAAATCTATTTTAAGTGGATGCCCTGGCGTCCATAACCACGGATTATATATATAGTAGAAAAAGGACCAAACGATATAGGGGACCAGCACTTGCCGAACGCGTTTCCAATAGAATATGCCAGCTTGCTTAGCGCTCCAATTATCCGCATAAATATAGAACAGCACGATGCCGCTCAAAAAAATAAAGACAGGCACAGCAAAATAACTTATTTTGTTCAAAAATAAAATAAACAGCTGCGTGCTGCTGCCTTTCAACGCT
Organism: Paenibacillus allorhizoplanae; assembly: GCF_927798215.1. Classification (NCBI taxonomy): domain Bacteria; kingdom Bacillati; phylum Bacillota; class Bacilli; order Caryophanales; family Paenibacillaceae; genus Paenibacillus; species Paenibacillus allorhizoplanae. The sequence continues at coordinate 468,418 of NZ_CAKMMW010000003.1, forward strand.
GGATCTACTGTCCAGTCCGCCGTTACATGAATCAGAACTACAGCCAAGATGGAAATAGCTCTGACAATATCAAGCTCCGTAATCTTTGCTTTTGCCATGTCGGTTTTCTATCCTCATTTCATAATAAATACCCTTTAACTATAGACATTTTCGACATGTTTCGCAACAAGGGAATACGCAAAAGAGTCCCAATCGCATGGATTGGAACTCTGTATCATACTTGCTTCGATTGACCTACCTTAACTTGACGTTTACGTGACGACAATTGAAATCTAACCAACGTTAAACTCACAAGAATGATCGCTGTTGCGATATACATCATGGCTGCCCAGCCTTGCTTACTTTCTGTCCCTAGGAAGAATCCATGCAGCAGGGACAATACAAATATCGGATAAGACAACAGATGAAGGGCAAGCCATACCTTTCTTTTCAACTTATTTCGAATATCTGTTGTGAACAGTACAAGGAGTAAACCATACATGGCGATCGTCCCCAAGCCGTTCAGTACTGGATTATTTTTAGCTGAAAAAGGGATTAACAGTTCCGCCCAGTCGAAAGGCATGAAAGTATCTATAATGAGAAAAGCCGTGTGTAGAAGGGCAAAGCAGGTTCCTGTTAAATTCGCATAGGTGTGCCAGCGGAGCAGTTGGCCTTTCTTATGCCCTTTGATCTGGGGATAGCTATAGATAATACCGATCGCCATGCCAACGAACAAAGTTAAATAAGAAAGTATACCAAAGGTTCGAATAAGCATCCAAGTTGGCAGTTCAATCAAGAATTGAATCATAAGCTTCTTTCTCCTTTCAACCCTGTCCAGGAATGCTCCATGCTCCCGAGAAGCGGCTTCACTTGAAACACATCACCCACAGAGGTATATATGAGCGCTTCCATATCTTGTGATCTACGTTGGAAGAGCGGAACTCCTTCCTCCATTCCGAGCATACACAACACTTTTGCCCAGACTTCACATGCAATCAAATCTTGGCCGACAACTGTGCACTGCACAACAGATGATAGGCTTGGCCGCATCGTGCGTGTATTTATCAAATGGTGCATCTCCCCTGCGTTCGTTAGCCAACGTCTGCGTAAAATGCTGGAAGTAGCTACAGCACCCGTTCGTAGTTGAAGCGTAACTTCCTTGGACGGATCCGTTTCGAAGGGATTGGCAATCCCGATACACCAAGGCTCATTCACTGCAGCCCCTCCCCATACCGTTACATCTCCACCAGCATTAATGAAGCCTCTACGAACTCGCCAATCCGTCCTCAAACGATTCGCAACCTGCTGTGCAGTCCAGCTTTTCACAATTCCACCGAAATCCACTTTGTCCCCAGCTAATAAGCGAACCGATTTCATCCAAGGATCCACTTGCAGCGCCATACCTAAGTATGGGGGAGAATTCGGTTGCTCAAGCTCCATCATTCGTTCCTGTATACGCTCAAATGATTGTCTATATCCAGCCTGTTCCATTGCATGTCCAACACAAATATCAAAAGCACCATTTGTTTGTTCCTTATAATGCCTCGCTAGTTCAAGAACTTCGAGCATGCTGTCGGAAACAAAACTTAGCTGACCACTTCTCGCATTGAGATATGAGCATTCACTTGTAGGAAGAAACCGGCTAAACCTTTGCTCAGCAAGATCAAAACCATCCAATACAGGGATTTCAAGCTCAGCGGTTGACTTTTCCGATTCCAATAAGACTTGTATGTGTGAATTCATCGCACGAAATGTAAAGTCTCGAAACATGTAGCCATCCCCTCCAGCCCAGACTCGAAGCTAGGATGCGTGACTTCTTGTGTGGGTCTGCGTATTGTTTTGCGTTTGCGATTGTGGAAGTGATTGCGCGGAAGAGCTATCTGACTGATTAAGCTGGCCTCGACTACTACTTGCACTGCGCTTCATCCTATTACCTGAATTGCGATCGAAAGATTCTGAAGGTGGCACATCCTGCTTTTTCTGTGCAACCACGGTTGTCGTATTCAGCATAGAATTCGATGCTTTTTGAACAGCTGCAAGAAATTCAGGGCTCTCTTTAACTTCCTGAAACAAATAGACAACAATCATCGCACTAACGAGTCCGATCTGCCATTTGGTCCATTTTGAGGATGCTTTCATACCCATCCCATCCCATCTCTATGAATAAGAATCTAAGCTCATTATACGCGGTTAAGTACCTAAAATCCTGAGTAAACCCTAAAAATTAGCTGAATAATCCCTGAAGTTATGTTTGAAGAATGGGCGCTTTCCTCCCGAAGCCTAGGCACAAAGGGAAATATGTCCTCATATGATGGAGTAGTTTACTTTGTATAAACAGCAATACCGCCATGACCAGATAAGAAAGTATTCGCTTTCGGTTTACCAAACAACTTTCTTGTTGGAGATAAAATCTACCAGATATAGGGATTTTTGGTCGGAAACCAAAGTCTCTCCTTTCCCGGGGCCCCCACAAAATAATGTAGAAGCGCATTTCGAAGAAAGCCAATGATGACTAACCGTGTTAAGCGGAAAGTGTAGATGCCGACTGAACTCTCACTCAGTGCGGACTGACTTTGCTTCGAAGATTCTCGTCACTTTGTAGGGGAGAATAGCGGTCGATCATCCTTGAATGGCCTCGATAGGGATTTTCTCATGCTGGAAGGAGTGTTCACTATTGACCAGATCGAAAGTTGGCGTAACCATTCAAAGCACCAGCATCTTTTTGGATGATCGGACCGTTGTTCTAAGTGAAGCTATTGCAAGAAAATGGAAAGTTCCGTCCAATCAAATGATTAACATGCGATTCGGCTCCTCTCAGCAGGATGTTAAAGTGGTCACAGCTGCTGTACCGAATAGCCTTCGTGTCGACCCTGCGCTTGCATCTAAGATAGGTCTTCATCATGGGGCTCGGCTTACCATCAACTATAAGCCAACTTCGAATACAATGTCGATTGGACCCTTAATTGGTGTCATGATTAGCCGCGTTAACGCGAGTTCTACGAGCCGCCCTTTTGGTGCTATCACCACTTTTTGTAAAGAACTGACCGATGCGTGTGATCAGATGGGGGCTAGCGTGTGTTTCTTCCCACCCAAAGAAATGCGCGCCAACCCACAGTCACTTTCTGCTTATTCTTATGCCAATGGTTCTTGGAGTAAAAGAACGTTCCCGATTCCGAATGTCATTTACAATCGTCTCACCTCACGCAAGTACGAGAATATGCCCAATGTTCAACAGTTCATGAAGGACGTTAAGTCCCGCTATGGCACGGAAATCTTTAATGAGAAATATCTCAACAAAACAGAGGTTTTCGAGGCTTTACGGAAAGATAGCTCGTTGCATAGCTACTTGCCTGAGTCTTATCTTTTCAAAAACTTTCAAATGCTGAAATCTATGGCTGCTCGCCATAGTGTTCTATTCCTTAAACCCATTACGGGAAGTCTTGGAAATGGCATTATTCGTATTCGCAGAGAAGGCCTTGGCGAAGCGTATACGGCTCATTCAACTAGCCTTGCAGGCGTCCGCCGACAAACATTCCCTTCTCTGCTAGCCGTTTTTCAATCCGTTTCCGGAAAGCTTAAGACACAGCGCTATCAAATACAGCAAGGACTTGATCTCATTTCATCCGAGGGGAATCCGATTGACTTCCGAGCACTTGTGCAGCGGGGAGAAAAAGGAGAATGGGAAATCACTTCGATTGTAGGTCGGATTGCAGGTGCTCAGCACTTTGTTTCTAACCTGGCACGAGGTGGATCCTTATCCACTGTACCGGCTGCGCTCGCCAAAGCCTCTTTCTCCACGACTGCAGCGCGCGCTTCAATTATTCGTCGTTTACGCAAGGCCTCTTTGGACATTGCCAAAGGGATCGAAACCCAAATCCCCAGTCATTTCGGTGAATTAGGAATTGATCTTGCTGTTGATCGATCAGGTAGAGTATGGCTGCTCGAAGTGAACTCCAAGCCCTCTAAGGATGATAATACAGCGCTCAACACCGACAACACGAAAAATAAAATCAGACCATCTGTAAGAACTTTAGTTAAATACGCTCGTTTTCTAGCGAAGCATTGAGGTGAACTATGCGATTGCGAACACAACGACCTTTGTTAGGCATCATGGTTACCGAACTAAACCGAGAACTGCCCTTTGCAAGCTCGAGTTTTTATCAGAATCTGTCGGCACATGGTGCTAGCAAAGGGATCGATGTGTTTGTTTTCTCGCCAAATCGCATCGATTGGATGCAAGGGATGGTAAGAGGCTATATGTATGACCGGATACAGTCAGCATGGATGACTAAGCTGTTCCCCCTTCCCTCTCTCATCTATGATCGCTGCTTCTTCAGTAATAAACATAGTTATCTCACTTATCAATATCATGTACGCAAGCTGCGTGAGATCCCTACGATTCGATTCCTTGGCTACGGTCTTGGCGGAAAGTGGGAAGTGGGGCTGATTCTGCAGAAAGATCCTGCCTTACTGCCCTACTTGCCAGAGACCAGTAGACTCCGAAGCGGACATCAACTTGAAAGTTGGTTACAGAGCCATTCAGATGCATTCTTAAAACCTCAAGGCGGGAGTCAAGGCAAGGGTGCAATTCACATTCACAAAGAGGGTTCCCGATTTGGGCTGCAAGGACGAGATGGACGTAATCATCCCGTCTCAGAAGAGTTTCAAGAATGGTCAGCTTGCTGGCAATGGCTGAAGCATCAAATAGGCTCACGTCCTTATCTCCTGCAACAATATTTACAACTCCACTCCATGAACGGAATGTCCTATGACGTACGATCGCTAGTTCAGAAAAATGGTCGGGGAAATTGGGAACATACGGGCATGGCCGTTCGCGTTGGAAAGCCTGGAAGCATCACTTCTAATCTGCATGGCGGAGGTACTGCCGAAGATGTGAGTGCGTATCTAACTCGCGAATTCGGGGTGATGAAGTCCGAACAACTAATAGACACCATAACCACGCTTTCTAATCATATCCCGTCTGTACTCGAGTCCAATCACGGTCGGTTAGCCGAGTTAGGCATTGATTTCGGTATTGATACCAGCGGACGCGTGTGGATTCTTGAAGTGAATTCAAAGCCGGGTCGAACGATTTTCGCCCGATTGCATAATGAGCGAGCTCGTTCGAAATCAATTGCAAATCCAATCCACTATGCTGGATTTTTGTTGAACAAACAGCTGAGCTGAAGTTAGCTAAGCTTTGTTTGAACGTGCTCATGGGGGCAGAACGTCATATCTGCTTGGTTTGACACGGAAAGCCCCGTAGGGCAACAAGTTTAGGAGGGTAACCTAATGAGTTTGACATCGTGTATGCTCCACGCCGTACAACGAACAGATAGATCGGTCTACTTAACGAGTGATCTCGCCAAAGCTTTACGGTTAACCGGAACTAAATCCATTACTGTAAAGGTTGGGAGTAAAGGGACTTCGTTACCGGTCCGTTTGATCAAAAAAAGTGGTCAGCATATGTACATCCCGCTTTCCCTAATGGCCTCCTTGCGTATTCCTCGCACTGGGAATGTGTTAGTCGTTAATACCAACAATAAAGAGCTTCGCATCGGTCCACTTATTGGTGTTTTAACCAATGTGGAAAACGGTACATCGCCATTCGGTTCCAAAACAGGCTTCATACGTCAAGTTATCAACACGGGCTCACAACGTTCTTTCAGCTTCGCTTTCAGCCCTAAGAGTGTGAATTGGATTCAAGAGACCGTATCGGGCATTATTCCCAAAGAAGGCGGCGGTTGGATGCGTAAAACCTTCCCGCTTCCAGATGTCATTTACAATCGGCTCTCTAGCCGTAAAGCTGAGAAATCAGCAGGAATGGAGGGATTTAAGAATCGCTTCGTACAACGAGGCGTTCCGATCTTTAACTGGAGCTTCTTTGATAAATGGGATGTTTACAAAATGCTAGATGGCGACGAAGCCTTTCGCTTCGTACCCGAATCCCGAATAAATCCCACTGCCGAACAAATCAAAGAAATGCTGGATAAACATAAATTTATTTACTTAAAACCAACAGCAGGCAGCCTTGGCATCGGCATATATCGTGTTACCTATAATCCGAAGCGTGGTTATTTCGTCCGCTTCCGGAAAGGGAATAAAAACGTCCTGATTCGTTATGCCAAATTCGAAGGTTTAATGCAAATGCTGGGAACGGGACGCGGCCGTTTAGCCAGCTATGTCGCCCAACAAGGAATTCGACTCATCGAAATTGATAACTGTCCGATTGACTTCCGCTTTCACTTAACGAAAAACGGCAGTAACCAATGGGTTGTTGCAGCGATCGGGGCTAAGAAATCAGGAAAAGGCAGTGTCACAACGCATATCCGAAACGGTGGGCAGCTCATGACACCTGAGCAGGTTCTTCGTCTAGTTTATGGGGCACGCGGGGAACAAATTCTTGATAATGCCAAGGAAACAGCGATTAAACTCGCACAAGGCATTGAAAATAATTACAATCATTTACTCGGAGAATTAGGTTTCGATATCGGAATTGATCAAAACGAAAAAGTGTGGATGTTTGAAGCTAATGCAAAGCCTGGTCGATCTATTTTCAAGCATCCTTCGCTAAAAGAAGGAGATACGGCCACCCTTCAAAGTGTGTATGAGCATTGTCTTTATTTGAGCCGTTTCCGCTCAAGGAGGGAAAACTAATGGGTTTTACCCTTCATGAGAGAGCTCCTAAACCAACATTAGCTATCCTCACCGTAAAAGACAGTTCCCGTGTATTTCGTGGAAATTTAGATAACTTTCTTGACCTGATTAAAACAGGCGAGCGATATGGTCTGGACGTTTATGTCGTGACAACCAAGGACTTCAGTATTTCGAACTCTGAAATGTACGGATATCGCTTTCGACCAAGTGCGAATAAATGGAGCAGGGAACTCGTTCCCTCTCCTCAAGTTGTTTACAACCGTATCCCTTATCGAAAAATGGAAATGAGACCTGAGGTCCAGCAAACGATTCAGGCTTGTAAACGCAGCACCAGCATTCATTTATTCAATCCTTCCTTTTTCAATAAATGGACATTATTCAGTTGGTTAAATAACGCTAAAGAAAGTAAGCCGTTCATGCCGGATACCCTGCAAATGAAAGAAGTATCTGATCTCTCCCAATTATTACAAAAGCACCCTGTACTCTATTTGAAGCCTGTTAAAGGTAAAGCTGGTATGGGCATTATGCGTATAGATCGTGTTACCACTAAGGGAAGCAATGGACAATATCGTCTTAGTCGCCTTGAAGACAAGAAGATGGTCTATAGTTATCATAACGGTTCGGAGGATATCTGGCATGATTGGGAGCGTCATAGCGGTGGCCAAGATTATATCGTCCAACAAGGGATTGCGCTAACCAGATTCAAAGAACGTGCTTACGATCTGCGTGCATTAGTCCAGAAAACTGCAAGAGGTGAATGGAGTGTCTCGGGGATTGGCGCCCGCGTAGCAGGCAAAGCTAGCATAACCACACACGTTCCGCGCGGAGGTTCCATTGACGAACCAAGGAAGCTGCTTGCTTATGTTTTCGGGCCCAAAGAAGCCAAAAATATTCTCAAACGGGTTCGTCAAGCGGCGATAACACTGGCTACACAAATAGAGAAATCATCAGGCAATCCACTTGGTGAAATGTCCATGGATATCGGTGTTGATACGTCTGGACATATTTGGTTTTTTGAAGCGAATTCGAAACCAATGAAATTCGATGAACCTCAAATCCGCCAGAAATCGCTTGAACGGATTATTCAATACAGTCTGCATTTGATCAATAATCGGAGAAGAAGGTGATTATGCTTGGCTCAAGAACGACTAGGCGTACTCGCTATTTATTTAAACAACTCACGACTTGAGGAACTAGCCTATTTCAAGCGGCTTAGCAAGGAAGGCCAACGGCTAGGCGTTCAAGTCGAGGTGTTTACTCCGGCGGATGTACAGGGAAATGCCGTGCGAACTCTCACATTTGATACAAGTCGAGGAAGATGGCTTCGGAAGTACACAACATTACCTCCCATTATCTACGATCGCTGCCGCTATAAAGCCGCGGCGAATTATCATATGCTTCAATCTTTTCGCAACCGCCATGCCAAGCTCATCTACTTGAGCAAACCGCTGGCCAATAAATGGGCGATGCATCAAACCCTTTCTCAAAGCAATGCCATTCGCCCTTATCTGCCATCAACCGTTCGCTATAGCACCATTCATGAGTTGATGAGGTTTCTGAAGAAACATAAGCTCATCTACGTAAAACCGAAAAATGGCACTGGAGGTAGAGGAATTCTTCGAATTGAACAGATTTCCAATGATCTCTATTTGTTACAAGGCAGAAATCAATACCGATCGATCATTGCTCCCTTCAGAGCGAATGAGAGACAGCTGGCCATTAAGCTGCATACGCTGAATCTGAGTCCCGACTATGTCGTTCAGCAAGGGATCCATCTAACATTGAATGATGGTCGTGTTCATGACTATCGGTTATTGATTCAGAAAAATGGTCAAGGCGAATGGGAAGTGACGGGGTGCGCAGGAAGAATTGGCCCTCATCGCAGTATTACTTCCAATCTTCACGGTGGCGGCACGGCTGTAACGCAAGATCGCTTACTAGGATACCGCTTCTCATCTCAAGAGAAAATTGTAAGCATCAAAGACGAGATGAACGATTTCGCCTATAAGCTGGCCGACTATTTGGAGGTCAAATTCGGGAAGCTGTGTGAATTGGGGATGGATATCGCTGTAGATCCCAAAGGCAATGTCTGGCTGCTTGAAGTAAATCCCAAACCATCAAGGGAAGTATTTCGCAGGATCGGACAGCACGCCACCTACCAGAAGGCCGTAACAAGGCCACTAGAATATGCGCTTTGGATGCTGCGGCAGAAAAAAGGCACGGATGACAGAACTGATTAATCGTTCACGAAAAAACAAGCGAATCACCTTGCTGGGTGAACGCTTGTTTTTTGGGTTTACTTCGCTTATTCGTGCCCTAGATGCCCCATCGTTTGTACAAAAATTTGCTCAATGTGCTCGTCGTCCAAAGAGTAATAAACGGTCTTGCCTTCTTTTCGTCTTTTGACAATATGAAGATCCCGCAAATACCTAAGCTGATGGGATACTGCAGACTGCTCCATCCCAATTCGCATGCCCAGATCGTGCACACAAAGCTCCTTGTTCAGTAGAAAGTAGATGATTTTGACGCGTGTAGGATCCCCTAGAGCTTTGAAGATCTCTGCAATTCCAGTCGCTTGCTCATCGGTCAGCTCACTCTCTCGTTCCGCTTGCGTTATAGCCGTATGCTCACAGCTGCAATCATCCTCGGATACTTTCCTCGCTTCCAGTACTCCCTTATCCATAGGAAATCCTCCTGTCTTCGTCACGTATTTTATACCGGAAGCGCTTGATGGTTGATCGTTGACTTCTCAATTTGTATGGTCGCGTGTGTAATGCCAAACCGCTTCTCAATCACGCTAATTCCTTGCTGCAGAATAGCTTGGCTATCCTGATCATCCTTAATCAGCAAATGACAACTCATGGCTTCAATGCCCGAAGTAATCGTCCACACATGCAAGTCATGCACATCAATGACACCTTCGATTCCTTCTAGGACTTGTTTAACAGAGACCATAGAAATAGAACTTGGTGTTCCTTCCATCAAGATATGAAGGGTTGATTTCAGGACGCCCCAGGCGCCTCTTAAAATAAGTAGTGACACAATGATGCTAATAATTGGATCTGCCGCGTACCAGCCGAACAGCAGCATCACAGCACCGGCAATAATTGCGCCAACAGAACCTAACGCATCACCTAAGATATGCAGATAAGCACTGCGTAAATTTAGATTACCATGTACATCGCCCTTACGCATGAGCGACCAAGCGCTTAATAAATTGGCGATTAGTCCTATGCACGCGATGATCATCATGGACCCGCTAGCAACGGCAGTAGGATGGAGGAATCGTTCAATCGCTTCCCATATAATGAGTCCAGCAATGACGAATAGGGTCACCGCATTAAAAAGTGCTGCTAATATTTCAATACGATGAAATCCAAAGGATAAACGAGCTGAGCTAGGCTTCGCTGTAAACCATAGCGCTAAAAGGCTCAATGCTAACGCACCTGCATCGCTTAGCATGTGACCAGAATCCGATAGCAGTGCCAAACTGTTCGTCCAGAGTCCGCCAACAAATTCAAGCACCATGATACCCGCTGTTATGCCTAACGCGATCAGCAGCCCTTGCTTATTGCCTGAATGCCCGTGATGATGTCCATGGTGATGTCCGTGCCCATGATGGTGATGCCCGTGGTCATGATGATGATCATGGTGTTGACCGTGGTTCTCAGCTTCATGATGCTTAGCTTCTCCGTGGTCATGTCCACATGCGTGTTCCTTTTTCGAATCATGCTGATGCATGGCATTCCCTCCCCAGTTGCACACTACATACTTATAACTACAAATTGATATATGAATGATTACTCATATGTTAATAATAAATAAGCATGCTTGCCAGTGTCAATAGGCTTCTCCAAAAATGAGAAAAACTTGTATCGATATCCTTCGAGGATGAGCGAAAACTTATACTCTCTCAAGTGGAATAAGACCGATTCGTCACACCACGCATGGTGAGCATGAATCGGTCTTATTCATGAGCAACTAGACTCGCTTAGGTCCCCGTTGCTGTTTTATTCGCCCCAGCTTCCACCACGTCAGGGTCTACTGTAATTGTCGCACTGAATACGGTCCCAGATATGGAGAAGTCCCCAGTGATTCCTCCGCCAGCTCCTGTGTATGTTTTGGAAGCACTCGTCGGGGCTATGATACACGTATCTCCGTTAATCAGGTTTCCTTCATTCCTTATAATATTAAATATCCCTACAAAAGAAGGCATTCTGATCAGCACCTTTATCTCTCAATGTGCTACAGTGTATGCCCAAGGCTCCCTCTTTGCGACAACCTGCGAGAATTAGGATATGTAGTCAAGCAGCTCAGCAAATCGTCCAATTCGGATATGTGCACCCTCAAGTTCACCAGCGTCTCGAAAGCCTGCATAGTCGCATGCCACAACAGTAAGGTTATTGCGAAGTCCCGCTTCTACGTCTGACGAACGATCTCCAACCATCCAAGCAGACTGAATACCGTGTTTTTCAAGCAAAATTTGGACTAAATCTACTTTGGAACGCGTTTGATACTCTCCTGCACTATATAAGCCCTCGAACAGATGCTCTAGCCCCATCTCCGCGATAACTTGTTTGACGTAATCTTCTAACCCATTGCTGGCTACAAATAGTCGAACGCCTTTGGCATGCAAGGTCTGCAAGGTTTCTGCCACACCCTCATATAATACCCCGCGACCTTCCTGAAGTCCCTCGACCTGGTATTTGATCAAAAGCTTATCAGCCTCCTGATGTACGGCAACAGGCGACTCTGGCATAACACGCATCCATATTTGTTCAAGGAGCATGCCTAACGCCCCGAGAATTCGTTCTTCAGGCGGTGTCTCCCCTTCATATATTCCTTGGGCTCGAAGCTCGTCGAAGGTCGCATGGTAAGCTGGTAATAGTAAGGTTTCCGTCTGAAATAACGTCCCATCCAAATCAAAAAGCATCGCTTCTGGCAGTTGTCCCCGAGTAGTCATGTTCTTACTCCTTTATATGTATAAAATAGTTGTAATGATCTATGTTAAGAATGGCAAACATACCCATGTAAGTCAATGTAGAATAGTGGAAAATGGTTATTGCCGATCTTAAAAATATCAGTTATGATTGAAATGAGAATAATTTGATCAATAAATGAAATTTTCACGCAAAATAAAACGAACTCTTACTAAATAGTAATTGAACTTACTTATCTCTCTAACCACTTCCATCTTACATCCATGAAAGCGAGGAATAATGAATATGAATCTTCATATTTTCCAGAATCAACAAGAACTTAACGAAGCAGGTGCAGGTATTATAACCTCTCTGGTTCAAATGCAGCCCAAAGCTGTTCTCGGCTTAGCCACAGGTGGCACACCGGTTGGTATTTACGAAGAGCTCGTGAAAGCCTACGAGAAGGGGCGCGTTAGTTTTAAACAAGTGACAACTTTTAATCTAGATGAGTACGTTGGCTTACCTGAGGATCATTCTGAAAGCTATCATGCTTATATGCAGCAGCATTTATTTGCGCATATTGATCTTCCTGCGGAAGCCGCTCATATCCCGAATGGAAATGCACCTGATTTGGAAGCAGAGTGTGAGCGATTCAATCAACTTTTGGATGATGCGAAGCAAATTGATCTGCAAATTCTAGGCCTTGGCCATAATGGTCATATCGGCTTTAATGAGCCTGACGATTCCTTAATCAGTGGTACACACCGTGTTGAATTAAAAGAAGAAACGCGTGAAGCCAATGCGCGATACTTTGATTCCATTAATGACGTGCCTACACATGCTTTGACGATGGGCGTTGGTACCATTTTGAAAGCCAAAACAATTCTATTGATCGTACGCGGCGCTGATAAAGCCGAAATCGTACATCGCGCTCTAACGGGACCTATTACAACCGAAGTTCCTGCAACACTGCTGCAGACTCATCCTCACCTAGTTGTTCTTCTTGATGCTGAGGCTGGGAGGCTGTTCGAATGAGCGAGCTACTCATCTCAGGTGCCAAGGTCGTCACGGAACATGGTATCATTGAAAATGGAATTGTTCATGTAGTAGATGGCAAATTGGCCTACGTAGGCGAACCATCTGATTGGCAGGACACAGCTAGTCCAAGTGTGGTTCGCATCGAAGCAGACGGTAAATGGTTACTGCCTGGCTTCATTGACGTTCATGTGCACGGCGGTTACGGCGCAGATTTCATGGATGCGAATTCGGAAACTTTGAATACGATCACCAAATATCATGCTTCCCACGGCACAACTGGCATGCTGGCTACGACGATGACCGCAACGCGTGAAGCCATTGATCGTGTGCTCGTTGAAGTGCACAGCTATATGGAGCAGGGCATGCCTTATGCTCAGCTGCTTGGCGTGCACTTGGAAGGTCCTTTCATCTCGCCGAAGTGGGCCGGCGCTCAAGATCCGAAGCTCATGGTTACGCCGCAGCTTGATTGGTTGAAAGAATGGCATGAGCGGTTCCCGCAGCTCATGAAGCAGTTGACGTTGGCCCCCGAGCGCGAGGGGGGCCATGAGATGATCGCGTGGCTGCGCAATCATGGCATCGTTGCCGCATGCGGCCACACGGACGCCTCTTACGCCGACATCCAGTCGGCGGTGGCAGTGGGGCTCTCGCATGCGGTGCATACCTTCAACGCGATGAAGCCGCTGCATCATCGCGAGCCAGGGACCGTCGGTGCTGTGCTCACCGACGCACGCATCAGCGGCGAGGTGATCGCCGATGGGATCCATGTGCATCCAGCAGCGATTAAGCTGCTGACGATGGTGAAGCAGCCGCATGGCTTGCTGCTGATCACGGACGCTATGTCCGCCGCCGGGCTCGGCGACGGGCAGTACGACCTCGGCGGCCAAGCCGTGACCGTGCAGGCAGGCGTTGCCCGGCTGACGGAGGGCGGCGCGCTCGCCGGCAGTACGCTGACGATGATCGATGCGCTCCGGTTTATGGTGCGCGAGGTCGGTGTCAGCGTCACAGACGCGAGCCGCTATGCTAGCGGCAATCCGGCGAGGCTGCTCGGCCTCGAAGCGACGCACGGCTCGATTGCCGCAGGCAAGCACGCCGACTTGTTGCTGATCAGCTCGGAGCTTGAGCTCGAGCAGGTTTGGGTGCACGGCGTGGCGATGAAAGAAGCTTAATCGTGGTTGTCGAATTAATTAAATTTAATATGAAAAAGAGGTCACTCTGTCGTTATTCAACGAGGAGTGACCTCTTTTTGATTTAAGTTTCAGCAAGACTTAACTAGATTCATAAGCAGAGCCACTTCTTCACTCAAGTTAGTCGGTTTTACCGAGTAACTCCTCTCTCAAGCTCGCCTCTGTACCCGAGTTAGCCGGGTTCTTCGACTAATTCCTTGCACAGGTTCGCTCCCACACCCGAGTTAGCCGGTTTTACCGGCACCACTCCCTAATAAATCTTCTTCTCTTCCCGATCCGCTTTCAAAATCTCAACTGCCTCCCTAAACCGCAAGGAATGCACAATCTCCCGCTCCCGCAGAAATTTCAAGCTATCCTGTAAATCCACATCATCGGTCACGTCAATTAACCATTGGTAAGTCGCTCTCGCCTTCTCTTCTGCTGCTATGTCTTCGTAAAGGTCGGCGATAGGGTCTCCTTTCGCTTGTATGTAGGTTGCGGTCCAGGGGACACCACCAGCGCTCTGATAAAAGAGCCCTCGATCATGGGCTACGTAGTGATCATCCAATCCTGCCGCTTTCATTTGCTCCAAAGTGGCATCTTTCGTCAGCTTATACACCATGGTCGCAATCATCTCAAGATGAGCAAACTCCTCCGTACCTATATCCGTCAGCAAACCTACAACCTTATCCGGAATCGAATAGCGTTGGTTCAAATAACGAAGTGCCGCAGCAAGTTCCCCATCTGCTCCCCCATACTGCTCAAGAAGCAGTTTGGCCATCCGCGGATCACATTTGCTTACCTTGACTGGGTATTGCAACTTTTTCTCATAAATCCACATGGGCTATCCTCCTTCTTAAACTTGCCATGGCCAAGGAGTCTCCACCCACTGCCATGGCGCTTTCGTGAAGCTGTGTCCAAAGGGCATCAAGGGGCCAAACTCCATTTCGAACTGTTGTGCCATATGCATGCGCTTATGGGCAAATTGATTATACTGCTGGAGCACGCTGAGATCGTCAGGATGCGTATCCAAATACAGAGTCAACTCCACCAATACAAAATCCACGGCTTGCAAATCACGAAGTTGCTTGTAATAGGCTTCAGGCAGTACTCGCTCGCTCATGTTGATTGGCCTCCTTCATCACCTCTTGTCTCCTGTAACGGATTCGGATAGGGCCCATAAAGTGCTGGCCACAATGTTCCTATTCTCAGGGCATCATAGGGGCTAAATTGCGGCAATCCTGGCGGTTGAAAATGCATATATAATTGTGGCGGTGTATTATACCATTTCACTCGAATCGGTGGACAAGGATCACATGGTCCGATATACGGGTACCAACTTTTAAATTGTGTGTACATACGTCTCCTCCTTTTCAGAGCCTATATGACTCGTTATATGCGGCATAACTTGACCAAAATCACCATTTCCCCAACTTTTTCGATGGAAAAATCACTTCTGCTTCTTTCCCAAGCCTTTCTCTCCACCAACGCAAAAAAATCCCTCACCGATTGCACCCACGCAATTCGAAAAGGGATTTCTTTTAGCCCATTTTTAATCTAATTTAATATTCAAATTCAGCACGCCTGCTTTGCGCAATGCTTGATAAATAATGACGACCAGAGGGCCGAGGAACAAGCCAGCAAAGCCTAGCCATTCAAAGCCAATGTACAAGGAAATTAAAGCCGCTAAAGAGTTGATCCCAACCGCATCACTAAGCACTTTAGGCTCTACAATCCGACGAAGGATGATGAGTATCAAGAAGAGCACGAATAGCCCAATTCCCATACTCGTATATCCTAGCAACAGCTGATAAATGATCCATGGGATGAAAATAATTCCAGTCCCAATCACAGGCACGAATTCCATCACCATAACGAGCAGTGAAATTGCGAGTGGGTACTCTGCTCGAAGGACGAGCAATCCAATGAAAGTCAACAAATACGTAAAGATCGCCATGATCAGCTGAGCGCGTATGAAGCCAAAAATGGCCTCACGCAAATAAGTCAGCACATGCTCCATTTTATCCTTCGTTTTCGTTTCAAACATCGAGAGAAAAGCAACCTTCAAATTGGGCAAGTTGTACATGCACAAATACAAGGTGATCACATAGATGATCAATAGCATGAATAAATTAGGAATTTTCCCGGCCATATTGAGGAAAAAGCCTGAAATACCACTCAAAATACTTGTCAATGCTCCGGTTAACGTCTCTGTACTCCGTTCTACCCACGTCTGTACTTGCGCTGCCATCTCTGGTGATAAAGAATCATAGAATACTTGGGTTCGCACCACAGCTTGATCCACGTATTTATTGACATCCTCCATATAATTAGGCGCTTTACGACCAAGATCGATTAACTCCGTTACGACATTCATCCCAATAAAATAGATTAATGCCACCATCAGCAAAGTAAATGCCGTACTAACGATTGTTGCGGCGACAAAGCGTTTCATTTTCGCGACACGCATCAAGAGAGTTGTGAGTGGGTCTAAAAAAATAGCAGTCACCAACGCTAAGAAAAATGGCAGCCCTACGGTGAACAAACCGTATAACACCAATATTCCTATCGCCATGATTATAGCTGTCCTGGGTGACATAGAGACTCCTCCGATTATTCATTTCCCGGTTTAACCGTGTCGATATTCGTTATATGTATACGAACAATACGTAATCGATCTACCTCAGTCACTTCGAAAACATGATTAGCATAAGGCACTTTCTTCCCTTTGACAGGCGCGCCTTCCACCTTCTTGAACAGCCAGCCGCCAATCGAATCCACATCGTCGTCTTCAATTTGAAGGTCCAGCATGTCGTTCAGGTCTTCCAGCAATACACGACCATCGACAGAGGTATATTTGTCTTTCACTTCCACGCCAGGTCGCTCATTCACATCGAATTCGTCGTGCAATTCTCCCACGATTTCCTCGATGATATCTTCCAAAGCTAAGAGACCCGCAGTTCCCCCATACTCATCAACAACGATCGCGAGTTGGGAATGCTTTTTCTGCATGAGCTTAAGTACGCGGCTAACTTCCATCGACTCCGGGACGTTTAGAATCGGACGAATGAAGGTTTTGAGTTCCTGCTCAACATCAGGATCCGCCGTAAGTAAGTCAGCAATATGTACAAAACCTACGATGTTATCTTTATGCCCATCAGCTACAGGGTAGCGTGTGTGCTTGGTTTCATGAACGAATCGCAAATTATCGATAAAACTTGTTTCTAGAAACAGACAATCCATATCTGTCCGCGGCAGCATCACTTCACGAGCGATGAGATCGGAGAATTCGAAAATATTATCGAAAAGCGTCATCTCATCTTCATTGATATGACCGCTTTTGACACTCTCATCCATCAGGATTCGAATTTCTTCCTCTGTATGCGCCGCTTCGTTCTCACTGGCAGGCTCTACGCCGATCATCGCCAGAAATTTGTTCGCTGCGCCATTAAGCACCCAAATAATCGGGCGAAATATTCTGTAGAAAAACAATAGCGGAGCTGAGAGCCACAAAGAGGTCAATTCAGGTTTTTGAATCGCAAATGATTTAGGGGCCAATTCCCCTAACACAATGTGCATAAACGTAATAAATCCGAAAGCAATAACAAAAGACAAAGTCGTTGTATACACGGATTCCCCTAAACCAAACGTATGAAATAGAGGTTCCATAATCAGATCATGAATCGCAGGCTCTCCAATCCAACCCAGTCCCAAAGAGGCAAGTGTAATGCCAAGCTGTGTGGCTGATAAATACCTATCCAGTTGTGACGTTACGATACTCGCATATTTAGCTTTTCCGCTGCCTTCATTGACAAGCTGTTGAATACGAGAATGTCGAACTTTCACAAGGGCAAACTCAGCTGCTACGAAAAATCCATTTAACAGAACGAGTAAGATAACCAGGAAAAGATTGAGTGCGATGGAACCGAAATCAAACGACGTATGTGGCAAAATGTATTTCTCCTTCAGAAAGATGATTAGATAATAGCTTTACGGCTTTTGAAATCCACAGTGCGATAGTACGAGTCAGCTACAAGCAGGTTGGGTCCACAACAGGATGCCGTACTACAGAAACAATTCACCCGCTGGTTCAGCGGATTGTTCTCCCAACGTGCAAAGATATCATCAAGCCCATCATCGTGTATATTTCCAAGCGGAGGCTCATTAGCAAAATCGGTGACGAAAACCTCGCCAGTAAACGTACTGACGTTCAATCGGTTCCGCCCATCTGGGTCGTTACGAACCGTAACATTTTGCTCCTCACGTAGACGCTTAACTAACTTACGGTCCGCTTCCAGTTCATTACATGCGAAGAAAGGCAGCGTGCCGAACAGCATCCACATGTCCGGATTGCGGTGGTCCAACAAGCGATGGATACTCGCACGCAATTCGTCCAACGTAACCATCGGAAGATGTGAGGCGAAAGAGCTTGCATACATCGGATGTACCTCGTGACGCTTACAGCCCATTTCGTTAATTAACTGATGAATCTCTGGCAATTTCAAATGTGTTCGCGTGTTAATCATCGATTCCGCAGAAACGTACAAACCGCCCTTACTTAGCGCGATCGTATTATTCACCATTCGCTCATACATCCCTAATGCCGCTCCTTGCCCGACCGGACGCTGAGAATTCACAAATCCTACCTGATGGAAATCATCTGCATTCAAATAATTAAACGAAATATGCATCACATCGAGATACGGCGCAAGCAGCTCATAACGCTCCAAATCTAATGTTAAATTCGAGTTGATTTGAGTGCGAATTCCCCGCTCCCGCGCGTACTTCAGGATTGGCAGCATGTAGTCCTTCACAATCTTGATGTGGTAAGACGGCTCGCCGCCTGTTAAACTGATCGTTTCCAAATGTTCAATTTCATCCAGCTTTTGTAAAATAACTGGCAACGGAATACGTGGTCCTTCTGACATCGTAAGTGAATCACCAACTGCACAATGCTCACAACGCATATTACACAGATTGGTGATGGTAAGCTCTATGCTGGTTAATACATGTTTCCCGTATTTCCGATATGACCGAATGGGGTCCCAAGGATCATAATGGGGAGTTAACTCCGGTAAGATGGAGTGTGTTACGTTCCTATTCATGCTGTTTACACCTGACCTATCATTTCCTATTCAAGAACATGTTACTACCTATTATGCCTATACCTATGCCCTTTATTGTAACTTATGATTCACAAAAAAGGAAACAGAGACAGGAAGTGCAGATGGCGCTACCGCTTCTCCACTTTTCCCTTAGGCTTCACACGGAGCCACCTTGGTGCCCACCAATTGGCGTCACCGAGCAGTTTCATTAGCGCAGGAACAAGCATAACCCGTACGATCGTGGCATCAATCAATACGGCGAGTCCGAGGCCAAGTCCCAATGCTTTCATAATTTCGATATCCGTGAAAATAAAAGATCCAACCACGACAACAAGAATGAAAGCCGCGCTTGTAATTAAGCTCCCTGTTTTTTTCAAACCTTCCGCTGTACTCTGATCATTGTCGCCACTTGCCTCGTACTCTTCCATGATACGTGAAATAAGGAATACTTCGTAATCCATGGAGATACCAAAAACGACGCAAAAGATGATTACAGGCAGCGTTGCACTCACATATCCGATTGACGTAATGTGCAGCATATCTGCCATAAATCCATGTTGGAAAACTAATACAACGATTCCTAAGCTAGCGCCTAAGCTAAGCATATTCATCAGCACAGCTTTGAGCGGGAGCAGGATGGAGCGAAATGCCAACAAGAGTACGAGATAGGTAATTCCCATAACGAAAATAAGAACTTCAGGAATTTCCTTTTGAATGCGATCAATAATGTCCAATCGATAGGCGGGTCCACCTGTCACGGTAGTCTCAATTCCTTCTTTATCCAACTTGCGGAGCTCGTGAACTAACTGATCCGTCGCAGGATCATCCGTGTCCTTCTCAGGGATAACAACCATCAAAGCAGTACGACCTTTCGCTAATTGCGCTTCTTCTAACTGTTTTTGAACATCAGACTTTGTAAACATACCCGCAAGCTCTGCATTCGAATGCTGCCCTAAGACGGTTAGATAGCTCTGCACTTCTTTTACGCCAGCAACAGCTTTGACCTGTTCTCCATAGGCTTGAATCTCACCAATCGAAGCTGATGACCAGATTTCTTCTTTCGTATGTATCACAATTTGAATCGGCCCTGTCATACGAGGGTCATAGGCGGTTTTGAGCAGCTCCGCTCCATAACGGGACTCATAGCTTGGAGGAAGGACCTCCGCATTCGGTACACCTAATTTCATATGCCAGATCGGCGTCATACTGTAGATCAACACACCGCCTACTACCACAACTAAAACAACTGGACGTTTCATCACCGCATAGGCGATTTTCTCCCAGAATTTCGATGTTTCTTGCTTACGGAATCGTTTAGGAACGACCTGTAGAGAGTTAATGCGATGACCTAGAATACCTAGAAGCGCTAACAATACGGTATTAGCCACAATTACGGAAATAGAAACAACGATAACCCCCCCGAGACAGAGAGACCGGAAGAAGGTCAAATCCACAAACAGCATCCCCAATAAACCAATGAGTACAGCAATACCTGAGAAGAAAATCGATCTTCCTGCTGTTTGACATGTCATGGCTACGGCAGCAGCTACACTACCTTGTACTTTGAGTTCCTCACGAAACCGGCTAACCAGAAAGAGTGCATAGTCAATCCCAACAGCAAGCCCCAGCATCGTAACCATATTCGGCAAAAAATTCGATAAAGATTGATGTTGTGCGATAAAATAGGTAACTCCCAGCGTGAGCGTCACACTCATTAATCCCACGACCATAGGCAGGAGTGCTGCAACGAAGGTACCGAAGACAATTAACAACACGATTAGTGCAATAGGTAAACCAATCGCTTCCGACTTGGCAATATCATGTTTGCTGGCTACTTGCATGTCATACAGAATTGCGGGACCTCCCGTTACATACACATCCATACCTGCCGGTGGATGAACAAGCGACTTGAGCTCCGGGTATGCCTCTAGTGCAGGATCTGTATCCAACGTGAGCGATACACTTACCGCCTGGATTTCTAGATGTCCCTCATTCCGAGGTGTAGTTACAAATTTCACATCCTCCACATAAGGCAGTTCTTTCAGTTTCGTAAGTGAGGCCATAATCGCATCTTGCTGATCTTTCACCGTTAAATCAAGCCCATTATGCCCCGTATACACGATATTCAGCTGTGTTCGAGGCACACCAAGCTCATCCCTCATATGAATCAAGCCGAGGTCAGATTCGCTCCCTTTTGGAGTAAACCCATTGTCTTTCAACATCCCTGGCGTTTTTTGAGCAAACATAGCAAAGATCAGCATTAAGCTAATGCCAATCGTTAGCACTAACCATCGGAACCGAAACATGGCGTGCCCCCATCTCCAAAACACACCTTTTTCCAAGGACTCCCGCATCGTGCTTCCTCCTCCTTAATCTACAAAAAGAACCTGGTTTCCCAGGTTCTTTATCTAATACGTGCTATATCTATACTATAGAAGTGTAGGCATACTTGAATCTAATTCTGATTCACTTACCTTAATTTCTCCAATTTCGGAAATTAATATCGATAGCTTGCTTGAAAGATCGATTTCATAAGGTTCCTTAAGTACTGTACCTGCTTCATCTTGTAATACGCGGATAGTAGGTCTGTGCGGAACAGACATGTTCAACTTCGATACGAGGCCATATTCGCCAGTATTCAGTCGTACTGTAATCCCTAGTGGGTAAATAGCAATTTTGTCTCGAAACAAAGCAATCTGACTTTGATCATACATCGTGCCAGAGCCAGCGAATAACTGCTCCATCGCTTCATGTGGCAATAAAGGTCTGCGATATACCCGTGTAGTCGTCATAGCATCATAGGAATCGACAAGTCCAATCCATCTGGCGAACTCATTAATCTCGCCCCCTTGAATCCCCCGCGGATATCCACTGCCATTAATCCGTTCATGATGCTGCAGGGCACAATGAGCTGAAAGAAGTGGGATATTCGGCTCATCCTTCAATAGATTGAAGCCATAGGTTGTATGATTCTTCATTTCCTTGAACTCGTCTGGTGTTAGCTGCGAAGGCTTGCGAAGAATGCCTAATGGCACTTTCGTTTTCCCAATATCATGCAGTAACGCACCTAAGCCAAGCGTCTCGAGCTTATCTCGACTATACCCATAACTGATTCCAAGCATGATCGCATAGATACTCACGTTAACCGAATGTTGAAATAAGTAATTATCTTTCACATTCATATTATTAAGCATGACCATAGCGCCATCATGAGCACTAAGATCATCAATAATCATCTTCATGACATCACGAAAATTACGACCAATGTCGTAATAATTCACAGCTCCGCGTTTATTGGAATCTTCCATTACCTTCTTGAACGTATTGCGAATTTCGGTAACCGCTCTGCTTCTTGTTTCGTCCTGAATAACATCTTGTTGAATAATATCATTCGTTCTAGCATCTTCTATGTAAATATAATCAATTCCGTAACTAAACAAGCGATCAAGGAGTCTCTGTGTAAGCTCAACATTAACGGCCAGAAGGACCATACCATCATCGTTGTATATATTCTTAGCCAGCCTCATCCCAGGTTGACACATGTTGATCGGCATAAACAGCATTTCAGGACCCCCGCATAGGTGAGCATTACGTTCTATTTAAATGTAATAGATTTTTAAGAAAAGTTCAATACAAAAAACCGCGTCTTTCGACGCGATTCGCTAATGTTTCATAAATATTTTACTTTAAAAACATATAAAGCGCGAAAATAATCGCAATGGCAAAACGATAATACGCAAAGTAAGTGAGCTTCATCTTTTGTACAAATTTAATGAAGGATACAACAGCCAGTAAAGCCACTACGAAAGCCACTAGAAATCCTACAATAAAGAAGGCCAAATCATCGGATGACAATGCTTCATAATTTTTCAAAAAGTAGACGCCTGAAGCCCCGAACATAATTGGAATCGCCATAATGAAGGTGAAATCCGCTGAAGCGGCACGGCTTACACCAGAAAGCATACCACCGGCAATCGTGGAACCTGATCGAGAAAAGCCAGGCCAAATCGATACGAGCTGCCACAATCCGATAGCGAATGCTTGTCGATACGTCAAATCATCAAGGACCGTCGTTTTCGGTTGTTCCTTTTTCTTCTCAGCAATGATTAGTAGAATACCACCGAGCACGAGTCCAACTAAGACAGTTGTTGTATTGAATAACTTCTCATCCACAATATCATTAAATAAAACACCGATCACACCAGCAGGTAGGATGCCAATTAAAATATGAAATAAATTCAGCTTTTTCCCAGTTTTACTTTCGCTTTTCCGATTCACAAGTCCAAATAAGGAAAGGATTCGCTTCCAATAGATAATGACGACCGCCATAATAGCACCCAATTGAATCACGAAATCGAACGTCTTCATGACTTCGTCATTTTGTGTGTTTAGCAGGCTTTGTGCCAAAATCATATGTCCTGTCGAGGACACGGGTAAAAACTCCGTCAAGCCTTCAACGATCCCAATAATGATCGCCTCAAAAATTGTATGCATAATTGCCCCCTATATTCTGATAATTATCAGGAATCTTGCTCCGGTTCCTATTCTACCTGTTTAGGACTGGGTCTGACAACATCTAAGAACCGAAGGTGGTGGCTGTTTGCAATCGCAGCCTCATCTTGCAGTTGATCAGCTAACACATCACGGATAAATTCCGGCAGCATGTAAACGATCTCCTTGCCTCGGCTCAGCGATAAATAGCCTGAGCCGAACGTAAACATATCGATCGTACCCACGAGGTAGGACCGTTCTGGATCCAGCAATTCCTCGCCGACATATACGGCGACGATGCGCTCGTAGGGAGGGCGCGAGGCATCCACTTGGACGGTTATCCCGTCCACACAGAGGACACCTAGCACCTCCCCGCGGAAGCCGTAGCCGCGTATCGGCTTCTCCATGAACTCGTCAAGCAGCGACTCTTCGAGCGCTTGACGAATGTCCGCGCCGCTGAGCAGCATGCGGCAGGGATTGATCGGGCCGGGGCAGATTTCCAGCAGCCGGCCCCGGGTCAAGCCCCCCTCCTTCAGTCCCTGAAGGAGCTGCCCACTATTGACCAGCCCGATCTCGGCGCTGGTCCAGCGGCGAATACCCGCGGCAAGCAAGTTGCCGAGCGGGGACTCGCCGTACCAATCCAGGCGCAGCGGCTGCCGCAGCTGCGCTACTTCCACCGCCAGCGAGGCGCTGCTGGCGATGCGGTAGTGCTCCAGCAGCGTGATGACGCTGCTGTCTTCTTCACTCGCGTCCGTCATCGGGACGACGCGGCCGTTCAGCTCTACGATCCGGCGCTGCGCCGGGTCGTAGGCAAGCTCGATATGGCCGGCATACTGACCGAACTTACCGGCCGCACCAATATAAGTGCCGCTGAGCAGCAGCGGCTCTTCGAGTAAATGATGGGTGTGACCACCAAGGATGATGTCGATGCCATCCAACTCCTCAGCCATCCGTTGATCCGTTCTTAGGCCCAGATGCGACATAACGATTAGAATGTCCACCTTGGGACGTAATAGGCTCACATGGGCGTTTACAGCCTTCATAGGATCCGTTACATCCCAGCCTAGCAGCTCATAGTAAGCTTGATAAGCAGCCGTAACCCCAATCAGACCAATACGAAGACCTGATTTCTCAATCGTAAGTGATGGCAACATCCAATCTGGCGTTTCCTTCGTGTTGATATCCGTAATATTGCTGCCAATAATCGAAAATTTCGCATGCTCCAAAACAACAGCCCTGAGCCAATCCGGTGTGAAGGTTAATCCTTCATTATTGCCTAGAACCATAGCTTCGTAGCCCGTAGCATTCATGATTTCCAAATTGGCGATCGCATTCGTTCCTTCTGTCTCTGGAAACATCCGATCCATGTGGTCGCCAATATCAAGTGTCAATACCTGATCTGGCGGCCAGAGACGGCGGACACGATCAAAATAGGCGCTTATCTTGGGCATTTGTTCAAAGTGACTATGAATATCATTCGTATGTAATATGACTAGCCGTTGCAAGGGGGACGTCATCCCGTTCACCTCTCTTCATGGGCAAGTAGATCCTAGCATGTCTCTATATTATGCAAGTATCCCCTTCCTCATTTCTTGAATTTGAGCTCACCCGGGGTAACTTTGTTCTTAAACCCATAAGTTGCTTCTTCACCTAAACTTGGATCGTTCAGAAACCATACCTTTACAATACTTTTTACATTCAGACATTCACTGCTTCCATCAGGTACGTATAGTCGAATAGGATACCCTTTCTTCAATGGTTGTCCCTTTTGTGCGTATAGGAATAGCGCTTGATCCGCCTGCCCCCAAGGAATCAACGCTTGGAACTCATCTACCGCTTCCACTCTCACATGCGTTGGCTCTTCAGTTTCAGGATGTTTCCCCTTGTTATTCCAGTTTCGGTACCATGATTTGAGATCAAATGCCTCCCCTTCCACCGCTGGAACCCGATCTTGAATGTTCAACCGCAGATCCGAGAGTGTGACCATTTCGTCAACAGTAAAGGTTTCTTTGTGCTTATGTAAGTCAGACACTTCTATGTGTGAATTGGTTTGCATGCGTAGATCTCCTCCGTCAATTCAAATTCCATGTCCTTCCAAAGGATCACTCCATTATACCATTTTCAGGGCAAAATATGATATGCTGTAAGGGATTCTAACATCTATCACAAGGAGAAACAAATTGAACTTACACATTCAACTCTTCGCAGGTCTTGTAGACCTATTCGGTACTGCGGTTCTGACGATTTCAGTCGATCAAGATTCGATTACCATTGCACAATTGAAGGATAAAATCATCACCGATTATCCTGCTGCCTCGGCGCAGCTTCCTATATGCTTTTTCGCCAAAAATCAAGCTTATGCCGGTGATCAGGAAACGGTTTCCACCTCCGACGAGCTCGCACTTATTCCGCCTGTTTCAGGTGGACAGCCTTCGCTTTATGAAATCACCAATTCAACGATTGATGTCGTTTCCGTGACTTCTAAGGTGAATCATCCCAACCACGGTGCTTCACTTGCCTTCATCGGCACGACGCGAGAAATGACGTATGGACAGCGAACCGTCCTTTTGGAGTATGAGGCTTATGCCCCCATGGCCTTGAAAACGATGGCAAGCATCGGCGAAGAAATCGATGCGAAGTGGCCTGGCACGCTTTGTGCCATTACACATCGATTAGGTAAGGTTGCAATTGCAGAGGCCAGCGTCGTGATCGCTGTATCCTCCCCTCACCGCGCTGATTGCTATGAAGCAAGTCGGTATGCGATTGAGCGTTTGAAACAAATCGTACCCATTTGGAAAAAAGAAATATGGGAGGATGGGTCCGAATGGAAAGGCAATCAAACAGGACCCTGGAACCCGCTACAAGCACCGCAAACTGATAACTGATTTGAACGGAGATGACTTCACTTGGACCCGTATTTACATACAGAAACTGCGTCAGATGTTGACTCGCGTTATTCGAGACAAATTCTTTTTCCCCCAATTGGCATGGAAGGTCAACGCAAACTTGGCCTTGGTCGTGTTGCTATTGTTGGTATGGGTGCTTTAGGCACCGTTCTTGCCAATCATATGGTGCGAGCAGGCGTTGGATTTGTTCGGATCATTGATCGTGATTTTGTTGATAAAAGCAATCTGCAAAGACAAATGCTGTACGATGAAGAGGACGCTGCTGCCACGGTTCCCAAATCAATCGCCGCTGCGAAACGTCTTCAGCTAGTTAATTCCAATGTCGTCATAGATCCTCATGTCTGTGATCTTAATGCCACAAATGCTGAACAATTGCTTCATGATGTCGATGTGATTCTCGATGGCACCGATAACTTTGCCGTTCGGTTCTTGCTCAACGATGTCAGCTTGAAATTAGGGATCCCTTGGATCTATGGTGGTGCCGTGGCTTCGCGAGGTGTCTCATTGACGATTATCCCTGAACGAACACCTTGTTTGCGCTGCCTGTTCACACAAGCACCTGCTGCGGGCACCACGGATACTTGTGACACTGCTGGTGTCATTGGAGGAATCATCCATGTTGTCGCTTCTTTTCAAGCCACAGAGGCGCTTAAGCTGCTCGTAGGTGCTACGGAGCAGCTCAATCTCAGCATGCAGCAATGGGACTTATGGTTCAATCAGAACTCGGCAATACGGGTCTCTGGTGCTAAGAAGTCAGATTGTCCCGCTTGTGCGCAGAAGCAATATGAGTACTTAGATGCCCATCTTGAAAGTGATACAATTCAATCCTTATGCGGGCGCAATTCGGTTCAAATTCTACCGGTTATTCCCAGCACGCAACCACTGGAATACTGGGAGGAACGACTACAACCTCTTGGCCTGGTTGAGAGAAACCGTTTTCTACTTAAGTTTCACGCTTCTTCAGATATCCAAATAATTCTATTCCCTGGCGGTCGTGTTCTCATTCAAGGGACTGAGGATTTAATTCAAGCCAAAAGTCTTTACAGTCGTTATATTGGGATGTAGTATTACAATATACCTACCAGATACTAGGACTTGGAGAGGAGCTTCTATGCGTGTACATGTGCTTCAACTTATTGTTGGTGACAAATTAATTTCCGATTCCTACAATGCCGTAGGCCTTCATCTTCTATCCTCGGGCACTGTTCTCGATGCTGGGGACATTTCGATGCTCAATCGCCACAGTGTGGATTATGTTGATATAGCTCCAAGAAGCAGTGAAATCGAGAAAGTCGTAGAGGAAGCGCCAACGAGACAAGCTAATATCTTACAGGTAACCTCTTTTAACAACGCAACACAGGGTATTAAAGAAATGTTTGAAGCTTTGCAAGACGGTGGATCTCTTCGCAATGACGTTGTAGAATCCGCTTTCAATCCACTGATCGACAGCATACAAGAGGAAAAGGATGTTGTTTCCCTGCTTCTATCTTTGCATAGTAAAGATGACTATACCCTACAGCATAGCGTTCAAGTTGGGATGCTGTCTTATTATATTGCCAAATGGATGAATAAATCCGAGAAGGATGCTATCGTCATCGGAAAAGCAGGCTATTTGCACGATATCGGCAAATGTAGAATACATCCCGATATACTGAATAAGCCAGGTAAGCTGACAAAGGAAGAATTCGAGGAAGTTCAGAAGCATACCATTCATGGGTATGATATCATTCGTAAATCATTAAAAGATGAGACGCTCGCACTTGTTGCTCTTCAACATCACGAGCGTATGGATGGTACAGGTTATCCCCTACGGAAAAGCGGTACGGACATCCATTCCTACTCCAAGATTGTCGCGGTCGCAGATGTCTATAGCGCTATGATATCCAGCAGAGTGTATCAACAGCGACGTGATCTTCTGCATGTACTTAAAGAGCTTCACCGCATGAGCTTCGGCGAGCTGGATCCCAAGATCACCCAAGTGTTCATACGTAACATGATTCCTAACTTTATTGGTAAAAAAGTGTCTTTGAGCGACGGACGTGAAGGAACGATCATCATGACGAACCCTACTGATTTCTTCCGACCGCTCATCAACATTGACAATCAGTTCTTGGATTTATCGCAGCTTGCAAATGTAGAAATTACAAAAATTGCGATCTAATACATAGATAATAGGTTAAATAATTAGACTGCTTACCGAAATCGCGATTCCAATATACACCGCAGCAAGAAGGGTACCTACAGCCACATTCCCTCCCTTTAGCTGATCTGATAGCTTCATACCTGGGGTAAGCCAATCGAACACCCAATATGAGGCTATTAAGCATGCGTACCCTACCGCAAACCATAAGCTCATATGCCAAATGGAGGAGTTCGTGTAGGCGGCAATGCCTAGAATGATGGCCGTAGCTACGAACTTGCCTCCCATCGTAATCCCCACAGCCACATTGCCGTTATTTATTTCTTCCATATCCCGATAGGGTGTCATTAAACTAAAGATGTACATCCCTGCAAACTGTAACAAGACAATGACGAATAAACTTATAATAAGATCTACAACGATCACTCTGCCCACCCCCGAAATTTAGCCATCGATTGATCAAAATCTGTATAATCATGTACTTCCTCTAGGACTACACTTACTTCTTTTTTATCCTTGAACGCTTTGTATCTCTCTTCTGGAATCGGTTGCTTAATCTTCTGCCCAGTTGGCAATTCTACTACCGCAAAGTACCTGAATTGGCTATCCAGCTCTGTTTTATAAACACCGATTAATTTCACATCCGTCTTTATTTCCACTTTCAGCTCCACTAGATCTTTGTCGGCTTCTTCTTTTGTTTTGAAGGACTTGATCGGTTTCCATTGCGACAACGTGACATCGTTCTTCCCTTGACTGTCTGCTTTCATCGTGGCTTGCATGAAACTCAATACCCAGATACTATCCCCAGTCGCAAAATTCTGATCGTTAGACATTCGGTCATTGTTCGGTAACAGCACCATATCACCATCGATGAGATCACCAATCTTGACTTGCTGGACTTGATAGTCCCATGGCACATCACCAGGAGCATACTTCGATGTTGTCGATATGTTGCCTGTTGTTGATTGGCTTAGGACGGATGGTTTCTTATCAAATGCCGTTGAGATGATCCAAATGATGACAATGATGCCGATAAGTCCTACTGCCAATAGTATAAATCTTCCTTGTTTCAAGGCGCTTTCACTCCAATCGCCACAAATTGACTTGCATTTCCCGTTATGATGCCGCCAGCTCTACCTAGAAGTCCACATGGCGTACCATTCAATACGAATAGACCGGTTAATAAATGTCCTTGACCATGCTGAAAGGTTAGCCGCGGCAGGTCTGCCCGTTCTTGATACACACGTTTAAAAAACACACTCGTATCGAAGCCCGCTTCATCCTTGTATTCCAATTCTCCTAACTCGTTATATAGCTCAACTGAGCCGCCTTCGCGGCCAAACATCGATTTGGACACATAGTTACCTGCAAGGATAGGATTCGTAAAGGTCTGCAGCATGTAAGTCTGAATGATGTCATGTTCCTCTTGCGTAAATAACGTGGATTGTCTGATATGAAGATCCCAGATCAAGGCTTGCAAGCCTTTGGATTGTAAAATCACAGCATGCAGAGGATTGAACAAATGAACGAATTGCTCCTCGATTGCATACGACAGCGCTTCTCCCCCGTCGTCAACCCCCATCCACTCCTTCGGATATAAGGCAAACATACGCTGAATGGTCTGATCAGCACCAACCTTGACGACGCCCTCGTCGATCCATAAATCCAAACAGTCCACGCAGGTCATTTTTCTTCCGCTGTGTGCAACAAGCGCATCTATCGTCCCTGTGTCTTCTGCATGTACACCGTAGGCTATACAGGCTGCATAATCAGGTGCCTCGATCTCCCAGGCCGCTTTTAGAAGCTCTTTCATCCTGCCATTTGGTGATTCCAACCCATATTGCTTACAAAGCCACGGAGTCGCAATGGAGGCTTCGACATAACCCGTAGGCGTATCTGCATTTAGTTCTAGTAATTTAATGTTGCCTGCCTGATCGACAGTAAAATCAAATCTCGCATAGCGGCTTATGAAGCCTTCGCCATTCGGCTCAAGTCGATCCAGCCCATCCCATAGTACTTCTGGTATCGATAAGTCTGCATAAAGCTCCCTTTTGCCGAAAACGTAGCAGGCAGCTTTATCAAACGCCTGCCACAGTCCAGCAGCAGCATGAATAAGGTCCTGATATACCTCATTCGACATAACGACAAGCTGATCAATCCAGTACTCTTCGTTCTCCAAATTAGCCCATGTAAATCCAAGCTCAGCTAGTTGCTGTACGCGAGAATTTCTGTCAGGGGCTGGTGTCCCAATCACTTCAAATACCATGCCATTAACCCCCAGAGCTTGAGCTGGAGGAGGAGCTAAAACCGCTTGATTTACCACCTATGCTGCCTGATGAAGTTGATGTTGACTTGGAGCCGCTAGCAGAGGAACCTGTTGTATTTGATTTGGTGGTAGTTGACGATTTATTCGAATTCGAAGTAAAGGTCCCACTACCACTTGAAGTTGTTGGTGTCTTCGTCGTCGAACGATTCGTAAATGAGCTGGGTTGATACGTTTTATTAACATATGGCGTATTGGATCGATAATAATACGAGCGATGATTATTCCCCCAACTGCTAGATGAATACGGACTTACCGTATTGAAAATCAGATGATATAGCAGCAGATCATCCCATCCAAAGCCACTACCAATTCCACTTCCCGAAACCTGATTCACAATGACAGTAGAACTGCTGGAGGCACTGCTGCCTGTCGTAACTGGTGTTGGCGTAGGTGAAGGTGCAGCTAAACCCTTATCAGGCGGGACAGGTAATTTCCAATCGACCTGAGGATCGTAATAGGCCTTAACATCCTCATTCGACCATTCCACCAATTTAGATGAGCCTGTATTGGGACCAGGTGTCTCCGCAGCTTGTGCTGTTCCTAGCAGCAAGTGGCCTAACAAGATCAAACTCAGTGAAGTTGATAGTACTTTAAGCGGTCGTTTCACTCCTTGCTCCCTCCCCCTACAGCGCCAGCTTTCACGAGCAGCAACTCAAATACTTGGAGATCTAGATTCAAACGGCCCTCAATCATTTCGTATTCCTTTCCGCCAACGAGAATAAAGTTAGCCACATTTAAGGCTTGAATAAGTTGATCATCCCAGGCACGTTCACCAAGTTTGAGCAGTTGCCCCTCGGGCAACTTTTCATAAAGCACGATTGTCATACTGCTAGCCTCCTCCACAAAAAAAACTTTCTACACATTTAAACGCACGAGAGATTCAATTGTTTCAAAATAGATAAAAATAAAAAGCCTATCCATCGGATAGACTTTTCCCATTACTCCTATTAATAGGCAATTCTCTTTGCCTTTAGAAATGTTTTTTTCCAATAAGCTTTATCAATATTGCTGATTTGTACCCCATTCTTCGGCTCCGGGGAGGCATGCAGCATCTTCATGTTTCCAATGTAAATCCCTACATGACCAACGGTTTTGTTCGATTTGAAACGACCTGGCACGTAGAAAAACATCAGATCCCCTTTGCGTAACGACTTGCGAGAAACCAAATTACCTTTAGTACCTTGTTGCCGAGCTACCCGCGGCAGTTTAATATTATATTTCCCATAAATATATTGGGTAAATGTCGAGCAATCAAATCGTCCTGTTTGGGGATATGGGCCTGTACCAAATTTATACTTTACACCCATATAATTTTCCCCTTTATTAATCAATGCATTAATATCGATATTCTTCAAAACCGGCATAACATCATTTTGATCATTTGGCGACCATACTTGAAGATCATGTTGGGTCTGAATAGGCATCCCTGCAGGATTAGCACCTGCCCCGTTGCCTTTGAATGGATCTGTAGGATCATCTCCGAAACTCAACTCTGGTGAGTTATCATTCGCACTTGCTGGGTCATCTTCATGTTCGATGATCGCAATGGGCGAAGCATGAATAATGACGTCCCCTTTTCTAACCTCGTACGACATATCATCTTGAAATAAGTCAGCTAAGTCTGAGACAGGTAAGTAAGCCGTTCCGCCCTCTTTCACTACCGGCTGGCTTAATTGAATATCCGCCCCATCTTTCATGGCTTTATTCGAGTTCATGATCAACTCAAAATTAGCATCATTGTCCCCTAAAATCAGCTTACCTTCAGAATCTTCCCATTCAGATTGGAATTTAAGTGTTTTAATGAGATCTTGGGCAGATACATAATTGACATTTCCAATTTGTTTCATCGGTAGAACGGCATCATTACTTGCTAGTGAAATGATCTCTTTGCCCGCTTGCGACATACTCTTCGTAACCGAATTACCAGAGCCAGTTAAACCTGTCGGGCTTTGAGACGGTGTTACACTTGGTGGGCTCGCATGATCCTTCCCACAAGCAGTCGAAATCGCCAGCACAACGATCACGCTTCCTATTGCCGGTATCTTTAGCTTATTCCACATGAAATTCTCTCTCCTTCAGGGACACATTATTATCCTTTATAGAGTGAGACAAGTGGCATGCAAATATGCAATCCGTTCGTTCAAATGGGCTTGGCGTTTGTTGGAAGGAATGGAATCTGTAAGAGGAGAATGCCGTATAAATGTGGAGTTAATACATATATTTGTTCAAGAAGGAGTGATGATAGTGGGTATTTTTAGTGGATTACTAGGAAATTTATCAGAAGTATCTGTTGAGGAGCTTACGAGGCAGTATGGTACTTATCTCATGCCAAATGAAGTTATCTCTACAGGTTTTAAACTTGTTCGAGATTCATTTGTAATCACCGACGAGCGCATTATCCTTATTGATCATCAAGGTGTCACTGGTAAGAAAACCAAAGTCTCCACGATAGATCTGGATGCCATCTATGAGGTATCGATGGAATCTGGCGGTACAGGGTTTGATGACAGCGAACTCATTATTCATTACATAACCTCACCTTATTACAAAGCGAATAACATTACGACGGCGGCTTATCGTTTTGAATTCAAGAAAAAGTTCAATATCCAGTCGTTATATGTGGCCCTCCAATCGGCAGCAACACAGAATCGTAAGCGAATTAACGGATAACATGGCAAAAAAGCGTGCCAGAGAAAAATCTCTGGCACGCTTTTTTTATTATCTGGAGATTAACCGATAGATCCTTCCATCTCGAACTTGATGAGACGGTTCATTTCAACGGCATATTCCATCGGAAGTTCTTTGGTGAATGGCTCGATAAAGCCCATAACGATCATTTGCGTTGCTTCTGCTTCTGTAAGACCACGGCTCATGAGGTAGAACAATTGATCCTCAGATACCTTGGATACTGTTGCTTCATGCTCAAGCGTAATGTTATCGTTCAGGATTTCATTGTAAGGAATTGTATCCGATGTGGACTCGTTATCCAAGATCAACGTATCGCACTTGATGTTAGCTTTGGAACCTTGGGAGTTACGTCCGAAGGAAGCCAAACCACGGTACGTTACTTTACCGCCATGCTTGGAGATCGACTTAGAAACAATCGTGGAAGTTGTATCTGGTGCCAAATGCGTCATTTTCGCGCCCGCATCTTGATGTTGACCTTTGCCTGCAACAGCGATGGAAAGAACCATCCCTTTAGCGCCGCGGCCTTTAAGAACAACTGCTGGGTACTTCATTGTCAGCTTGGAACCGATGTTACCATCAACCCACTCCATTGTAGCTCCTTCTTCTGCAACCGCACGTTTCGTAACGAGGTTGTAGATGTTAGGTGCCCAGTTTTGGATCGTTGTGTAACGAGCACGGGAGTTCTTCAGACAAACGATCTCAACAACCGCACTATGAAGTGAGTTCGTGCTATAGATTGGAGCTGTACAGCCCTCAACGTAGTGCACGAAGCTATCTTCGTCGGTGATGATCAGCGTACGCTCGAATTGACCCATGTTCTCGGAGTTAATACGGAAGTAAGCTTGCAAAGGCACTTCACATTTAACGCCTTTTGGTACGTAGATGAAGGATCCTCCGGACCAAACTGCGCTGTTCAATGCAGCAAATTTGTTGTCAGCTGGCGGAATGATCGTTCCGAAATATTGTCTGAACAACTCCGGATATTCACGAAGAGCTGTGTCTGTATCTGTGAAGATAACACCTTGATCTTCAAGTTCTTTTTGCATGCTGTGGTAAACAACCTCAGACTCATACTGTGCAGATACACCAGCAAGGAACTTTTGCTCTGCTTCAGGGATACCAAGCTTGTCGAACGTTTCTTTAATTTCCGTAGGAACTTCTTCCCACGTTTTACCTTGCTTTTCGGATGGACGAACATAGTACTGGATATCATCGAAATCCAAGTCATCCATGTTTCCGCCCCAACGTGGCATAGGCATTTTGAAGAATTGCTCAAGGGATTTCAGACGGAATTCTAGCATCCATTCTGGTTCGCCTTTAATTCTTGAGATTTCTTCAACGATTTCACGAGTTAAGCCTTTACCGGATTGGAAAATGGATTTGTGCTCATCTCTAAAACCATATTTGTAATCTTCTAAATCTGGCATTTGTTTCGCCATGGTTGATTCCTCCTTAACGTTCTCTTTGTTCCATATCTTTAACCTATTCCACCCGCAAATGCGTTAGTTATCGGTCTTATGAGAATGTTCAATCCCTTTGCGTAGTGCATTCCACGCCAGAGTTGCGCATTTAATCCTCGCTGGAAATTTGTTAACGCCCGACAGGGCCTCAATGTCTTCATATTCAAATTCTACGGATTCGCCCTTCATCAAGCCTGAGAAATTATCAGCCATCTTCAGTGCTTCTTCGACTGTTTTGCCTTTGACAGCATCCGTCATCATGGATGCAGAGGATAAGCTAATCGAGCAGCCTTCACCTGTGAATTTCGCCATTTTCACGATACCCTCTTCAACTTGCATCTGCAGGGAAATTTTATCCCCACAGGTTGGATTGTTAAGGTCAATCGTAACGGACTCGCCGGACTCAAATTTTCCACGGTTGCGAGGAGTTTTATAGTGATCCATAATTACTCTACGGTATAAATCATCCAATTGCATCGCCGAAGTACTCCTTTGTTTTCAGTAAAGCCGTCACAAGACGGTCTACATCATCTTCCGTATTATATAGATAAAAGCTTGCACGAGCCGTGCTGCTTTGTTCTAACCATCTCATAAGTGGCTGGCAGCAGTGGTGACCAGCACGAACTGCAATACCCATGGAATCCAACACGGTTGCTACATCATGAGGATGAACATCCCCAAGGTTGAACGTTACCAGTCCTGCACGATTCGTTGTAGGACCATATACAGCTAAGTCAGGAATCTGCATCATACGATCCAATGCGTAGTTCGTGAGCTCCACATCATGTTTAAATATGTTATCCATCCCAACTTCGGTTAAGAAGTCGATGGCCGCGCCAAGCCCAACTGCTCCTGCAATCATAGGCGTTCCGCCTTCGAATTTCCACGGAAGTTCTTTCCAAGTTGACTCATAAAGATCGACATGATCGATCATTTCTCCGCCAAACTCAACAGGTTCCATGTTATTCAATAAAGACTTCTTCCCATACAATGCCCCGATTCCGGTAGGTCCACACATCTTATGCCCGGATAATGCATAAAAGTCACAATCCAAATCTTGCACATCCACTTTCATATGAGGTGTGCTTTGCGCACCATCGACCATGATTTTGGCACCATGCTTGTGGGCAATAGCGGCAATTTCCTTGATCGGATTGATGACGCCGAGCACATTGGACACATACACAATCGAAACAATCTTAGTACGATCGGTAATGGTGTTCTCAACATCTGCAAGGGATACGGATCCGTCTGGCTGCAGCGGAATATATTTTAAAGTTGCGCCTGATTTCTTAGCAGCTTGCTGCCAAGGGATCAGGTTGCTGTGATGCTCCATCGGTGTAAGGACGATTTCATCGCCCTCACGAAGTACCGATTCGGCAAAGCTAGCTGCCACAATATTGATAGCAGTTGTAGTGCCGCGAGTGAAAATAATTTCCTGCTCACTAGCTGCGCCGATGAACTTAGCCACTTTGGCTCTAGCTCCTTCATACGCATCAGTTGCTCGGGAACCTAGGGTATGAACCCCGCGATGAACGTTCGCATTATCCCACTCGTAGTAATGCTTCAGTGCCTCGATCACCTGAATAGGCTTCTGGGAAGTAGCAGCACTATCCAAGTAAACCAGAGGATGACCGTTCACTTCTTGCTTCAGAATGGGAAAAAGTTCACGTATCTCGGCAGATATCATTGTCCTAGCTTCCTCTCCACTAAGCTTTGCAGCTGTTCTTCAACGCTCTTAACTGGAATTACGGAAACAACTGGTGCCAAGAATCCGTAAATGATTAAGCGTTGAGCTTCTTCCTTGGTAATCCCACGGGACATTAGGTAATGAACTTGTTCTGCATTCACTTGCCCAACACTTGCAGCGTGACCTGCTTTAACATCATCTTCATCAATGAGAAGAATCGGGTTCGCGTCTCCGCGAGCTTTCGGGCTAAGCATTAAGACTTTCTCGGTTTGTTGACCGTTACAGCCTTGTGCGCCTTTCTCGATCTTCGTGATTCCGTTGATAATCGCTGTAGAGCTATCACGCATAACTGCGCGTGTAATCATATCGCTTGTAGACGCTTTGCCCCAATGAACAGCGCGAGTCGTCAAGTTTAATTTCTGTTCGTGCGTACCCACACAGATGACTTTCGCATCGGAGTCGGAGCCTTTCCCTTTGAGAATAGACGTCGTATCGGACATCGAATTCCCATAGTTCAACTCACCAACAACCCAACCAATACGGGAGTCATCTTCAAGAATCGCACGACGATAAGTGAGATCTGTTACGGATGCTTCCAAGCTATGAATGGAGGAATAACTAACGCGTGAACCTGGTTTTGCAAACACTTCAACGATCCCGTTTTGTACAAGATCTGCACCGCCAACGGAAGACACGAAGTTGTCTACATACGTAACGGAACTGAATTGTTCAGCAACGATGAGAACGTGCGGTGCAAACGTAGCTTCTGCATCATCTGCAACAAACAAAGCTTGAAGTGGGATATCAACAACAACGTTTTTGGGAACGTAGATGAAAATACCGCCATTCCATAATGCTGCATGCAAAGCTGTAAGTTGATTTTCATTCGCTTGAACAGCCTTCATGAAGTAAGGTTTAACCAAATCTCCATGCTCACGAACAGCCGTTTCAAGATCTGTGAAAATAACGCCTTGCTTTTTCAATTCTTCGGATACTTGATTGAACACGATACCGGAGTTGCGTTGTACGATCAGGTTGCCAGAACTCGTCAAGCCCTTAGTCACTTCAGGCAGTGCATCAAGTGAGCTCAAAGCTGCTTGCTCTTTATAGGAACCGTAGGCGGAAATGCTCCAACGGTCGATTCTTGTTTTTTCTAGTATAGGTAATTCCAACGAATTCGCTAATGCTACCCCTTCAGTACGAAGGGCTGTCATCCACTCCGGCTCTTGCTTGCTGCGGGAGAGCTCAGTAACAGCATTAGTATCGATGGAAAGTGTTGTTTTAGTGCTCATGATTTCCTCCATTTATAAGTATCTTTGACCCTAAGATCAAAGTCTCTCATCTCCTAGTACTTCGGCCCTGGTGTGTTCATAGGAATTTTGAATTCTTCCTCGTCTTGACCAACCGTTTCATCAACGATGCCAAGTTCTTCTTTGATCCAATCGTAACCTTCCGCTTCCAAACGCTCAGCGAGCTCAGGACCACCGGATTTCACGATGCGACCTTGCATCATAACATGTACAAAATCAGGTTTAACGTAGTTCAACAAACGTTGGTAATGCGTAATGATTAAGAATCCACGCTCTTCACTGCGCATTGCATTAACACCCTCAGCAACGATACGCAAAGCATCGATATCTAGACCGGAGTCAATTTCATCAAGGATAACGAATTTAGGCTCAAGCAAAAGCATTTGAAGAATTTCATTACGCTTTTTCTCACCGCCGGAGAAACCTTCGTTCAAGTAACGGTGCATGAACTCAGGGTTCATTTCCAATTGCTTCATTTTTGCTTCCATTTGACGAATAAATTTGATCAAAGAAATTTCGTTGCCTTCACCGCGGCGAACATTCATTGCACTGCGCAAGAAGTCAGCATTCGTTACACCCGTGATTTCACTTGGGTATTGCATAGCCAAGAACAAGCCAGCGCGAGCTCTCTCGTCAACAGCCATTTCAAGAACATCTTCGCCATCTAATGTAACAGAGCCCTCTGTTACTTCATATTTCGGGTGACCCATTAACGCGGATGCCAATGTACTTTTACCCGTACCGTTCGGCCCCATGATCGCGTGAATTTCGCCGCCTTTGATTTCTAGGCTAAGACCTTTCAAAATTTCCTTTCCTTCGATGGTCGCTTTCAGACCCTCTATTGTAAATGTTGATGAATTTGCCATTTTCTTTAAGCCTCCATAATGTTTGAGTGTACTAGATAGATGACAATCATAGGAAATGATTATCACTGATTCTCATTAGAATAATTCTATTATAACTTACTGTGACAAATCAAGAAAGGGCAATTCCATGAAAAAGGCAAGCGTTTTGTGAAATGCTACGTGAATTTTACGCCAAAGTACGTTTTATTTCAGCAACTTGTGCGTTAAATTCTTCCTCATTCAACACGGGTGTCATGCCGGAATCATCCGGTACCAGTGCCTGTAGTTGTATCCATGATTTGCAGCCAATATAGGCCTGTTCGATCTCAATTTGGATTGGTTGGTTCAGCGTATAAACCCTTAAAATCATTATATGCAGCGGGTTTTTACGTTTCCACTTCAATCGCTCTTCTGTGAAATTTTCTGTCCAAATATGAAAAGGGAATAGCTGATTTAGCTTTTCTTGGTCGCTGACTTCGATATCTTCCACCATTCGGGCAAAGGAGTTGATTGTTACGTGTGTATCCTGCGCGCTCCAATTGACCAACGTTTCATCGATAATCCCGCGATACTGCTCTTTCAGTAGTTCTTTTCTCTGATGCTCATATGTTGGATAGAGAAAGAAATCATTCGATTCCACCTGGAAATCTCTTGTTTCTTCGACAATACCTCCCTTGCGCATAATAAAAATTTGCGAGCCAGCTTCTAACGCTTTTACTGCAGAGGCCCACTCTTTCAATGCTTTCCCATTCCCCATCTCGCCAACCCCTCGTTCTCCTCATTAATCTATCTATTATAAATAAACTTTGAAAGCAAAACAAATGCAGATTGACAATTTTCAGGAAAAATAAAAAGGAACAGCCCTAAAGTCGGCCATTCCTTTATTTCTCTACATTCTTCTCTCCACATAAGAAAATATAAGTTATCGGTTTCCGAAAATTTATATTTTCTTATTGGCGATAAAACCATTTATAGGGATCTTTGGTCGGAGTCCAAAGTCTCTCCTCTTCAAACGCGGTCGCTCATCCTTGAATTGCCTCGATAGAGGTTTTCTCATACGTAACCTGCATTCGGGTAAACTGGTCTTGATTATGTTTCATTGGATTC
The DNA here is from genome assembly GCF_927798215.1 of Paenibacillus allorhizoplanae. NCBI lineage: Bacteria > Bacillati > Bacillota > Bacilli > Caryophanales > Paenibacillaceae > Paenibacillus > Paenibacillus allorhizoplanae. The sequence goes on from NZ_CAKMMW010000003.1 coordinate 508,242, forward strand.
GGATCATGGGTGCTGTCAGGTGCATCTGCCTGGTACGCAAGGAGTAGGAAAATAGTGCCCACAGCAATCGCGAATAGGACATTCAGAATTTTCATATCCATTTCACATCCTTTGAAATCGTCTATCTCTAGGATAATGGAATTTCATATCGTGAATGTTTGTGTAAGTTAAAGATTGTGTAAATTTCTCATCCCAGGAATGATTGCAGCATCCAACGATGCTTTTCCAAAGATGTTTGGATCGCCAAAAGCATATCCGATGTGGTATCGTCACTCTCTTCCTCACAGATCTGCATGCCCGCCTTCAGCTCTTGCGTAAGGATCGTGAAATCTTCTATAATCGCTTCAACCATTTTCGTAGCTGATTCCGTGCCGGATGCTTCCTTTAGCGAAGAAATTTCTAAGTAAGCTTTCATCGTAGCGGCAGGTTGACCGCCAATCGCCAATAAGCGTTCAGCCAACTCATCCACATGCAGCGCAGCCTCATTGTAGAGCTCCTCAAATTTTACATGAAGCGTAAAAAATTGATTCCCTTTTACATACCAATGAAAGTTATGAAGCTTAACGAACAGTAAATTCCAGTTGGAAATTTGCTTATTAAGAACAGTTTGAATGGATTGCGTTGAAACTAATGTTGAGCTCGTCATGCAAATCCTCCTTCGTTTTGCCTAAAAATCGTCCTTGTACACGCTAATTTACGTTAATCACGCGGATTTTATGTAAAATAAACGACATTTCCGAAAAGTGTATTTCATGCGGAAACAATTTGTCTTATACTAGGTAAAGACAATTAATACTCAGTAAATTAGTTGGAATTAATTCCAATCAAATTAGAGGACGCATACGAAGTCAGTTTTCTGACGAAAACTTTTAGGAGGTTCACTCATGTCCACTTATCATCCGTTATCGGAAGCGCAAGCCATCGAATACGCACGCCGTATTCCGCAATTATTTCAACCAGGTTCTGATCTGACCAGCCAAGAAATTGGGGATGGGAATTTAAACCTCGTATTTCGTATAACAGAGGCTGCTACAGGAAAAAGTATTATTTTGAAACAAGCTCTTCCCTATGCCAAAGTTGTTGGGGAATCCTGGCCGTTGACGCTCGATCGTGCGCGCATTGAAAGCGAAGCATTGATCATTGAAGAAGGGCTCGTGCCAGACCTAGTCCCGCATGTGTACGCCTATGATGCAGACCTAGCGCTTACAGTAATGGAAGATTTGAGCGATCATGTCATCATGCGCAGAGGGTTGATTGAGGGTAACCAATACCCGCTTTTTGCTGAACATATCGGGCGTTTTCTAGCTAGTACATTGTTCTTTACATCCGACTTAGGCAAAAATCAACAAGATAAAAAGATTCAGCTGGGACGCTTCATCAACCCTGAACTTTGCAAAATCACGGAAGATTTGATCTTCGATGATCCGTATCGGGATGCGGAAACGAACAATATCGAAGCCCCAATTCGTGATGCAGCGGAACAACTTTGGGCAGATAGCGAGCTTCAATTCGAAGTTGCGATTCTACGAAATAAGTTCCTCACTTCAGCACAAGCCCTGCTTCATGGCGATTTGCATACGGGCAGCATTTTCATCAAACCCGATTCTACGAAAGTGATTGACCCTGAATTTGCCTACTATGGTCCGATGGGCTTCGATATTGGTGCTGTTCTTGCCAATCTCTTACTTAACTTTGCTGCACAAGAAGGTTGGAGTAAGGATGAAGAAAGCCGTTCCGCTTACCGTGCCTATTTAACACAAACCATTAAGGATGTATGGAGACACTTTGAAGAAAATTTCCGTGCCCTTTGGAATGAGCAAGGGGTTGACCGTGTATTTACCGCTCCAGGCTACCAAGATTACTTCTTGTTAAACTTGCTACGTGATACGGTTGGATTCACAGGAGCCAAAATGGTCCGTCGCGTAGTGGGTCTTGCCCACGTCGCCGATATCGATAAAATCGAAGATGCTGCAGCAAGAGAACGCGCTCAGCGCATGGCCTTAACGATCGGCACAGCCAGCATTCGAGCTAACCGTCAGGTTACGACGATTGATGAGCTAATCGCAATCGCAACACGAGCAGCAGAAAGAGGTTTTGTACTATGACGACTACGAATGATGTAAATGGAAGCAACGTAAGTGCTGAAAATGACGTGCAAGGTGCTTTGCAATCCTTGCGCTGGAACGGCCAGCAGCTGGATTTGCTGGATCAACGACTGCTGCCGGAGGAGATTGTGTATTTACCGCTGGAGACACCGATTGAGGTGTGGGAAGCGATTCGGCACTTGAAAGTTCGCGGCGCACCTGCGATTGGGATCGCCGCCGCGTATGGGGTATATCTCGGCATCCGCGGCGTGGATGCTGCTGTTGATGGGCTTCTGGAAGAAGTCCAGAAGCAAGCGGATTACCTGGCGACGTCACGTCCGACAGCGGTGAACTTGTTCTGGGCGCTCGATCGCATGCGTGCGAGAGCAAGTAGCTTGGCAGCCGAAGGCGTTAGCCCGGATGCGTTCAAGGCTGCGCTTCTAACAGAAGCGCAAGTGATTCAGGCGGAGGACGAAGACACCAACCGCCGTATTGGCGAACATGCGCTCACGCTGTTCGAGGATGGGTTCGGCGTGCTGACGCACTGCAACGCCGGCGGTTTGGCTACTGCCAAGTACGGCACGGCGTTAGCGCCGTTCTACTTGGCGAAGGAACAAGGGCTGAACATCAAAGTGTTCGCCGATGAAACACGGCCCGTGCTGCAAGGCGCGCGGCTTACGGCTTTTGAACTGCAGCAGGCTGGCGTAGACGTCACGCTGATCTGCGACAACATGGCCGGCGCGGTCATGGCGAAGGGCTGGATTCAGGCGGTCATCGTCGGAACGGACCGCGTTGCGGCGAACGGCGATGTAGCCAACAAAATCGGCACTTACAGCGTAGCTGTGCTGGCGAAGGCGCATGGCATCCCATTCTATGTGGCAAGTCCGCTGTCGACAATCGACTTGAACACGCCGACTGGCGGCGATATTCCGATCGAGGAGCGCCATGAGGACGAGATCACGCAAGGATTTGGCAAGCGTACAGCGCCTGTTGGCGTGAAAGTGTTCAATCCGGCATTCGATGTGACGCCGAATGAGTATGTAACCGCGATTATCACGGAAAAAGGCATCGTTCAGGCACCTTATGGCGAAAACCTGCGTAAGCTTTTCGAATAGATCTTTGTTGGGATGAAAGTGATTTGTTTAACTGGAAAAGCTCCAGTTAAATTCATCAGCTTCAGCTAAACTATGAGCTTAGAAGGAAAAACTCCAGTTAAATTCCGGCTATCTGCTTCTTATGCGGAGAAATCCTGAAAATAGCTGGAGTTTTTCCAGTTATTCGGTTCAAAGTGCGAAATTGGTTCGAAATAGCTGTATGTTTTCCAGTTAGTAGGATGCTAGTGGCGGCTGGGGGGATTGCTGATTTGTGGTGGTAGGAGTAGCTTGAGCAAAACAAACAGAGCTGTCCAGAAGTAGATTCTCTACTTACGGATAGCTCTGTTTGTGGGATTTACATCGTGCTCGCGTGTTGGAGCACTGTATTTTCACGGTAGGCATTAGGCGTTGTGCCGTGTGCCTTCTTGAATACGTAATGTAAGTAATTGCTGGACGTGAAGCCGCTGCGCTCTGCTATTTTCTCCAGTGTCAGCGTAGTCTGCTGCAGCTCGCTGCATACGAATTTGAGGCGAATTTGCTCCAAGTATTCACTGAAGGAAACATTGGCCTTTTCCTTGAAAATCCGTTGAAGCTGCCTAGAACTGATCTGCACGCGCTCAGCTACCCCCTCCAAAGTCAGGGGACGACGGAAATTGTCTGTAATGAATTGAACGGCCATCTGATAACGATAGTTCTTCATATCACGAGCTGGCAGATTAACGCCCTGTTGTTCCGGTTTATACGCACTAACGGTTCTTAACAGCATCTGGATAATGGACTGTTTAATAACCGTGTACTGACCTAATTGATTGTTTCGCCACGCTTCGTAAGCGACGAGGAAGCATTTCATCGCTTCATGGCGATCCACTGCTGGCGTATGCGGCAGTTCACCAAGCTGTCCAATGCATGCTTCGGCTTCTGCCATCTCCCATTCCTCTCCCCAACCAGAGGAGGACAACGCGGAGGATCCTGCTTCTTCCTTATCTGATAGTTTCACAATATCCACGTGTAGACACAGTTCACCCATCGCTTCATGCTCATCTGCTTCTTGCCGATGAATGACACCAGGTGCTGTGACGTAGAGCAGTCCTTCATGGAGTGGATGTGTAATTCCGTCTAGAATTACTCTCCCCTTGCCGCAAGGGATATAGTGAATCTCGTATTCGGAATGCTGATGATAGTTTACGATCACTCCAGCTGGAAAGGAAGTCAGATGACAACGCAATACTCGAATTCCGTAAGCTCCCCAACGAAAGCTTAATTCTAGACGATCTAACGCCATCGGATTTTCTAGCATAGGTTCGAAGTAAAAGGGTTGACTCATAGAGGAAACACCGCTTCCTTTCCAGATTTGGCGATTAGTATTAGTTGGTCAGTGAATCCAAACGTACTTGGCTTTTGCTAGCCACGGATAGATTGGAAGCTTCCATTAGCTTCGTTAAGTCTACAGCCAATCCGATATTTTCGGTAGCTTTGGTACCATTTTGAATATGTGCAACCCATTGGTCAAACGCAGTTGGCTTTGCCTCTGGTATAGCCTCGTAAGCCACCCATTGTCCTGTCGCTTCTTCCAGCTTGTTCGTACGCAGCATAACACGGCCATCTTGCTCTGAGTATAATACACTGCCTGCCGTGCCATGTACTTCAATAACGAAAGGCGAGAATGCATTCACAAAGCCTGCTTCAACGATACCCAACGCACCATTATCATATTGGAGCAGCGATACGGCATTATCTTCAACTTCTCTTCCCGTCACATAGCCATAAGAAGCGCTTACAGAGACGGGCAGACCTAGTAGTAGACGATTGAGATACATCGGATGACAACCAAGATCGATGAGTGCTCCGCCACCACATTGCTCCGCATTATAGAAATGCTGAGGCAACCAGCCATTCGGATTCGCCGTCGTCGAAATTCCGCCATTATGTGAGAGTCGTGTACGCACAAGCGTGATTTGCCCCAATAACTCTTTAGCAACGATATCTTGAATAGCGAGTGTTGATGGTGAATTCAAACGTGGTAAGGAGACCGTTAAGGTCACGCCTGCTTCCTCAACAGCTGCGAGGATCTCGTTCACTTCGTGAAGCGTAGGAGCAATGACTTTCTCTGTAAAAATATGTTTACCTGCCCGTGCAGCAGCGATGATGACATCTCGGTGAAGGTTGGTAGGTGTATCTACAACAACGGCTTCGATTTCTGGATTGGCTAGTAACTCTTCAAGACTTGCGTAGAAGGCCACACCTCGTGTTTCAGCTTCTTGCTGTCCTCTTTCTACAATCTCGTCCCAAATCGCAACGATCTCTGTATCCGGGTGCTCGTTTACCTGTTTCGCATAATCCTTTGCATGTACATGCCAGAAACTCAACATTGCTACTTTCATCCTGAATGACCTCCAAATAAGTGACTTGGGTTCATTGTATCACGGGCTTGAATGCGGATAAATTTCGAATTCGTGACAGATGAAGGTGCAACATTACGACATACATATATTTATTATCTTACACGAAGATTAGGATAGAATCTCTAGTACGTCAAGCTTTTTAAATGAAAAAAACTTCTATCGAAGTCCTTCAAGGATGAGCGACCGCGTTTCAAAGGTTGTTTTTATCGCCAATAAGAATTTGTTTTTCCATGTACCGGAAACCAATAAATTCTTATGTGGTCAGAAACTTAAAGTTGATAATTCCAAGAGGAATAGTATACAATTGAGTAATTATTTCTATCCTTTGTAAGGAGTTGATTATGCATGTTATTTACACCCTACACCATTGCCGGCTTAACCTTGAAGAACCGTATCGTCATGTCACCTATGTGTATGTATGCATCGGATGAAACTGGTGAAGTCAAGGATTGGCATCATATTCATTACGCTTCACGGGCCGTTGGCCAGGTGGGACTACTTATATTTGAAGCCACAGCAGTCACTGCACAAGGACGGATCTCAACGCGAGATTTAGGAATCTGGGATGACGCACATATCGATGGCTTAAAGCGTGTTGTCACGTCCATCCATCATCATGGCTCTCATGCAGGCATTCAGCTCGCCCATGCAGGCAGAAAAGCCGTCCTGGATACGCCGATTATAGCCCCATCTGCCATCCCTTTCTCAGATACGTTCAAAACACCTGAGGAAGCAACACTCACGGATATTCAGGATACGATCAAAGCGTTTGCTGATGCAGCTGACCGTGCCAAGCAAGCGGGGTTTGACGTTATTGAAATACATGCGGCTCATGGCTATCTCATTAATGAATTCCTATCTCCCTACTCGAATCATCGTCAAGATGCGTACGGTGGTGATCAAGAGGGACGATTCCGCTTTTTGCGTGAAACGGTTCAGGCTATTCAAACGCAGTGGAGTGGTCCCCTGTTTGTCCGTATTTCGGCTCATGAGTATGTGGAAGGCGGACTTACACCGCAGGATCATGTCTATTTCGCAACTCAGCTCAAAGAACTTGGCGTCCATCTGATCGATGTCAGCTCCGGTGGCAATGCACCGATCGTTCCGAACTTTTTCCCAGGCTACCAAGTGCCTTTCGCCGAAGAAATTCGTACCAAATCCGACATCCCTGTCGGTGCTGTCGGATTGATTACAGAACCGCAGCAAGCGGAAGAGATTCTTCAGAATCACCGTGCCGATCTTATTTTTCTAGGTAGAGTGCTGTTACGAGATCCTTACTGGGCTAGATCTGCCGCCCGTGACTTACGCGTCGAGCTCGCACCACCGGGACCTTATCAACGAGGATGGTAAACCAAAGCATAAAAATCCCGCTTGGACTTCACACGTCCAGCGGGATTTTTGGCATACATTTATTTCGAAACAGGAACAGTGTGATAATACTCTTCCATCGTCAAGTTCTTCGACTGGATTTCCTTCGCAATGTCGGCTCCCACATATCGTAAATGCCATGGCTCATATTGATAGCCCGTAATGGCAGCTTTCCCCTGTGGGTAGCGGATAATAAAACCATACTCACCCGCGTGCTTCTCTAACCAAATCGCTTCTTTCGTTCCACCAAAACAATCCGCAGCTGCACATTTCCCATTGCTGCCGGTGACGTCGATGGCAAGCCCTGTTTCATGCTCACTAGTTCCAGGTACAGCGCTGTAGGTTTTAGCCTTTTCTTCCCCGTCTTTTTTCACATAGGCTTCAAAAAGGGATTTCTGTGTTGCATACGAGCGATACGCAGAAACACCTGCTAACGGAGCACCATCCTTGGCCGCTCCAGCGAATAGCTTCTCTATGGCAGTTGCTGCGACTTGGCGCATTTTGCGCTTGTCAATTTTTTCGGAAAATGTAAAGGCAATGTTCGGATAGACAAGATCTGTCGGCTCATAGCTGGATGGCAGCGAGTTCATCTTATTGACGAGAACCGTAATACTTTCCGGTTTGGCAATCACCTGAATCGCGCCATTCTTAGTTGGCGTAGGGCTTGCAGCAGGTGAAGTCACAGGATTCGACGATGGCTTCACTGTAGCTGTAGCCGCAGGTGAAGTAGTCGCTGATGGCGTAGGTGTCGTTCCTACACTTGGTGAAACCGTGGGGCTTGTTGTCGCACTAGCTGTAGGTGTTGGGCTAGGAGTAATCGTAGAGGCTCCTTCGTTCTTACTCCCACAACCTGCCACAATAGTTAACGCCAAGAGAATGGCAATGGATACATTCATTTTGATTTTCATGTTGGTTTTCATTAGTCCTTTCATTTCGTGTCGTCATGCCTCCAAGAGGTTGAAAAAGCTTTTCAAAGTAATAGACCGCGATTTAGATAAAAAAGTTTCATGCTCGCTATTATTTTAGCTCAACAAAAAAGGCTGCATTTAGGTTGAGCTCCTAAATCGCAGCCTTCTCATATTTTATGCGGAACGGGTTAATGTTTCAAGTTTACTTCTGACTAGCGACGATGGCTTGTTCCAAATCATAAATAATATCCTCAATCGCTTCTGTTCCAACGGATAGACGAATAAGTCCAGGAGATACACCAGCTGATGCTTGTTCCTGCTCATTTAATTGCGAATGTGTCGTGCTTGCAGGATGAATAATTAAGGATTTGGAGTCTCCCACATTGGCCAAATGAGAGAATAGCTCTACAGCATGTATCAGCTTTTTGCCGGCTTCGATACCGCCTTTAATGCCAAAGCTCAATATGGCTCCTTGACCTTTCGGTAAGTATTTCTTAGCCAGTGAATACGTCGGGTGGCTTTCTAAACCAGCATAGCTTACCCACTCCACGGACTCATGTGCTTCTAAATATTGAGCTACCTTCAACGCATTGGAGCTGTGACGCTCAAGACGAAGATGCAGCGTTTCTAAGCCTTGTAATAATAAGAATGAACTATTCGGGGATAGGGACGCTCCCAAATCTCGCAATAATTGCACGCGTGCCTTGATAATATAAGCTATCGAACCGACCGCTTCCGTATAAACAACACCATTATAACTCGGGTCTGGTGTCGTCAAACCTGGGAATTTGCCGCTTGCTGCCCAATCGAACTTCCCTCCGTCGACAATAACCCCACCGATAGTCGTACCGTGACCTCCGATAAACTTGGTCGCAGAGTGCACCACAATATCGGCGCCATGCTCAATCGGTCTAAGCAGATACGGACTTGGGAACGTATTATCTACGATAAGCGGAATGCCATTTTCATGCGCAATCGCCGCTACGGCTTCAATGTCCAAAACATCCCCTTTGGGATTGCCAATGGATTCAGCATAGATGGCTTTCGTTTTCTCCGTAATCGCAGCTCGGAAATTATCAGGATTACTTGCATCAACGAACTTCACTTTAATCCCTAATTTAGGCAATGTATTCGCAAATAAATTATAAGTCCCACCATATAAAGCCGAAGCAGATACGATTTCATCACCAACTTCGGCAATGTTCAGAATCGAAAACGTGATAGCTGCTTGACCGGACGCCACCGCAAGCGCGGCAGGCGCACCTTCCAGTGCAGCAATACGTTGCTCAAATACATCTGTCGTTGGATTCATAATCCGTGTATAGATATTGCCAAATTCCTTCAGTGCAAATAAATTCGCAGCATGCTCGGTGTCGTTGAACACATACGACGTCGTTTGATAGATAGGAACCGCTCGTGAATTAGTCGCGGGGTCAACCTTTTGACCTGCGTGAATCGCTAGTGTTTCTGGTAAATGTTTACGTTCCGAATTTGACATGAACATGCCTCCTAGGATAATGATTCATTGTGGATCCACCAAAGATATAATAACTAATTTAATTCCTACTAAAATAGTATGATATAAGTTTAAAGGAAAATTCTACCTAAAGTCAACACAAGAATTTCCAATATGTAAAAGCCCGCAATCGAAACGAATTTCGATTACGAGCATTTCTCACGTTTTGTCCTGTGGGAGTAGTATAATGCGTCCGTTTTCCATTTCTACACGCATTTTATTCGTCCCCGCAGCACCTATGGATTCCAGATAGTTAGCTGGAATTTGCAATCTGCCAGCTTTGTCGACGACCGCATATTCAACATGGGAATCTTCTTCTGACGAAATAATCCCCTGCTCCAGCTCCAGCAATTCTTCCTGATAGGATTTGCGTCGTAGTATCTCGGAGGAGGTTTTGCCGTCACGAATCGCAACTACACGGTCTACCTTCTTCGCCAGAAGAGGATCGTGCGTAACGATCACGACGGTCAGACCGAAGCTGCGATTCAGCTCTCGAAACAGATCAAGGATCTGATTCGCCATCTTCGTATCGACAGATCCGGTCGGTTCATCCGCGAGCAAAAGCCTAGGCTGATTGGCTAGTGCAATCGCGATTGCGACGCGTTGCTGCTCACCGCCAGACAGCTCATTAAGTTTGTTATTTCTCCGATGACTCAAGCCTACAGCATCCAATAAATCCAGCGCACGATAGCGTTTGCGTCGACCCTGCAGCAGAATGGGCAATTCTACATTTTCGAGTGCCGTCAAATAGGGAATCAGGTTACGGGCATTATTTTGCCATACGAAGCCAACGGTTTCCCGCTTATATTTGACCAAATCGGACTCTTTAAACTTCAATAAATCTTTCCCATCCACACTCAGATTGCCAGCCGACGGTCGATCCAGCCCTCCCAGCATATTGAGCAGCGTCGATTTCCCACTGCCGCTATTGCCGATAATGGCCATCAACTCCCCTTCTTGAATATGAAGGTCAAGGCCTTGCAGCGCAACAACTTCAAGATCAGCTGCCTTATAAATTTTAACTAAATTCTCACAATGAATCATACCTAATCCTCCCCAAGCTTAACGGCTTGATGAATCTTAATTCTGGAGAGCATCGTGCCGAGCAGCAGCAATCCAAGCCCGATCATGATCGTAACGATTATATACAAATGAAGCTGATCTTTCGGATCAAAGCTGACTTGAAAAGGTGGCACTTGGCTTGACGAATCGAACGTTAACTGGAATAAAGGAACGAACAAACGGCTAGCCACATTCCCCGTAATCATCCCGATCAGCACGCCAGCCCCCGACGTTAGAAGCTGTTCGGCGACTAGCATTCCGATCAACTGTCTATAGGAAATTCCCATGGCACGAAGCACACCGAATTGTAGGATCTGGCCATACAACGAGAGTAACCAATATAGGAGAAATCCTATGAAGCTGATGCCAATCGCGATCAGGAATCCAAGCGTCATAACACCATTCACTGCCAGTTGGAAGGGATCGTTCTTCGACCAAATCACCATCATATTCGTATCAACTAGACGTGTGACTGACAAGCGCTTCTGCTCTAATGACTCATATAAGGCTTGACTAGTCATATCTGGCTTCAGCTTTAGCCACACATCATAAGGCTCTACAGCTAAATTATTTTGGATAAAAGAAAGATGTCCGATGACGAGCTTCGGTGCATTTGTTTTGCTTCCTGAACTCGATGAGGCCGTTAAGATCGGATTCGGATTCCAGCTAGGCCAATAATCAATGATACCGTAGATCACCGATGTAGCACCTTCCACATCATTCCAGCCAATTCGAATGACATCTCCCACTTTGGCTCCCGTTTCCTCCGCGATGGACCTAGAGATCAGAACTGCTTTGGAATCCGTCGCCAACACGTTCAGATAGTCATAGAAATGATGATCTAATAAATGATCCCGGAACCAGGCTGTTCGACCGAAATCATCGGTATCAATCCCCATGAGTGTCGTCTTTTTCGTATCTTTGCCAATGGAAATATACGCATCTTCTTTCTTAAATACCCTTGCCGCAGACTCTACACCGGTCAATTGTGTGAACGGCATGAACGGCGGTTCTACGTATTGAACGCGTTTCTTCCCCCCGCCTTCGCTGCCTTGAGGTTTCTCTCCACTATCGAGTCCTGGCGGACCTGACTGTGGAGGTGGTGCATCATTATCCCATGCGGTTTGCAAGACGATGTCTGAACCATTCTTATATTGAATCTTCTCTTCCACATTCTTATTCATCGTTCTTGCTGCACTCGCGCTAAAAATACCCGTTGCCAATGTCATAATAATAAATAACATGATGAATTGATATTGGGTCGTTGATCTCCCCACTTGCAACAGCGTTGAATATAAGTAGGGCGGCCACCATTTTCGACCGACTGCATAGATCAGTTTAATGACCCAAGGATAGATCCTGAGCAGAAAGAGCCCCATAGCGAATATGAAAAAGGCGGGGACAACAAATAAAAGCGGATCAACCTTCATGTCCAGAGAATCTAATCCTAGAGCATTTAAATCATCCATCCGTCGCTTAAAGCTTTGCAAGAGATACATGGACACAGCCAATAAGACGACGTCTAGATATATTTTATGGACAAAAGAAAGCTTATTCTTCCTCGCGATTGTTTGTTTATGACCCACGATGCTCACTCGTGTCGCGAGTACAGCAGGAATGAGCACCATACCAACCGAAGCAATTACTGCGATTAACCCGTACTGGTAAGCCTCTTGACCTAGCTTTACTTCAATCGCTGCACGTTGGACGAATGACAGAAAGCCATTAGAAGCACCTAAGACTTTCGTTAATTGCAGCCCTACAAATGGACCGAATAACAGAGCAACTCCACCTAGTAAAATACCTTCGATCACATACCCAATCATGATTTGAGCTCGGCTTGCACCTCGGCTTCGCAGCACGGCGATTTCTGTTTTCTGCCGATCGGTAATCAAATTCGCAACCATAAATAAATAGAAAGCAAGTAAAATACAAACGGGCACATTCAATGACCATAGCAGGATACGGAGCTTTTTCTCTTTCTCCCCATAGGATTGCAAGGTGATTATCGTTGTATTACTGGATGTATACGTCTCTAAATTTCGACTAAAATAGTCGTCTATTTCCTTCTGAGTCGCGATAAAGGTGTCAATACCCTCTAACTTCAATTGATGATAATCCAAGACGATATCCCAGTATGAAAACTGATCCATGAAATTACTTCTTTTCGTAAAATCTTGTTCAAATAAGACCGACGGAATGAAAAATCTTGAATTCAGATCCTTCATCGTATTTGTCCAATATAGGTCAGTGAAATCGGCCCGATCAATCACGGCAACCGGTTTAATTCGAATAGTACTCTTCAAATCATCGTCCACGATGGTAAGTTCATTACCTAATACGATTTTCTGCTTCGTCAACAACTCTGGAAATACCAAAGCCTCATAAACGCCGTTTACGGGCTTTGTGGAAGGCATGACGCCATCAACAAGACGAATATGCTTTTCCAAATCGGTCATGGCAGCAATTTCGCCATACCTATTTACCTTGGGATCTAATTTACTTGGATCGCTAGGTGTAAGTTTATACGTCTTGGTACCCCTGGTTACCGTAGAAAGCAGAATCGGTAAATCAAAGCGCTTACTCATTGCGGTCATGAACGCGTCCGTTTCTGCTAATCGTTTATCACCTTCTTTGGCTTTGCCAAAGTAAGCCTGGTTCGCTACAAGTCCTGGATGCTTCTGTGTATTCGTTTGTTGAACTTCCAAATCTTTGATCAACATACGTTGCAAAATGGCATGCGTATAAATCGGCATGGAGCTCGCAAGGGCGACAGAAATAATTAACCCTAGTAATAAACTTAGCTCTAACCAACGGTTCTTTGCCATTTTGCGGAGAATCATCAGTAATAAAGCCATTGTAATCCTCCTAAAAGTTTTGCTTAGCAAAACTAGTATCGTAAACATTATCCTTCACGTGTGCTAATTATTTAAAATGACGTTCTGGCCTTCCGTTAGCCCCGTTCGGATTTCTACTTCCGTAGCGGAGACAAGCCCTTTCTCGACATCGACTTCTTTGCGGCTCTCGCCATTCAGTACTTGCACATAATCTCGACCTAGATAAGAGCGGAGACCTGTTCTTGGAATAATTAGGATGTTATCACGTTTCTCTACAATGATTGTCATATCACCAGACGCCCCGATCTCTGCGCCAGCTGTGCCTTCTGGAATCCCCACTATGATCGTTTTGGCATTACGCTCAGCTATCTGCTTATTATCGGTCCGAGGCGCACTTGAAGGGGTCTGCAGCACTTTGCCTGGCACCACACTTCCATTAGATCCGAACTTCACTTCCACGTTCATCCCCACTTCAATCCCTGTTAGCGTCCCACTGTCTGGTGCTTCATAAAATAACTGCAGCTTACTCGGATCTGAAACAACGACTAGCGTGCTGTAAGCATCCACCATATTTCCTTGTTGAGCATCCGTCACATACGTAACTATGCCACCGGCTTCAGCCGTTAATTTGGTTTTTGCCAATTCAGCTTGCAAATTAGCGAGCTGCAGCTGTGCTGCTTCCACATCGATCGCCTTAAGACGTATAGACAACTCTTGTTCCGACGAACTCGAGGTCATCCTAACTTGCGTATAAGCGATCTGAGCCTTCTCCAAATTCAATTTCTGCAGGGCAATTTTTGTTTCTAAATCACCTTGCTCTAGTTCCGCAAGCACATCCCCCTGCTTCACGATATCTCCAGATTTGACACGCAATCCAGCGAGTCGGTGACCCGATTCTTTAAAAAAATAATTAGTCGTTTTGCTTGATCTTAGTGTCGCCATCGCACTGACTTTCCTCATGATGGAGCCTTTCTTCACTTCATACAGCTCAAAGTTTTCTTTGACTGGCTTCACCAACGGCGGCTTCAACGCGTCTTCTTCTTTGGGCAGCAGCGAGCAGCCAGCAAGTATGAAAAGGGCACCTGTTAGTAGCACAAGCCTTGATGCGATTTTATTAACCTTCATCGACAATGGAACCATCCTCCAATGCATAAACTTCATCTACAATTTCCATAATCGCCAAATCATGCGTAGTCAAAATTATGGTCATCCCTTCCTTCACCAAATCCTTGAATAGTTTAAGAATCTGAAGCCCCATTCGACTATCTAATTCCGCTGTAGGTTCGTCTGCCAGAATCAGCTTAGGCTTATGAGCAATCGCTCTTGCTATGGCAACTCGCTGTTGTTCTCCGCCAGAAAGCTCATAGGGTCGATGTTTCATTCTTGCCTTTAACCCCACGAATTGCAGCGCCTCTTCGGCAAGAATCTTATATTGACTGGGAGGTACACCCGATATGCGCAAACCAAACTCTACATTTTCGTAGGCAGACATATACGGCACTAAGGCAAACGATTGGAAAATAAGCCCGATTTGCTTCCGTCTGAGTTCATTTCGCTTGGATTCAGAGAGTGTGCTGATTTCCATCCCTTCCAAGTAAACTGCCCCTTCCGAAGGATGATCCAAGGCACCTATAATGTTAAGTAACGTTGTTTTCCCTGACCCTGATCTTCCACGCAAAGCCACAAGTCTGCCTCTAGGGATCGAGAGATTCGCTCCACGCAAGGCATGAACCGCTCCTGACCCCTTTCCAAACACACGTGTTACACCAATGGCTTGCACCATAGGCACCTGATTGTCCTGCATAGTCAAAGTGAACACCTCATCTTTACGCTAATCCTGCATCTTCTCTATAAATGTAAACCTTTACATAACAAATAAACAGACTGCCTTTGTTGGAAAAGGTGTCTGTTTGTTCGTTTTTGTGAGTCCTTACTAACTTAGGGGAAATATCAGTCTAATTCGGCTTCTCGAACTCTTTCGGTGAACAACCGACAACACGCTTGAACGTTTTTGCAAATGTTTTGGCATCAGGAAAGCCAACGGCATCTGCTACTTCATATACTTTCATTTCGCCCGCACGCAGCCTCCGCTTCGCTTCTTCCATTCGAATTCGAGTCAGCGTTTCACTCAGAGATTCTCCCATTTCCTTACTGTATAAATCACTTAAATAGCTGCGGCTGAGCCTGACATGGTCAGCCATGTCCGATGTGCTGATTGGCGAGGCATAATTCTCTCGCATATACGTGAGTACCTTCCGAATAAACGGATTATTGGAGCGATGCTTCTGATCGTTCTCAAGCGCGATTTGATGCTCGCTAAGCATGCTCATCGCTTGCAGTAGAAACAGCTTTACTTGTTCAAAGCTGGCGCATGGATGAAGTGCTTTGTTATGCACGAACAATTCTTCATAGCGTTCAATCTCCGCATAGCCGCGTTCGCGGGCATAACCAGCTGCTAACGCGAGCAGCTCTTGGATAAAAGGCAGCACCCGCTCCTTCTCTGGGCGCTGCTCCATCAGTCTCGCGCAGAGAACGTCCGCGTGATGCAGATACCCCTCGCTGTTATCGTGTACGATACAGCGCAGCAGGTCGCTGCGTATGTCATACGGCAGCGCTGCAGTTGGCGTGCTTGCGGCCTCCGGCGCAAGCATAATTCGGCGATTCCGGCTCACGCCGTAGAATCGCTCGTGCAGCTGCTGCGCATGCAGCGCCGCAGCAGGCTGCACATCTTGGAGCCGGCGTAGGACGACGCCGGCTCCAATGAACCAGTCCGGCGCGGTTGCGAGCCGGACCTGCGCAGCGCGCTCGAGCGCTGCGGCAGCAGCGAGGGCGCCGCTGTCTGTGACTGCTGCTGCCACGGGCATGAGCAGCAGCACGCTGTCCGCGGCCAGCGGCAGCGCCGCGAGGCAGCCGGTCCAGCGCCAGCCCGTGGTAGCGGCGCTGGCACCAGTGTGCAGCAGCAGGCTGACTAGGCTGCCAGTTGCTGCATCTGCCCTTGAGCTGTCTGCAGATGCGCCGAATAGCTCAGCCTGCAGCTCCGCTTCGCCAACCCCCGACTGCAGATATGTATGCAGTCGGGTCGATAGCTGCATCTGCAGAGTCGACGCGAGCTCCAGCTCTCGCAGCCCCTGCTCCCTTCGCTCATTTCGCTGTATTTCCAGATCGCCCTTAACGCCTACCAGGATGTCCATTAACGACTCGGGCTCCATCGTTGGTTTCAGAATATAGTCTTTGGCTCCCAGCTTCATCGCTTCTTTGACATAAGTGAAGTCATCCATACAGCTCAGGACAACGCTGCTGATCGGTCTTGAACATTCTTTGAGCTTTCGAATCAATGCCAAGCCATCCATTCGAGGCATAATGAGATCCGTTATGACGATGTCGATATGTAAGGTATCAATAAGCTCGTATGCCTCTAAGCCATCCTCAGCATCACCCGCATACGTAAAGCCGAAATGTTCCCAATCTACCAGCTCACGCAAACCTTGCCGAATGATAGGTTCATCATCCACCACAAGCACATTCATGTACGCTTTACTCCTCACCTTGATGAATGGGAAGAAACATGCGAACCGTGGTTCCTTCTCCGGGTTTACTGCTAATATGCATTTTGTACTCGGGTCCATAGATCAGCTTTATTTTCTCTCGAATATGCGAAATCCCCACACCGCTCATTCGCTCCTTCAGCATAAGATCAGCCTGCGCACCTCCAGTGCCAGTTGCTGCCATCGCATTCCAAACGGAGCCGCCCTCTTCGACTTGCATGCCAACCCCATTATCTTCAACTTGGCAAAATAATAGATCGCGATCCAACCATGTCCGAATCGTAATAACGCCCTCACGCTTGGTTGGCCCAATACCGTGAATAATCGCGTTCTCCACCAGCGGTTGTAAGAGCATCCTGGGAACTAAACAACCTAATGTGATGTCATCTATTTGCATATCCATCTGAATGCGATCCCCGTAACGAAATCTTTGAATTTCCATGTAATCATGCGTTAAACCAATTTCATCACGTAAGGTGATAAAGTCCCCTTTTTTACCTAAGCTAGCTTGCAAAAGGCGAACTAACGCACTAACCACCTCTGAGATCTGAGGTGTCTTATGGATTTTGGCCACCCATTTGATCGTATTCAATGTATTGTAGAGGAAATGGGGGTTCAATTGATAATGGAGCGCTTCCATTTCAGCTTCTTTCTTCAGGGATTCCTCCCGCTTCACTTGCTTAATTAAATCCTCCAATCGATTCAACATCTGATTGTAGCTCTCGCCTACTTGCGTCCAGTCATCAGAACTTTTGAACGTCCAATAGGCCCTCAGATCACCTCGCTCTGCACGATTCATTAATGCTTTCAGAACATAAAGCGGCTTCGTCACAGCGTTGATAAAGAGGAGTAACCCACCTAGGCTAAGTGCGATTATGAAAGTGATGAGGGCGATGAGCCAAGTACGGTAGTTAGGGAATACTTCTAGAAGACCTTCTGACATAGGTGCCTCATAGTACGATAGCCAAGGAATATTTCCGATAACCTCCATTTGTTTCACCGAATGAATCATCGTCCCATCCCTAGACACACTGCCAACTTGCGGACCAGCTCCTTGCAGCAAATCCCCGGAGTAAACACCTTCTCGATACAGCACCCGTTGATCTGGATCCATCAATACATAAGTATGTGTTGGACTCTTTACAGTGAACTCCTTCCAAACCTTGTTCATATTCATCCAAATTGTAAGTTTACCAAGCTCTTGTGTATTTGATCCGTCTATAATTGACTCTGAATAGGTCATTAGATAGGCGTTATACCGACTAGATTCATCTCCTAACGACTCAAAACGTTTGTTCGTACGTTTCACTTGTGGAACGAGAGCCCCATCCGTTTCCCCTGTATGAGCACATAATGTGCGATTGGTTGACTGAACGGTCAGACATACCTGTTCGATATAACGCGTGTGTACAGTTTGCTCTGATAACAAGTTATTCACATAGGTACTCAGTTCTTTGGCAGCCTGTGAGGAAGAATCATTGAGTTTCGTATACGAAATAAGGCCATAATCCGCTGCATGTCGATGTGTCATTTCTTCTATATAACGTAATTCTTGCTGTAATCCTGTGATGATTTGATCATGTTGTACATCCACGGCATGCATAACCGTTTTGTTCGTGTAAGAGGAGAACTGCTGATAGCCCATATCCAGCACAAGTCCTACTGGCAGGGAAATCGCCATAAATACATAGAGAAACACACGAAGTTGGAATCGATTCGTGAGGTGAGAGAACAACGATGGCATACGTCACCTTTCATTTTCGACTGGATTGTTATCTGAATGAACTTATTTCTATCATAGCATATTGGAAATTTTTGTAGTTTCATTTTTTAATGAAATAACAAAAAAAGCCCGCGCTAAGCGCGAGCCTCCTCATATATATCACTATAGCACTTTGGACAAAAACGATTTCGTACGTTCCTGAGTCGGTGCCTCAAAAATTTGTTTCGGACTGCCTTCCTCCACAATAACACCTTGCTCCATGAACATGACGCGATCGCCTACTTCACGCGCGAAGCCCATTTCATGCGTCACGACGACCATTGTCATACCTTCTTTGGCCAACTGTTTCATAACGTTGAGTACTTCACCAACCATTTCGGGATCCAGTGCTGAAGTCGGTTCATCGAACAACATGATCTTCGGCTCCATCGCTAGTGCACGTGCAATCGCAACACGCTGTGCCTGACCACCGGATAAAGAATCCGGAAGTGCGTTCGCTTTGTCTGCGAGTCCAACTTTGGCCAAAAGCTCCAAGGCGTTCTTCCGTGCTTTATCCTCCGGCCATTTCCGTACCTGGATTGGCGCAAGCATAATATTATCAATAACCTTCATATGCGGGAATAAATGAAACCGCTGAAAAACCATACCTAATTCCATGCGGATCTCGTTAATTTTGTTCGCAGGATCCATAAGATTGCGACCATCAATCGTGATCGTTCCACCATCGGGCTGCTCCAGCAGGTTCAAGCAACGTAAGAACGTAGATTTCCCTGATCCGGAGGGGCCAATTACAACCAGTACCTCTTGGTGTCGAATTTCCGTACTAATGTCACGAAGAACAACGTTATCTCCGAACGCTTTTTTCAAGTTCTTTACTTCGATTAAAGCTGTCATATTATACTCTCCTTTCAATATAGCCAAGAAGCTTGCTAAGAGAGTAAGTAAGGATAAAATAAATAAGTGCAGCTGTCAGATAAGGCTCCCATACTTTGAAATATTGGCTGCGCATCGCGTTCGACCAATACATCAACTCAGGCGCCGCGATAATGGCGAACAACGAGGAATCCTTGATGAGTACGATAAATTCATTCCCGAAAGGCGGAATCATTCGTTTGATCGCTTGGGGTAAAATAACCGATTTCATCGTTTGGAAATGCGTCATGCCCAGAGAATGCGCGGCTTCTGTCTGGCCTTTATCAATCGATTGAATACCTGCACGGAAGATCTCCGCCATGTACCCCGCTGAATTCAAGGACAATGCCACGATGGAAGCAATGATCGGGTTCGTCGACCCTAAAAACAAAGGAACAACCCCAAAGTGAACAAGCAATATTTGAACCAGCAACGGTGTGCCGCGGAAAAAGTTAACATAAATACTTGTCGGCCATCTCAAATAGCCGCGGTGTGACATTTTACCTAAACCAACTGCCAGACCCAGTACAGACCCAAAACAGATGGAGAGAATGGAAATACCAATCGTCCATAGCGTACCTTTCAGCAGCAAGGGAACATAATCAAGAATAATATCAAACCGAAAATCCATTCCACACTTCCTTTCCATTAATTATTCTGCTACTCACAGAAGAAAAGCATGCGTAAGGTTAAGTCACGCATGCTTTTGAACTTTTATTTTTGATCGAGCAATTTTTTCGTATCTGGCTCTTGACCGAACCATTTTTTGTACACAGTCGCATACTTGCCGTTCTCGATTACTTTCTTAATAGCTGGATCCAGCTTCGCTTTTAAGTCGCTGCCTTTAGGAAGCAAGATACCGTAGTACTCGGATTCGAAGTTTTTCGCGTCAGCGATCGAAACGAATTTTTTGTTTGGATTATTTTTAACATACTCACGAATAATAGCAATATCCGCAACAACTGCGTCAACACCGTTACTTTCAAGTTCCATCAAAGCAAGCGTGTTATTATCCATACGTTTCAGGGACTTGTTATCGCCACCCATGATTTTCGTCATAAGCGTATCAGCCGTAGTAGAGATTTGAACCGCTACTTTCTTATCTTTCAAATCAAGTGCACTTTTAATCGGGCTGCCTTCTTTAACAAGAATCATGTTTGTTGACTCAAAATAAGGAGCTGTATAGTCATACGTTTGTTTACGCTCATCTGTGATGGATACGCTGGAAATACCGGCTTGATACTCTTTACCTTGTTGAACACTCGTCAACATTGTGTCCCAGCCCGTGTTCGTAACGCTATAAGCTAGACCTGCTTCTTTCATCACTTCAGCAAGGAAGTCAATATCGAAACCTGCAACCTTGTCTTTATCCATATATTCCATCGGTGCATAAGCTGCATCTGTTGCAAATTTAACTTTCGTGCCACCACTATCTTTCGATCCACAACCTGCCATTGTTAAAACTAAAGCTGCTGCTACTACAGAAATCATTAATTTTTTCATCATTTTTCCCCCGTTCTATGTAATGGACGAATCATATATTAACATTTGGTCAATAAAATAACAACACTTTTATGTGTAAAAAAAGCAAGGAAATTGCAGGAAGTGTGAATTTTTATGCATTTTCAGTTTTATGCACAGACGGCCTACACAGCTTTGTCATCATGCATGATACAAAAAAACGCTTAGGTCTTAGAGACCCAAGCGCTTGAGCTTGCCGTTAAATTGTTTTACATCATTTTAAGTATCGCTTCTCGTCCAGTCATCCCAGCTACAATACCTAGGTCTTCCGCCGTATAGGTTACTGATTCAAGTGGTGCTTCCAACAGCTCCTCGATCGTTCGAACCCCGGTAGCTCTCGCCGCTACAATATTCCTGTCACTTAATCGCTCGTTGAGCAACGCCACGTCGAGGGCGCCACACATAATATAACCTTTATCCGTTGTCACCACTAACAAGGTCGTTTTCGGCAATTTAACCTCTATCGCGATTGCTGTATGTCCTTCAAGAAGAATGGGTTCTACGCGCATCATGCTCTGCACAGCTCCTCTTCGCAGTCTTACGGTAGTATATGCGCCTGTGGCTAGTACGGTGTGAGGTCACTGTAAAGATTCTGTGTGTTTTTCCATTTTATTGTGAATTTCGTGAAATAAGGCTAATTCATTACCATTTCATAACCTCATTAGAGCTCTCCGCTCTGCTTGAGGTCTACATACTGAACAAACACCTACAACTCTTCCTTGTTCGTCTGAATAGAAACTCAGCTTCTTATCCTTTTTACGACAAAACGAACACATTTGTTTATTCACTTTGGATACTCGCTTACCGTGAAGTGACATCTGTATAATTTTCGTCGTCTCAACCTTATCTCTAATTCTAAAGGTTAGTCTATAAATCAAAAGAAGCACACTCAATAGGACGATAACAAGTACGATCCATTTCATAGCGCAACCTTCCTTCATGCGGGGTATTCTTACAGGTTTACTGGAGGTGGAACTGCGATGTTGCTTTAATCATGCGAATTTTTTCTTTCTGTTCTTTAATAACGTCTTCATACACTTTTAATTGCGTTACAAATAAAGCATATTCCTCTTCTGCTTCTTTGAGAATGGCTTCTGCCTCCATCAATTTTAATCTCAGATCTTCTCGTGCTGTATAATCATCCAATGTGGCATCTCCCATATCGATTTATTTGCTCTACTCACATTTACTCGAAATTACTCAGGGGAAAGAGCCATTAATGAAAACGAGGCTACATTTGCTAATGATATCATGATATAGTTAGGATGAGTGCGATTTCAGTGCAGTTAGGAGGCTATGATGAACCAACGGGATTCAAACACAAGTCCGAAGCATGGACATTTATTCACCGTAGAGATTTTAATTGAAGATCAAACCAATGGCCTAGCAATGGAAAAGCTCCTTCATTTGTTAAATGTAGACGCGATCAAAGATTACCAAATCCTTAAAGGTATCCAGCTCGGTCAACTTATTGAATTGAATACGAAACAAGGAAGTCCAGCTTCCTTACATACAAATAAAAAAACTGTCGTTCCTACGCCAACCACAACTGGCAGAACGAACCCAACTGAAGCCGCTAAGCACATTGTTGAGCAGTTAGAGAGTTTCAAAACGAACAATACCTTGATTCGTTTGACGGTGGTCAAAGCGCAGGGAATTAAACTAAACCTCCCTTGTCGAATCCTCAATTTTGACGCGAGCAGCCAGAATGTAACTGTCTATCATGTTGATGAGAAGAAGGTATATCTGTTCAAGTTAAATGAAATTGATGACTACGTGGCAACAAATTGAATAAAAGGTACCCTTGCAAACGATCTGCAAGGGTACCTTTTTCTATTCACTTGACGCAGCTGCAACTGAAATGCCATGCCTCAGCATATGCTCCAGCTCTAAACGATCAACAGGAGGACTAAACCAATAACCTTGGACCTCGTTGCATCGATTCTGATATAAGAATTTCAATTGATCCTCTGTCTCTACACCTTCCGCGATAACTTTCAGATTCAAATGGTGCGTCATGGCGATAATGGTCGCAACAATGGCTGCGTCATTCGGATCTACCATGATATCGCGTACGAAGGAGCGGTCAATCTTCAGCTTATCAATCGGAAATTTCTTCAAATAATAAAGCGAACTATAGCCAGTACCGAAATCGTCGATACTCACATTCACACCAAGCTCTTTCAATTCAAGAAGTGATTGAATGGCATGATCCACATCCATCGTCATACTTTCAGTAATTTCCAACTCCAAATATCGCGGATCCAGCTCGGTCTGCTCAAGAACATGGCTTATTTTCCCTTTCAGATTATGCTGAAAAAACTGTCTCATCGATAAATTCACGGAGATCGGAATAGGTGCATACCCTTCAGACTGCCATGTTTTATTTTGCTTACATGCCGCACGGAGCACCCACTCGCCAATCGGTACAATCAAACCACTTTCTTCCGCTAATGGGATAAAATGATTAGGCATAACCATTCCCTTATCCGGGTGATTCCACCGAATTAAAGCTTCTACACCAACAATTCGCCCCGATCCTATATCCACTTGAGGTTGGTAGTAAAGTACGAATTCTTCATTAACTAATGCTCTGCGTAGCTCATTCTCCAGCCTCAAACGATTAATCGAAACAGATTTCATATCCGAATTGAATATCTGAAAATCGTTTCGACCTTTCTCTTTGGCCCTGGCTAATGCAATATCCGCATATTTCATCAATACGTCAGCCTCATCTGTATCTTCCGAGGAAATGGCGACACCAATGCTTGCCGTGACATGCAGCTCATACTGTTCAAGGAGGAAGGGCTTCTCCAAGACACGATTGATTTCAGCAATAACGGTCATCACATCATTCACATCTTCCACATTGGAATAGAAAAAGGCAAATTCGTCACCTTCTGTACGCGCCAGGAAATCCTCAGCGGTCAAACAGCGAGTGAACCGTTCTGCGAGTTGAAGCAGCAGCATGTTACCATAGTCATGTCCAAAGCTATCATTTACAAGTTTGAAGCGATCAATATCCAAATAAAACACCGCGACCTTATTTCCTTCTTCTTTACATAGACGCAGTCGTTCGTTCAAATGATCTTTAAATAACCGTCGATTCGGAAGGCCGGTCATATCATCGTAATAGGCCATATAACGGACTTGCTCATCGCCACGTTTACGTTCCGTAATATCCTGACAAATCAGAATATTACCTTTGGAATGGTGATGAATATCGACTGGAACAGCGGTTACGTGCAAATCGACGCGATAACCGCGCTGGTGCAGCACCGACGTATCAAAAGTATATGGAATTCCGTTGCGACTTTGCTGCAATTGCCACTCGGTTAGCTCCAACTGTTCTTCCGTTACAATGTCCGTAAAAGGTTGATGCAGCAGGTCTGTGACCGAGTATCCCAGAATCGATTCTACTGCTTGGTTCATGCGAATAAATTTACCTTCATCATTAAATATCCCGATCGCATTGGGATTATGTTCAAATAGTGAATCCAGTACACTTAGATACGCATGATCTCTCGGGAGTTCCTTGGGTATCTGCGGTTGACGCAGCGAGTTCTTAGCATGCAATACATAAAGTAGTGCGAGTGCGCCCAAGAGACAAATCCATGGGGCGTACGGCTTTACGAAAATGCTAACGCATATGGCTACGACGACATATACGCCAATATAGAGCCGATTGTTCACGAATTCGCCTCCTTCTATAATTCTATGTTCGATAGGGAAGCCTTTCGTAGATGTCCGACCCTAGCTCCCAAATGATGTAAATTAATCTCGCGCACATTACCATTCACTGTTTACTTTCTACAAAGGTTGTGCCATTTCCTGCTAACTTGCCATGAAACGCGAAAAAGAGCCAGATTTCTCCGGCTCTTTTCGACTAATTTAATTTAAAAGCCGCAATGGCTAACAGAGCCCAACCGACAAGGAAGCTTAATCCGCCTAACGGAGTTATAGGTCCAAAGGCTTTAATACCCGTCAAGCTTAATCCATACAAACTACCAGAGAACAAGATAATTCCGATGAAGATGGCCCAACCTGAGGCATTCACCAGGGAAGTATTTCCTAGCTTGTCAGAGAGCAGCGCGATCACGAGTAAAGCAATCGCGTGTATCATGTGATAATGAACGCCTGTTTGAAACACGTCGATCTTATCAGGTATTTTCGTTTTTAAATAGTGGGCGCCAAACGCACCTAATGCGACAGATAGGAAAGCATTCAAGCTTCCTAAGATCATAAACAATTTCATCATAAGACTTTATTTCCTTTCACTGCTGTAATGAACTACTCGACTTCACCAATATCATGTTGGCCTACAATTAAACGAACAGGCTCCAAGAAAACACGCGTAACGGTAGGCTGCTCGATTAAATTGACTTCAATATCTTCGATCTTATAACGAATCGTCTTTCCCTCACGCTTGTCATAGACAACGTCGAACTGCTTCAAACCTAGTTGATGAATCAAAACGGAAGAACCAATGGAGACTGCATTCGATTCGAATTCTCCGTGTTCAAATATCACCTCGGACAAAATCTCATCATTCATATCGACAATCGTGACGTACTGGCAAAATTGGTATCTCATCGTAAAAAATCCCCCTCGATTGGATGTATTTAGGTATATATACCCATTCGCCGAAAATTGTCGATATTCCTGCTAGTTTCATGATTCCCCACAATGTTCAAATAAAATCCAACAAATAGATGACAATTGGTATCGTAAACATGCTAAATAGTGTCGAAGTAAAGACTGCCTGTGAAGAAAACTCAGCCTCATTCTCATACTCAATGGCAAGGAGTACACTACTTAATGACGTTGGAACTGCGCAGGACAGAATCAACGCCTTCGCGGTCAATCCTTCAATCCCCAACATCCACACAACCAGAAAACCTAACAACGGACCTATCGCCAAGCGCAGCATATTCGACAATAATACATTCGAGAACTGAAATGTCCATTTCATGGCGCCAAGCTGTACGCCTAACGTCAACAGCGCTGTGGCCATAAAGGCATTTGCGATGTAGTTCAACGGGATGTCGATCGAAGATGGCACAGGCACATGATAATAACGCAATAAGAGTGCTATTGGAATGGCATAAATGACGGGTAAAGAAAGAATCGTTTTCATCGTCGCTTTCCAAGTAGCCTTATGTGCATTTAACGTGTAAATTCCGTAAGTATTAGGGATTAGCGTCTGCATAATCATAATAACGATCTGGATAGCCAGTGTATAGGCGTTGCCGCCAAATACGGTTTGATTGAGTGGAAGTGCATAATTCGCGCTATTGTAGAAAATCACACTATTGCGCATGGCGATCCGCATGCCGCGCTGCAGCTTCTGTATGCGGATGATCACTTCAATGATCGCAAATAAAAGGCTGAAGAAAATGACAAAAAATAAGAGCACCTGCATGAGGATAGAGAGACTCATTTCGGATTCATACAGCTTTACAAAAACAAGCGCTGGCGAAAATACATAAAAGTTCAGCTTCGAGAGTGTGCGAATGTCAATTTGAAAGGCGCGATACATGGTCACGCCAATCGCGATCATGATACAAATCGGAACAATATTATTGATTAGAATATACACGAAATAATTCATTGCAATAGCCTCAATTCATCGAGAATCCCCATGATGCTCCTTACATGGAGGCATTAACGCTTGTGATAATTCGTTTCAACTGCGTATTGAAATTCGCAATTTCTTCCGGTGATAAACCACTCGAAGCGAACAGTGTCTGCGGAATGCACAGCGCCTGATCGTAGAGAGCTAGTCCGGCTTCTGTGATGCGAATAAGGACGACCCGCTCGTCTTCCTGTGAACGGTTCCGAACGAGCAATTTCTGCGCTTCCATTCTTTTGAGCATCGGAGTCAATGTTCCGGAGTCTAGATCAAGCTTCTCACTAAGCTCCTTCACTGTGCTCTCCTTTTGCTCCCAGAGCACAAGCAGAACCAAGTATTGCGGATACGTGATACCGAGCTCCTCTAGAAAAGGGCGATACATCCGAGTGATCGCTCTGGAGCTCGCATATAGGCTGAAACAAAGCTGATTCTCCAGCTTCAAAAATTCACTGCTGCTCATAGTCGTTTCCTTTCCTCCGTCATATTGTGAACAATCGATTTGCTTCCAATTTAAACAAAAAGTCTGCGACTGTCAATACAAAACGCGGATGAGCACCCATCCATCGGGCACACATCCGCGTTTTTCAAGTTTACTTATTTAATATTTTGACTTTTCACATACTCCAACCATTGTTTCTTGTATTCAGCTTGGATTTTATCAAGCCCTGCTACTTTGGCTTTTTCCATAAATGTTTTCAATCCGCCTTCAACATCCGCAACGAGACCCGCTTCAAGAGGGTACAGATATTGTTTCTCCACTTGCTCTAATGCTGCTCTTTCTGCTTGATAGCTCGTGTAGTCTTCTGCAAAGCCTGTGTATTTATCAGGTGTTGCAATTTTATCCAGATCAGTGAAGATCTTTTTCACGCCATCGTATCCTTTATCGAATAACATAAACTCAGGATTTCTCCATGCCCAGCCCTGCATAGCTTCTCTAGGGAAACCATTGCTGTTCGTGTCACCGATCATGGTGTAGTAACCATTATCAACGGTGTAGTTTTTACCTAAGATACCGTACTCAGTCAATTGATTATACGTTTTGTCTGTTACCATTTTTTCGTAAAAGGCAAGTGCACGCTCAGCGTTTTTACTGCTTTTTGGAATCGCAAAGCCATTGTGGATCGGGTGAACCGGCTCAGCATGACCTTTAATCATTGGCGCTGGGTAGTACTCAAGCTTCCAGTCTGGGTGTGTAGAAGCAATTTTCAACTTTTGATCATTGAAGCGGCTAGGATTATCTCCTAGGTTGGCTGCTGCTTTACCACTTGTAATCAAATCCGTCATTGCATCCTTCGTGTTCAAAACGTTCTTCGTAATGTAGCCAGCATCCTGCCATTTTTTCATTGCTTTCAGCTCATTTAAGTGCTCAGCAGAACCCCAGTACAAGCTAACCTCTGATGGTGTTTTATAGCCAATGTTCAACCCATAAGGAACGGCTCCAATGGGATCGATTGTTAAGTTTTTGTATTGATCAGATAGACTGCCTTTTACATCACTATTCGCTGCCAATGGTACCATATCAGGTACATTTTTCTTAATTCCAGCTAGATACGCTTCGAAATTAGCAAGGGAATCCGGGTTCGGCAAATTGAATTTCTCTCTGAGATCTTCACGCCAGATAAACCCTGTCGTTACGTATTCTTTATAAGTGGCAGGAACGGTGTAGATTTTGCCATCAATTTTGACAGCTTCCCACATGTCCTTCGGTACGAAGCTATTCAATTTAGGCGCTGCTTTCGGAAGCAACTCATCTAGTGCTAGGAAAGCACCTTTTTTGGCATAGGATTGGTATTGCGTCCACTCTGCTGTGAAGATCAAATCAACCGCTTGGCCGGAAGATAATAATAACTTATATTTCTGATCCCAATCCGTCCACGTTGTGAAATTGAATTTAACCGTCGCGTTCAGATCCTTCAAGGCCAGCTTATTAATTTCTTCCTCAATGACTGGAAGATCCTTCGGTGCAGGTCCTAACATATAGAATTGCAATTCTACTTTCTTCGATGTGTCTATTCCTGCTGGCTTAGCTGTAGCCGCTGCTGCTGTAGTTTCTGGTGCTTTCGTTGCTGCTGCTGCGGAAGGGCTTGGCGAACTTGTGGATGTGGAGCTGCTACACCCTGCAACAACGGAACCGGCAAGCGCTAATGCCATTGACACACTGTACATCTTTTTCGCATTACTTTTCATGTAAATCCTCCCTTTATTTGTGCATAATTTAAATAGGTCAAACCATCTATGTTAGCTGACGGAATAACTCCGTTACAGTTCTAACCTTTTACAGCGCCTATGGTTAGGCCTTTAACGAAAAATCGTTGAACGAATGGATACAGAAATAAAATCGGACCGGTTACGATAATAGCCATGGCTAGTTTGGTAGATTCCGATGGAATGTCCTGACTCATCGTTACCCCCGTACTGACACCCAACTGTGAAACCGCAGCAGCTGTATTAATGATGTTATACAAGAAATACTGCAGCTCGTATTTATTCTGATCATTAATGAAGAGCGATGTCGAAAACCAGCTGTTCCAATAATGTAAAGCCAGGAATAATCCAACAGTGGCAATCCCAGGCATAGCCAGCGGAAGAACGACACGGTAATAAATCGTGAAGTCATTCGCGCCGTCAATCTTCGAAGACTCTGTTAACTCTTCCGGAATAGATGACTTAATGAAGCTGCGCATTAATATAATAAGGAATGGAGACATGAGTCCTGGGAAAATCAGTGCTGCGTACGTATCTGTTAATTGCAGATATTTCGTCATCATGATGTACCAAGGGACAAGGCCACCACCGAAAAGCGTAGTAAAGTAAATATAGAAGGAAAGCTTATTCCTGTATTTAAAATCTTTCCTTTGCAGCACGTAACCGGCCATCGTCATCATGAACAACCCTAGCGCCGTCCCAACAACCGTCACAAAAATCGTAACCCCGTAAGCTGTTAATACTTTTTCAGGGAACGTTAGAACCGCCTTATAGGCTGTCAATGAAAAGACACTCGGTATGAGGTGATATCCATCTCGTATAATGGATTCATTATCCGTTAGTGAACCAGAAATGATGAGAAGGAAGGGAAACAAACAGATCACAGAAAACGCGATAATGACAAGATAGGCAATCATGTTGAATGTAACGGAATCAATTCCTCTGGTACGCAAGTGCAGTCACCTCCTAGAAAAGTGCATATTCATCATTTGATTTTTTAATCAGATAGTTCACAGTCATAATAAGTACAAAACCGAAGATCGACTGGAACAGCCCCGCTGAAGTCGCCATCCCGATGTCAAACGTAACCTTTAAAGAGCGGAAAACGTAAGTATCCAAGATGTCGGTTGCGTTATACAGAATACCGTTGTTTCCAATTAATTGGTAGAAGAGATCGAATTGACCTTTCATAATGCTGCCGAGTGCGAATAAGAGCAATATAATGAAGGTTGGCTTCAGCATCGGAATCGTTATGTACCAAATCCGCTGGAAAATGTTCGCTCCATCAATCGTCGCTGCTTCGTAATACTCATCACTTATACCCGTTATCGTGGCAAGATAGATTACCATGGTGTAGCCTACATTTTTCCATACATAGAACATAATCAGAAGAAAAACCCATGAAGAAGGTGTGTTATAAATGTCCACCGGGTTAGATCCCCAGGATTTAAGCGTCGTATTTACAAATCCAGTATCATAATTAAACATGTTGTAAGCGATTGCATTGAGGAGAACAAATGAAATAAAATAAGGTAAGAACATCACGGATTGCGTAAGTTTCTTGAAGAACTTTCCTGTCATTTCACTTAATAGGATGGCGCAAAAGATGGCTGTCGCATTTAAAAACACGATGAATGCCAGGTTATAGGCCACCGTATTCCGCGTTAGCGTCCACAGAACGCCTGATTTCCATAAGAACTCGAAATTTTCCAATCCTACAAACGGACTTCCGAAAAGTCCCCCATTAAAATCAAACCGGGTAAATGCAAAGTAGATCCCAACCATCGGTACGTACGAATTAATAAAGAAGAAGATTAATGTTGGCGCTATCATGAGAAACAACAATTTATTTTTGTTTAACTCATAGAGAAATCCTTTCTTTCGGATCATGCTGTAATACCTCCCTGCGTTAATATGTCTTGTTTATCTTGTCGGTTGCCATACTCGAATTATAGACAGAATCGTTCTGTCAAGGATACTGAAGATCTGCTAACATTTATGAACGAACCCACCCAAAACCGCCTAAACGGCATATGCACAATGTAAACTTTCATGGAGAATTCGGCGTTTATAGTGCTTTTCCAGCCCATGAGCTCTCCGATTCCATTGCAAGCCGAATAAAGTTGGGATATACTTTTTTTACCTAAGGGGGGGACGGATAACTTGATACTTCGAAATCAAGAGAGCAAATTTATGTATCGCAACATACTTCTCAGTATTGTTTTATCCATTGTCATTACCTTGCTTGTCTCCTCTACGATTCTTTATGTCAACTTCGACAATATTGCGCTGAAGCAAGTGTATGAATCCGACTCCAACTCCTTGCTCCAAACGAGTCAAGAAATTCGGACGATAACAGAGACTGCAACCTCCCTGTCTTTTCAAATTTATCGTGATTTCGTCATTAGTAAATTGTTGTTTTACGATAAACCAGATATTTATGATGTCCAAGGCAGCATGGCTCAATTGAATTTATATCGGCTAGCCATGCCATTTATTGATTCCATTTATGTGTATAACGGAAACTCAGAGCTTTTCTACGTCAGCTCGAATAACTTTCAGAGCGGCATCCAAACAAAAGCTAATCTTGGCGACCCTGGCATGGTCGATATCCTCGATCATTTTCAGGATTACATTCCTTTCTTACCGATTCCAAGAACCTTCAAGTCAACTAATGTAAGCTCACTCCAAACAACAACTGTCGGGATCTATTCCTATTTGTGCTATGATGCCATCAATTTGAATAATTCTTTGAATTCGGCCGTTGTCGTCAATATCTCAGAGTCCTTCTTCAATAAGTCATTGAAAAAAATCGCAAACAATCGGGCAAGCAACGAATTTATTATTAATAAAGAAGGCGTTCTGATCTCCACAGATGGATCCAATCCTGTACTTTCCAATTATGCAGATAAAGGCTACATCCAGAAAATTATCGCTAATGCTTCTACACCGGGTTATTTGGTTGATACCGTCAATGAGAATAAGTCTTTGATTTCGTATACAGCTCCTGATTCTCTAGGATGGCGTTACGTTCGCACAACCCCTTACACCATTATCACAAAAGAGATCAGAGACATGCGTCTCAAAACGATTTATATCTCACTTAGCATTCTTCTACTCGGGCTTCTCATTTCGTTCTTCATGTCCAAACGATTATTCGGTCCTATTGATAAGGTCATTCGAAGCTTAAAAACGTTAGAAATCGAAAAGCGTGATAACCTGCAAATTTTACGACAAAATTTCCTGAGAAATATTATGCTGGGCAGAGACGCTTACCACCCTCAAGTCTTGGAATCGAAATTAACCTATTTCGGCTCCAAAATCACCATTGATCATCCTTCTCTACTTCTCATGGTCAAAATTGATAAATATGAAGAAAACATTCGAACTTATAAAGATCAACTTACCTTATTACGCTATGCCATCATGAATATCGGTACCGAAATCAGCGCCTCCACCTTTCACGCGGAAGGCATTGATATGGGAGATGATCATATTCTGTTGCTTCTCTCTGCGAAAGAAACGGACTTCAAATGGGAACCTGTACATTTCACTGAGTTACTTCAAAATATGCAAGCATCCATTTCTTCCTTCATTAAATTATCCGTATCGATTACAGTAAGCCCGCTGCAAGACGAAGCGATACCGTGTTTCCAACTCTATAAGCAACTGCTTGAGGCCTCTTACCATCGTTTATTTAGAGGACATGGCTGCATCATTTGGTCGGATGAAATCATTGCATACCGCACCAAGGAGTACAAATTCCCATCTCAGAAGGAAAAACAACTCGTCGATTGCCTCATGACAGGCGATTCGGAAGAGGCCGAACTGCTTTATACCGACATCGTGAATGAAACATCACTATATCCTTACACGGTCGTCCACTTGGCCATCTCCCACCTCACCTTAACCGTTAATAATGTACTAACAACGATTAACAAGAATAATGCGCTAGCCTTCCCCCTCTACTTGGATGCCGCTGTCGCTTCTCTGACCCACGTCGAGACCATTGAAGAAATTAACGCGCAGTTCATTGACGTATTCAAGCAGCTTCAGAAAAAGCTCGATGAGAAAAGAAGCTCTAAGCATGTGGAGCTGATCAAGAAAATGAACGATATCATTGATCGGGATTATGCGAATCAGAACTTGTCACTGAACTCAATTGCCGATGAACTCGCGATGTCTTCCATTTATATTAGCCGGTTGTACAAACAGCACACGATGGCGGCCATTACCGATGTGATTCAAGATGTGCGGATGAACAAATCCAAAGATCTGCTTTTAAACTCATCGCTTTCCGTTGCTGAAATCGCTGAGAAGACAGGCTTTACGAGCGACTCTTATTTCTATCGTTTATTTAAAAAATATAATGGGATTACACCGAACGATTTCCGCAAACAACTCAAATATGAAAATACGCTCCAACAGAAAGGAATTGAAGAACGATGAATTGGCTCCATGATCACAAGAATCAATTACATCTTATTTTTGCAGAAGCAAAGGATGCTGTACGCCAATTCCCTTCTCCATTGGACCAGCTAGGTCTTACCTATTTAGCTAAGTTTGATCCCACTCAAGAAGGTAGCAGCAAGAATTATATTTGTTATCTTCTTCCGTATTGGATGAAAGACATCTGCAAGCTGCCTGCAGAGTCGTTTAACAAGCTTTCTCTAGGGAATATCTTTGTCATGCTGTACTATTTCATACAAGATGATATTATGGACGCTAACAAAGGCGAACACGCAAGCAAACTGCCACTCGCCAACTTATTCCATGTCCAATTCCTCTCGATTTATCGAGAGCTATTCCCTTCAGATTCCCCCTTCTGGGACTATTACGAAACCTATATCCTAGAATGGTCGAAAAGTGTCACAAATGAACGACAATCCGATTATTTCCACGAGGACAAATTTCAAATTGCTAAGAAAGCTAGTCCTGTTAAAAATGCCAGTACAGGAGCACTGCTGCTTGCTAAACAATCACATCTCATTTCTGTCGTAACGGATGCCGTTGAACAGACACTCGTAACCCTGCAGATGTTGGATGATTGGGCAGACTGGGAAGAAGATCTAGCAGATGGCTCTTATAATTGCTTATTAGCCTCTATCAGCAAGCAATTGCAGCTTTCGACAGAAGATACGCTAACGCCTGAAATGATTAAGCAGCAGCTCTACGTCCATGACTTCTTCGCCGATTACGGAAAGACTGCTGACTCTCACCACGCGCATCTGCTAACCCTATCAGTAGGCATGGAGCAACTGCTTGCCTTCCATGATTCTCTCGTACAAAATATCCATCGGGTAGCACAAGAAATCAAAGAACGAAGGGCGACTTTAGCCTCTGGTGGATTCTACTATTTTTTGTCTAATTCTGATAGATTTTGATAGATTAATAGATATGATCGTGGTATACTTTTATTTGTAGGAAAAATTACCCAAATGACTAGGAGTGATTACAAATGTCCACAAATGATAGCGTAAAAGCCAAAATTATTCAAAAAGCTTGGGAAGATGAAGCCTTCAAACAACAACTTCTAGCCAACCCGAGAGCAGCGCTGAAACAAGCATTTAACATTACACTTCCTGAAGACATCAAGGTTAAAGCTGTTGAAGAAACATCGACAGATTTCGTACTAGTAATCCCTACAAATCCAGCTAAAATATTGGTATCATCTAATAGCGTAGAATGCGTTTGGTAATATAAAAAGGTGTTCCGCTTTAAAAAGCGGGACACCTTTTTTAGTTTTAGTTAGATAGGCCATAAGCCGTGAGCTTAAGTTTTCTTAATTAACTTTCCATCCCTAAACCACTATTTCGCTTTCTAACCCAAACTTACTGCAGCTCTGGTTTTTTACCACATGCCGTAATAGAGGTCATCATCGCATAAGCTTCAGCGGAATTGTTAATTTGATGGGATGCTTCTTCTAACTGATCATACTCTTGCTTATTAATAATCCCGTTCTTGAAAAAAACAGCGAAACGGTTGATGTCAAGTCGACGCTTAAAACCCTCGATTCCAAGAATGTCACTATGCTGAATAATCGCATCAATATCCACATCTATGTAACCTGCATTTTTTAATAAGCGTGGCAAACTCCTCCCAATGTGACGGTTTCCACCTTTTTCGGCTACGTAATCAGCCACTTTCTTTAACACACTAGGTAGCGCATGAATATCAGGATTAAATGCCCCAAAGATTCCGTCATCTACATCAATGATAACAAGCTTCCCTCCTGGCTTTAGCACTCTATAAATTTCTTGGGCGGCCAGTAGAGGATTATGCAGATGAAGAAAGAGTAACCTTGCAATAGCGAAATCAAAGGATTGATCAGGCAATCCTGTGTCATAAACCGATGATTGCACAAACTGCAGTCTTGACAAAGGTACATTATCCAACAGTTTCTTAGCTTTATTAAGTAACGTCTCATCAATTTCCAAAGCTGTAATTTGACTGTCTGGCAAGCTATTAACGAGTTGCTCTGTAACGAAGCCAGGTCCACTACCGAGTTCAATGATCCTCATTCCGTTCTCTAATCCGTACAATTGAAGGTTGCGAAATTCTTTAGTCCATCCCATCGTTGCCTGTAACTTCAACCGTTCTACTTCAGATTCAAAACCCAGAGACGCTTCTTGAATGTTGTAAGTTGACTGACGCTCTTTCATCCAGCACCCCCGTAAATTAACCTATATGGATTTATTGAAATACACTACTCTACGTGAATTGTTCGTACTTGACAGGATTTACACAACTTTCTGAATGGGAAGTCTGCATTCCGGAAAGTTTCACGGATTCAAGTAACTGTGACAATGGGGAACCGAATAATAACCTCTGTACCCAAGTATCTTTGACTTTTGAACTCAATGTGCCCTTTCATAATCTCGATTAGCCGGAACGTTACCATTAGGCCTAGCCCGGTCCCCTTCGTCTTCGTCGAATAATAAGGCTCGCCTAGTTTCGTTAACTGCATAGGTTCGATGCCCTCTCCATTATCCTTGATATGAATGAACACCTCATTATCTTTCTCATAGGCCCAAATATTAATTTGCCCATCGACTTGAAACGCTTCGATACTATTCTTGATAAGGTTGATCAAGACTTGCTTCAGCTTTGACGAATTCCCATTGATGTGTAAATCAGCAGGTACATTGA
The DNA here is from genome assembly GCF_927798215.1 of Paenibacillus allorhizoplanae. Lineage (NCBI taxonomy): Bacteria > Bacillati > Bacillota > Bacilli > Caryophanales > Paenibacillaceae > Paenibacillus > Paenibacillus allorhizoplanae. Next base: position 544,200 of record NZ_CAKMMW010000003.1, read on the forward strand.
CAGTAATCCGTCCACCATTCAAGGTGGCTAAGGGCATAATGATCCCTTCAATTTGATTAATTTCCTTGCTCACATTCAATTCCACAATTTCATCCAGCTGTGGCTTAGCAAATGTAAGGAAATCCGTAATAATGACGGAGGCACGATCTAGTTCTTCGATGGCAATCGTCATATACTCCTTATTCTTATCATCCGTTCTAGCCGCTACTAGCTGTAGAAACCCTCGTGTAACTTGTAATGGATTTCTCACTTCATGGGCAACGGAAGCAGCTAAGGAGCTAATCATCTCCATCTTTTCGGAAAGCTGAAGCTGATGATTGTAAAATTCTAGTTCTTTTGAATAGTTAGCCATCTGCTCCTGATTGATTGCGAATCGCCTGCCTAAAATAACAATGAGTGCGATAATAAAGCCCACCACACCAAATTTCCATAGGAAAAACTGATACTTTTGATTATTTGCATAGTAAAGAATAAGATCAAACATCCCCATTAGCGCGAAAATAGCGAATCCTGAAGAGAAAATAACTGCCTCTTTGTTACCTCTTATTACAAAAACAATGGATAGACCAATAATAATGATAAATTGAAAAATCATAATTGCACCAAGAACAGTAACCGAAAAAAAGAAATACGTTTGAATAAAGTTATAGTTATTTAGTTGATTTATCAGCATGAAGATAATCGAGATCACCGAATAGCCTATTTGAAATTTACGAAGAATACGAATCCATTTAAATTTACCATTATCAAATATTTTTTCGAAGAAATACATCAGTGAAGGTAATAATACCGCCAAAGAAATATCAAATATATCGAGGAATACATCTCCAAACCGAGTAAAATTTGCATACAGAAATGGTGAATAGGTAAGAAAGATAGTACCTAACGATAGTATGATTAAACTAAGAGAAATCCAGGTAGCTCGCCCAATTTTCTTCAAGCAGAAAGAACAAATGAGCATGATCACAGCAATAAATATAAAAGCAAACCCAAGAATAATGTTCTGTAAATCCCGGAATATGTATGTTCTGGTCAAATTCGAATAGTGATCTAATTGTATGTCAGATTGTACACCTAATCGGTCCATGGATGTCTGTAGCTTTAAGTAAACAATTCCCCCAGCATCCTCTGCACTAAGTGGAAATAAACTTCGCTGTCGATCCGTAGGGAAATCAAACTTAACCTCATGCAGGAGTCGATCACCTATATACACCGATAACTGCTGTGCATATATCTCATCAATATACATACCGTAGTCCTTAGTAAGCTGTTCTGGTAGCTTTATGCGAACCCACGCTGTAGTAACCTCTTCCGGTTTATCCGGCATCTTTGCTCCACTCTCGATCGTCATCCATCGATCTTCAAGTGACGAAGCTATGATATTTTGAATCGTATCATCGGGCCCCCCCCACTTCATCTCCCAGTTTGGAATTGTTTTCACATCATTAGGCTGCTCCGCGAAAGCATGATTAGTCATAAATAATAAGCCAAACATGATAACCAACCCTATTTTCCACCGCAAATGATGTTTTTGAAGCCATTGTTGCATGCATTCACCTTCCCCCGATGACTGTAAGTAATTTACATTAAATGAATTCGACGGGGTTATGTGCTTTCCTTCTTAGCAAAGTAAACATTCTACAAACAAAATGAAACGCTCGCCCCATTCCAATAGGCGAGCGCTCCTTAATTATCAGAGAACCAAAACGTTTTGGCTGGCAAGGTTTCGGTAATAAGTTGACCCTGACTAACGACATTGCGGCACGTAGATTGCCCGCCAATAAGATCCATTGCCGTCTCACCAGGAAGCATAATGAAACTAGCAGGTAGGCCTAAACCAATACCGTAATCCTTAAGTTGTAACGTTCGGGCAGCTCGTAGGGTAATCATCCGAACGAGCTCGTCTAGTTCCTCACGCCCCGTCATATGGGCTAAATGCGCAGCCATATGAGCCGCTTGAAGCATATTTCCCGTTCCTAAAGGATAGAATGGCGTCCGAATATCATCATGAGCAATGCTGACATTGATACCGGCCATCCACATTTCCTTGATGCGAGCAATACCACGACCTTTGAGACTGCTGTCGAATCGCCCTTGCATGGCGCTATTGATGAGCGGACAGCATACGATATGAATGCCCGATCTGGCCACGAGACCCAGTATTTTCTGAAAATAAGCTTCACTATAATAGGCTGTCGCATTCACGTGTGCAGCAGTTACTCGTTCTCTTAAGCCCGAGCGAAGGGCCAAATGAGCAACATTTTCTAAGAACGTGGAATGGGGATCATCCATTTCATCACAGAACACGTGAACGAAGCATCCATGCTTTTTCGCAATCCGGAAGCAGATGTCCAAGGATGCTTCTCCTTCTGATCGCGTAGGCTCCAGATGTGGGACTGCACTTATACCGTCGGCACCAAGCTCCAAGGCAAGCTCTAGCCGTCGTTCGTTATCTGGACAGGCACGAATCCCCTCCTGTGGAAAGGCGATAACCTGCACATGCATGTAAGGCTTCACACGCTCACGAAGCGCGAGAATCGCTCTTAAAGCAGTCAGACTTGGATCTGAAATATCCACCATCGACCGTACATGAAGGACGCCCGATGAGATTTGCATCCGAAGCACCTTCTCCGCGCGTGCCATGACGTCCTCAAACGTGAGTGTCCGCTTTCGTTTCTGCCATAGATCAATCCCTTCGAATAACGTGCCACTCTCATTCCAATTAGGCTCCCCCGCAGTTAACACGGTATCTAGATGAATGTGCGACTCTACGAAAGGCGGCAGCAGCAAGTGCCCCGTCCCATCAACCTCTCGCTCGCCGTGATCGGCAACTTTACCCATCGCGACAATTTTACCATTTGCCACGCCGATATCTATAGGTCCTTGGAACTCGTGATCACCGAGTAAACGAATTTGACGATAGACCATATCAAGCAAGTTAATCACCTCATATCTAGAGCTACGCGATTAATTATCACGCTTCATTTCAGACTCATGCCAGGAGCTTAGGAGCCATTTGGCAAAGGCATTCACCAACAGGAAGAAAACAATCCCCAGCGCAGAAGCGGATAACCCGCATGCAAACAAGTATGGCGTCTTTAGTCGGGCAGCTGCATAGGTGATCGCATAGCCTAATCCACCTTGCCCCCCGCCAATTCCGGCAATGTATTCCCCGACAATGGCACCGACAACTGACAAGGTACAAGAAATTTTCAAACCCGCCACAATATAAGGAAGCGCGGCCGGAATACGAAGTTTCCACATCGTTTGAAAGCCATTGGCATTATACAAATAGAACAAATTGCTCATATTTTGATCCGTCGAATTAAGTCCAATTAAGGTATTCGATAGCATCGGGAAGAACCCGATTAAGAAAGTAATAATCACAATCGCATTCATACCTGCATCGAACCAGATCACGATCAATGGTGCGATTGCAACAATGGGAATCGTTTGTAAAATAATCGCGTATGGATACACGCTTTTCTCAATCCATTTCGAACTGGCAAGCAGAATAGCACCCGCTATGCCTAGGATAATACTGAGTATAAATCCAAGAACAGCTTCGAAAGTTGTCGTTCGCACGGATACCCAAAGACCGCTCCTATTCTCGATAGCGGCTTTCACAATATCCGAGGGTTTAGGAACGAGGTAGACTGGCGCGTGCGTCAAGGCAGCGATCAGCTCCCATCCGCCAATAAAGACTACGAACGCAACTAAAGGCGGCAGCAGCTGTTTGAGCAGCATCAACAAACGGCGACTAAACGACACGCCCTCCTCCATGCGACTCATCCAAGCTGCACGTTCACGAGCGGGAAATATTTCATCAGGTAGTATTTGTAGGTACTTCGAATCGACAGCCATTGCACATATCCCCCTTCTTTATGACTTACAAATGATTTTGCCAGGATTGAGAAGCCCCTTCGGATCATTCTCCCGCTTCTTGCGTTCCATACTGCCCACTTCGCCACGACCACCTTGGTCGAGCACCCAGGTATGTGGATCAAATATTTTGACACCAATAGATTCGAAAAATTCGATGATTTCATATAAGCGTTCTTCCGTTGTAAACCTTACAACAGGGAGGGCTGTAGGCGTCACCGCTCCGCCACTGCGCACCCATTCGACATGCAGATAGACTTCGTCGCTGTACTTCGATTTGATTTGCTTTATTTGTTCTAAGTAGCTATCCACTTTAAAGCCTGCTTGCAGATACGTCATCGATGCGTCTGTCTTCATCGCCCACAAAGTCGTGTGGTTCCATGTAAAGTCAGATACACCTATGGTTTTACGGTAGTTTTTGGCCTCGATCACATGACCGACATGACCGCCAAATCGCTTCGCAAGCATCTCTACTAACCGCAGTGTTTCTTCAGCAAACTCCAACATAACAGCAGCCATTTCTGGCATAATTACTTTGCTAAAGGGTACAAAATAGGAAGGAATCGGCCATTCCATCGGTGCAATGAGACGTTTGGGAATCGCTTCTTCACGAGCGAGTGCCTCACCAAACTGCATCGCCTGCTCAAAAGTAGGGAATTGGGCTATGCCTTGTGTCCATTCAGTACGCGGTGAAAGTGGAATGGTGACCTCGGTCAAAATACCGGTAGTCCCGTAATTGTGGATATAGTTAAACAATTCAGGACCTGTAACAACGAGGCGCTGGGGTGTTTCTTCCATCGTATAGATCACAGCCTCATGGACGTTGCCATCCCACAGATTGCCATGCATGATCGAACCGATACCGCCAGAGCCACCGCTCACAAAGCCTCCAACCGTCGCCTTCACATACGTACTAGGGTATATGCGAATTTCTTGCCCCACTTCACGTGCCTTTTTATCAATAACACCTAGACGAACTCCGCATTGCAGGCGCGCATAGCCAAGTCCAATCTCCAGGATTTCATCCATGCGGCTTAGATCCAGAACGATCCCTTTCTGTAAGGGAACGGCCTGACCGTAATTGCCAGTCCCAGCACCGCGTACCGTCACAGGAATGCCATGGCGATATCCAAAAGCCAAAGCCTTAGCCACTTCGTCTTCATTACGGGGCAGCACGACGACATCGGCCGATGCTATTCCCTCCAGCCTACGATTAAGTACAGGAGAGTACCAGTAATAATCCTTAGAAAGCTTATCTCTTGTTGCTTGATCGATGGATACGATTTCTTTCCCTAGCTGCTCTTCGATCTGATGAACCCAGGTAACTTCCGCTTCTGTGGACATGCTGTCTTCACCCTCTCGTCTTAATGGTCCAGAGCGTCATTCACAATGCGCACTAAATCACTAAATTGCGTTGTTGTTCGGTAAGATTCATCTCTTGGAAAAGGAACAGGTATATCAATACGTGCTGAGATTTTACCTGGTCGAGGTGTCATCACAACGACACTTGTTGATAAGAAAACCGATTCGAACACATTATGTGTCACGAATAACACGGTCATCGATTTATCCTGCTGCCAAATATTGAGCAGCTCCATTTGCAAGGTTTGACGCGTAATTTCGTCCAACGCACCAAACGGTTCATCCATCAGCAGCAGCTTCGGTCTCGAAATTAGCGCACGCGCGATGGATACGCGCATTTTCATACCACCAGAAAGCTGCCTAGGCAGCACTTTCATGTAATCCTTCAATCCAACAAGTTCAAGCACTCGCTCCGCTTCTTGTTGTTGGGTCTTCTTATCCACTCCGCGCAATTCCAGCGGAAGCTTCACATTCGCTTCAACCGTCGACCAGGGTAAGAGCGTATGATCTTGAAACACAAAAGCGATGTCACTTTGCTTGCGTGCTTCCTTCGGAGTCGTTCCAAAGACATCCAACGAGCCTTTACTTGGTTTGGATAAGCCTGTAATGATTTTGAATATCGTCGATTTCCCGCAACCCGATGGACCTACAAAGCATAAGAATTCACCTTCTTGAATGGTCAGGTTGACATCCTGCAAGGCAATCGTTCCATTCGGGTAGGTCTTGGAGAGATTCGTCATACTCACGAAAGTAGAACCTGCGGTTTGGGGGCTAGCTGTATCCATTAGAGAAGAATGTTTCGACATATTTGTCATCTCCTATACGTGTTAGTGGCTTACCAGATCTACTTGCTGATTTTGAGCGTTTGCATATCGAAGGCTTGGAATGCGAGCAGCGCCTCTGCGATATAAGTCCCATACTTTTCCGTCATTGCCCTACCCTTGGCCATTGTTGCTGCCGTGGCATCTCCGGATACGCCGGTATGAGAGAGATCATCCATCACCCAAGCGAAGGCGCGATTCCGAAGTGCCACATAACGAGATTCGGGGTAATTCGGATACTCCGTTGGCGCTACATCCATGTTCACCCAATGCGGCATTGCCGCCATGACGATGGATGTCTCCATATCTCCTGCATGAATGCCCGCTTGTTTCTCTAGCGGTGTTATCCATTCATCAGCGCCGCCAAGCCCACCAGGATCTAAGCGAAACACAGCTAAACCCGTTTCGATCCGAATTTCTCTGCCCATCATGTTCAACAGATCGGTATTCCCACCATGCGAGTTAACGAGAACGAGCTTCTGAAATCCGCTTTGCCGCAGGCTTTTCGCAATATCCATCACAACAGCCATTAACGTTGTTGCCGATAAGGTGATGGTTCCTGCATGACCTAAATGTTCTGTGCTCTTCCCATAGGGGATGGCTGGCAGCAGCCATATATTCGCGTCATCAGGAAGCTGCTCGAAAGCTTCAGTCAACAGCACTTCCGAGATTAACGTGTCGGTAAACACCGGCATATGCGGACCATGCTGCTCAACAGCTCCGACTGGAAGCACGATTAATGCATTTTCTTTGGGAATCTCAGCCACCTGAAGTTTACTAAGGCTCGGGAAGAAGCAACGATCCCAAGCTTTCCCTTGATAGCGATTAAATGTCATGCTGAGCACCTCCTGTAAGATAGATCATCTATTTGCGAAAAAAGAACCAAACTCTTCAAAGAGGGGTTCTTTCTACTTGCCAATTTTAAATGGTGCACGCCTTATGCTTTCTTGGTTTGAAACTGCTTGATAGCAGCCGCAATGTCTGCTACTCGCTCACCTAATCGCGCTGCCATCAGCAGCTCTCTAGGATCTGGCGAAAGTGAACTATCCGGCCCAGCTAAAGTGGAAGCCCCATAAGGCGAGCAGCCAATCGCATCTGACGTTAAGTACTCCGGATTCTCCGAATATGGCAATCCCACGAAAATCATCCCAAAATGAAATAAGGGGACCATCGCGGTTAATATGGCTGCTTCATGTCCTGTATGGATGGACGCTGTACTATTAAATATGCCGGTCGGCTTGCCCTCAAGGGCACCCTCGATGCAAAGCTCTCCAGCCATCTCAAGGAACAATTTCACTTGCGCGGGCATTGAGCCGTAATATGTGGGGAAGCCCCAAAGGATCCCATCAGCCCAACGCAGATCATCATTTGTCGCGATTGGGATTTCTTTTTGCAGCGCGAGTGTAGCTTCATACTTCTGATAACGATCCGTAAGACGAAATTGCTTAGCTAACGTAGTGGAGCTAGATGTCTTCTCCTGCAGCGCAGGGCGTCTATCTTTATCAGATGTAATCACACGATTCACATCGGCAGCCATTTCGGGTATACGCACAATTCTTACAGGATGCGCGCCTGATTGGCTTGCACCATCTGCAACGGCTTGCGCCATCTGATACACGTGACCAAAGGCACTGTAATAAATGACCAACAGATTAGCCATCTTGACGGTTCACCCTTTCGCGAATTCGGGCTTTTGGAACGATACAGCTTCACTTGCCTTTTGCCATAACTGAGCTAAGGCATTGTTGTTCCACGCAGCTTTCGTGCCAGGGGATCTGACAAAGCGTCCTTGGCTGTACACCCATCTGCGTTCAGGGAGCATGGTAAAGATTTCTTCGGTTGAGCTGCCATCTACGATGACGAAATTGGCTGGATAACCTCCTGTAATCCCAGAGGCAGAAAGTCCAAGAACCTTTGCGGGAGCCTCTGTGATCATTCGCAGCAATGTGCGAAGATCTGCGGGTCTGCCCATATGAGCAGCATAGGAAGAGATCAGTGCTATTTGAAGTAAATCCCCTCGCCCGAAAGGGTGAAATGGATCATGAATATTGTCCGATGCAACTGCAATTGGGATGCCTCGCTCATGAATTTGCTTTAAGCGAGTGACGCCCCTTCTCACAGGGAATGAATCCTGTCTGCCTTGCAAATAGAGATTAACGGCAGGCAAGGAAACTGCCTTTAGTTTGGCCTCTGCCATCTTGTCGATGATGCCGCCTGCATCCTTATCAGTCATCGAGGCTAATGCACACAAGTGATCAACGGTCACTCTGCCCTCATAGCCTTTTTCTTTCGTGCACTCTGCTACATATTCAACAGTTCGCATCTGCGGATTATCAGTTTCATCACAGTGTAGATCAATCGGAACATCGTATTTCTCTGCCATTTTGAAAATAAAATCAATGTCATCCTTCGGTGTTACCGATAAATGCGGTGCACCACCGATACCATCCACCCCCATCCGTAAGGCTTCCTCAATGGCTTCATTATCCAGAGACATGAAATTGTACGGACACATCGGGAAAAGCTGCAAAGTCATGTATGGCGCTAAGGCCTCTCTGGCTTCCAGTGCGGCTTCAATGGTACGTAAAGCGATGTCCCGTGAATATCGAAGATTGAAATCCAGATGCGTGCGAATGTGTGTAGTTCCAAAAGACAGTGCCTGCAGCGCCGATCGCATCATTCTGGCTTTAATCTCGTCTTTCGAGAACGTAGGCGATGCCGATGAGTAGTTGCGAACTGCCTCTTCCAGCGTACCGCTGATATTCTCCACGGTGGTTAAGGAAAACGCTTTGTCGAGATGCATATGCGAATCCACAAAGCTTGAAAGCAAGATTTTACCTTCAAGATCAAGTGTTGTAATGTTGGACATTTCTACATGTTGATCAGGATTCCATGACTCGAGCGAGGTTGAAATGGGAGCAGCGGCATCTGCTTCTTGTATGCGAATATGCGTCCAATGACCATCGCGAATCGAGAGACGATATAATTCCCCCTCATTTAATAATGGCAATCTGACGTTACATAGATCGATGTTGTTGTTAGAAGCCAATGCCGCCACCTCCCGAAGTTTTGTTTATTTTTTAGGCAAGAATTGTGTCGTAAACACTTTATCAATATTCTCAGCAGTCTTCAGTACGCCTACTTCAACTAATTGCTTCTGCACTTCTTCCCATCTCTCTTTAGTCATAATGCCTGTGCCTTTAGTCGCTGCATCGCCACCGAATACAAAGTCCATTTCCTTCGCTGCGCTGTATTTCATCATGTCGAGGCCCATGTCTGGGTTCTTCGTTTGTATGCTTGGATTGATCTCATCGGAATGATCTTTGTAGTAATCCCAACCCTTTACCGTCGCTTCAACGAAGGCTTTGACCTGATCCGGATGCTCTGCGATCATCTTCTCTGTCGTGAAGTACACGCCAGCGTAAATTTTATAACCAGAATCGGCAACGAGCAGCGTACCGTATTCAACCTTCTGTTGATCCATCGTGAATGGCTCAGAGGTCACATAGCCTTGCGTTAGCGCCGTTTTGTCACTCACAAAGTTCACTAATTGACCTGTATATTTCATTTCTTGTGCGTTTGTTAACTTGTATTTATTTTTGATAAATTGCCAGAAGCTCGCCGTGGATGCTACATACACTTTATGACTATTTAAATCTCCGAAGTCTTTCACACCGGCATCTTTATGATAAAACAGGGCTTGTGGACTCTTTTGCATAGAGGTTGCAATCGCCACTACTGGTATTCCTTCTTGTCTGGCTACCAAAATATCATCACCGTTCGCCATCCCGAATTGGGCTTTACCAGATGCTACAATCTGTGTCGAGGATACAGAAGGACCACCAGGCATCAATGTCATATCAAAACCTGCATCCTTGTAATAGCCTTTCGACAAAGCAGCAAAATTCCCACCATGCTCAGGCTCCGCGAACCAGTTCAAGACCACCGTTGCTGGAACAATCGGTTTGGCGGCTGGTGCCGCTGATGCTGCAGGAGAAGCCGCCGCCACCGTTGGTGCTGCTGTTGGCGCAGACGAGGAAACAGGAGTACTGGAACTTCCACATGCGGCTAACAAACTAGAAATCATCACTAAACTAAGGGATACAGCTGCTGGGCGTTTCGTTGCAAGTGCAAGAGTACGTTGAAATCGTTTCATGGTTAACTTCCCCTCCATATTTGGTTTTCTATGTCTACAAATCTTGTTTAACCTTGAGTCAAATATACGTTTCACGGCTTGTCTGCGTCAACGAATAGACTGATGTTTTGTATTTTTACACAATAAAAGTACGCCTTTTCATTACTTTTCCAACTGTATGATTATTGTAAAGTGAATAATACCACTTAAAACCGAACATTATGTCTTAGAGCTAAACTGTCCCAACCACCACGCCTAATTCTTTCAGCCAACGACGATACGCAATTGAGAAACGATCCACCTTATGATTCAACTCGACTTGCAGATCTAGAGGCAGCAGCTCAGGTTTCTGCGTCTCAATGACCCTAGCATCCTGCTCAAACACGATGTCTTGGAATTTAATGAAGTTCGCGTCATCAACGTCATACGCATAGTTACGTGAAACCATCATGAAGACGACACATTCTTCCGCAGCTACAGGAAGTACGGTGAGCATAATCCATAACGTTTGACCATTGCTTGGATCCGCCTTCGATAGCCTAGCAGACAAGGGCCGATACACTTCCTTCATATAGACATACGTAGTACCCTCACTTTTATCCGAACCCGAATGCGCAACAGGCTGGAAAATCGGAATATTTTCGATATAGATGCGATCCTCTTCTTTCACAACCTGGAAATCAGGAAGCTCGGCATAGTCTGGGTGACCCAGTAAATCCTGATGGACGAACATTAAGTGAGCGAAGTCTGTGAAATTTTCAATGACACGCGTCCCTGCTGCTGCAACCTTATAGGGTCCGCACGGAAGTGGGTGGTACTCTGGATTCGCAAACTCTTCAAAATGCGGGATTGGGGCTGCAGGTTCACCAATACATACCCAGATGAAGCCATATTTCTCTTCACAAGCGTACGTCACGGCTTTCGCGCGAAGCGGAATTTTCTCGCCTTTGGGTTGTGCAGGAATACAAACACACTGTCCCGAGGAGTCGTACTGCCAGCCATGATACGGACAAACCAGCACATCATCCTTGACCCACCCTTTGGATAACATGGCTCCACGATGGACACAGAGATCTTGCATGGCGTGAACGCCCCGGCTAGAGCGATAAAGGGCTACTCTTTCTCCTAAAATGATGACACCTACCGGTTGATCTTTCAGCTCAGATGCAAGGTACACCGCATGCCAATCATGTTCAAGAACGGGATCATGTAGACGTTGTAATGCCATAGAATTCATCCTCCTCTAATTGGACCTACATTTGATTCGCAAAAATAGGATACTGCCCCGCTAACTTGCTTCTAAGTACGTCAACTCTGGCTTGTGCTCTTCTCAAAATCTCCTGCTCATCAATCCATGTGCTCTTCCCGTGCTCCACAACGACTTGCCCGCCTACCATCACCAAATCGACGTCATTGCCGTTCGCATTATAGACAAGAGCTGAAGAAGCGCGATGCACGGGACTTATATGGGCTTTCATCATATCAACGGTCACTAGATCTGCTTTCTTCCCTGGTTCGAGGCTGCCTAAATCCTGGCTTCGGCCAACAGCCTTTGCCCCATTCACTGTGGCCATACGCAGTACATCCATCGGAGGCAGCAATGTGGCATCCAACTCATTCACCTTGTGCAAGCAAGCAGTAAATTTCAGCACTTCGAGGTTATCTTGGCAGTTGTTGCTGCCAGGACCATCTGTTCCTAGCGCAACATTGATGCCCATCCGCAGCATCTCAGGTACCCGTGCAACGCCGGAAGCTAGGTACATATTGGAAACGGGACAATGGATGACGGATGCTTGCTTTTCTTTGATGAGGTCGAGCTCTCCGTCATCCAGCCAAACACCGTGGACAATCTGTGTCTGATCGCTGAGTAAGCCTACTTCATTTAGAAGCTCCAAATTTCTAAGACCGTATCGCGCCATCGTTGTGTCGATTTGTTCACTCGTTTCTGCGACATGTACATGAGAAATGAGCTTACGATCTCGACTGAACACGGCTGCTTGTTCGAGATATTCTCGGGAACAACCATATAAATTGAGTGGTCCAAGCGCTATTCGAATGCGGCCATTTCCTGCACCTTCCCACTGATCAAGCAATTGATCTGTGGCGTTGAAAATCTGCTCACCTGTCTCTCGCAAGCGAACCTCTCCTGCTAGGTCGGATCCTCCTCGTGCCAAATGTCCACGAATCCCCGAATCAATCATTGCTCTTAACACACTGGCATCATTCTCTGGGTACGTGTGGATGTAGTGATGATCCATCATATAGGTAGCGCCTGATTTCAAATTCTCTATACACCCGATCAATGCGGCTAAATAGAAATCCTCCGGCTCCATCGCGAGACTCATCGGCCAAATGATCTCTTTCAGCCACTGGGCTAAGGGGGAGTGATCAGATACGCCTCGCATAAATGTTTGAAACAGATGCGTGTGGCCATTCACGATGCCGGGGATAATTACTTTCCCCTCTGCGTTATAACGGTAGGAGGACTCTGTGAGAAGATGATCTAAACTGCCATCTGATTTCCATTCGCCAACTTCACAGATGACATCATGTTCCATGTACACATAGCCTGGTTTGAACATTTGGTTCGTGGCATTCATTGTCAGGACGGTTCCGTTGTAGATGAGTTTTTTGGTCATGCGGCACCTCCTCGTTTTATGTTTTATGTGTTATGTTATCTAACATTTAACTCATATTGGTTTATATATGTTATATTAATTAACATGATTATATGTACACTTTCGAAAATCGTCAACACCATGTGTAAATGTGTATCATAAGAATTGTTTCGTTTATTTATTGATAGTGTGATTTTCGCTTAACATTTGTTGTATTTTCAATGCTTTTTAAGGCATATTTTGAAGTTAGCAAGGAATACTGTGCAATTGTATATATTTTTAGATTATGAATAGGAGTGATGATTATGTTAGATTTGCACGTTCTGGACCCTGTCGATCAAGAAATTATTAAGTTGCTGCATGAGAACAGCAGAATGTCCTATGCAAAAATCGGTGAGATTCTGAATCTATCGCGTGTCGCGATTCAAAAGCGTGTTGAAAACCTTATCGACAATGAAATTATCGAGAATTTTACGATTCGCTTGAATGCAACGAAGCTAGGGAAGGTAGTTAGTGCATTCTTCGAAGTGGAAGTGGAGCCGCGCTTCGCGGAGGAAGTGGGAAACACACTTTCGGCGGACCCGAATGTGGTGTCGATCTACCAAATGACGGGAACCAGCTCCTTACACATGCACGCTTTGTTAAAGGATGATGCTGCGCTGGAGGAATTCCTCTATAAGAACATCTACAAGCTGAACGGCGTTGTGCGCGTGAACACACAAATGGTGATTAAAAGATTCAAACAAGGGACGGGTTTGGAGCTTTGATTTGGTATCGGTCGAGAGTGGTGGTTAACTGCCGAGGATTTTGTCGAGGAGAAAAGATTGGCTACTAAAGGGTACTTGTGGGTTGAGGTACTGTTGATGGGAATGGGATTGGAGTTGGTTAATTGGTGAGGTGGAGAATTAATAATAATGCTGCTGAATATGAGAATTGTGGCAGGCTTGGGTGTTGAGTAGCATCATTAATTGATTGTAAAGAAAGCAACCCGCGGAGATTTACTATTAGGTCGAGAAGTCTCGGAGGGCGAGCCCGCTTAGATTCAATTAACTGGAAAAACTCCAGCTATATCGTCAGTTTAGGATGAAATGTAGAGAGTAGATGGAAAAAGTACATTTAATTCTCTCGATTCTGTTGATTTGGGCGGGGTTCGATTGAAAATAACTGTACTTTTTACAGTTATTTCAAATAAAGCGAAGATTACCATGAAATTAACAACATATTTTCCATATATTCACTTTTATATGAGCGCCTAGGCTGGGTAGCGGGTGCGGGTGCAAGTGTGGGTGCGAGTGCAGGTGCGGCTGCGGGTAATAGTGGCGGCGTTGCGGTGGCACTTAACTCCAGCTACCTCCCCCAAAAACAAAAAGCTGTTTCCAAGTAGATCTTCCACTTGGAAACAGCTTTCCTCTATTACAGTTTCAACCGATACATCGCTTTGTTTTCCAACCCGCGGATCATCGGCGTCCAAGACTCGGACTCCGGTGTGATGAGCAGCGTGTCCTCGACCATTTGCAGCTTCGCATCCATCGAGTCGATGTAATGAAGTGCGACTGCCTCCGGTAGCTGCGGCAGTACAGGACTTCCCCACTCCGGCAAGTTGTGGTGAGAAAGGACAATATGCTGCAATCCAATGACGAGGTCGGATTGAAGATCTAACCCAAGGTGCAGAGCAGCCTCTGTAATCCAGTTGGACGCCATGGAGATGTGTCCCAGTAGCTTCCCTTGCACACTATAGTCGGAAACGATGCCGAGTTGCGCGATCATTTCCTCCGGCTTTGCAATATCATGAAGGATAATGCCTGCTTTGATCAAGTCCGCATTGAGAAATGGACGCTGCTTGCAAACAAACTCACCAAGCTCCAGCATCCGCACGATGTGATAGGCAAGCCCAGCGAAATACGCATGGTGATGCGTCTTAGCCGCTGGATAATGGTCCAGCTTATCCCCGACCTTCGCCACGCAAAACGAAACGATTGACTGAATCGTTGGATTCGTAATACTCGCTAATACACCATTAATCGTATGAATCAGATCAGCTGGACTGATCGGCGCAGAACGAATAAAATCAGTGATTTGCACGCCATCTTCCGGCAGCGCTTTGCGAATTTTCCCAATCTTCACTTGCAAGCGTTCACGGTACAGTTGAACAAGTCCCTGTACCTTTACTAAGGTCATTGGGAAAAAGGTCTCTTTATCCGCAGCGCTGACGTCCCACATTTTGGCGGATACTTGTCCGCTCGCATCACAGAGTACAATATCCATGAAATCTTTGGCAGGTGTTGTATTCGTCTGTTTAATTTCCAACTCTTTAATTAAGTAAAAGCCCGTAAATTCATCTGGTGCTTGTAAATGTTTAATTAATGTCATGTGTGTGCCTCCAATAATCAATAGGAACATTATACTACGAAATACGCCTAATTGATTAGTGGCCCGCCTAGAAATTTATACCGCATCCCTCTCCGCACCTGTTTCTAAGACCAATCCCTCTTCCGTCTGGAAAGTAATGTCAACCACCGCACCATATCCCACCTTACTCCGAATGTGAAAACGATGCTTATCCCCGAACGTGAGCTGAAGCCGCTTACTCGTATTAAAGAGGCCAATATGCTCGACTTGATCCTCCGCTTTCAACGTTTTCCTAAGTTCCAACAGCTTCGCTCTAGTCATTCCGACACCAGTGTCCAAAATCGTAATCGCAATGAGAGGGCCACGTGCTCTCATTCGAATTCGGATGTAGCCGAAGCGCTCACTTTCTTTGATCCCATGATAAATGGCATTCTCAACAAGTGGCTGCAGCATTAACTTCATAACCATATGATGGGTGATCGCCTCGTCGTATTCCCAAATGATTTGAAACTTTGATTTGTAGCGAATTTTGAGAATTTCAATATAATTGCTCGTATGATAAATCTCCTCAGCTAGCGTAACCATTTTATTCCCCTGGCTAATTGAATACTGCACAACCTCCGACAAATAGTCGATCATCTGACTCACTTCGTTATGACCACCCGTTTGGCCCATCGATTTCCAGAAAATCGTTCGCAGCGTATTCGCCAAAAAGTGGGGATTAATATTGGATTGCAGCGCCATCATTTCCATCGCTTGCAGCCTGTATTTCTTCTCTGACAGCTGGATTTTCAAATAACTTCCTGCGAAACGGTCACATAGGTCATCGGATATTGCGTAGAAGCAATACTCGAGATAATGTATCGCTCATTCGAAGTCGTCTTCTCATAAAAGTTTGAAGGAAGCTGACTCGCGTCCAGCAGTTGACTAACATCCAGCTCCTCTTCATTCGAGCTCGCAATAACCTCACCGCCGGTGTTCAGAAGAAAAATAGCTTGATGCGGCAGGTATAGGAAATCACTCATTACCTTCTCTATATCTTCCTTCTTAATGTTCATCACAAGGCAGCCATCAGGTTTCGTGGAGCCCGGCGCGTATATTTTTTTGTAGATCGTCACGACCGGCGTTTCGGTTTTTCAAAAGAGAATCTTTTTATCGTTCTATTTTGGATAACAAGGTCACCTTCACTCGTCATAGAACTCGCCGTCCGGAACCACGATGTATCATAAAACTGGGTAATACTCGTAATTCCCTCGTTCGAGGCAAGGAAATTCCCTTTGTCATTAGAAAAGTACAGATAGATCGAATGAATATAGGGTTTAATGTTGGCTGGAGAATTCATCATACTCATGAACGTTCCATAAGCCTCTATATCATACGGATTCAATTCTTCATTTCGCAAAACTGACTTCAGCTTTTGAATCAAACGCGCATTGTAGTTAAAGGTATAATGCAACGATTCCTGCTCATTAAAAAGCAATTCAATTGTACTTTTCGTTTGTTCAAGCGTTTTGTAATTGGACGTATTGACTTCTTTTTTGATATAGCGCTGCGTCGTAATAATCGAAAATGTCCCCAGAATGATTAATGGAATCAATAAAGGAATGATTAAGCGGATTAGGCTTTTGATAAAAAACTTTTTCCTCATTTCAACTCCTTCTTATTACGATAATCCCTCGGGTTCATGCCATAGTAGTTCTTGAACGCCCTAGTAAAATTGAAAGCATTGCTATTACCTACCATCTCGCTGATTTCATATGTTTTGTATTGAATATCATCCAGAAACTGTGCTGCTCGCTGCATGCGAACTTGCGTTAAGTACTCAGAGAAAAGAATTCCTGCGTGTTTTTTGAAAAACTTACTCAAATAATCGGGGTTAAATTCACGATTCGCGCCAGATCCTCCAAGGTCACATGCTGATAGTTCTGCTCCACGTGCTCTTTAATGGTGTGGATCATTTTGTCGGCAAAATTAGCTAGATCTTCCGGCTGACTCCTCGCTTGCAGCGGGGTTGCGGCTTGGTTCAGGTTATCCGGCTCTGTCTTAATCGTCGTGAAAACACGAACTAGTTCATTGAAATTCGTGGATTTCAATATATATCGTTTCACACCAACTTCAATTGCCTTTTGAGCATAATCGAAATCTTTGTAAGCACTAAAGAAGATAATATTAATCTTGGGATAATGGACACTACCGTGTCAGTGGAAAGACCATTTTTATCGAAAAAGGCTTTATTAATCATCGTCCCAAAACCATTCGTTCCCATTGGCAATGAAACAAGTTTGCCATTTACGGAATCATACTCATCCAAAATTTTCTTCGCAAATTGGCTAAGATCAATCACTGATTCTTTGCTCAAATCCACGAAAATATCACCTTGTGCAGATAGACTTGGCAGCCACGGGTAATCCAATTGCATCAGATCAGGTGCAGAGTTGCCAGCAATTTGCGTCATAATCTTCTGTTGGTAACCTTCATATCCTTGGTACTCGCCTTCAATTTTCACATTCGGATTGAATTTGGTGTAAGCCTCAATTGCCGCTAAAGTTGCTTTATGCCTAGCATCAGACCCCCACCAAGCAAACCGTAGCGTAACAGGCTTTGCTTGCGCTTTAGGTGTCTCTGTACTTTGCGCTGGTTTCGTCGTCTCTACCGCTGCCTTCTCACTACTACATCCAACAACTGCGGAGACAAGTACCGTCATAATCCCCACACTGCCGAGCATTTTACCCCATTTTTTGTTCATATCCGCTTCCTCCTGAATGGTTTGTTCTAATGGTTGTGTGCCTTGTTCTTTCCTATTAAGAGAATATCATCCTGCACCTGGGAAAAATAGGACGCTGCCTTGATAAAAACTATCACAAATGAAGCGTTTACAGATGCATATCCATTATTGATAGGAACGGGCGCTAAAGGTGATAGGTTTCCCGATGAGGGAAGTTGATACAGCTGTGCAGTGCTTGTCCATCTGCCAACCAGCCAAGCACCTGCGAATCCTTCAAACTCAGGGATCAAGGCGCCTAATCATAACCTTTTACATGACATACTCACGAAAAACCTCATTTAGATACACATATTTGCTCGTTGGATATTTGAACCCGAGGAAAAAGCCAGAGAAATCTATTTGAACTGAAACAAGTCTCCGACTCGTCACTGTACTTCGTATCAGATGATTCAACAAGGTCTCATTCTGCGTATTGATTGCCTTCACGATCAGCGCCGCGTAACTCGGATTGCATATTATTTCCCGATATAGAGGAATGACTGCTTTCGCGATCGCACGATTAATCGTGGAACTGAACGTGAACTGCACTTGACCTGGACGAATCGTTGTCCCATTCGTGATTACAAGCAGCGGTTTCGGCAGTGGCAAATCGACGAACCACCCCACGCCATTCGACGCTAAGGCCGAAAGCGGTTCTGAACCGATGACGGAGCGCAGCAGCTTATTCATGCGTGCAATATCTGCCTCCCGCACGGCCTTCGCCCACTGGACGGAGTACGTACGGCTGCTCACCAATTTGCGGTAAAATGGCAACATGACCGTAGCGACTTTGCGGATCGCATACACGCGTTGTTGGATTGGCTTTGCCACGTGCAAGTTAGCTTTTCTTTGGAATTTGACGAGTCGCTTACTCGTTCCGTATCTATTCATCTGTATACACACTCCTAATCACCATATAGAGTAGACTATTGCTTATGGCGTGGGAAGGTGTGGGCATTGGCCAAAACAAAAAAAGACTGCTTGAGCTTATGCTCAGGCAGTCTTTCAAACACGCTTATAAACGCCTCACGATGACCTCATCGCGAGACTCATTCCAATCCCAATGGTAGCCTAGTTCTTCCGCAAGTTTCGCCCAGCTTACGAGCACGAAATTGTTCAGCACTTGTACGTCTGCCGAAGGAATTGTTCCATTCCTTCCCATAAACGTGTATTGAATACGTCTATTTTCTTCATCGTAGGTAGCATCACCCTGGCCTAGCTTCTCAAACGTTTGACTGAGTGGCACCCAGGGGATGCCTCCAATGACAATTGGCTTGATCCCGTTATAAGTGATTGCTTGACCTTCCAATCTGATTCTGATAAAAGGCAAATGATGTGCGATTTTGTTGCCTTTCAGCAATGTAATCCTTCCATTGTCCAACTCTGACCGCTCCGCCTCTGAGAGATGAGCAATTTTGTCCTTCGCTACTTGGTCATACAGCTTGATCTGATAAGTCTTCTCCATCCGCTTATGAAGGCGAGCGATCTCCTCTGGGGTCGTCGCTTTCAGGCTTCTCCCCTGCATCTGCGCCATCAATACGCCTATGGTCTCTCCAGCCATTGCCCCGTTCGGTTGTATTCTTGCGCTCCCGTAAGCCACAGCGGTTGCACCAACCAGCTTCCCCGCGGTGACAACGTTGTCGTAATCATGAAGCAAATAGCTTCGTAGAGGCATCCCATATTTATCCGGACGCCCAATAGCCAGTCCCTCCCGATTCGAGCGTGAGCCTTGAATGTCCATAAAATACCCACCGACGCTAACGTTATCCCAGAACATCCGGCCGGTCATTAAATCCGATGCCTGTCTCCAGCTAGCTCCAACTTCTCGAAGCCAGCCATATGCTTGCGAAGATGATCGCGTATGAAAGGCATTTCTTCCTTGGCGAGCTGCATCCCTCGTTCGATTGTTTCCTTCCGGCTCGGATCAATACCGTATACCTGAAGCGCGTTAATCATGATTTCTCCATTACCTTGATTAAGAATGTTCAATCCTCGGAGATTAAGCTCATTCTTGTTGTGCAGTTCATACGCCGATACGATTGGAGGAAACCCATAAGCGATGTGCGAATTCACATAGCTTTCAGGTCCGAATGTATGAGAACGCTCGATCTTCGTCATTTTCCAAAACTGAGTTTGAAACTTATCCCAATCGACTCCCTTAAATTTCATCATGTACGTACCACTCATATATTCGCGTTCCTTACTCCCATATAGCGCTTCTAACCCAGGAAGCGGTTTCACATCAAGCTTGCGAATCAACGCAGCGTCATCCGAATTATCAACCAGATAGGAAGGCTTCACCATCCGCTTTTTCCCATCACCGTCTTGATAAGCGAGAGAAATGACCTTATTGCCTGTTACTCGCAAGTCTTCAAGCACGATATTTTTCTCAACGGGTATGCCTTCAATAAGTTTGTGGAAATAATGGGCAAAATCCGTTTTTGTACGGATACTTCCTTGTGTATACGCTTGGAAAAGCTCCTTCATGCCGCCTTGCATGAGCAGTGTGCCTTCATCATCGTAGGTTCCATCGAGATAGAGCATCTCACCTTGAATGAGTTGCCCGCCTAGTCGGCTTTTCGTTTCGAGGATTAATACGTCGAGACCTTCCTTCTTTGCCTTTTGAGCAAGATACATGCCCTCTAATTCTGTTCCCATGACAACCACATCTGGCTGAAAGGTCGAATGCGTATGTAGGGTAAATCCCCCATCACTGTCTCGGAGCAGTCCGAAGTAGCCTAATACTCCGCCAGCTATCGTAATAAATGCGAGAATACCGATAATCAATGTCGATTTCATATTACTAGCTAGCCAATTTTTCAAAAAGTTCATCACCCTGCTGCATCGAATACGTGCTTTCCCTTATTGTATGCATATTGCAGAAAAAAACCAACAGGAAAATGACCGTATGAGTGCGTTAGTTCACAGCAATTTTAGCGGCTGCTTCTTGAGCGAATTGAACTCGCAATTGTTCTTTGCGCTCATCGCGCTCTTGCGGCTTCATCCGGGGACACGTATAACAATATTGCCCGCCTTCTGTTCGGTAGTACATACAACAGGCCGTCTTCAGTTTAATTTTCGTGTCGGGCTCGCCGGGATAACCAGGGTAATCCACAGTCACAACCTTGGCATACAAGGGATTCCGAAGTCGGCCGAATACTTCACCTTTCAATTCCTTCGTTACAAATAAATGGTCCTCAGCATAACGAGCATGCCACTCTTCTGATGTATTCATTTGTTTCCATTGTTCGAAAATAAAACGAATGCGCATCGGTATAATTTTCCACAAATGATGAATGTCCATATCGGCGGCAACGGCGATTGCTTCGACAATTGGCCGAATAGTCCCAGCATACCAGTGGGATAAGTGTTCTTCACGCCATTCACTTCGATGTCCGCACTCTGGACCACTAAGTTTTCTTAATTCTTTAAGCACAATACGGAACTCAACGAACCCCTTCTCACTTCGATACAATTGCAGCGACCATAACTCCGGAGACAGATCAAATAATTCATCATGTGTAACCATATACTGCATCGCCGCATTCAGACCCCCGAGACGGCTAATTAAATAAGCACCAGCCGCTGCGGGTTCGAGTGCTTTCATCAAGGGCGAGTAAGCAGCTAAGAACTCTTGCATCCCTTTTTCCGTTAAAAGCTGCTGTCCTGCCATCGTGAAAAGCGGGTCCGGATGGGACTCCATCCGAACTCCGTAATTTTCCGCTATATAAGCCTGAACCGATGTGCTCATATTCCCCTCTCCCCTTGTCGTTAACGTATCTCACCCATCTTCATCCTCTTGGGAACTAGTATACCATTTCGTTCCGTCATTGAAGTAACTAAAAAGTCCGCTTGTTCTCCGAAGCGTAGCCACAGAAGATTAAGCAGACTTTTTGTAATTCAATAAACAATTGTTTTTCGCCAGGAAATAAAGCCAACCTAGTGTTTAACGGACGCAGGAAACGTTATTAAGCGACAAAGTAGCCATTACAAATTCTAACGGACAACATGGCCGTTATTCCCCTGATTAGGGCACAATTTTGCCTCCAAAACAGTAAATAACGTCGCTCGTGTCCGTTACACGAGGACACTGTCTGCTTTATTAGAAATAACGTCGCTGGTGTCCGTTAAACGGGGAACATACTATCATTGTTAGGTACGTAATACAGCATATACTCCCGCTTGGTTCATGAAGTAAAGCCCTCCCTAGATAAATAACTCCATCTGCTTAACGTCCCCTAGTCTTTCCAGCGAAATCGGCGCATGATCACGGAAATAAGCTTGATTGATTTCCTTTTCTTTGGTCATGACCAGTTTACTTCCATTGGCTGCCTGTCTAAGCCTACAGCTAAAGACAACTGGGAAATAGTCCTTGAGGAATTTGCCTTCCGCATGCGCAGTCAGTGCGATGATCTGGAAGCCAAGCTGTTCCGCGATAAAAAACACAGGACTTAACACATGGTCACTCGATGCCTTCCCGAACGGATTGTCGAGGATCACGGTGCGATGCCGCTTCATGTTCGCTTGAATATGTTGGCGTTTCTCGGCGACATAGTTAAGTAAGCCTAAGAATAATGTCATATTTTTGCTCCATTTTTCCCCGCCAGACCAATTGTTCGACTGTTCCCATGAGAAGGAAGCCTTCGTTACGTTATTTTCATTGGTGACTTTACGGCAGGAAACTTTCATGACTTTTTCTTGCAAAACAATTTGCAGAAGCTGCTTGGTATCCAACCATTTTTCGAGCTCCTTGCGAACCGTTGATTTCACTTCTTGATCGTTCTCATCACGGTAATGGCCTTTTTCTAGTTCGGTCAAAACCCATTCTAGATGCTTGCGCAAATGATCTTTCGCCTCAAGTTCATCCCATTCAGGAATGAGAAAGGAGAAAATATGCTTCCACTGATCTTCAACTTTAACTCTCGTTTTATTGGGAATATCTCGAAGTTCAGACGCGATCAGCTTCAAATGGCTGTGCACATGAATGATATACTGTTCAAGCTGCTGATTGTGTGTGCGCATCGTCTCTTCCGCGACTTGATTGACGCGTTCAATGCGGCTGTGCATTTTATGCTGAAATTGTGTCAGCTCCACATAGTTGTCTTTGTTCTCGACACCTTGCTCAGCCATATCCCTCATCTTGACATCCTTAATTTGTTTCCGGCAAAAATCAATAAAATGCAGCCTGGCCTTTTTCACCGTCGACTCTTCCGCTTCTAGTTCTTTCATCAAGGCGATTAGCAACGCCACAGATTTCCGTACCCATCTCATGCGGTCATTCAGAAACTCCGCTTTCTGCTCCTGTGTAATAAAAGCTGCTTGAATGAGTGGATTTTCAAACCCATGCAAAATTTTGTATTGATTTAAGTAATCGATCACATCTCCGATTTTACTTAATTGCGCCTGGATTTGCGTGTGTTGCTGCTGTAAGCCCAATTTCTGCTTTTGCAGACGTGCATCCTCACTCTGGACTTGGGCATCCACTACGCTCAGAGACTCCGTAAAGCTTAGTGGCCGCTCACCCTCGTGTAAACCACTATACTGCTCAATCAGTAATTTAATTCGCGCTGTCAATTCATTAAATTGTTTGTCGACCCGCACCAATTCTTCCTTATCGCGTGTCAACCGTGATTCGTGTTCCTTGAGCTCAGACAATAGCTGTGACATCTGATCTTCACCCGTCACAGAAAAAGCAAGCTCCTCGTTCAAGTTCAGATCCGCTTGTTCCAAGCGAAGCTTGTTCATCTCTCGCTCCAACGTTGTTCTGCTAGCTTGAGCATGCTTTAACTCCGTTTCCAGCTGCTGGCGCCCTTGGGAAATATGATTGAGCTTGAGATGCAAATCTTTTCTCTCTGTTTTCAACCAATCTAAGCTATACTTCGCTTCAATAGGCTGCACATCCACTAGTTCGATATATAGATCTTGACTTAACAGACTCGCTTTCTCCGTTCTCAAAACGCTCATTCTGCCCTTTAAGGACTCGCTCTGCAGCTTCGCTTGCTCCATTGAGCGCCGTCTGCCCTCCAGCTTATGCTGCTGATCGTCAGACTGCTGGGCAAGCTGGTCGATCGCCCCGTTCAATGTCACGATTTCTTTGCCCAGCTCAACATACTTCCGCCCTTTTTCAATCCACTGCCCGAGCTGAATCATTTCCTCTTTTTGCTCATCCAGGACGGTATTATGCTGCTGAATCACCTGCTCTGCCTGACGAATGGATTTCTTGATGGCATCCTCTTGGCCTTCTAGTTCACGCACAGAATCGCGCGCAAGTCCTACTCGCCTTTCCATTTCTTGCACAGCCTCAAGCGGATATTGCAAGAGGAATCGGCTAAACGCAGCTTGAAGCTCAGAAGTACGCTGCAGATCACGTTCCTTTTCTTTGCGTGCTGTCCGAACTTCCTCTCCTTTCAAGGAGATCGTATGCTTCCAGTTGATGAATTCTGCCGCCTCCGCATTATCACGCCAATGCTGCGGTTCAACCCACGCGCTATCCTCCGCTGCCACCGGTGCATCACTACCCGCTAGACGCGCCGCTTCCTGAGAAGAGATTACCTGAATCGGGAACTGCATATCTTCCGCATACTGCTGCAGCTTGCTTGTAACTAACCCAACTTCACCTTCCGTCGTAATCAACGTGACGGACCATAGAGGATGCGTCATCGCCCGCTCGGTTAACTTCAAACTCTGCAAATATTGAATACCTGTCTCCAATAACTTGAACTGGTTTCTCCACTTGTCCACTAAGCCCGCCACATAGACATCGGCAAAAAATATGGGCTGAGAGCTATAATCATCGATATAGCGAAAAGCAAGACGCTCTTTCAGCAAGTAAGCTTCTTTCTCGAGCAGGAGCTTTGCCGTATCCTCACTAAGTCGTTCTTCAATCGAACTCTGCTTCTCATAAACAGACGTGAGTCTTCCCCATGAAGACCTGTAAGATGCGATTACTTCAAGCATGGATTGCTGCTCTTTTTTAAATGATTCGAGCTTATGCTCTGTATTGGCCCGCTCCACGAAGGCAGCCTTGAGGCTCTCACTCACGTCTGCAAGTTGTCTCTCACTTTCCTCTTTGCCCAATGCCAAATCCTTATTCTTCTGGACCAGCTGAACATTACTGTCATCCAACTTCTGATAACGTTGACTCCAGTCTGCCATGCTGCCCTCCATGCTCTCGACAGCAGGATTGGCCAAAACATTTGCCCTCAGCACATCTCTATCTTTCTCGCGGGCTTGTACAAGCGATCTATGTTCAATGAGTTGCTTGTTTAATAGCTCTAATTCGCTTGAGAGATCACGCAGAATCGTTTCCTCTAGGTTCAACCTATTCTGATGTGCAGCTTCTTCCTGACTGAGCTTCTCTTGTTCAGCCTGCCACTCCTGCTCCATCTTGCTGAAAATACCGCGAATTTGCCCGCCATTCTGGCTCCATGCGTTCCGCAGAACATCCTCTTCTTGGGTGTGACCGAATTGTTCAAGTTCCCGTTGCACGTAGTTCATACGCTCCTCGGCCGAGGTCCACTGCTGCCTGTAATCGGCCAAACGCAACGAATAGTAGCTCTCTTTCGCACTTCGGACAAGTTGTTCTTTGAATTCAACGTCATCCTCAATCAGCTTGAGCTTCGTTTCCAAGACAGATTGCTCCTGCTGTTGCTTCGCAATATGCAGCGATTCCTTCTTCCGAGCCAATACCTGCAATTGCTCATCGCATGCCGATATCATCTGATGCCACCCCGAGAGCTTGGCGGTTTCCTCATTCTTCTGCCCACCAACGAGCAGCCAATAGGCCTTCGTTTCAGCTTGTGCAGCTGCATAAGCCACCTGCCTCGTATCCATCGTGGCATAACGAAGCACATACTGGTCCAATTCAACGAGTATTTTTTTGTTTTCTTCAATTTTTTCTTTTAATTCTTTATATTTTTTGAAGCTATCCCTATGCATTTCAAAATTATTCGCGAACTCGCCTTGTTCATAGCCAGCCATCGCATCTTCAACCGTCGGGATTAACAAACGATCAAACAACTGGCCCGTCGTTTTGCATTCGTCAAAGAAGCTCTCAACCCCGCCCTCCGAGCTATTGATCTTCGCAATCCGTTCCCATTCTGAAGCTATAATATGGTAATCATTTTCCAATATTTTTCTGTATTCTTTCATCGAGGCTGGCAGCTTCGCATTCATTCTCTTCACCGTCATCTGGTGATAATAATCATGAATTTCACCTTTATCCGCTGCTCGCAAATGGCCCGCGCTTTCTTTCACAAAAGGAATCCGATCAATCGCGTCGGGATCAAGTACTGGATAGTCATACACATACCGATAAGAATCAATCCCTGTTGCTGTCAAAAATAAGCTGATGCAGGTCACGACATATCGCCGAGGCCGCTCGCTTAGAATCCACTCGATCGCGATGTGTGCAGGGCCATTTTCGAGACTTAACGTATCTTTAATTTTACGCCCAGCTAGCTCCTCATGTGGCAAAATGGCTTGAATAGCAGACTGGATGAAAACCGTCTTGCCTCCTCCATTTTCCAACAGAATCGCGCCATTATGCCCATCGAAATGAAACAACTCGTCGTTGTAACGCTTATTTCCGTCCTCGTAGACGACATTCGTAAATCGTATTCTAGAGATCGCTGGCATGTTCGCTTCCCTCCCCCTCAAATGCATCATGGCTTTGATATAAAAACTCCAAAATACCACGGTTATACTCTAGTTCCATAAAATAGCGCTGCACAACCACTTTGGCCTTTTCGGTCAATGTAATTTCCTGATTGCCAATATCGATCACCAATTCTTGCGCGATGAGAAACTTGCGGACAGAATCCATGAAACTAACCCGGCTGATCGTATTCCCGCTTTGCCTCGCGGCTGTCTCCTTGATATCATCCATGGCACTCCATTTTTCAATCAAGGCTGTCCAGTTATACGAGAATTCCTTCTCCATCTCTATTAATTCCGCTTCCGGATGTGTTTTCAATAAGGCAATTCGCTCATTCACAAGCGCTGTCCACTCTTCAATCCCGATAAAACTTCTCGTGGGCTCCATCGTTTGATAGCTATCATAGAAGGCACCAATAAGCACAATAATGCTGACATACATGAGATAAAGATCCGCATTCACAGCGTTCGCCCGCAGATAAGTGCGTTTAATCACTTCGTTATTCATATGAAAAGGCGATAGCCTTGTCTCCGGAATCATATACAGTTGTTCGCCAGCAATGATCGTTACGCAATCGACTTCTCGCGCAAATTGATCCACAAGTCCGCGGACCACGTCGTCCGCCATGTAGACTTGGAGCCACTCTTTCCCCACCTCGTTATCGCGAGCGAGCAACGTGTAGATCCGAAAAGCTTTCATTACTGTTCCATTTTCAAGTCCGATTGTCATCCTGTTCTCCCCATGAAATCAACATATTCTGTATGCTAAACCTGTCATTCACCTGAATGATCTCCTGTTGTTCAATAACGACCAAACAGCGGCTTCCCAGAAGCGCATACATATCTTCCAGTAATGTCGCCTGCTCCTCATTCTGCTGCTGATCCATATCCACCGCCCGTAAGGGGCTTCTCTGATGCAGATAAATCCAAAAATCGTAGAAAGCTCTCTCGCTCAGCAATCTTGCATCTTCACGTATTTCGAACTGTTCGATGAAAAGTTTCACTTCAACTTGGCCCTGCTCTTCCATCATTTGCAGAAGGAGCTCCATCAGATGCTTGTACAACTTTTTCTGCATCGTCTGGTACCGGTATTCATCGCTGTCTCCGCCAATTTCCAGAAACGTATCCTCACGCTCCTGTCCAGTGCTATCCTCAAGTAAATTTTGCTCAGACCATACCGTTAACAGCGACCACATCTTCGACTCTTGCACAGGTAAGAACGGAGCAATAACACCTTTCATTGTCTCCAATGGCAACGGCGTACTAAAAATAAGAGAAGCAATATCCTGATCAAAATTAAAGGAATCTAGTCCGGTATAATACAAGGATTCTTGCGCTGCGCCCAAGGCATGTGATTTCAACACCATACTCTGGTGAAAAAGAACGGAATGCTCGCCATGTACCTTCTCCAGTTCATTCGATATCCGTAAAATTAACTCATAAGGTCGTTGATCCGTCTGTCTAACGGTCTGTGCCTGAACGCGATCCTTGGTCTCTTTGACGAATTGGCGTAATTCTTCAAACTCCTCATTCTCCATTTGTAATCGCAAATAAATATCTTCTAGCAGACCTTTATATCGTCCGAACGTTTCCTCCGATACAATGTTTCTTTTCAACTCGTGCTCGAGCTTAATCATCCGTTCCTGCAAAGCTTCCACGTCGATCCGCATTTCGTTAATTTGCCGCAGAGCGCCTTCAAACTCACCCTTTTCCAACTGTTTGCGCAATACCAACTGATGAATGGACAATTGAAATTCGGTGTAAAATTCCTTGGTCGCAAAAATAAGCTCCAACCCATCCTCGTCGAGCGTGTAGTATTGCGTATTCGTTTTTAAATCGAAGGCATTCGCTTTTAGAATCGATATGTAAATATGCTCCCGCACCCCAGACTCCCAGTTCATAAACGTAAAATCCCGCTTCTTCCCTGTCGTCGGGCGAAACACTTGTGTGATCTGCCTAGCTAGATCCTCAAATCCCGCTTCATCTAAATCAATGAAGATTCCCGTCACTTTGAGTAGAAACTCGGCTAAGTCTTTGACACCCGCCTTGTTATTTCGCATCAATTTCTGCTCGAAAAAGTAAAGCAGGGTTAGAAGCCCGAGTTCCATAAAATCAATGGGTTTGTTCTGTCGATCTGTTTGGCGCTTTCTCTGCAGCTCATAGAGCGGGTCGAAAAGTGCCAGCTTGGTCATTCGTTCCCGAAACCCGGAAATCACCTGACCAATTTCTACGTAGTCCATGCTGTGTGCCTCCAAATTCTGCAAAGCTCGTGTGTCGATAATACTTCTTGGGGAAAATAGCCCCCCGTTGTTAGACATTGGTTAATAATTTTCTGTTCTTCCACCGTAAAATGAAAGAGAAAATCCTGCAACGCTTGCTCATGGCCACGTTGGTTTTCTTTTCCGTTTGCAAACTCTAGGCTCAGACATGCTCTGTAAAAGGGAAGGGCTAGATTGCTCTTTCCCTTGCTTCTCTGTTATCCATTTCTCATCTGCAACTAGCTCAAAGCTGCGCTCCGGCGCCGGTACTGGGGTGGTTGGAAGCTTCCCCCGCTTCAAATAAGCGTCAATCCGTTTCAAATAGGGCCTGTCTTGCTCCCAAACTTCCGCTCCTACCGAATAGTAAGTATCCAGTTGAATATCAGGATGCAGCAGCATCCTGGCCTGATGGATGTCCTTATGCGTATCTACTTTTAACCGATTCTTCTGCACGCTATATTGATAGGCAAGGGATGGTCGCTTACCCGTTCTCCCTTTGCTCTGAACCATCTGAATGATCCCCTCAGCTTCAAGCTCAAGTACCGACTGAGCGAATTGTTCGTAGGTACATGGCTGGCCTTGAAATAAAGCTTCTAATTCGTGAAGTGAGACTTTGCTATTCTTTATCTTTTGCAAATATGTACGAATGATAGAGTTGGGATTCATGAACGCATGCTCCTGTTTGAGAATATATCCACCTTACATCATAACCGATTGTGATCGTTCAAACCATTGATCTTTGACGGATTCCAGAAATAAGAAAAAAGTCTGCTTGATCTCCGATGCGTGGCCGCGGGAGAATCGACAGACTTTGTTTTATATAGAAAATTACGCTTGGAATATTCCTTCTAATTTAAAGACACAGTCAGGTGAAAAGTCGAAGCTGAAGAGAAAATCCGCCCGCCACCACATATCCCCCGCACACTTGAATATATTTAATAACAAGCTTTATTCCCCTATGTCTGATTAGCGTTCTGCTTATCATAAACGCCAAGGAGGTGTCCCCATGACAGAGCCCTTATTTATCGTTTCCAAAGAGGATTGGTCACTCCACCGCAAAGGATACCAAGATCAAACCAGACATCAAGAGAAGGTCAAAGATGCGATTAAACAGAACCTTCCTGATCTGGTTACAGACGAAAGTATTGTCATGTCCAATGGTAAACAAGTCGTGAAGGTACCGATAAAAAGCTTAGACGAATATCGCTTCCGCTACAACTTCAACAAAGGCAAGCATGTTGGTCAAGGCGACGGTGATTCACAGGTTGGCGATGTACTTGGAACAGACCCGCAGCCTGCCCAAGGTCCTGGCAAAGGCGAAGGCGCTGGCGATCAAGCCGGCGAGGATTATTACGAAGCGGAAGTCAGCATGGAAGAGCTGCAAGCGATGCTGTTCTCCGAGCTCGAGCTGCCGAATTTGCAGCAAAAAGAGAAGCGGAATATGACATCCACCGAAGTTATTTTCAACGATATTCGTAAAAAAGGGATCATGTCCAACATCGACAAGAAACGGACGATCCTCGAAAATATGCGCCGCAATTCGCGCGGCAGCTCGCCGGGAATCCATCATATTTCACCAGATGATTTGCGGTTTAAAACATGGGAAGAAATCGAAAAACCGCACTCCAATGCGCTCATTATTGCCATGATGGATACCTCTGGTTCCATGGGCTCCTTCGAGAAGTACATAGCCCGCAGCTTCTTTTTCTGGATGACCCGCTTCTTGCGCACGAAATACGAGAACGTTGAGATTGTGTTCATCGCGCATCATACCGAGGCCAAAGAGGTGACAGAGGAAGAGTTTTTCACGAAAGGCGAAAGTGGGGGCACGATCTGCTCCTCAGCTTATCAAACGGCCATTGATATTATTGATAAAAGGTACCCCCCATCTCAGTTCAATATTTATCCCTTCCATTTCTCGGACGGCGATAATTTAACATCCGATAACGAGCGCTGTGTGAAGCTGATTACACAATTAATGGAACGTTCGAATATGTTTGGCTACGGGGAAGTGAATCAATATAACCGCAGTTCAACGCTGATGTCCGCTTTCCGCCATATCAACAATCCGAAATTCTTGCATTATGTCATCCGTGAAAAAGGTGAAGTGTATAAAGCGTTGAAAACCTTTTTTACCAAACAGGAAGGAGTGCCTGCACAGTGAGTAAATCCGAAATCCAAAAGCTGGAATATGCTATTGATGAAATCACGGAGATCGCGAAAGGCTTTGGGCTCGACTTCTTTCCCATGCGGTACGAAATCTGTCCGGCGGAAATTATTTACACCTTCGGTGCCTACGGGATGCCGACACGCTACAGTCACTGGAGCTTTGGTAAAAATTTTCATCGCATGAAAACGCAGTACGATTTTGGACTTAGTAAAATTTACGAATTGGTCATCAATTCGGACCCGTGCTACGCCTTCCTTTTAGACGGAAATTCGCTGATTCAGAATAAACTCATTGTCGCGCACGTGCTCGCCCACTGCGACTTTTTCAAAAATAACGCACGCTTCTCCAAAACGAATCGCAACATGGTCGAGAGCATGTCCGCTACAGCTGAACGCATCCGCCAATATGAAATTGAGCATGGAATCGATGAGGTCGAACAATTCATAGATGCCGTTCTCGCCATCCAAGAGCACATTGACCCTGTACTAACGCTAACGTATGGTCAGACTCGCAAACGCCAAGAAAATAACAAGGCAGCTACACCAACCGTTCGAGGCGAAGCCACATACGGGTATGAGGATTTATGGGACTTAGATAGTCGAAACAAGCCTATTGTCTCCTTGGATAAAGAAGATACGAAGCGTTTTCCACCGAAACCGGAGAAGGATCTCCTTCTTTTTATAGAGGAAAATGCCCCTTATATGGAAGAATGGCAACGAGATATCCTGACCATGCTGCGTGATGAAATGCTCTACTTCTGGCCGCAGCTCGAAACCAAAATCATGAACGAAGGCTGGGCCTCCTACTGGCATCAACATATCCTGCGTGAGTTGGATTTAACCGAGGAAGAAACGATCGAATACTCCAAGCTGAACTCCTCCGTCGTCGTTCCCTCTCGCCATTCCTTAAATCCTTATTATCTGGGTGTCAAAATATTTGAAGACATCGAAAAACATTGGGATGCTCCAACCGATGAAGAAATCCGCAGATTCGGGCGGAAGCCTGGGCAAGGCAGGAAGAAAATCTTCGAAGTTCGTGAATACGAGTCCGATACCTCGTTTATCCGCAACTATTTAAATAAGCCACTGGTTGAAGAGTTAGATCTGTACGTATTTGAGAAGAAAGGACCTGAGTGGAAAATCACAGACAAAACGTGGGAGAATACGCGGGATCAGCTCATTTACTCCAGAGTAAATGGAGGATTCCCTTACATCGTTGTTGAGGATGGCGACTACCAGCGTAACGGGGAGCTGTATCTGAAGCATGCTTTTGAAGGTGTGGAGCTGGATTTGAAATATGTCGAGCGGACGCTGCCGTATATTTATAAGCTGTGGGGTAAGACCATTCATATGCATACGATGGTAGAAGATAAGCCGGTGTTATTTAGCTTTGATGGGAAGAAGCATCATCGGAGGTTTCTGTAAGAGAAAGCCCAACCCAGGGGGTTGGGCTTTTGGTTGTGCATTTATTTCGCTAAAAATTGCAGGCCCATAGTCCGATATAGAAATGGTTAGATACTCAGAAATAAAGGAGGAATCTCATGGACATTCCAGCTATGTCAATGGTACTAGCCCAAAACAATTTATCCCAAGCGGTTGGAATAAGCGTTTTGAAAATGGCGAAAGAGCAAATGACCGAACAAGGCCAGCAAGTGGTCCAATTGATTGAACGCAGTGTGCAGCCGAACTTAGGCGGAAATCTTGATATAAGTGTTTAAACCCTCAATCACGATTTAAAAGCAAATAAGGGATCTACGTTCCTCTTGGTAACGTGGGTCCCTTATTTGCCCTGCCGTCGAGAGTTCTGAGACTGAATTGCATGAGCTTCGCCTCCTAACATGTATTTCACGTTGACCGCTGCAAAAATTCACTAGCTCATTCGTTTGTAAATTCATGTCTCTCACATGTATAAACCAACGAACTGAGACTAACATTAACGAAGTTACTTTACCTCAAAGCCAAAGGAGACTTCGTTATGCAACAGGAAATACAGCCCAATTATCAAACGCAAACTACGCCGAACACAAACCACGGCGGTCATGAGCTTTTCGATTTACATGAAGTGTTGGCCTGTACCATCAATGTGCTGGACCAATTCATGATGTTTAGACAGTTTGTACAAGACAGCGAGCTGCTGGACATTCTGGATCGTCAATACCAGTTCACACTTGCCCAGTACAATTTAACCGCTGAGTGTTTCACAACCGGGCTTAAGCCAAGCCAAGAAACGTCCACGTATATGATTAGGCAATTATCAGAGCCGATCTACGGCATTAAGCCAACTGCGCCGAAAAAGCCTAACCAGTCGCTCGCTGATGTGAAGGATGCGGGAATAAGCGGACATATGCTTGGTCTGGTCAAAACGCATGCATCGTTGCTAACGATGACAGCCGTGGAAGTGACGAATCCCGTTGTTCGGCGTGTATTAGCTTCTCAGGTACAAAATTTCATAGAAATGGCTTATGAAATCTTCCTTTATCAAAATAGACTTGCTTACTACCAGGTGCCACAATTAGAAGCGTCCGATATGCAAAGCATGCTAACAGCATTCGTCCCCGCAACCGCGGCGCCACAAATGCCGCCGAATAACAGAGGGGCAGCGTCTGTTCACTAACTAGCAAATTGTGAAGCCCAGCATCGGCCCAACGGCCGCTGTTTGGGCTTTTCTCATATTTTAGCCAGAGATATGGAGGTCAATCACTTATGGTGACTTTGCAGCTTACGAACAATGACGACAACACGAACAAGCTATCCTGGTGGCAGTTAACTTTATTCGGAATTGGCTGCACCATTGGAACAGGTTTCTTCCTAGGTTCTGGCATCGCCATTCAGAAGAGTGGGTTTCTGGTTATCGGAATATTTTTATTGGCAGCACTAGCCACCTTATTTGTATATGATGCCTTAGCACAGATGACGGCTGCCAACCCTGAAAAGGGGTCTTTTCGTAATTATGTGAGGGAAGCGTATGGCCGCTGGGCAGGATTTGGCGTGGGATGGTTATATTGGTCCTCAGAAATGCTTATTCTCGGCAGTTCCTTAACGGCAATAGGAATTTTCACACAATTCTGGTTTCCTAACCTGCCACTCTGGTTGTTGACCGCTATCTACTCATTCCTTGCCCTCCTCGTTGTTATCCTTGGCTCGAAAGGAATTAACAAAACTGAGAATATATGCGCTATCGTTAAAATGGGAGCCGTATTTCTATTCATCGCCATTGCAGGCATCGTTTTCTTCAAAGGAAGTCATGGCATAAACACCATTCAAAGCAGCACGACCCATTGGTTTAGTTCTGGTTGGACCGGCGCATGGAAAGGACTTTTGTATGCGTTTTATGCGTTTAGCGGTATAGAAGTCATGGGCTTTATGGCTGTCCATTTGCAAAATCCCAAAGAAGCCTCTAAGGCTGGAAGACTTATGCTGCTTACGATCACAGTGCTCTATGTGCTAGCTCTTAGTTTAGCGCTTCTTTTTATTACCAAAGAGCAGTTAACACCTGATAAAAGTCCCCTGCTTCTCGCTCTGAGCATCATGGGATTACCTATTCTCGTTCACTTGATGAATGGCGTTCTGATTGTCGCAGGATTTTCTATTCTCGTTGCCTCGCTATACGGCGTATCTACGATGCTGGTTGCTTTAGCGGAAGGCGGGGATGCCCCGCCATGGCTAGCCAAAAGGAAAGGCAAAAAGCAATTACCACTATATGCACTAGGTGTGAATACGATCGGGCTGTGTGTTTCTATCGTCCTTGCGCTAGTGATGCCAAGCCAAATCTTTGAACATATAACCACAGCTGGGGGATTGGTCCTCCTATATACGTGGTCGCTAATCGTTGCATCTTATCTGAAACAACTTAAACCAAGCCTAAACGGGCAACTGAAATCTTGGACCGCTATCCTTCTTATCATGGCAGCTGTAACGGGTTCTCTCTTGGAGAAAACCGGAAGACCGGGATTCTGGACTAGCCTTCTTATCGTCATGATGATTATCCTAATTACATGGTGGATGAAGCATAAATCAGAACGAACAAAGCCTGTGTAACGATGTTCTATTTATGAAATAGTACGCCTACGGCTTTTAATTTATTTTTCATAAACGTGTACGGACATTTAGAAGGGACGCTTTCGTCATCACGCAAGAAGTATTGCTTCCATTCTTGGTTATCTGCTTGCCCGTACCATTTCAGAGAAGGATGAGCGGGGATACCGTCGTAGGCCTCTAACTTTTGGCGAATGCGCTTTTTCATATTGCGTCCAAAAGGGGTAGAATCGTTGATTTCTTCAAACACCCATCGCGGCTGGAAAGCAATGAGGAAATGTGGAAACATTCGGCTCTTTCTAACCACATGGGCAGGTGTTCCGCAAAAAGAGAAATAAGGCTGCCCATCACAACAAAACTCCCATGAATGGTGTGATGGATCCTTTGAAATATGTTCAGGCCATGGTGCCGTATCATTGGCGCTAACCCTTTTTAGAACAGACCAAAATAGCTCCTCGTAGTCTTCTACCGAGAAGCTATTCAGCATGTCTGCTGTTGTGTGGAAAAAGATAACAAGCGAGGCGAACTTCCCTGTCTCCCGTGAGCATCGGCCATAGGCTTGCAGGAGCTTGACGACGTCAATGACAGCTTGCTCTGATCTCGGATCTGCCGCAAAGCCAAAGCGCAGGTTATTGGTAAGGAAGCCTTGACGACCGGGGATACAAGGGTAAGCATTGCTTGGATCTGCTATCATATTGCCGAATTGGCGGAAGGCATCCTGTTTCCATGCGGCAAGGGTGTTCATATGTGTATCAAGCCAGTCTTTGGCATATAAATCAGCCATGTCGTAATAACCTCCTTCGTAAGTACGAAGCATACTATGCGAAGGAGATTAGATGGGTGAGTGTCCCGGTAGGAGGTACATTGGACTGGGAAACCTCTGACTAACTCAATAACTGCTTATAAGCTTGATAGCCAAAGTACATACCGAAGCCAATGAGAGATAGGCCAGCTATGACAGAAATCAGCTGCAAGGTAGTGCGATTTCCGAACTTGTGAAAGGAACTGGCGAGTGTGGCCATAGCAACATCCCACAGAAGGATGCCTACAAAGATACCGGAGGTATGCCAAAGCACCTGGGTAAGGCCATAATTTTGTACACTTTCGGCTAAAATGGAGCCATAAATGCCAAGCCAAAATAAGATATTTAGCGGATTGGTAAGTGCCATAACAAATCCGGAGCGGAAAGAGCTAACGCTGGAATGACTTTCAGAAGGGTTGTCTTTCTGAGTTATCTTCACGTTTCTTAGCGTATCAATACCCGTGTAGATAAGTACAAAACAGCCAAATAACCATAGAAATGTTTTCATAAACGGGGTGGTCAAGAAATGGGCTAAACCAAAATAAATCAGCAGCATATACAGCAAATCGGCACACATCGCACCTAGTCCGATCAACCACGCCGCAGTAAAGCCATATCTGGCTCCGTTGTCGAGTTGAGCAGCATTAATAGGACCAATGGGAGCCGATAACGAAATGCCAAGAAACAGATAAGTAATAAAAGCATCCATAGACTTCGCCCCCTGAATAGCAAATAACTTGTACAAGTTATTGTATGAGAGGCGCTAGTCCATTAGAAGATCAAATGATGTCAACGCGAATAGGTGTACACTTGTATCCATTGCAGAGACTTTCTGCGCAGGGACAAGCAGATATAGCCACAACCAGATCCATTTCTGCACGAAGCTCGATATAATCACCCGCTTTAGATAGAGGCTTCTCAATACTAATTTGTCCAGATGGCTGAATGATGGTGTTCATAAATATATTAAAGGGATAATGCTGATCTGGGGCGGGGATCTCAAATGGTGCCAGAGCTGCATTTAAGTTCATATAACAGCTGGTGTGGTCTCGCTTATTGTAAAGCAGCTCATACATTTCAGGCCGACAGGCCGAGTTAATCCAATCATGCTGTCCTACCGTATCCTTAATAATCGTGAACATAGGGCTATATTTATTAGAGTAGATCCTATCGCCGGGTTTCACTTTCATCGCATGTAAAGCGTCCATCGTAACGCTAGGGTCAAGCCGCTCGCTGATATCATCCTCACGATAAGCCACAAAGTCGGCAACTTGTTCTCCCTCTATATCGGTAACTCGAATCACTTGGCCCTTCTTGAGCTGGAAACCGAGGCCCTCTGTAGCCGGAATTTGCCATTGCTGTTTACTCATTCAAGTCCTCCTGCTTATAGGTAAGTTCCCCTTACAGTATGGCTTATCGTTTATGGATTTATGATAAATTGTGCTATTACTCCCAGCAAAAAGCCCAATCTCAGAGAGATTGGGCTTTCAGTTAGCTACTCCCACTTAAACGTAAACGTCGCCACAATAAACGACACGACCAGCCAGATGGCGAGCATCAGCCCTTCCTGCCAAAGATCCCCAATGCCCGCGCCCACATTCATAATCTGCCGAAGGGCAGTGCTGAGCTGAGTGATCGGAATCGATTTCACGATCGGCTGCAAGAACTCCGGCATGCTGGACACGGAGAAGAACACACCGCCCAAGAACATCAGCGGGAACGAGATTAAACCAGAAATCGGCCCTACGCTTTCTGGGGTTTTGGCCAAACCAGCGATAATGAAGCCGATCGACATGAACGTCAATGTTCCCATGACAACGAACAGCAGAAGCAGCCACCATGAACCGTTCACCTGCGTGCCGAAAATCAAAGCACCGACAAGCAGTACGATTAAGGCTTGCGCCGTGTTCATCACAAGGCGTGCAGTAATCTGCGCGGCGATGAACGTGGACGCCTTCAGCGGTGTACTTTGCATGCGTCGCAGCACACCACGCTCACGCCATGAAGCAATTTGTCCCGAAACGCCATTTAAGTTGTTGGTCATGATCATCATAGCCAGAATTCCCGGTACAAGGAAATCGATGTAGCGAAGCTGCAAAGCTTGCACGCCAACCGGTTCAATTTTAACAATTGGAATATAATTGGACATTTGCTTGGAAACGCCATCCGCTACTTGACCTATTGTTTGCAAACCGATCTGTGCACTCTGTTGGTTCGTTTGATCATAGTAAACCTGAAGGAAGCTGGCCTTCGAGCTATCTGCTCCTTTCAACCCGACTGCTTGCCCGTAATTCTTCTGAATAACGACGACCAACTTCTGATCCCCATGCTTCAGCTGCTCAAGTGACGTATCCAAGTCATCTGCAGGCTTTAGCTTCAAAATACTATTCGCTTGCAGCGCCTCCACCATGACTCTGGATTCTGCACTTTGATCCTGATCAATGACAACGCCATCGACGATGATGTCATTTCCCTTTCCGAGAAAGGAACCGAGCATAATCATGAAGAAAAGCGGCATGAACAAGGTGAATATCAACACTTGTCGATTACGGACAAAGAACCGAAGCTGGCTTAACGTCAATTGGATATAAGCATTCATTCTTCTTTCAAGCTCCTTCCGGTCATGGAAATAAACACATCTTCCAGCGTAGCCGTTCGTGTCTGCAAATCTGCCAATTGCCATCTGCCGCCAGCGCTTTTCTCTACAAGATCAATGAGAGATTCCTGCAGCTTATCTGTATAAAGGACGAACACATCCTTACGCACGTCAATGCCCTTGACTTCACGAATATCGCGAAGCTCCTCGACAACCGATTCTTTGTCCGCTTCCGCCAAATCTTGCAGTCTAAACTCTATCGCGCTATCCGATTGCAAGCTGCTCACAAGATTGCGCGGCGTATCCAATGCGACGACTTTCCCTTGATCCATTAAACAAATACGATCGCAAAGTACGTGCGCTTCCTCCATATAATGCGTGGACAGCACAATCGTTTTACCTCGCTCCTTCAGCTTCAAAATAATCTCCCACAGCGTTCGTCTAGCTGTCGGATCTAACCCTGTCGTAGGCTCATCTAAGAAGATGACCTTGGGATCATTCAAAAGCGCTAGACCAATGGCAAGCCGTTGCTTTTGCCCACCGGATAGATGCTTGACACGGCCGTTCTTTTTATCAACCAACGTCATATCTTCTAAAAGCGGTCCAATCGGAACAGAACTCGGATAGAAGCTGGCATACATCCGCATAATTTCCTCTACAGTCAACAACTCGAATAACGAAGTTGACTGCAATTGAACACCAATGACTTCCTTGACCTTACCCAAATCCTTCTGTGTATCAAATCCAGCCACAATAGCACGTCCGCCGTCAGGCTTCCGCAGCCCTTCGATCATTTCCATCGTTGTCGTTTTCCCAGCACCATTAGGACCGAGCAAGCCGAATACTTCGCCTTGATAGACCTGGAAATTAACACCTCGCACAGCTTGGAAAGACCCATAATTTTTAATTAAGCCATCCGCTTCAATAACAATGTGTGAAGACTCCATAACGCTAGCCCCCTCCGCTTCCAAATTTTACGTAACTCACCCTATCATACAAAATAAACGGCTACGCCGTCCAACAACACCCTGAAATATCTACTGACAGAACTAGTGGAATTCCGACAACGCGAATCGACGAACTTATTGAGAAAGGTATGATAATCTAAATATCTACTTAACAAACAAAATCAGAAGGAGATGTGTTGAAGTGAGAATGAATATTTTATTTAATAAAAAGCCGATTTCCGTTAATTTCGTCGGCACGGACCATAAGTTAATTCCCTCTTTGATCAACGCACTTCGCCATAACAAATTCACCACCATGAATTTAGTTAATTCGTTAGAGCGTGTAGATTTATTTAGTTCAGAAGCTATTTTATATGCCAAAGATGGAAATAAGGCGCGCATACCTATTTTCTAATTCTTGTCGTTACATAGATGTTTCTGAAAAAACGCCTACGAATGGTAGATTCCTTCGTAAGCGTTTTTTTTCGTAGATAAATAGGCATATCCCTCCTGCTCTTTTCATAGACTAATAGAAATGAATGAGACTACTACAGCTGGGATGGGGAAATCTATGAACCTTATTCGCATTTTCAAAGCGCATGCTGCTCAGCTACTAATCTATCTACTTATCATAATCATCAGTTTTGTATGGACCTTAATTTGGGGCCTTCACACCACCACTTCACAACCACCTCCAAAAGCAAGTGCCGAGTATAGCATTAAACCAGCGACAAACGGTGTCCTTCTGCACGTTATTCAAACTTCTCCTGAAAACATAGGACTCAAAGCCATTACAGCTAATGTGACCGATCGGCAGGACAATGGGATTAATGGCGGATTTTTCTGGCAGGGGTATCTGCTAAGCATCGCAGTGACCAATGATCAGCCTGTTAAGGGGCAACCTGGCGACTACGGCTCAGGCTGGTACAATACAGATCGCAAACGAGGGACACTTGTTTGGGATGAGAAAGCGCAAACCTTTACCGTCCAAATTGTCGAAAATGCTAGTGAGTTACAGGTGCTGGATCGCACCCGATATTGGGCGCAGGGAGGCGTAAGCATGGGGCTTACGAATCCAATGGGATGGGCCGAGCAAGCCATTTCGGAAGAAATGCCTGTCATTAACGAGAAGCGCATGCGATCTGGTATTGTGTATGATCGAATGAACAACGTGTATCTGGTGGTTGCGCCTACCCCTTGTACGGGTGAAGAGTTCCGTACAGCCGTACAAGAGCAGGTAGGGGAGAAGCAGTTGGTCGATGGGCTTTTTCTTGACGGCGATGGTTCCTCTCAACTGAAAGTCGCGAATTTCTTACTGCCAGGTGACCACCGCGAGGTGTATCAGATGATAGCTTTGTTGAAATAAGCGGAGGGAGGATCGAACAAAAAAGAGGAAACCCCGTACAATCAGGTGTTTCCTCTTCCTCTATGGAATCAAACTAGAACGTCACATGATCCGGATCTGGACCGATACGCTTGTTGACATTTAAAGCATCCACCAAAGCCATATCCTCAGCACTCAGCTCAAAATCGAAAATGTCCGCATTCTCTCGAATACGATGCTCTGTCACAGACTTTGGAATCGTTACGACACCATGCTGGATATCCCAACGCAACACAATTTGTGCTGCTGATTTGCCGTATTTAGCCGCAAGCTGCGCCAATTCAGGCTGGTTCAGCCTGCCCTGCATAAGCGGGCTCCACGCTTCCAATTGGATGCCGTGTTCACGGGTATACGTGAGCAGCTCCTTTTGCGACAGTTCCGGATGGTATTCCACTTGATTAACCGCAGGCACTACGCCGGTATCCTCGATGACATGCTCCAAATGAGAGATTTGGAAATTGCTCACGCCAATCGCACGAACATGCCCTTCGTTGTAAAGATGGACCAGCGCTTTCCACGTTTCGCGGTACGTTGCGGAGACGGCCCAGTGCACCAAATACAAATCAATCGTTTCCAAACCAAGTCGTTTGCGGCTCGCTTCAAACGCTTGCAGCGTAGACTCGTAACCCTGATCCGCGTTCCACACCTTCGTGGTTACGAAAATCTCATCACGCGGTACACCGCTTTGACGCAGACCTTGACCAACACCTTCTTCGTTGCGATAAACCGCTGCCGTATCAATGCTTCTATATCCTAATTGCAAAGCGGTTTGAACCGCTCCGATGACCTCTTGACCTTCCTTGCTTTTGTAAACGCCGAGACCCAGCCAAGGCATATGTACACCATTATTAAGTGTAACTCCTGCTGTAAATGCTTGATTCGCTTTCGTAGACATTCGTCATAACCTCCATCGGAATAAGATTAAAATGAGCGCATCTTTACCGTGTAGCTCCTATTAATCATACCACCGAAGTCGGGTATTCCAAAATCCTGCGTTTGATGGCATCAAGACTCCTTAGTCTTGATGCGCATGAATTAAATCCATTTTCAGCTGCCACAAGGCAGCGCTC
This sequence comes from Paenibacillus allorhizoplanae, assembly GCF_927798215.1. NCBI lineage: Bacteria > Bacillati > Bacillota > Bacilli > Caryophanales > Paenibacillaceae > Paenibacillus > Paenibacillus allorhizoplanae. The sequence continues at coordinate 586,047 of NZ_CAKMMW010000003.1, forward strand.
AAATTAACGCGATATACCTCAGGATTCAGCATCCGCAAATATTGCGGCCAAACGGTCTGCATTTGCTCAGCATGGTAGTCACGAATATTATCCAAGGTTGGCAATTCATAGACTAGCTCTCCCGCTTCGAAAATTGGCTTCAACAGCGGAACGGCCTCATAATTCTCGATATATTTGAACAGATACGGATGGATGGGGTCGAATAGCTTAATTCGCTGGCCTTCCCGAATATCCACCTCATCCTGCAAGGCCAAATAGTCGGCTTCCGCTTTGCCTGTCGCCAAGTTCATAATCCGGTAGGCTTCCTTGAAGCCTGGATTCGTCACCTTCTCCGGGTTGCCCGAAATCTTAATGACCGGCACGAGTGCGCCATCCTTCTCACGGGCAACAAGCTTATACACCCCGCCTAGCGCCGGCTGGTCGGCTGCAGTAATCAGCTGGGTGCCGATGCCCCAGCTGTCGATCTTAGCCCCTTGGGCTTTCAGCCCGGCGATGATGTGCTCATCCAAGTCATTGGATGCCACAATCTTCACCTCCGGAAAGCCCGCCTCATCCAGCATGCGCCGCGCCTGCTGGGATAGATACGCCAAATCGCCGCTGTCAAGGCGAATGGCGTTCAAGCGCTTGCCGCGGCTCGCGAGCTGCCGCGCCGTCGCAATCGCATTCGGCACGCCGCTGCGCAGCGTGTCGTAGGTGTCCACGAGCAGCGTGACCTGCTCGGGCAGGGCCTCGGCATACGCACGGAAGGCGTCCGCTTCCGTGTCATGGGCCTGCACCCACGCGTGCGCGTGCGTGCCCTTGGTCGGGATGCCGAACAGCATCCCGGCTCTTAGGTTCGATGTCGCGTGGAACCCCGCGATATAAGCGGCTCTTGCGCCCCAGATGGCGGCGTCAGCCTCCTGGGCGCGGCGCGTGCCGAACTCCAGCAGCACATCGTGCGGAGCAACGCCTTTCATGCGCGAGGCTTTCGTCGCAATGAGCGTCTGGAAGTTCACGAAGTTGAGAATCGCGGTCTCCACAAGCTGCGCCTCAAAGATACTGCCGATGACACGAACAAGCGGCACATTCGGGAAGACAAGCGTTCCCTCAGGCACGGCTTGGATATCACCTTTGAACGTAAAAGCACGAAGCGCATCAAGGAACTCTTCCTTATAGTTCTCCTCTTGCTCGCGTAAATAAGCGATTTCCTCTTCACCGAAATGCAGATTTTGCACATAATGGATCACCCGCTCCAGCCCAGCGAAGACCGCATACCCCCCATCAAAAGGCAGCTTGCGGAAATACACCTCGAACACTGCTCTCTCCGTATGTGTCCCTTGTAACCAGTGGGCGTACATCATGTTAATTTGATATTTATCGGTATGCAGCGTTAAGTTATTCATCGCATCCATGGTTTGCCAATTCATCGTTTTCATCCTCCCCATCCTACATCCACTCATCTTACACACTATCATTTTACTTAATTTTTCCAACCCCGAACAACTTTAGCCCCAAGCGTCTTTTCAAAATGCCGCAATGCCCACGCATGGCCTTCTGCATCAAAGCTGGCAACCGCATCCTCATGAATGACGAGAGAGAAGCCTTTATTATACGCATCCACCGCTGTATGTAAGACACAGATATCTGTACACACACCAGCTAGATGAAGCTCCTGAATACCTCTAGCTCTAAGCTGTAGTTCAAGATCCGTCCCACAGAATGCGCTGTATCTCGTTTTGTCCATCCAATAAATCGCAGCTCTATGAGCTACATGCACTTCTTTTAAAGAACCGTAGAGCTCCCTGCCATCCGTATCACGTATATTATGGGGTGGGAACAAGAGCGTCTCCGGATGGAACGGATCTCCTTCCTCATGCAAATCAACAGCCATCACAACATAGTCCATCTCTGTAACAAAGCTTTTGGTTAGCTCACACAGGCGAGCTTCTATCGCAATAGCGGGGTCCCCGCAAGGAAGCTTGCCTACTACGAAATCCACTGTATAATCAATCAGAATAAAGGCTCTCATATCCACCACTCCTTATATTGTATATTTAATATTATTATAACGACTTTATCAACTAGTAAAAAGAGAAGCCTAACTGTAGAACAACAGCTAAGGCATTTGATCTTACCTATTTCTTTCCGCGTTTCATATTGTCATTTCGATAAATTCATTATGACATAATTAAATTCACATTTCAATAGGTATTTGAAGAAATCTATTGTGAATCCGGGTACAAATTGGCGTAATTAATGAGAATGGTCATAAACCCAAGTGCAACGAAAGAGAAAAAAGCCATGAAAGATAGGTGATACACATTTGGGAATACGATAAAAACGACACCACTGCCGACACAAACCCAGTTCTGCCACATATGTTTCCCCGTTTTCCCTAAAGCTAGCATAGAACTTACGAATTGAAGACTTCCGAACAGTGCACAGGTGAAAAGCGCATTGGTTACATCTCCAAATCCAAACACCCAAGGAGTCATCAGAAACCAGAGACCCATGAGTGCTGACAAACTATTTTTGAGATACATACCGATCACACCTCCTACATGCGGGATGTTCTAGTATATGCAAACGCTTACAACAACGTGTTAGTTAAAAAAGCCTCCAGATCACCTAAATCGGCAATTGAAGGCTTATTTTACTGGTTATTCATGTTTTTCACTCAATTACTGTGCGATATGAATCCCTTTTGAATCAATAGTCACATCGGCCTTTAAAATGTCTGACACAAATTTAGTAGGCACATAAAGGGTATCGTTTAGAATGACCGGAGCCGCTCCTAGCGCAACTGGCGCCATTTTGGCAAAGAAATAGCTATCTTTCCCCACACTCACACTCGTCCACTGCGCACCTTTCGATAGTTCAGCCGCATACGTATCTTGATTCCATTTCACGGTGTAGCCTAAACCTTCAGCTACTTTACGGAAAGGAACAAGTGTAACGCCATCCTCATTCTGTTCGACATCAACGGGTGCCAAATCCACTTTCACTTTGTCAGTACCAGGCAGCGGAGTAGGGTTCGGTTTAATTGTCAGATCGTTAGGCAAGACGAAGCGGAATTCTGGACTTCCAGCGACACCAGCTGCAATCGCATATTTCGGGAATACAACAACTGCTGCTCCTTTTTCTACATAAAAGCCTTGCTCCGAAGAGATCCCTTTAAATTGATCTTTAAAGAAATATTGCGGTTCCTCCTCCATTTTGGCAATAACACCTGCATCAATCGTGGCCTTGTAGTCTGCGCCAAGCAAATCCTGCAGCGTTACACGCTGAGCAGCTGCTGCATTCAGCACATTATACGTATCCACTCTCGGCATGCCAGTGCCGCCCGTTTCTCCGTACGTAGTAACGGTAAGAGAAACAACACCTGAAGGATTTCCTGTGCCATCCGATTTCAAAGTATAGACAATCGTAAGGCCATAAGGCCGATACGTATATCCCTTATCTTTGGCTGCAGCAGCTGCCTCCGCAGCATCCTTTTCCCAGCTTGCTAAATCTTTGTTCGCATGGGAGAGAATAATGTTATTTAGTTCGTCTTGGTATTTCGTATCCAGCATACCGCTCAACTGTGGTACTTTGATGTTGGTCGTTAAGTCTGTACTTTTGGAGGTAAGCACCACTTCTTTAATGACAACGGGTACTGCTGATGTAGTTGCCGATATAGGTACAACGGAATCTGCTGAAGCAATGCTCGCAACTGGCAGTACCGAAGCACTCACACTTACGAGCACCGCACAACTAACAACACCCATTTTCAACATGTTCCAAGGATTCTTTTTCATTTCCTATTCACTCCTTCTGAGTTATCGTGTTTGTATCGCTTGTTTAACCTTCACGATAACTAGACGCACCAGCTTTCGGAAAAGTCTGATCCTAGACCATTTTTTTCAAAAATAATTTACGAAAGACGGAAAGTACCTACCACTTGATTCAAATCCGTGGCAATTCCGGCAAGGTTTTTGGCTGACGCCGTAATTTCTTCGGCTGATGCCAGCTGTTCCTGGGTAACTGCAGCGACGGATTGCGCTGTACCTGAGGTTTGCTGAGCAACGAAACCAACTTGCGCGACGGTTGCAGCTACTTCTTCCGAACTCGCTGCCATCTGCTCTGCAGCTGCCGCTGTTTCTTGAATTTTGCTAGCTACTTCTTGCGAAGCTGTTACGATTTGACCGAATGCTTTCTCGGCAATGCTTACCTCATATAGACCTTCCTGCACTTCTGTTCTTCCGTTGTTCATGACTCCAACAGCACGCGCGGAATCCCGTTGAATGGACGAAATGAGTTCCGAGATCTCACGAACGGAATCATCTGTTTGAGAAGATAGCTTGCGCACCTCACCAGCTACTACGGCAAAACCCTTTCCGCTTTCCCCCGCACGCGCAGCTTCAATCGCTGCGTTCAGCGCAAGTAGGTTCGTTTGCGATGCAATATTCCCGATTAACGTGGTAATCTGACCAATGCTTTGGGAATGCTTCTCAAGCTCCTGAATCACCTGATTCGCTGCATCAACGGAGGTGCTGACCGCCTGTATTTTACTCACAACACGTTCCATGGCATGTGTACCTTGCTCGGCAATGTTCGTAGCCGTCATGGATAGTTCTGATACATCAGCTGTGGTTTCGGCGATACGGGAAATGCCCGCTGCCATTTCTTCCATAGCTCTCCCACACTCCACAGAGCTTTGAGCTTGCGCATCCGCTCCATTAGCGAAATCCTGCACCGAAACTGCAACATGCTGTGAAGCGGAGGTATTCTGCTCCGAACTGGCAAACAGCTGCTGAGAGGAAGCCGCCACACTAGTCGAAGCATGCAGCATTTGCTCTACGGAATGGCGTAGATGGCTCACCATTTGGTTAACGGCCCCGATGAGATGGCCAATTTCATCTTTATTTTTCACGACAATCGATTCAACGGTTAGATCACCTTTTGAGATACGATTTAAAGCTTGTGATGCTTTTCGAACAGGATTTGAAATGTTACTTACGAGGAAATAACAAGTCGCAATCATGAATACAAGCATCACAGCCAATGCAGTAAGTGATATTTGGACGCTTTTCTTGTATTCCTTTGTGCTGTCGACTACACCTTGCTGACCGCCCTCTTGGTTGTAGCTAACCATATCAGCCATCGATTTCTGTGCCTTAGTGAAGGCTGCCGACATCACTGTAAGGCTCTCTGCCGCTTCCTTCACTTTACTTGGATCACTTGCTAGCTGTTTATTGGCAACGAATGCCGTTTTAAATCCATCCCAGTTCTGAGTAAGCTCTTGCAAACGTGCCCCTTCGTCTTCACTTGACACAGAATCCTTATATTTTCCTAACAATTTGTCGATTTGTGTAATCGTCGCTATGATGCCATTGTCTATAGGTTCATGTTTTTTCACGTCTGGCTCTAATTTCTTCTGATAGTACAAGGTTAGTAAATGCTCCGAGTAATAATGAACTTCCTCAATATCTTGAATCCCCATCATCCAGTTGTTTGCTAGACTAGTATTCATGTCCTTTAACGCGCCCATACGACTCATAGCTGTATAGCTCATTCCAACAACCATCAAGAAGATGATCGCAAATACCGCAATAAATTTCGTCCTTACTGTCATCTGCATACCTAAATCCCCCTATGTACTTAACGCAATTTTGAACATCTGTGTATACGTAATTGATCTGTTGGATATATCATAAATTGAAATCATTAAATTTCTTCTGTTCTAATCATGATGAATCTATGAGATTTCCTAACAATTACATAGCTCTCGGAGGAAAAAAATGTCATCATCCTTGCGTTTTAAACTCGTCGCCTGGCTTGTTCTTATCACATCCATCTCCCTTGCCGTCGTAGGGATTACCAATTATAAACTTTCGAGAAATAAGTTACTGCAGCAAATGAACGAGCAATCCTTAACCGCTGTATCGAATTCCGCACGAAACTTATATGATTTCTTGTCGATTCGTTTGGCAGAAGTTGAGCTTATAAGCCGGGTCAGCATTATGAAAAATGGTACGCAAGAAGAACGACTCCAATTTCTGACTCATGAATTGCAAACAGATGGGAATCGCTATCACGCCATGGCTATTTCTGGTTTGGATGGCACCTTGCAATTTACCTCTGGATTGACTTTCTCCATATCGGGTGAACTTCGCTTCCAGCAGGCTCTGAAAGGTAAAACCTTCATATCGGACCCTCATCTAAGCAAAATGAAGGGCATTTACGTCATCTCGATTACAGCGCCCATCTTTGACGATCATCATAATGTCGTTAGTATCATCGATGTTTCTATGGATGCAACACCTGTTTTTCAAGAACATTTACTAGCTCCACTCGTTAATGGAGACCAGCTGATCGTGAATCGAGAAGGACTTATCTTATATGATACAGACCCTTCTACCATTCTTAAGATGAATATTTTCACTGAATATCCCGAATTAGGTCCTGCTTTTCAACAGGCATTACGAACTGGAAAAGGATACCTCGACGAATCCATTCTCACCGGAAGGAAGACACGATGGTTCTATGCACGCATCCCTCAAATAAATTGGTACCTTGCTTATTCCATGCCAATCACTGCCATTGAAGCCCCTGCAAGTCCACTTCTTTGGTCTACAGTAGGGTTAATCGTCATGGCAGCGCTAATGATTTTCATCCTTATTTACCTCACAACGAACCATCTGATTATCAAAAGAATTAAACAAATTCTCCAAGTAACCGAGGCGGTTGCTGCAGGTGATTTCCACATGAAGCCCATCGTATTCAATAGTAAAGATGAATTAGGTGCCCTTGCCTTATCTGTCAATGGCATGATGGAGAATATCCGCGAGCTTTTCGAGCCGTTCGAAGCTTTTATTCGTCATAATCAATACGCCATGATCGTGATGGATCCGAACTTTACGATCAACCATCTCAACGGCAGAGCTACGCAGATGCTTGGGTATTCTTTTGCAGACGTACATAAAATCGCCTCTCCCTTAATCTGGTTAGATCAAAAACAGCTGAATGAAAGAGCCGCACAATATTCTGCAGAACTTGGCGAGACGATTCCCGCAGATTGTACAGCACTCGTCATTCGTTCCTTGCGCCATTTGAAAGAGGATTTAGAATGGACCTGGTACCATAAAAACGGCACCCGTATCTATGTACAAGCGAGTGTTAGCTGTATCACACATCCGAATGGCGAATTAAAAGGTTACGTCTTAATTGCACGCGATATCAGTGATATTAAAGAAAGTAATGAGACAAAGGAACGGCTGTTCACGATTGTTGAAAGCGCACGGGATGCCATTCTCACCTTTGATCAAGACGGTTATATCTTCTATATTAATCCCGCCGGCATCCACTTGATGGGATTAGCTGGAACGAATTATGAACGAACCCATTTTCATGAGTTTGTTGAAATCCTGAATGACATTAATTTCGATGAAGGTCTTCAAACAGCCATCCAAGATGGCTTCTGGGAAATCGAAGCGGAGGTCATGACCAAGAAACAACAACGCATTATTGCATCACTTATCATCGTCCCCCACTTCCCTCTCGATAATGGTGAGCTGTATTTCTCGGCAATCACCAGAGATATCACGGAACAAGTCCATGCCAAGGAACAGCTTATCCTAGCAAAACAGGAGGCGGATGATGCCAATTTGGCCAAGGGTGTTTTCCTCGCTCGAATGAGCCATGAAATACGTACGCCTCTAAATGGGATTGTTGGACTTTCCCACTTGCTTGAGAGAACAGCAATGACTGAACTACAGATGGATTATATACGCAAAATCTCTCGTTCCTCCCAGTCGCTCTCACATATCATCAACGATATACTGGACTTTTCTAAACTGGAAGTAGATAAGCTCGTGATTGAACATCACCCTTTTCAGCTAGATGAAACCATCGATCGCGTGTGCGAAACTTTGAGCGTGCTGTTAGGTCATAAGCCTGTGGATTTCATTTGCGATATACCTGACCAAGTGCCTAGTGGACTGATTGGCGATTCTTTGCGACTCTATCAGGTGCTTCTGAATCTTTCCAGCAATGCGATTAAATTCACGGAGCAAGGAACCGTCATACTTCGCGCTGGAGTCGATCAATTGCATGAGAATGAAGTTACTCTCCGTTTCAGCGTCACAGATACCGGGATTGGCATAGATGAGAAGCAGTTGGCCAATTTATTCCAACCCTTTATCCAAGGTGACGAGGTGACGAGCCGCAAATATGGAGGAACAGGACTTGGGCTTGTTATTTCCAAAAATATTATCGAGAATATGGGCGGCTCAATCTCAGTCTCCAGCACGCAAGGTAAAGGGAGCGAATTTGTGGTCCTTCTCACCTTCACGCTCTACTTGCCTGGCAACAAAGCGTACAATCCCTTACCGCTGGCTATGCTCGTCGTAGAAGACCATCCTACGCTCAATAAGGTACTTGTCCAAAGCTTGCAATCCATTTGCAACGACGCTGCGGGTGTGTACGCCTGGAAGGAAGCCCTCCAGGTCATCGATCATATCCCTCTCGACTTCCTACTGCTCGATATGGAGGCAGAAGATATGTATGGAGAGGAAGTGTGGCTAAGCATGCTGGCAGCTTGCCAACAACAGGGGATTAGAACGATTATTTACACTTCGTTATCAGGAAGAGATGCTCTTGAACAGCTACCTACAGAAGCCTCACCCGATGCCATTCTGGTCAAGCCGATCTCTCGAAGCCTCTTGTACAGGACACTAGCTTCGCTGCAAGCTGAAAACGATATCGTTCATACTCAAATGACAGAGAGAATGACGAATGATAGAGAGATGGACTGGGCGCTTTTCCCTTTGAACAGCTTAAGTAATGCTCCACTCCGCATTCTGATTGTGGAGGACAATGAAATTAACCAAACGGTGGCTCGCTCTCTTCTAGAAAGTATGATGAACTGTCGCATTCAAGTCGCTGGTAACGGATTCGAGGCTCTGCATGATTTGGCGAATCACACGTTTGATTTGATCCTCATGGATATTCACTTGCCTGAGCTCGATGGGATCGAAACGACCAAGTGCATTCGTCTTGAGCCGAAATGGGCACATATTCCGATTATTGCCTTAACAGCGGATTCAACGCTCGACAATCGGCTGGCCTGTATAGATGCAGGTATGAGTGATATGATCTCCAAGCCCATCATACCCGAACGGTTAAGAGCAGCTATTGAATCCACTCTTCATCTGCAAGTGGAGAATCATAGGATGGCTGGACTCGATATCGCGGAGGCACTCCAACGCATGGGTGGAAAAACGGATATCTATCGTGAGATGCTCCGTAAATTCCAAGACCAAACCGACCCGCTGATGGCGCAATTAAAAGGTAACATTGACGCAGGTAACTTTGAGGAGGCTCTTCGTTTACTTCATGGCATACGCGGTTCTTCCAGCAACCTTTCAGCTAATCGTGTGTTTGCCGCGGCAAGCGAGTTGGAGGATTCTGTGAGGGCACAACGGAAACTGCACGCAGCGGATCGAGATCTGTCTGACGTGTTCCATTTGCTTCAAAGTGTAGAGTTTGAGTTGCAGTTCGTTTATCAAACCATCCAAAAATTGCTGCTTGATTGAAAAAAACACGAATTTATGTCACTATATGCGTATACTCCATCAAGATGGAGTGTGTCATTTTATACGTATAGGTGGTTATTGTTATGACTGAACATGGCGCTCCATACCGCATCTTGTTGTATTATAAATTCGTCGCTGTTGCTGATCACGAAGCCTTGGCGCGAGAACACTTGGCTTATTGCAAAAAGCTCGGTGTAAAAGGACGCATTCTGATTGCTCCTGAGGGCATTAACGGCACCCTTTCTGGGACCGTAGAGCAAACGGAAGCCTACATGGCGATGATGAATCTCATGCCATTGTTTAAAGATATGGTTTACAAGATTGATGAGCATGAAGGACATGCCTTCAAAAAGCTGTTTGTCCGTCCGAAAAAAGAGCTCGTCACCTTCCGTCTTGAAGAAGACGTGAATCCGAATGAGCTTACGGGTACACATTTGAAGCCGAAGGAATTTTATGAGAAGCTCAAAAATGAAGATGTCATCGTGCTTGATGGCCGTAATCATTATGAGTATGATATCGGGCATTTCCGCGGCGCCATTCGTCCTGAGGTCGAGACGACCAAGGAATTCCCTGAGTGGATTCGCAACAATCTGCAGGAGTTCAAAAACAAACCAATTCTCACTTACTGCACGGGAGGCATCCGTTGTGAGAAATTATCTGGTTTCTTGATCAACGAAGGCTTCACTGACGTGTATCAGTTGGATGGTGGGATTGTCACCTACGGCAAAGACGAAGAGGTGCAAGGTCGTTTATTCGATGGAAAATGCTATGTGTTCGATGAGCGCATCTCCGTACCGATTAACCGCACGGATGAAGATATCATTGTGGGCAAATGCTACCACTGCGGAACCGCAGAGGATCGGTATATTAACTGTGCGAACGATCTATGCCACTTGAAGCACATTTGCTGCGAGGCTTGTGAAGAGGAGCATGACAGCTTCTGTTCCAAGGAATGCGAAGAGAAAACGTTAAGCGCGTTGGAGGCATAGAGGGGGGTCCCTTCTTTTCGAAGAAATGTTAAATTGCCGACCCTTGCGTGGATCGATTTCCCCTCTTTGCTCAGACTAGGCGGATCGATTCACTTCCATATGCTGCCCTTGCCGCAGTTAGATGGAAAAACTACATCTAAATTTGCTCGATTCGGCCGATTCTTCCATTTTAATGGAAAAACTCCAGTTAAATTTCACCTTTGTCGCGGAAAGCGAGCAGAAGGTTGAAAATAGCTGGAGTTTTTGCAGTTAATCACTCCAATCAAGCTAATTCGTCTGAATTAGCTGTAGGTTTTCCCGTTATTTGCGGGGTAGCGGCGTCTGCAGCGGCCTACGGAGCTAAAAGTCGCGTGAGCTATTGGGAGCATCGCTTCCCATCACATACACTATCACTTTCACTAGAAGAGGCCCCTCTCAAGTCGATTGACTTGGGAGGGGCCTCTTGGCTACCCTAACTAATCTGATCCTCGATCTGGTCCATAATCCGATCAATTAGAGGATAGACTAGCTCCTCCTCCAACGTGAAGTGCTTAAGCAGAATGAGGCAAGCCGTCAATAGCTCAGAAGCCATCACATGGACGAAGTCCATGTCGATCGGCACACTCATGGCATTGACACCGTTGACGTATGACTGTACGACTCTTTTGGCCAAATCATGATCCTGCTCCAACACATGCATGGACCGCGAAACAGAGATGGCCATCGTCGGATGTAAATAGGATTGCAGACTCGGGAACAACACTTGTTCTTCCCATTCCGAATGCTGCTCCAACTCCTCCACCAAGGATAGAATGCCGTCCTGAAGTTCGATCAGACGACACATCCCAATTGAGCAATCTTCAAGGGTGTACAAAGCTGCAGCTAGCGTTCGAATGTCGGAGAGCTGCTCACGCATTTGCACATGCTCCTCCTTCAAACGCTGGGCTAGCATTCTAAATTCACTAGGATTCACATTATCTGCCCGATTCGTTTGAATGCTCAAACGGTCACTCATTCGACATCCTCCTCCGAGTTTTTCGTAAGAAAACTTTCTTCGTAAGCATTAACGCTAAGTTTCTTTAGAAACTTGCCACGTAAGTATTCACATTGTATGAAACAGAAAAACCCCATACCGCATTATCATTGTATGCGGCATGGGGTTGTTAACATGCGAAAGAATGTCTAATAATAACCTTTTAACGAATACGGCTCTCCGTCAAATGAAACTGATTCACAAGCAGCAACATAGATTGCGTTATTGCCCCTACATCACCCGTCGTTTGACGCACATGATGCATGTCTTGCAGAAGCTCTTTCACAGTATGCTCAACCTCCGCTGAGATCTGACGGTTCTCTTTGCTTACCGCTGCAATCTTCTCCATAAGAGCAACGACTTCCTCCACAACCTGCGTTTTCATGGTATCGTGAGCATTCGCCGTGCTAAGAATCTCAGACGCCGCTGCAACAATTTGTGTTCCTTCTAGAACGACCTTTGTCCCTTCTTCCATCGAGATGAAAGCTTCATTCGCATGTCGTTCAATGTGCTCGATCGTCTCATTAATCTCCGTGGTTGATTTCTTCGTCAAATCCGCCAACTTGCGGATCTCTCCGGCAACGACGGCAAATCCTTTGCCATGCTCACCTACACGCGCTGCTTCAATGGAGGCATTCAATGACAGTAGATTCGTCTGCGCAGAGATTTCTTCAATTACTTTAAGCAGCTTCGGAATTTCTTGCGTCGTTTGCAAGAAGGTTTGAATGGTTTGATTCGTTTCTTCTACCTTCGCCGATATATGGGTCATCTTCTGACCAATACGTTCAACCTCATCCTGCGCAACGGCAATCTGCCCTGAAGCCTTCTGTTCCAGTTCGCGCAAAGTTCCGCTCATATTTTGCGTAACGTCCTTGGCGACATCAATATCCTTCAGCTGTCCACGCAGCGAGCGAATCATATCATGGATTTTCGTACTCATCCGTCCCGTTGATTGCTCCGTAGAACCTGTTGAGTCATTCATCCGCTCTTGGCTCACCTGCACCTCAGCAGCCGCTTGCTTCACTTGCAGCATGATGCCTTCCAAGGAATCGATCATATTATTGATCCATTTGGCCAAATCCCGCGTCTCATCGCCAGCGAACTCGTCAACCTTCAGACGCTGCGTCAAATCCCCTTTACCTTCTGCATTAATTCGAATAAATTTATTAATTTGAGCAAGTTGTTTAGCAATTGGCTTACTTCCTTGGCGTCTAATTAAACTTGCACCAATCCCACCGAAGAGTAGATTGACACCAACCATAATTGCCGCGCCGACACCATTTGAAACATGTCCATTTAGCAGCCAGAAGCTACCCGCGGTAACAAGCAGCATGAGCGTAATAAACCGTATTTGCAGACTGAACATCTTCCAATCAATCGAACGAATCCGGTAAACCTCTTCCAAATCGCCTTCACACATCATTCCCCACACGTCTGAACAATGCGGCAACTGAAAGGTCACACCTTTTCCAATTACAGAAATATGACGATAATCGGAATATCCTGGATATTCAACGAATAGATTATTTCCCTTAGCAATTGTTCCTGCTACGCCTGGATGCAGCTGTCCCGTCGCAGGATCCGTGAAAACAAGCTCCAGCTCCGTATGCTCCTTGACGCCAACGATACCATAGTCGGTGCGAACGCCGTCTTTCAAATTATCGCCATGGGTAAAGGTCAAATCTTCGAATCGGCTTCGCGATAACGCTGTTCCAGGAACGATTTGCTTATTTAACCCAGGCTTCGCCATAAATAAATAGTTATCACCCGAATCGGGATACACATGTCCCGACTCGCGCTGAATCAGATCTCCGAGCACATCGTTCGGTACGCGTCCACAAACGGCTCCTTTCCATTGCCCACCTACCATAATAGGTGAAATGAAAGCGATCGTCATTGCATCATGAAATGGCGAAGTGCTTGGGCCGATTTGGAGCGTAAGCGGGTCCGAGAAAGGTCCGAATAAGCATTTCACACCTTTGCGCGTTTCTTCCAAGCCTTTCCCAAGCACGCCTCCCGCCGCATACGATCTTCCCACATGCGCGTTGTGTGTGGAGTATACGACGGCAGCCTTTTCATTCAAAATGAATACTTCGGAGAAATCAGCTCCACTCTTCATTGCTGCTGTCAGGAGCTTTTCTACCAGAGATGCATCCTTCGACGCAGACTCCTTCAACGCTTCAGTTCCCGTTAACTGTTCAAGCAGTCGATCCAAATTGGACCAGTAGGCGATGGCCCAGCCACGTAAAATTTCCGTTCTTGTGTGCGCAATTCCTTCGAAAATATGCTCAACATCTTCCTTGATATGACGATTCAGGCGGTAAGACCACCACAATGGCAGACCTTTTCTAAACCCCAGCCAATCAAACATACCATAACACCCCTTTTATCACATTCAATGTGACTTTCTTTTACATTTGCCTTATTCGACAATATTATAGTGATTTTTCATGCAAATCAAGACAAATAACTGAATTTTTCATGAATTTTCCGAACATTAACAAAAAATTCATGAGGAATGTCAGTATTTTTATGTGTTGACTATATTGACATAATTTTCTGAAAAATTTAAAATAGAAGAAAATACACATCTCTTCTAGCTTATCACGTCATGTAAACTAACAAATAAGAACTTAGATCAGAAAGGAGGCCTGGTTTCTGCTTCGGGCCCTCAGCAACATGTAGCTTCCGAAAGCATATCGATGAAACCAGGGAGCTGCGATGTCCAAACCTGAGAATCTGGTCACTACCCCTTATGATCCTCGTCCTTTTTTTGATGAGATGTTTATGAACGCCTACTCGGTTCGCCCTCATTACCAAAGTACCTTCCTTCAATTCATGTCGATGAAGACAGGCAACTTAAACAAACGTCAAACGGCTACGATGAAACGGATGATGGAAGAAGGCATTACTTTCACCCTCTACAGTCCCGATCAGACAGAGGCGCTAGAGCGCACACTTCCCTTCGATCCTATCCCTAGGATTATCCCGCAGGAAGAGTGGATAAAGCTCGAACGTGGACTCAAGCAGCGCGTAAAGGCACTCAATATGTTTCTCAAAGATATTTATCATGAGCAGTCCATTCTCAAGGATGGGATTATTCCTAGAAAAATGGTGCTTTCCAATTGTTACTTTCGACCCGAAATGATGCGACTTTCGATTCCAAACGATGTCTATGTTACGGCCTCTGGGATTGATTTAATTCGAGATGAGCAGGGTGAATATTTCGTTCTCGAGGATAATCTCCGTTCCCCTTCGGGCTTCTCATACCTATATAAAAGCAGATCAATCATGACGCACTTATTCCCTGAACTCGTTTTCAGTCATTCCATTCAAGATATTGAGCATAGCTTAAACGTATTTCTAACCGCTCTGCGCAAGCTGAGTCCTTCTGGCAAATCAGATCCTGTCATTGGACTTTTGACACCAGGCTGCTATAACTCCGCATATTTCGAGCACACGTTCCTCGCGCAACAAATGGGATTAGAATTAGTTGAAGGACACGATCTCGTCGTCATTGATCACAAAGTGTACATTCGCGGTATCAAAGGACTTCGTCAAATTGACGTTCTCTACCGCCGGATCGATGATGACTTCTTAGATCCACTCGCTTTCGATCCGAACTCGATGCTTGGGGTCGCTGGCATAATGAACGCCTATCGCGCAGGTAATATCAACATTGTGAACGCACCAGGTACAGGTGTAGCCGATGACAAGGCCATCTATGCCTACGTGCCCGATATGATTCGATATTACTTGAATGAAGAACCTATTTTAAACAACGTACCGACGTATATTCTTTCGCGGCCTGATGAGCGAGCGCATGTCCTGGCGCATTTGCATGAAATGGTCGTGAAGGAAACTTCTCTATCGGGCGGCTACGGCATGCTAATTGGGCCAACGGCTTCTGAGAGCGAAATCGCTGACTTCCGGCTCAAAATCCTAGCTAACCCCGATCGCTATATCGCGCAACCTACGATTCAACTATCCAGAGCACCTGTCATGATCGATGGTCAAATGGCAGCAAGGCACATTGATTTGCGGGCTTTTGTCATCGCAGGTGAAGACATTCAAGTGATTCCGGGCGGACTTACGCGTGTTGCTTTGAAAGAAGGCTCCCTCGTTGTGAATTCTTCGCAAGGAGGGGGATGTAAAGATACGTGGGTTGTTCGCTAAACGCAACCTACAATTCGAATGGAGGCCAAGGGATATGGTCATGATGGGACGAACAGCGGAAGCTTTATTCTGGATCGGTAGATATTCGGAAAGAACAGAGAATCACGCAAGGCTGATCGATGTGTATTATCATATCCGTGAGGACATGGAAGGCAGCAGTAAGCAATCCTGGAGCCGGCTCATCGATACAATCGGAGACCGTGCTGTTTTCTTAGAGCAGTACGGAAGCTTTACCGAACAACATGTCCTTCAATACATTACGCTAGATAAAAATAATGCAAACTCCCTTCTTGCCTGCACGAACCACGCACGTGCTAACCTGCGAAATATTCGGGAGAAAATGCCTTCCGAGCTATGGGATATTATGAATGGCCTCTATTTATGGCTAAAAGAAAAAGAAGTCCGCGATATCACGAATGATTCGCCTCATTTGTTCTATCGCTTCATCCGGGATACGCTATCTATGTTTCAAGGCTCGGCGACTTCCGTCATGCCTCGTCAGAACGAATGGCATTTCGTTGAAGCTGGGCGCTATCTAGAACGTGCTGAGAATCTGCTGCGTTTAATTCAATCGCTTTGTTCGGAATATGCCAAAGAAGACTTTTCCTCCTATCCGCTCATGCTTGCGGTTTTGAAATCCGTCAGTGGATACGAATCGTATCGAAAAGAGTATGCGGATACGGTCAATTTGAATAGCATTATCAAATTTCTGCTTTTAAATGAAACTTTCCCACGATCCGTTGCTTTCTCCATGCAGTCTTTGGAGCGCTCGTTCAAGGGCATTCAATTGGATGATCCTGAACTCACCAACGCTGTGCATAAACTAGCCAAATTAGCAGGGAAAGTGAGAGCGAATTTGGCCTGCATGGATGAAGATGATTTGAGATCAGGTAAATTAGAATCGACATTGCAAACACTCCTCGACTCCTGTAATGGGATGGGGGTACGGATGTCCAAAGTCTTTTTTCCCTCTCGGGAGGAGGTTATCGCATGAAGAAGCTGGAGATCACACACATTACTCGTTATTCCTACACCGATTCCGCACAAGACAGTGTCAATGAAATTCGGCTAACTCCCTTAACGGATAATCGTCAGTCCTGTTATCACCATGCGATCACAACCGAGCCTGTATCGGCTTTCTTCACCTATTCCGACTATTTCCACAACCGTGTACACGCGTTTACGGTCAACAAGCTCCATCGCGAGCTCACAATCAAGATGGTCTCCACCGTTGTCACCCACGAAAATAATAACAATCCTGTATCCCTTCGATCCTCTTATGAAGATAAAGCTTTGAGATACGGAGATGACTTTCAGAATGAGTACGCTGAATACTTATTACCAACCAGCTATACCGGGCTAACACCTGAGTTGAAAGCTTACTCCGATGCCATTGTCGATGATGGCGTACCCTTATATGATCTACTCCAAACCATCTATACCACCATCAATCGGGACTTCACTTATGATGTTTCGGCGACCTCCGTACAGACAACGGTAGGCGAAATGTTGAAGCTGCGGCGTGGTGTTTGTCAGGACTACTCTCATTTCATGATCACCATTTGCCGCGAAAAAGGTATTCCAGCCCGTTACGTGAGTGGCTACCACTTCGTCGGTGATTTGCAAGGCGGCAGCGCGGATTTCACGCAAGCCTCCCACGCATGGGTGGAATGTCTCATCCCCGGCTCTGGCTGGTTCGGGTATGACCCAACGAACAATTGCGAAGTGAACTGGCGCTATATCAAGCTTGGGCATGGACGAGACTATAATGATATCGTCCCTGTCAAAGGCGTCTATCGCGGCTCGGGCACACAGGACTTGGAAGTTATCGTGGATGTAAAGTTAGTGGAATAGACTTGCGGTAGTCTGAAAATGCTTAATAGGCACGGATCCGAGATCCGTGCCTTTCACTCTTTTAAAAGAAATCCGTCAGATACGTTGTACGCTCTGGAATGAATCGTTCCCATCTGGAGATCTCACCTGCGTCACCTTGCAGACGGCCAATGCGATGCAGCAACGATGCTCGTTTGTAACCCATCAACAGCGCGGATAAGGTCTGGATATCACACGAGATGATATGCCGCTCTTCCTTTTTATCGCCGCCTCCCTCCATCGCGAACGTTTGTTCTTCACTTAGATTAATAACATCATTCCCATCCCCATATCCTGGTTGAATTCGGAATATCCCGTTATTCCACTCGGCATGTCCATCACTAAGCTGAAGATAAAACGGCTTGCACTCGCTTGCACCTTCCACAACCGCGTTAAATGAATAACCCTTAAGAAACGCCGCAGCATCGACGATGCGTGCCATAAAATAGGGAACGACCTCTTGCTTAATCCGAGGATCCGCCAATACAAAAGGCAACGGGTCGCCAGACGGCGCCTGACATACCACTTTGTCAATCATCGAGTCATGATTGGAGATTAATCGCCATAGCCCACGATTCGCATCCTCTGTCAGGGCAATCAGTTCATGCACAGTGAGCACCTTATCTTTTACTTGGTAAATGATGTACCCCTCTGGCTCCCCAGCAGCATTTCGATATAAGGTTACGATTCCTTTCTTCCTGCCCAAAACTCTCTTACGCCACCAATCCTCCGTCCGCACGAGCATGCCGTTAAAACGTTTGGCGTACGCCTCATAGATCGGATTCAGCACTGCCGGTTCCGCTTCAATCCGTTGGAGCGTGCTGCCCTCTGCAACTTCTGGCTTCGGCAGCTGGTGGGTAGCAATTTCATATCGCATGTATTCGCTGTATGCCTCCCATCCGTACTTGCGATAAAAAGCAAAAGCGAATGGTGCCAAGAAAGACAGAATCTGACCAGATTCTTTCATCGTTTGCAGTGCACGGGACAACAATTGACCGACCATTCCCTGCCGACGATATTCTGGCCAAGTGGCTACACCCGCAATACCGCCCATCTCAAAAGCTTTGCCGTTTACCCATGTTTCCAGCTCCAGAATCGTTAATTTAGCTGCTAATCGATCTTGGGCAAAATAACCCAAGGTCTGTTGGGATGCCATTACAGCTAGTTTTTCATCCCGCTCCTCCGGCAAAACCGTATATTGAAAAGCAAACTCCGACAAGGCAAGACTGTCTTGAAAATCATCTTTTTCCAACAATCTGATGGGATCCATAGTGCCTCCTAGTTGTCCATTTACCTCTATTCTAACATGGAGAATTCAACATAATCCATACATACCCATTTTGATCAATTTTCTTAAAAAGTGATAACCCGACACACCTTCAAAGACGTATTTAGGGTTATTTTCCGAAAATCAGACGATAGTTCACCTAGCCTTTCGCTACTACAATAAAGAAGCGCAGACATCCATTGAGTCTTAGAGTTAGCAAGAGTTCATAATTCTGCGTAGTGGAGAGAATTCCCCAGACGAAGGAAGAAGGTGATAGTTTAACATCGCAAGATACGAACGGCCAACAATCAGCATGAATTTTGCAGCAGCATGTCATTCATTCTGAAACAAGGTGTTTACTATTTCAAATAGGAGGTTTTTTATGAAAAAGAAAGTGTTACTCTTCGTGCTTGTTTTCTTCATGATGATGGGGTCCGTTGTTGCATACGCCGCACCTAATGTTAATACGTTTGAGCGGCCCGCACGCGGAAGCGCTTACAGTTTAGCGCAATGGGGTGTCGATGGTTGGAGTGCCCCCTGGGACCTTGGCATGAGCACACGCACATGGATCGACGGCTACAATTTTAACCACTCTGGCGGCCAGTCACTTCGCGTGTTCTATCCACAAGGCCAAATTGACCCGCAAAACTCTGGTGCTCAAGCACCTTTTACCATAACACCTGGGCAAGAATACTATTTATCTTACTGGGTTCGATTTAGCAGCGATTTCAGTTGGGGATCGACCGAAAATGCAGGCAAACTAGGGCTTGGATTAGCCGGCGGTGCCGCTTGTTCAGGCGGGCAGGAATGTACGGGCTACAATGGTTTTAGCTCTCGGATGATATGGCGTTCAGGCGGGCAAGCCGCTATCTATTACTATCATATGGGGAATGCTGGACAGTATGGAGACTATGCTGTTTTGAAAAACAACGGTGCCGACATCTATTATCCGAAAGGATCATGGGTAAACATCGTTCAGCGCCTCAAAGTCAACACCGTTACGAACGGAGATGCCAATCCAGATGGTGAGATTCAAATTTGGTATAACGGCACTTCGGCAGCCAACATTACAGGATTACGCTTCGTTCGAAACACCGATAAAGTCGATAAAGCGTACTTCTCTTCGTTCTTCGGCGGAGCTACCTCTGCATTCGCACCTCAGAATGACTCCTATATCTGGTACGACGACCTCAAGGTTTCCACCAATAAAGCAGAGATCTGTGAACTCGCCGTTGGCGGCTGTTATAACCGCACGTTCCAAGCAGAAAGCTATAATTCCATGAGTGGCGTCATCACGGAAACCACACCCGATACGGGCGGTGGCCAAAATGTTGGCGCGATTGACAGCCAAGATTGGATTGCTTTCAGCAATGTGAACATTCCCTCGGCGGGCACGTATTTGGTTGAATATCGGATCGCGACCCCAAATAATAACGGAAAAATCTCGCTGGACATCAACGCCGGTGGAACCGTACTAGGTCAAATCGATATTCCCAATACCGGCAGCTTTTCCACTTATCAAACCGTCTCCCATCAGGTTCAGATCCCAGCAGGCACACATCAATTCGGTCTCTATGCAGCGACCGGCGGTTTTGATATCAATTGGTGGAAAATCACCAAACTATATTAATTCGAAGTGAAGGAGGGATAGGCCAGTTGCTTAGGCAATTGGCTTATCCTTTTTTTGCCAATCTCCTCGACTCCTCCCTAAATTCCAATAGTCCGATATCACCAAACTAAACCGAGCATTTTACTTTAAAATAGCTTAATAGTCCGATTCTGCCGACTTATTTAGCTATGCTCCTTGTACGAGAGTTGTTTGGGGCGATTTAGTTGGGCTTATTCGGATTAATCAGGTTTTGCTAGTGCTGACAATGAGATTAGTTGGGTAATTTCGGACTTCCCAATTGTACTAACCTGACAACATTGAGCACTTCAGGGAGGTGAGGCAGAGCGGGGTAGCGGCATGGGGTGTTGATCACTCTCTCCATTTCCTCTCTATCTCCCTTATTCTCCATCTCCCATCTCCCATCTCTCATCTCTCATTTCTCTCATTTCTCACCTTACTCTCCATCTCTCCCATCTCTCCCATCTCTCCCTTCTTTCCGTTTTCTCTCCACTCTCAAAAATGCAAAAATACAACCTTTTCTACTAATTTAATGTCGATATTAGAAAATGCGTGCAAATAGGCAACCCTTTTAACGTATTTCATGAGAATCTCCTGAAATCACGCTAAATTGATGCCTATTTGCATCAATTTCCAATAACGGAGGGGAAAACTATTAAAGAAAGTGCTCTTTTGCATTTTTGTCAGGGTATAGGACTTGAAGACTTGAGAGTTTTCAGAAAATCAACAACCTTACTCCATCGGGCACTATATGGGTTGCCTTCACTCCCTTGTTACTCATTACTTCATATCCTCCTACTACTTCACACTACTCCAATTTTCCTACATTCTTTTCTTTATCCTCACTACTCATCAAATATTCTCATTTCACTCTTAACTGCTCCTGCTCATATTGGGGAGTCGGGGGAAGTGGAGGAAAGCCGAGGGCATCGGGACGGGGTGCCCCACAAATGGAAAACCCGAAAGACAACGCTTGAATCCAAGCGTACATCTTTCGGGTTCCTGTTATGGCTTAATTCATTTTACTTGCTAGCTTGCTTAGGCAACAATCGCGTAATCACCGTAATCGCCTCTGCACGGGTAACTGTGGCAAGCGGTCCAAAACGGTTCTCTGCATATCCTTGCATCAGTCCCGCTTCTTGTACGATGCCTACAGCTTCTAGGGCCCACGCAGGAATGTCGGAGACATCCGCGAATGTCACGACTTTCGCCCCTGAGGTGCCCGGCGCATACGCGTTCGCCAGCACAACAGCCAGTTGCGCTCTTGTCAATGGATTGCCAGGACGGAACGTGCTGTCCTCGTAGCCTTGAACAAGGTTCGATTTGGCTGCCAGCGCAATCGCTTGCTTCGCCCAATCGCCGATCGTATCACCATCGCTGTATTTCGGCAGCTTTTCTGCCCCGGCGTTTGTATGCAAAGCGTTCATCAGCATAACGATGAATTCTGCACGTGACACGAACTGATTCGGCTTAAATGAGCCATCCTCATACCCATGTACGATGCCCATTTTCATCGCTGCTCGAATATCTGACTCTGCCCAATGTCCTGCAATATCACGAAGATTCGATATCTCAGGTACAACAGTCGCTTGGCTAACAGCGAATACGGCATATTTCGTCAAATGGTCCACATCGACGGTGATTTGATCCCCATTTACCTTACCGCCTGGGACCTCCACCCACACTTTTTTAACTTCGTCATAGTAGAAAACCACTGCTTTCTGGTTAGCTTTCAAGCTCGTTTTGTCAAAAGCAAACGTTAGCGTAATTGGCTTACTGAAGTTCTCAGAGAAGTTTTTCAAAATCTCAAAAATCGGACTAGCGAGAACCACTTTACTGGTTATCAGTTTTGCAGTATCTAGCACTTTGTCTATCGTGACTTTCAGTTCATTGGCCGAAGCATCAGCCGGGATTATAATCTTCACCTCATTATTCAAACTAACCTCGCCAGTTTTACCTTGAGGTAATGTCAAAGTCCCATTTTTAGAAACAATGGGTTGGTTGCTTGAAGTTGACGGTGACGGTGAAGAACTACTGTTATCTGCATCGCGTCTTACCGTTACTGTATAAGATTTACTACTACCGTTCTGAGCAGTTACCACAATTTTAATTTCATTCGTACCTACTTGTAAATTAACCCATCCACTTACTTGGCCACTAATCGTTGAAACGCCATTCACGGTCATGGATGCATGACTGTCATACACATTCGCCGTTACCGATATACGCGATACCGAATTAGGCACATTTAAGCTATAAGACGTTGTGCCAGCTGCAAAAGCAGGAGAAATGACGCCAGTAGATAATGTTAATCCACTTAAGTCGGCATTGCTGCTAACTACAGGCACTTCTGACGCTCGATTCACACTAATTTGATATGGATTTATGGCAATGCCATCTTCCGCTGTCACCTGAATATCAATTAGGTTAGCTCCCACTTGTAAGTCGTTCACTGTGTACGTGTACACACTACCCGTTACTGAACTATACGTTGCTCCGGTCACTGTCAGAGTTTGATTTGCATGAGATTTACTTACTGTCAAAATAAGACTGGTAACACTATTGGGAACTTCAACGTTATAAGAAAGCTGCGCAGAATCGAACGTTATTGTGCCTGGATCTACACCTAAGTCCGATAGCAAAGCATTGTTACTTATCACGACTGGAACACCGAGCAGGATAACCTGTGTAACCACGGCATCTTGATAATTCGCTGCTTTTACCGTTACTGTATGGCGCCCCTCACCTAGCACGCCAGCATGGATCGTGATCTTCCCTGCTTGGATGGTGTAATCCGTCGATGACAACGTCGTTGTGCCATCCTTCACGGCTGTAATGGCCGCTCTCCATGCCGCATCCTCTGTGAACGTGATATCGATTGCACTAAGCGTATCGTTCGTTGTCACATCTGCTGTTAACACGGGTGCAGATGCTACGTTCACACTTACCATCACAAAACCATTATCTTTGGTGAAAGGTACCTCACTTCCGTTCCATAACACCTTCGTTGTGGATGGCGCGTAAGTCACCGTTGTCACACTGCTAACACCCGACAACTCACCAACAGCCAGCTGTAATTCATTCGTGTTCACACTCGTTGTAATATCCACATTCTCCGCTGTTTGTTGCAAACCGTCTACGAAATAATATTGCAAATGTCCAGCGACTTCCTTCTCACTATTCGAATAGAATAATTGCTTACGACCATCTTTCATGTCCACCACGATGTGTGTTGGATCGGTTCTGCGCACGTTCTCGATTTTACTTGTACCTTTGTACGGTTCAAGTACGCTCACGAATTGCGCATTGTTGCCATACACCCGATTGATCACTGTAGGTGCGTAAGCAGCTGTATCATTGCCTGGCCCTGGCGCTTCGCCTACGATCATCGTAGAAGTCGCGCTCGGAGAGCTAGTTAAGCTGAAAAGCTTCAACCCATTTCCATTGACGGTATTCCATGCACCTTCCCAATTACCAGATAGCTCCTTGGATGTGCCATTCCGGAAGAAAGGAGTTGAGTCCTTCGTGCCCAACGGTCCTGGGAAAGTGTCCATTGTCGTGCCAGGTGTGAACGCACCAATACCATGTAATAACCAATCATACTGACGTCTCGTTGCTGATTCGAGGGTAAATAGATCGATCATGTAATCCTTCGTCACAGCCACCGTTCGCTCATAGCGCCCCATGCCCGCGTAAGCCTTACTTGATGTGTTCGTCATAATATTGAACGGTTCAGATTGCATGAATAACTTCGTCGGTTCATACACTTCCACATTGTTTACAGTCGGAATTGCCTGCGTATCGCCGTCAACCATGACGGTGTTATGAGAGAATGTCGTTTTGTAATACGACGTGTACATAGAGTTACTATAAGGTGGGATACCAAGATCCGGGGCTAACCGCTCCCCCTTCCCAAATACCTCTAAATGAAGCTTATCCGGATGACCGTGATAACCGCCGTGCACACCGTAATCAACAAGTGCGTAAAGCTGCTCATCTCCAGTACCCGCGCGTAAAACAGAATGGCCGAGTCCCGTGAAATTCATACTTTCGGACGGCAATGTGCCTCCATTTGGAATAATAGATTTCCCGTAGAACACCGCTTGTTCGCCAACAATACCCGAGTTTGTATTGCCTGGCACGATAAAGCCGCCTCTAGCCCGCTCTCTATCATTATAAAGCATACTCAACAGCGTACCGTAATCAGCGTCATTGTACTCCGCATATACGCCTTCGTAATCCATCGGCACAACTCTGCCTGGCGCCCCTAAATTCGTAGGATATTTACCAGAATCGTTACTGTTAATAATACCGAGATCTGGGAACGCATATTGCAGTGTAACATCAAATGTTTTCTTGAAATTCGGACTAGCAAATAGATCATACCCCATATTCTTCAAAGCTTGCGCATGGAAGAACAACGCTGACTGTGCGTAGAAATGGTAACCAATCGCACCCTCATACCAAAATCCATCGGACAGTACGCTGTTTGCCATTTGGAAATTAAATCCGCTCTTTCCTGTGACAGAGAAATCCATCAGCGTCTTATCTTCCAATACTGCGCCAACAGCACCGATTGCGGCATTGTGCCACGTTTGCCAGTTAGACTTACCCACATCATAACCTTGCAAGGTTTTAGCTGAAGGGGCAAATAAATTCTGCTCCACATTGTATTTCTCAGCGGCACTCAACAGACCGCTTGGTTCAATCAAGTCGTACGCTTGAACGAGTTCAATCATTTGAACCGCTTCATCCAGCGACTGATAATACAGTCTGCCGTTTAGCGCTTGCATCGCGTAGCTTGGATATAGCTCCGCATAATTGAGCAGCATCTCTTTGGCTTTCTGCGCATACTTAGCTTCACCGCTTAATGCATAAGTCAGCGCTAGATTGCGTACCGCCTCGATATTAACTGTATGTGCTGTAAACCGCCATCCGGCATCGACATCCGATCCTGTGTATATTTGATTGTCAGTCGGACATAAATGTTCATGAGGTTTGTCATAATTAAATACGAGTGGCGTATCTCCGCAGACGAATTTCCCACTCTCTCCTGCTGGTTTGGAAGGATAATAGACCGTTTTGTTCAACCAGCCATCCGCTTTGACTTTAATCGCATCTAAGTAATCTTCAGCCCAACCATAGCTCTGAATTTTAGCCTTGGCCTCATTCAGTTGCGTTTGAGATGTCATAATGTAGGGATGGTGCTTCGTCGCAACCCTTGGAGCCCCTACCTTCACATTCAATTCAATCGTTATTTCCTTACCGCCCTGAATAGGCTTCACAGTATAAATCGCTTTCTGTACATCGCCCGCCTGGGCGGAGGCAGGTACCTTGACCTGAAGATTCACATCCGTTTCCGCGCCTTTCGCAACGACAGCGGTAGTCGGAGTAACCGTTACATCATAACCAGGTCCAAATGCTGTTTTCGGCGAAATTTGATAAGCGGTATCGACGTCACTAATATTTTTAAGTGAAAATGTATAGTTCAACGTGCTATCTGGTAATGTGCTCTTATCAATCTGTTTAATGGATGATTCTACGGCATTCTTAGCCAGAGCAAAACCATCGAAATACAACTTATCCGTCGGATCCGATACATCTAAATTGTACCAATTGGGATGTATGATGACTTGGTTGAAATTCGCTAAGTCAGCTAATCCCGTTGAATTCAGCATTTTATTGAAGGGCACTTCAACTTTCTTCCACCCTACCCAATCCACATAAAACGTAGACATGAAGTAATCGAACCCTGGCGTTGGAACGTTACATTCAAGAATAAAATACACCTTTTTATTCGATGCTTTCTCCGAATACATCCAGAATTCAATTTGGTCATTTTGCTTCCAAGGCCCAGTCATCCCTGTTACGTTAATGGCCGTTGTTGGATCTGTCCATTTCCCTGATTTCGTACCAAGAACGGCTGGTATTTCAGAGGTTGCTGTCGTGTTCGTCCAACCTGCGAAAGTTTCCATATTACCAATTGGTGTACTGGAACTTCCAGACAAATCAATGTTATACGTGTAACTCTTCACTTCACTGACCTTGCCTTCGAATTCAGCCTTCGTCGTTATCGTCAGTGGGTGATCCACCACAAATGGTGTTGTATATAGCTTAAAGGCGTTATCTACACCTTCAATTTTATAATAGATTGCAGCCCCAACTGTCGGGGATGATAAAGCAATCGACTTCGTTTCCGCATACAAGCCCGCTGGCGGGTTCACATTAACCGTTTCTACATAATCTCGATAAATAATCGCGTACTGATAGCTCGTTTCTTCACTTTCAATATTGTTAATCGACGATTTCGTAACAAGTGTCACATTAGCTGTCTGTTCACCGTTCGATGTAAATGTGAGCGGGGTTGTGTAGAGTTGGAAAGCACTATCAATGCCTTCTCGTTTATAATACAACTTCGTGAGTATTGCTGGCGTCGATAAGCTGGATAAACTAACCGTTACTTTATTTGCATATTCGCCAGAGGCCTTATCTGCCGTAACAGGTTGGACAGATGCCATATTGGTCAACCGGAAGTCATCTAAGTAAATTTGCAATCCCAAGTCAAGTGTCGTATTGGCGATTGCGGCTTGATCGAAACGCACATAATCTAACGAACCCCAATTATTCAATGTTGCGATGCTCTTCTGTGTTTTTACAACACTGAGGGGAACCTGAATTTCCTTCCATCCGGTCCAATCCAAAAGGACTCTGTAGTAATAATAATTACTAGTGTCACCTTTCATATAAAATCGAAGTTGAATAGGCTTATCAGCTTGATCGCCGGTTCTTGCTTTTATTGAATAAGCCCATATTTTCATTGTGCTATATCCGTTTAAATCAACATTTGGCGCTAATTTGGGATAAATAAGAGCCGAACCCGCAACATCAGCGCCATTATTAAAGGCTAATAACCACTTCTTGGATCCCGTTCCCTCTTTGATATACTGAGGATCCGAATTATTTACGACTGCAAGATCGGCTGTGCCTTTAATGTCGCCAGTTAGATTCGTCGTCGAATCCATATTGTTCAACTGTAAGGAAATCGGAAACTCCTGAATCGCCGCACGCGCGGTTTGGAGTGGAAGGAACACTTGCAGCAGGCTGAAGAGCAGCAGTGCTGCATGTAAAACTGACAGCCTTTTCATAAACCGACGAAGAACCATAATCTTCATTCCTCTCCTCTGGGGTAATACAAAGCCCCGCTATCTCAGGCGGGGCTGTAATCGATGATACCATTCCTCGGCAACCTTATTTCTTCACTGCGGCTTTCGCTCGTTTGTCAGCATTTCTGTAAATATTAACGATTTCCTCGTAGCCAAGTTTCTTCTGCTCTTCAACGAATTTATCCCACTCGCTGAAGTTGCGTGAACCCATAATGAATTTGGAGAAATTCTCGTCACGATTAGCATTCAGGGAATCACCTTTCGTATCCAAGATTTGTTGCTCCTCCAAAGTGAAAGCAAGCGTACTATTTTTCTCACCATCATACTTAGGTGCTTCTTTGTATGCAGCTTGCAACTCTGGTGAAGAAACAGAGATATGTGCATTGAAATCAAACCATGTATAAGCTCCATCTGTGGACAAGCCGGTTTTCTTTCTCAAATCTGCGATATCCGCATACTTCGTAGTGAAGGAAGTTCCACTAGCCGTATCTCCTTCTTTCCCCCAGCTAACAAGTTTCTTACCTTCTTCTGAGTAGAAGAAATCCAAATACTTCATTACATCTTTGATTTTGGTCGATTTGGAAGAAACCATGAAGCCTTCCTCTGTCACTGCTGTAAAGGCAGTCTTACGAGGTCCACCTGCCCAACCTGCTGGCGGAGCCATATAATTCATCGTGAATTGCGGATTGTCTTTACGTAATGCGCTGTTATAGAAGTCAATACGTCCCATATAGTCAAGTGTCACGAATGCACGATTCGTGGATACGATATCCTGCCACATTTTCGTATCAATCGTTAAGAAATCCTTCGGGATCAAGCTTTCTTTATAGAACTTGTTCATATACGTCAACATCGTCTTGTATTCATTCTGGATCGGTGCATATTTCCAATCTTTGGATGCGCTGTCAAAGAACACAGAGGCTTTACGTTTCTCTACTTCTGCAGGTACATTGAAGCCCGCTCCGAAATCGTACATATAACGCAAGCCATTACGGAACGTCAACGGATAGCTGTCTGGATAAGCCGCTTTCAGCTTCTTCAACGTCTCATAAAGTTCATCCCAGTTCGTTGGTGCGGCTAAACCGAGCTTCTTGAACACATCTTCCCGATACATCCAGGTACGACGGTTAGACTCACCTAACCCTTGATTAGGGAACACATACATTTTGCCATCTGATGATAGTACGTTCTGTGCTTCTGTTGGGTACTTCTCCATCCAAGCCTTCAAGTTCGGCATGTCCTTCACATAGTCAAGAATGTTGACCAAGGCACCTTGCTGCCCGAATTTATCAGCGATTGCCTTCGTTTGTGTCCACATCAAATCCGGCATATCACCAGAAGCAACAGTCATGCTGAGTGCATCTTCAAGCAGGTTTCCTGGCGGTAATTGAATATCAAGTTTCACGCCGGTTTTCTCCGTCAGATATCCCCATACTTTCCAATTCGCATCATAAGGCCAGCTTGGGTTACTGTAATCTAGAAACTTGAAGGTTTGTGCTTTCGGTACCGATGACGCCGATGAGGCTGCTGATGTCGATGCTGCGGATGGCGTTGCTACACTGTTTTCTTTGGAACATGCACCCATGACAAAACTCATGCTCATAATTGTTGCTAACATAACGACCGACTTCTTCTTCATACGTTGCCCCACTCTCCCTAATTCCCTTAAATTTGCTTTCCCCTTGTGCGGAATGGCCTCATGCTGCTCGACTGATTCGACTTTCCCTGTCTAGCTTGTCTAGCTTGTCTCGCTTGTCTTGCCTTCCTTGCTTCCCATTGTTCTTGTACCTCTATATTAACCTTTGATCGACCCAATTAGTGCCCCTTTTGCAAAATACTTCTGAAGGAACGGGTAGATCATCAGGATGGGAACCGTTGTAATAATGATGGTTGCATATTTAATGGATTCATCTACGATCATGCTGTCGCCGCCGATATTACCAGCGCCTGTACCCTGACCTTGCAGCACCATATTGCGAACAATAATTTGTAACGGGAACAAGTCGGCATCTCGCAAATATAAGAGCGCAGAGAAAAAGTTGTTCCAGATCGCAACGCCGTAGAATAAACCAATAGTCGCCAGAATCGCTTTGGATAATGGTAATACGAGTCGGAAAAAGATGCCGATATCCGTAAGTCCATCCATTTTGCCAGACTCCTCAACTTCCTGTGGCATTCCTGAAAAGAACGTACGCATCACGATGATGTTCCAGGAACTAACCAATGTTGGTAAGATCATCGCCCAGATCGTATCTATGAGATGGTAGCTTTTGACGACTAGGAACGTCGGAATCATGCCACCGCTGAAGAACAACGTGATCACGATCATAATCATGAAGCCACGGTGAAACAGCATATGTTTCTTGGAAAGGGCATAAGCGCCTGCTGCGCTAACTAGCAAGGAAAGCGTCGTACCGAGTAAGGTATAGAAGATCGTATTGAGGTAAGCCCTTCCAATTTCTGGCTTTTCAAATACGGATGCATACGTGTTCAAATTAAACTCTTTTGGCCATAGGAATACTTGCCCCTTTAAGACTGGCACGACTCCACTGAACGAAACCGCTATCATGTAAACAAAGGGATACAGCGCCGATACGACCACTCCCAGCAAACTTACAAATAAAAAAATATCAAAAAGACCAAATTTTCTTTTCATACGCGTACTCCCTTCTTTACCATAAGCTTGTCTCGCTCGTTCTGCGGCTAATCCAATTGGCAGTCAGAATGAAGATGAGGTTAATGATACTGCTGAATAAATCGATCGCTGTCGCATAGCTATAGTTCATGGACTGAATACCTGTCCGATACACATAGGTGGATAGCACGTCGGCGGTAGCATAAATGGAAGGATTCAACATCAGAAGCACTTTTTCGAAACCGATATCCAAGACATGTCCGATGTTCAAAATAAATAGAATAATAATCGCCGGCCGGATGCCCGGTATGGTAATATGCAGCAATTGATGTCTGCGGTTCGCGCCATCTACTCTTGCCGCCTCATATAATTGAGGATCAATCGCACTTAAAGCCGCTAGATAAATAATGGTTTCCCAACCAACATGCTGCCAAATCTCCGATAAAATATAAATCGCACGAAAGTAGTCTTCATTCTGCATAAAGTTCATGGCATCATATCCGAACCACTGGATCACATTATTGACTAATCCGCTCGTTGGCGAGAGAAATAAGAACATCATGCTCACAACAACAACATTCGAAATAAAGTGAGGCAAATAACTAATCGATTGAACTAATCGTTTTAATGCAGCCCTGCGCACTTCATTTAATAGTAGAGCTAGAATAATTGGCGCCGGGAATCCGAAAACGACTTTGGAAATCCCTAGGAGAACTGTGTTTTTAAGCAGCTTCAGAAAATCAGGACTATGAAAGAAGAGTGAGTAGTATTTCAAACCAACCCATTCACTTGCCCACACACCTTTAAAGGTGTTGTAGTCCTTAAACGAAATCAAAATCCCGAACATCGGCACATACTTAAATAATAGGTAGTAAATAAGCGCCGGCAAAAACAAGAGCATTAAATGCTTGCTGTTCTGCCATCTCTTTTGGAATTGCCCCATGCCTTGACCTCCAGTCTGAATATCCTGTCTATGCATCAAACTTTAAGGTATCGAGATTATCCGGGCAATGAGGCATACTTTCGATTCCTCACTATTTTCTACATTCCCGAAATCGACATAGATTCTTAAGGAAAGTCAATATTCACAGTTTCAGCTAGATTGGAAAATTCCGCATGAGCATCCACCATCTGTCACTATTTTGCACCATCTCCTCGCTCTATGCGTCATGAATCATGAAAATAGAGAACTTTTTAAAGCTCAGAGTATTGAACCCCTCCCACTGCTCCGTGATATACTCAATATGGTTAACTCCTACTAAGGAAAGGAATGACACGATGAAGTGGATAGCACGATTTTCGACAAAAATCCAAAATCAAGTATCACTGTTCTACACCTTGTTCTTCAGCTTCATCGCGATTATTCTATTGCTCGTTTCGATTAATACGTGGTCTTATTCCTTCTTCCGCGATCGGATCAAGGATGAGATTATCCTCAATAGCGGTCTGAATTTGAATACGACTGTCGCTAATTATGAGAAGCATATCAAGCTGATTCGAAGCATTATGGTCGGCTACCTATTCAGCAATGACACAGAAATCTTAAAGAATGGCAATCCGTTAACCCACTACGATATTGTGGTTAAAGCGCAAACTAATTTACAGTACTCACTTAATAATTCCTTACTTTATTTAGACAACATCCTCTATTACTTCAAAGATAGTCGGTTTGTCATTGAGAAAGACGGTACCCGGAATGCCGAGACCATGTTCAGTAAGTTTTATGCCCAGCCTTCCTATACGGTCGATTTCTGGAACAAGGAGTTGGAAAGCTCACAGAGCTTCAAAATCTACCCTTCCGCCGTTTTCAACTCGGTTACCGCATTTGAAAATAAACCAGTCGGCAGCCTCATGCCCATCCTAATTAAGAGCGCGTATGATACGAATTTCGCTTTTATCGTCTTCATGAAGAGCTCAAAGGTCTATGAAGCCTTTCATCAGTCACAGCCTGAAAGCAGCCTCCTGATTATGGATGGAAATCAAAACATGATTTTCTCCTCCGATATGGTTCAACTACCAGCTGAAATCAAGGAGAAATCTGGAAGTGGCTATTCATTAATTAAGAATACCTATTACTTCTACCAGACCAGCGCAGAGACAGGTTTAACTTATATCGAGGTCGTTTCCGACAAAGGTCTCACCAAGCAAATTCACCGACTTAACCTCAATATGCTAGTGCTTATCCTACTTTCCCTATTCATCTCACTTGCAGTTTCCTATCTGATTGCTAGGAGATTCCATAATCCACTTGCGAATATGCTTCGCTCGCTGGAAGCGTATCATCCTGCTGGCCTGCAAAACATTACGAATAGCCGAATTAAGGAATTCAACTTACTTCACAATACACTTCACGATCTATCCCGATCGAATCAGGAATTTCATAACGATATTCGCTCCAAGAATACCCTGTTGCAGCAATTTGCCTATATGACACGATTGAAGAAACTGGAAGGCAAAGGCTCACAATTGCAGACCTCTATCGACGCGAACAAGCCGTACAAGCTCATCCTTTTTCAAATCGACTTCAAGGATAAATTCCTCACGGAAATTACGAACGGGCATCAGCGCATTTTTAACACGTATAAAGAGCTGATCGAGGCCCATTTCTCGCGCATGTACACAGATTCATTAACCTTTCAATTGGAAAAGGATCAGATCTTGTCCATTCTTTTTATCGAAAATGAGGAAGAGGTCGGGCATCCTGATGATCTAGATCATCTTGTGCGTATGCTGGATATCGACTCTGCTTATTGCAATTTCACCATTGCACCAAGCCCTATTCACAAGAACTCATCTGACTTTGTGGAAACCTATCAGAACGCGCTAGATCTCATTAAACAACGGCGGCTAGGCGAAGATGTTCAGATTATTACGGAATGGCTTCCACAGCCTGCTCTACTGATTCCTACACCGTCTGAGGAGAACGAGCTGACAGCTAATCTACAAGCAGGATCTGATGCCGTCACGATTCCTCTAGCCGATAAGCTGCTCGATCAGCTTGCGAAGGCAGGCGCACTAGCCCACCAGTTCCAAGACTTCACCAAAGATATCGTGAACAAAGCAATGAAGAGTATGTACGCCCAAAATATTTCCATCCACACGTTCTCTGACAGAGGTTCACCTTACGATCTCTTGAAAGCATGCCATACCTTAGCGCAGTACAAGGATTTCTTGCACTGGTTCTTAGCAAGATCTGCAGCCGCCATTAAAGAGAAGAAATCTGAAACAGACGTCATGACCAAGTTCGTCATGGAATATGTGGAGTCTAATTTCGGAGATGATCTGTCACTGGAAGCCATCTCAGCCAAGCTGGGAATTACTGGTCCATATCTATCGACCTACTTCAAAGAAAAAACGGGAACGAATTTCAGCGATTACATCTTCACCGTCCGAATGAATAAATCAATTGAAATGCTGCGGGATACCGACCTGAAAGTGCAGGAAATCGCTTCGCTCGTCGGCTACTTCACAGCTGCTTCTTTCAACCGTGTATTCAAGCGACATACGGGGATTACTCCTAGTGAGTTCAGAAGGCTTAATAATAAAAACTGAATACAAGGAGC
Organism: Paenibacillus allorhizoplanae; assembly: GCF_927798215.1. NCBI lineage: Bacteria > Bacillati > Bacillota > Bacilli > Caryophanales > Paenibacillaceae > Paenibacillus > Paenibacillus allorhizoplanae. The sequence continues at coordinate 619,905 of NZ_CAKMMW010000003.1, forward strand.
AAATAATAAAGGGAGCCATTACGCCTGTTCGGCATAACGGCTCCCTCTTTGATTAATACCTTATAGATCCTTGGCATATCTCGCGTAGCACTTCCAACTCTGATAGCCCAGCTTTCCGTAGAAATCTACGTAAGGGGTCGTATCAATGACCACGTGACGGACGTCACGCTGCAACAAATAATGAATCGCTGCTTGTACAATCGAGATACCATATTTATGTCCTCGGAAGCTCTCATCGATGCCTAGTGGGCCAATACCGCCTAATTCCCCCTCGAAAAGCGGCGACCAGTAAATGTTCTGAGCTAACAAAGGAGATTGCGTATCATTCATTCTGCAAAACCCAATAATCGAGCCCTCTTTCTCTAACAGGACGAACTCTCTACCCGTACCACCGCGTTCCCAATAGTCGCGATGCTGATAATCCCATGCGCCAGGAAAGCAGCGACTCATGAACGCTGTTAAGCCTTCTCGATCATGAGGATTTGCGACTCGGAATGTCGCCTCATGGACCTCTGGTAAAGCTACCGTCTGATCATCCTCGTACGCGTTTAGTAGGTCGAAAGATTGCTCCAAGAAGGTGTACGTTCTCTTCTCAAACCACGCCTTCGTTTCCTTGAGCTGATCTGGAATCCCCGGAAACAGACGTCCATGCAGATCGTTGCCCAGCATGATCCGCCGTGCTCCAGCATTCTGCAGGGCATCTTCAGCTTTGTAAAGCAAGTAACTACCGATTCCCTTGTTTCTATGCTGCGGGTCTACCATCAGTGCCTGAATCCATCCCATATCCCTGCGAATGCCAAAACGCGCAGTAACTTCACTTGCCCTCTTAGCAATGACGAATCCAACAACACGCCCGGACGATGGCTCTAGCGCCACCCAGGATCCTTCCCTTAGCCAAAGTCTGTCTCCTAGGACATTCTGCTCCAGCAATCGAAGCCTCATCGGAAACGACCCCGACAACTCCTTATTCCATAGCGCTACCATATCACTCAGATGTGACTCTTCCATCCGTTCGAAAATCCAGTTCATGCTGCTCCTCCTCTGGGTATCCCTGATTACACATACGTAAGTTACCGCAAATGGCATAGCCTTACTGACAAATATAGGACATCTGGGCGATCTCGCCTATAAGCAAATCTTTCAATTGTTTGTAGATGATAAGAATGGCCTTGTGATGACACACGTTAGTTTGATATAGCATCTGATTACCAACACTTGTGCATATACACACTCGTTAGCTGCTTGCCTCCCACTCTCGCTCTTACCACACCCACCAGCTACTTGCACGCCCGCTTACCGACAACTAACTGTATAAACTACATCTATTTCCTCGAAATTGGTTAATAATATCCAATTAACTGTAAAAATGGACCTCTGTCAAGAAAGTAGACACCTATTAAGAGAATTAACTAACTTCTTTGTAGTAGTTTTCTTCATATTGAACTGGTGAAAGGTAACCTAAAGAA